>JBGALT010000025.1:0-66140 GCA_044223665.1 Sandaracinaceae bacterium | reverse complement strand
CCCGAGCAGGGCGAGCCGGCGTGGACGCAGCCGCGGGCATCGGCCCCGCTCGCGCCCGGCATGCACTGGTCCGCCCCGTTGCAGTAGCGCCCGTCGTCGCAGCTCGCCGCGTTGGTGCACGGCCCCGTGAGCCCGCCATCCGCGCCTGCATCGATGCCCCCGCCGGCATCGTCGTCGACGATCGTGATGTACGTCGTGCAGCCGTGGAAGACGGCCACGACCGGCAGGGAGAGCGTCGAGATCAGGAGCGCACGAAAGCGACGGGACGAAGACATCGGGCGCATGGTAGCGCTCGCACGGATTGCGCACACCGCTGCTCGCACGGCACCTAAACGAAACGCGTACGTCAAGCGGTGAATGGTCGGCGCGGCGCGCAGCCTCTAGGGTGGGCCTCTGTTCTGCGACGTGGGGCTCGCGGGGCGCTGGAGGGTCAGGATGCTTTCGATCGACGAGCTCGGGCGGGTCGCAGCGGTAGGAGCTCTCTTCGCAGCGCTGAGCGGGTGCCCTTCGGCGCCGGCGACGCCGGCGAACGACGCGGGGGGCGATCCCACGGACACCGGCGCCGGCGTGGATGGGGGCGGACGCACCGACGGCGGCGCTCCGGGCGATGCAGCGACGGGCCCGGACGGCGGGGTCGGGACCGACGGCGGCGGCATGGACGCGGGCGGCGCGGGGACGGACGGCGGCGCCGGCACGGACGCGGGCGGCGGCGGCTCGGACGCGGGCTGCTCGGCATCGGCCACGTGCCTCGCCGCTTGCGAGGGCGCGCGCGTGACGTGCGAGGGCTGCGTCACCAGCTGCTCGACCACCTGTGACGGGACGCGCACGAGCTGCACCGCCTCGTGCGCCGCGACGGCGAGCAGCTGCCGCACCGGATGCGGGACGCTGGCGAGCTGCCGGGCCGGCTGCAATTCGATCCCGGCCGGGCCGTCGCGCGATGCATGCCTGGCCGCGTGCGACGCGTGCTTGCCGGGCTGCGCGTCGACCGAGACGAGCTGCAACGCGGGCTGCACCGGGACCCACACGAGCTGCGTGGCGGCGTGCGGCCCGTCGTGCGCGGGCGCGGGAGGCGCGAGCTGCGCCGCCGTCGCAGCATCGTGCACGGCGGCGTGCGCGAGCGCGGGCTGCGGCGGGGTCGACGCGGCCGTCGTCATCGACGCCGACGTGCACTTCTCTTTCGCGAGCCCCGCGCAGATCGATCTCGCGTCGGTCTTCCTCCACGACACCGTCGCAGCGTCGGTCGCGGGCGGTAGCTCCTTCCCCCCGCTCACGTCGATGGACGGCTCTCACTACGTGCTCATGACGGCCACGTTCGCCGGCACGTTCACCGGTCTTCCCGACGACGGCCGCTACGTCGCCGACGCAAACCACCCCGATGCGCAGCTCGCCTGGCGCGACGGCAGCTCCGCCCCGAACAGCGTGATCCTGAACGACCCGATCGCCGGCATCGACGAGGTGACCTTCCCCGTGGTCCCGACGCAGTACACGCACCTGCAGCTCTACTTCGTGTCCACCGAGGGCGCCTCGCAGGTGCAGGTCGTTCGCACCTACGGCGACGCCTCGAGCACGACGGCCTCGTTCACGGCGCCCGACTGGTTCGCCACGCCGGCCTCGCCCATCTTCACCGTCCAGAGCGGGCTCGCGCGGTGGAACGGAACGGCGCGCTCGAGCGGCGCTGCCCGCCTGATGGGCACGGACCTCCCGGTCGACGGGACGCGCACGCTCGCGTCGATCACCGTGCGCACGACGGGGCCCGGCCGGCTCGTGCTCTACGGCGCGACCGCGTACTGACGGATCGGTTCGCGCGGGTCGAGAGACCCCGAGCGACGCGATCGCGTGGCGTCCCGCCCACGCGATCGCCGGCGAGCCACGTAACGCGCGCCGCGCCACGAGCGAACCACGGATCACGAACAGGAGGCTCTCGATGCGGCGCGCGGTCTTCGCTCTCTCGGCCATTCTGCTGGTGGCGCTCGCACACGGCGCCGGCGCGCGCGCCCAGACGGCGTCGGATCAGACCGTGCTCGGGCCGGGCCTCTACGTCTTCCAGACGCGGACCGTGTCGGCGAGCTGCGGCGACGACGAGCGGACGGGCTACGTGTCGTCGTGGGTCGCCGCGATCGACGGCGTGCCGGGGAGCGCGTCGATGAACATGCACGTGGTCGACAACCCGTACTGGGGCACGTGGTCCCTCTCGATCTCCGCCGATGGGGTGGTGTCCGGCGAGGCGTTCATGACGGGGACGAGCGGGCCCAACCGACCTCGGAACACCTTCCACGTCACCCGCGACGCGTCCGGCCGCTTCACCGGGCGCAGCGTACGGAGCTACCAGCGGACCGAGGGCGGCGTCGCGCAGCAGTGCGAGGTGACCTCGGACGCGCTCTTGCGGCGCATCGATCTCTGACGTCGGGCTCGAAGCGCGCGTCGGAACGCGACGAGGCTCGGCGGTCGCGTCGCGCGTTCACCGCTCGCGTCATGGCGGCGGCAAGACGATCGAGAGCGCGCGCATGCGGGCCTCGCGCTCTCCGCCCGCGAGCCCGTCGAGCGTCGCCTCGGGGCTCGCCTCCTCGAACCCGGCCTCGCGCAGCTCCGCGACGAGCGTGTCGACGTCGCGGCCCGCGAGGGGCGCCAGCGCGGCGATCGGTGCGGCCGTGACGCGGTCGACGGCGGCGCGTGAGGGATTGGCGCGCTCCCGCCCGCCGGAGAGGCCGCCCCACGCGGCCGCGAGCGCGACGACGACGAGCGCGATCGCCACGAGCATGCGCGGTCGAGCGCGCGCGGCGTGCGCCTGGAACGCCGGTGCGTTGCCGACGAGGTGCAGCGTGACGGCCGGGATGAGCAGCCAGCCGCCCCACTCGTGGAGCGCACCGACGAGGCCAGCGTCGAGGTGGAAGAACAACAGCACGCCGGTCGCGGCCATGGTGACGAACGCAGCGGCCGCGAGCGGCGTGGACCAGGTACGGGAGACCTTCATCGCGTGAGCCTTTCGTGCCCTTCCCTGGGACGCTCGGCGGCGCTCGACGATTCGCGACGGTTCGCGAAGTTGCGTGAAGCCCCGGCGGCGCGCTCACGCGCGACGGCTGCGCACGAGGTCGAGCAGCGGCTCGATTCCCTCGCGCCGATCGAGCGGGGTCGCCGGCACGCGCCGCTCGACGAGCTCGCCGAGGATCACGCCACCGTAGGGCAGATCGCCGCCCCAGATCGCGTGCACGGTGCCGGCCGGCGTGCGCTCGAGGAGATCGGCGAGCTCGACGGGCTCGATCGCGGGAAACTCCACGGCGTCGACGAGGACGATGACGGGAAAGCGCCCCGCACGACCGAGGAGGGCCGAGAGCTCGGCGCGGGTCGTGAGCGTCCGGGCCGACACGCGGCCGGGGCCGAGCGCGGCCTCGAGGCGCGTGGCGACGTCTTCCTTGCCCGACAGGACGAGCACCGCCACGGCGCCGTGATCGCGGGTGATCTCGAGCGTCGGCTCGTGCTCGCGGCGGTACTTGGTGACGTGGATCGGGTGCGCCGGCGTCAGCGCCGGGCCCACGATTCCGCGCAGCACCTCGACCAGGTCGCCGACGATGACGTCGCGCTCGGTCGAGCGGACGCGACGGCCGAGGATGCGGGCGAGCGGGCCCTCGACCAGCGCCAGGGTCCCTTCGCCCGTGGCGGGCGGGCGGCCGCCCGTCTCGGTGAGCGCCTCGAACAGGATGCTGGCCGCGAGCTCGGGGGCGAGGACCGACTCGAGCTTCTCGCGGACGAGCCGCAGCTCAGGCCGTTCCAGATTCATGGGACGTGTACACTATCACGGCCGCCGCCCGCCGGCCGCCCCCGAGTCGCGCTCGAAGCCGAACGAGACGATTCGGGCGCGAGGGCCTCGCGCTCCTCAGGCGCGGTCGAGGAATCCCTCGTCGTACTGGCATGCGCGGAACGACTCGTGATTCAGGGCGCGCCGCAAGAGCCGGAGGTTCGTGATGAGCGGACCGATGCGCGTCTCGGCGACGACGCGATCGAGCGTGAGGATCGCTTCGTGGCGGGTGGGCGCGTAGGTGGTGACCGTCGCCAGCATCGGATCGTGATCCGCGCCGATCTTCGAGCGCGCCTGGATGCCGGTCTCGATGCGGACGCGGCCCATCGGCGAGGGAGGCCAGCGCACGTCGTCGGTACGCCCCGGGAACGGACGCCCGTCGCGCGGATCGAGCGCGGCGTCGATCCGACCCTGCACCGCATGGCCGGTCGGCTCGGCGCGCAGGACCGCGTCGGGGACCCCCTCGCCGAGCGCGAGCATCACCTCGACCTCGACGAGATCCACGTTCGCGCACATCTCGACCAGGGCGTGCTCGGGGGAGAGCCGCGGCAAGAAGCCGGCGAAGTAGAACGCGCCGCGCGCATCGATGAGGAACTGCACCGAGCCGACGCCCCGGAAGCCCGAGTACGCGACCAGATCGAAGGCCGCCGCCCAGATCGCGGCGCGGACCTCGTCACGCCCGTGCAGGGCATCGATCGCCGGCGCGGGCGACTCGGAGAGCACGCGGCGGTGGTCCTTGCGCGCGCTCGTCTCGAGATCGCCCAGCACCCCGATGTGACCGCGGCCGTCGGCGACGACCTGCACCTCGACGTGGCGCGGCCGATCGATGTAGCGCTCGAGGATCATCGCGGTTCCGTCGAGCTCGAGCGCGTCGAGGTGGCGCGCGAGCTCTTCGTCGTCGTTCGCGACCAGGAGCGCGCGCGGCTCCGCCAGACCGATGGCGCGCTTGAGCACGACCGGATAGCCGAGCTGCTCGACCTCGGCCCGGAGCTCCTCGAGGCTCGACGCCGGCGCCGCGCTCGCCGGGAGCACGCGCAGCCCTGCTTCGATCGCTGCCTCGCGCAGGGCGAGACGATCCCGGTGCAGCACGAGCGTCTCGGCCGAGGGGCCGATCAGGGCGATGCCGGCCGCCTCGGCGCGGCGCGGGAGCTCGAGGCTCTCGTCGAAGAAGCCGTAGCCGGGATGGATCGCCTGGCATCCATTCGCGAGAGCGGTGGCCACGAGCACGTCGGCTCGGAAGTGGCTCTCGGCGGGGCCGATCCCGGCGGTCGAGTCGCACGCCTGCGCGTGGACGGACTCTTCTTCGCCGTCGGCACAGGTTGCAACCGTGTCGGCGCCGAGGCGGCGACAGGTACGCGCGACGCGCGCGGCGTTCTCTCCACGGCCGGCTACGAGGATCTTCTCGAACATCGGGCGCGATGGTAGCGCGCGGCGCGCCGTGCGCGAGGGGTCGCGCACCGAGAAAAAAGGCGCGCGACTTTCGCCGCGCGCCTCTTTTCCAGACGCCGCCTCTTTCCGGCAGCGGAGCCGGACTTCAGTTGATGAGGTCCTTGAGCTTCTTGAGCGCCGTCGCGCGAACCTTGCGCGACGCCGGCTTCGCCGGGTACTGCTTCATCTCGCCCGTGAACGGGTTCTTGCGCGTCTCCGCCTTGCGGGCCGCGATCTCCTTGACCTTCAGCTTGAGGAGGTCCGGAATCACGAACTCCTTCGGGCCGCGCTTGCCGAGCTCGCGCTTGATGAGGCCCGAGAGGCTCTCGAACACTTCGCCGACCTGCTTCTTGCTGAGGCCGGTCTTCTCCGCGATCTCGCTGATGATCTGCGCCTTCGTCAGCCGCTTGCCTTCGCTCATGGGTTCCTCCGACTTTCTATCCGTCTCGTTCAGACAAAAGACGCCCGTCACGCGACCCGTGCTTTCCGTCGAGACCCCCGGACTGCACGAGCGCGCTTGGAGACCGACCCGTCTCGCCACCCGCAGCGGGCAGCGCGCCGTGTCGTAGGACGGCCCACCGGAAAACGCCCCCGGTGGATCCGGCCCCTTCCCGAAGACCCCATTTTTCCGGGGCTTCGTGCGTTCGGGGGCATCGATGCCACGTGATTTTGGGCCTGTAAAGCCCTAACTGCGTTTCACGCCGAAAAAAAGACGGATCCGAGACACAAAGCACACTTTCACGGCTTTTTCGGACGATCGCGGGCGATCGCACGCTGCTTCCGCGGGCGATTCGGCCTCTCCGCCGCGGCGATCAGCGCATCGGTGCGCGCGCTCATGCGGCGCTCCTCGGTGCGCGTCGCGTGATCGTAGCCCAACAGGTGCAAGAGGCCGTGCGCGAGCAGCATCGTCACTTCGCGCGCGAGCGGGTGCTTCTTCTCCCGCGCCTGGCGCGCGGCGGTGTCCAGCGAGACGACGACGTCGCCCAGCAGATCTCCCGCGAGCTCGGCGTACGGGCCCTCACGCAGCGCGAACGCGAGCACGTCGGTCGGCTTGTCCTTGTCGCGGTAGTCGCGGTTCAGCGCGTGGATGGTCGCGTCGTCGCAGAGGACCAGCGAGAGCTCGGCACCCTCGAGCTCGAGCGCGGCCAGCATTCGGATCGCGTGCGTGCGGACCAGACGGGTGGGCAGCTTCGCGCGCGGGCGACCGCGCGTCTCGAGGTGAACGGTCACGGCCCGACCATAGCGCTCAAGCGCCGGAGCGCGTCAGCCGATCTCCGTGGCGATGAAGAAGAAGCTCGTGCTCGGGCTCGTCGTGCTGGTGCTCGGCGCCACCGGCGGATGGCTCGCGCGCCCGAGCCTGGCGCGCGCGCTCGGCATCGGTGGCGAGGTGGACGGCCGCGGGGGGGCCGAGCGCCGCGAGGGCGACCGGCTCGTGCTCACCCTGCGGATGGGCGACGACACGATGATGGCGACGTTCCGAAACCGCGTGGACGACATCGCCGAGCTCGTCGAGGTGGGCGACGTGATCACGCTCCGCGCGCGCAACCACGTGTTCGCCGACGACGTGCCCATCGTGCGCGTGACGCGGCCGCCGCCCGAGCCGCCGCCCGCGCCGCCGCCCACACGAGGAAGACGGCGGCATGCGGCCGCGGCGGAAGCGGCGGCGGAGCACGCCGAGCCCGCCGGCGAGGTGGCCGCGGCGCCCCCCGAGGGTGAGGCGTCGGCGCCGTCGCACATTCCGGATCCGAGCTGACCCGCGCCGATCGGGCCGCGCTTCCCGCTAGATCTTCGCGCGCCCGACGAGGCGCTTGGCCTCGCGCCGCGCGTCCTCGGCCACTCGCTCGCTCTCGAGCCGCCGGTGCTCGCGCGAGAGCACGACGATCTCGCCGTCCACCAGCACGTGCTCCACGTCGGCCGCGGTCGCCGAGTACACGACGCGCGCCGCGGGATCTCCACCCGGCTCGCAGTGCGCGCCGTCGACGCGCACGACCGAGAGATCGGCGCGCTTGCCCACCTCGAGCGAGCCCACCTGCGCCTCGATCCCGAGCACGCGCGCTCCCTCGATCGTGGCGAGCGCCAAGGCGTCCATCGCGACGAGCGCCGCCGCGTCGCCCGTGACCGCCTTGGCGAGCAGCGCCGCCGATCGCAGCTCCGTGAACGGATCCATCCGGTTGTTGCAGGGCGCGCCATCGGCCCCGAGCCCCACGACCATCCCCGCGGCGCGCATCGACACCACGTCGGCGATGCCGCTCGCGAGCTTCAGGTTCGCGCTCGGGCAGTGCACGAAGCGCGTGCCGCGCTTGCCGCAGGCCTTCTTCTGCGCCGCCGTCAGCTGCACGCCGTGTGCGAGCACCGTCCGCGGCCCGGCGATGCCGTAGCTCGCCAGCGCATCCACGTCGTCCTTGCCGAGAAGGCGCCGCACCTCGTCGCGCTCACCGCGGTGCTCGGCCGCGTGCGAGTGCACGATCACGTCCCTTTCGCGCGCGAGCTCGGCTGTCTCCCGCAGGAGCTTCTCGCTGCAGCTCAGGATGAAGCGCGGCGCGAGCGCGTAGCCGAGGCGGCCGACCCCGCTCCAGCGCCCGATCAGGGCCTCGCTCTCACGCAGGCTGTCCTTCGTCGTCTCGCGCAGGCCTGCCGGCACGCCGCTGCCGCGGTCCATCATCGCCTTGCCGGAGAAGCCGCGGATGCCGCTCTCGCGCATCGCCTCGAAGACCGCGTCCTGTTCGCGGACCGTTCCCATGTCGAGGATCGTCGTCGTGCCGGCCCGCATCATCTCGAAGAGGCCCAGGCGCGCGCTCGCCGCGATCGAGCGGCCGTCGTGGGCCGCCTCGAGCGGCCAGATGCGACGCCGCACCCACTGCATGAGCGGCAGGTCGTCGGCCATCCCGCGAAAGAGCGCCTGACAGAGGTGCACGTGCGCCTGGACGAACCCCGGCAGCACCACGCAGCCCCTCGCGTCCAGCGAGCGCGCGCGTGTGTGGGGCGGAAGCCGCCCGATCGCGGCGATGACGCCGTTCCGGACGAGCACGTCCGCGTGCACCACGCGGCGCGCGGGATCCATCGTGACGACCGTGCCGCCGCGGACGACGACGTCCATCGCGGCGAGCGCCTCGCTCACGACCGACCTCGCTCACCGCGCGACGGATCCACGACCTCCGCGTGCGTGAGCTCGGCGCCGGTGCCGGCGGCGACCTTGAGCGCGACGCCGACGAAGGGATCGCCGGGGCGCGGCAAGATCGAGTCGCTCGGTGGCGGCGTCGACGCCGAGGCGGGGCGATCGGTGTCGCGACGCTCGTCGGAGGTGCCCATCACCATCGTCGAGCGCTCCGGCTCGATCCCCAGCGCGGCGGGGCCGAAGGCGTGCGGCAGGAGCGTCTCGGTGGTGCTGTCGAGCGTCTGGCCCGTCTCGGACACGCAGCGCACGACGAAGCCCGGCGGGAACTCGGAGAGCACCTGGCGGCACATGCCGCACGGTGACGCGGGCTGTGCGCCGCCGCTGACCACGGCGATGGCCACGAAGCGTCGCGCGCCGGCCACCTCGGCGGCGGCGACCGCCGCGCGCTCGGCACAGAGCGCGAGCCCGTAGCTCGCGTTCTCGACGTTGGTGCCGACGAAGACGCGACCGTCCTCGGCCTGGAGCGCCGCGCCGACGCGGTACTGCGAGTACGGCGCGTACGAGCGCTCGCGCGCAGCCCACGCCTGCGCGAGGAGCGCCGTCCAGTCCACGGGCGCGGCGCTCACGAGGCCCCTTCGGTCGCGGCGAGGCGGCCGAGAACGCCGCGCAGGAGCGAGACGAAGCGGCCCCGGGCGGCGCGCGCCGTCTCCTCGACCTCCGCGTGATCGAGGGGTGTCGGGGAGAGCCCTGCCGCCTTGTTGGTGATGCAGGAGATGCCGAGCACGCGCGCGCCCATGTGGCGCGCCGCGATCGTCTCGAGCACGGTGCTCATGCCGACCGCGTCGGCACCGAGCCGCTGCGCCATGCGCACCTCCGCCGGAGTCTCGTAGGCAGGCCCGAGGTTGCCCGCGTAGACGCCGCGCACGAGCTGGAAGCCCGCGCCGCTCGCGGCCTCGAGGGCGACGGCGCGCAGGCCGGGATCGTAGGCCGTGGTCATGTCGGGGAAGCGCGGCCCGAGCGTCTCCTCGTTCGGCCCGGTCAGCGAGCTCTGCCCGGTGAGGTTCAGGTGATCCTCGATCAGCATCAGATCGCCGGGCGAGAACGCGGGGCTCGCGCCGCCGGCCGCGTTGGTGATGATCACGATGCGCGCGCCCATGCGGATCATGAGGCGCGCCCCGAAGACGACGTCGGCGGGAGGATGGCCTTCGTAGAGGTGGACGCGTCCCTGCATCGCCACGACGTCGATGCCCTCGCACGCGCCGACGACGAGGTTGCCGGCGTGGCCGACGACGCGGCTGACCGGCATCGTGGGGATCTCGGTGTACGGGATCCGCGTCGCGCCCTCGATCGTGTCGGCGAAGCCGCCGAGGCCCGAGCCGAGGACGAGCGCCACCCTGGGCGCGGCCGAGGTCTTGGCGCGGACCGCGGCGAGCGCGCGCTCGAGCCGCTGGCTCTGGGACCCTTCGTGGGTGCTCATGGAGCGCATCGAATCGCGCCCGGCCCGTTCGGTCAAGCGAATGGCGGTGCGCGGACGTCGTCTTCGCGGCGGGTGAAGGCCGCGGCGCGCCTCCTTCAGTCGCCGTCCATGTCGGAGAACGCGACACTCAGCCCGAGCCGGCCCGCGACCTCGGTCGCGAGCGTCGCCTCCAGGTCGTCCATCCGCGTGTACGCGGTCTCGCCGACCGTCCGGTCCGGGCCGGCGGCGTAGCTCGGAAACGTGCTCGTGTCGGTCTCCGCCACCGCGCCGAGCGCGACCAGGCCCGCGACCGACGCATCGAGCCCTCCCCTCGTGCGCTCGGCGAGCGCGGGGTCGCGTGCGGCGAGCATGGCGTCGAACGAGTGGGTCGGCTCGGTCCAGAGCGCGCGCGCGCCGCGCAGATCCGCGTCCATGAGCGCGACGGAGGCGCTGGCGTAAGGAGACTGCACCGCGAGCGGAGAAGGCAGGCCCGTGCGGTGACCGATCGGGATCCCGAGCTTGGTGTTCTTGGCGAGCTTGAGGGTCTCGAGCAGCTGGGTGATCAGCGCGACGAGCGCCGTCTCGCGATCGGGATAGTCGACGTTGTCGGGATCGCCGGCGTTGGCGAGGACCTCCCCATAGCCTCCGCCCTCGGGACGCCACGCGAGCGAGAGGGCATGCGCCGTCCGGGCCACGTGCGCGGCCAGCGCCACGACGTACTCGCAGCGGCGCGGGCTCGTCGTGAGCGCCAGGACGACCTCGTCGTCGGTGCGGAGCGGTGCGGTGGCGTCGGGCGTGCCGCCGAACAGGAGATACGAGAGCGCCGGCAAGCCCTTACTCCCGGCGCCGAGCGCATCGACGTAGCCGGCATCGATCGGCTCGGTCGCCGCGACGTTGCGCTCGATCGCGGTCGGCGACGAGGGCCAGAAGCCGATCTCGGACGCGAGGTTCATCTCGCGCGCGGGGCCGATCTGGTACGCGCTCGTGCGGGCGAGCGCGAGCGCGGCCTCGAGCCACGCGGCGCGCGCGGCCTCGAGCGAGGCGCGATCGGGCGCCGCGCAGAGCGTACCGGCGCTCTGGTCGAGCACGGCGGCCGCATCGTCGAGCGCGTCGTAGCCGGGGACGATCACCTCGTCGACGGTGTCGCGCAGCAGTGCCGCCCGATCGTAGGCAGGCGGCGCATCGCACGACGCCGCGAGCGCGAGCGCGAGGAAGCAGACCACGGCCCACGGCGCGCCCGCACGAGGCGGCCGCGCGTGGGACGAGCGCGCGAGCGGATCGGTCAAAGCGATCGCAAGAATTGCACGAGCGCGTCGCGATCGCCGCTGCTCATCGCGCGGAACGCCTCCCGTGAGGCCTCGGCCTCGCCGCCGTGCCAGAGGGTTGCCTCCTCGAAGCCGCGCGCGCGCCCGTCGTGGAGCAGGTACTCGTGGCGGTTCACGGTGCGGAGCAGCCCGATGCCCCAGAGCGGCGGCGTCCGCCACTCGGTGCCGCTCGCCTCGAAGTCGGGCCGCTCGTCGGCGAGCTCCTCGCCCATGTCGTGCAGCAGGAGATCCGTGTACGGCCAGATGTGCTGCTCGCTGAGCGCCGCGACGGTGTCGTGGTGCTGCGTGGTGAACGAAGGCACGTGGCAATCGGCACAGCCCGCGTCACGGAAGAGCGCGCGACCGCGCAGCACGGTGGGATCGGTGTAGTCGCGGCGCGCGGGGACGGCGAGGGTCTGTCCGTAGAACACGAGCAGATTCAGGATCTGATCCGAGAGCTCGGGCGCGCCGCCGTCGGGCGCCATGCTGCACTCCATCTGCGTCGCGCCGCAGTTCTGATCCGGGTTCAAGGACGAGGTCATCCCGATGTCGCCGAGCATCGCGCCCGCCGTCTGCTGCCGGAGGCTCGGCTGGTTGGCCTTCCAGCCGAAGCGACCGAGCGCCAGCGCGCCCGCGTCCTGATCCCAGACGCGGTTCGGGCGGCCCGAGATCCCGTCGTGGTCGAGGTCGTCCGGATCGGCGTTCGCGACGATGTCGGCCTCGCTCACCTGCTCGAGCAGGCCCAGGCCGTACTGGGGCGAAGCGACGCGCATCGAGAACATCGTGCCCGCCTGCATCGCCCCGTAGGCGAGGCTCGTGAACGTGAGGTGCGGGCGGCGCAGCGAGTACGCCGTCCCGTCGGCGTAGGTGCCTGGCACTTCTTCCCAGGTGAGGCTCGTGCTGCCCTCGCCGGGCACGCCGGGGATCCCTCGCGGCTGGAACTGCCCGCCGTAGATGGGCTCCCCGAGCGGACCGCCGTGCGCGTCGGTGCCCGGCACGCTGAGCCGCACGAGCATCGAGAGCATCTCCTGTCCTTCGGCCGGCGGCTGGCCGCGCCCGTCGCGCGCGTGGCACGCCGAGCAGCCCGTCGCGTTGTAGAGCGGGCCGAGCCCGTCGCGCGCGACGGTGGACGCCGGAGCCACGACCCAGTCGTCGGCGTCGAACGCGTTGCCGACCTCGAAGTCGCCCGTCTGATCGAAGGTCAGGCCGGGCATCGGCTGGGTGTAGGCGTCCTGCGAGCGAGAGACGGTCGTGCCGAGCTCGCCGCCCGCACGGTCTTCTCCGGCCTCGAAGCCGGCGGGCGCGCTCGGCGCACAGCCGAGCAGGCCGACCACGAACAGCGAACGAACACCGGGCGAGCGGAGAGGATGGACGCGCACGGGAGCTCCTCGACGGGGACTATTGGGACGCGAAGTCGGCCGCGCTCAGATCGATGCCGAGCGTGGTCGCGACCTCGGCGAGCGAGATGGCGATCGCATGAAGGTCGTTGATGATCTCCTGCACCGCCATGCGGCCCGGATCGGTGTCGACGCCGAGGATCAGCTGGTCGAAGGGACACGCCCCCTGCAGCGCGGGGCTGTGGCACGAGGCGACCTCGGGCCACTCCTCGATGTCGATGACCGCGTCCTCGAGCGCATCGCGCAAGCGATCGTCGAGCGCGGGGTTGCGGGCGTGCACGAGCGCCGAGAGGCTGTGCGCGGGGTCGCCGACCGTGCTTCCGTCCGTGCGCGTGTAGGTGCCGAAGTACGCCGACACGAGGCCGCGCACGTCGTTCGCGTAGTCGGCCACGGTGTTGTCGCTGAAGCAGGAGTGCTCCTCCTCCTGGTCTTTCGTGGTGAAGGGCGTGTGGATGCGCTGGCCGCTGAGCTCACCCTCCGCGAGCTTGCCCATGCCGAGCAGCACCAGGGCGAGGCCCTCGCGCGGCGCCATCGCCACGAACTCGGCGCGATAGTTGTCGGCGTCCGGGTCCCACTGCGTGCGGACCGCCGTGAGGTCGTCGACGAGGAGCTGGGTGGCGACATCGAGGTACTCGCGCCGTCGGTCCACGTCGGGGCCGCTGCCCGTGACGTAGTCCGCCACCGGACGGTTGCCCGGCCCGTCCGGGTCGAGGTCCTGCCCCCAGAGGAGGAACTCGATGGCGTGATAGCCGGCCGTGATGTTCTTCTCGCCGTCGGCGCCGTTCCGGTCGACGAGCAGCTGCTGCTCGATGGCGAGGCCCGGCGTGTTGATGATGCCGTTCGCGACGACGCTGCCGCCGGGGCCTGCGACGTAGTCGATCACGTTCTCGTCGAGCGGCCACGAGTTGAGGAGCGCTTCGTAGTTCGACATCGTCGGGTCGCCGCCGAACGCGGCATCGATGGGGCCTTCGTAGAAGCGCGCGTACTCGCTCTGCATGTAGGCCGGGCGACTGTCGCGCCAGGCCTGCCTCGCGTCGTCGAGGGACGCCTGGGTCGGCGTGCCCGAGAAGAGAGGCGTGCATGCCGTGCGCAGATCGGCCGCACCGGTGATCGCGTCGGCGTACTGCGCGCGGAGCACCTCGGCGTAGTTCTCGAGGACGGGGGGCCCGTCGGCGAGATCGTCGGCGGCGGGCGCGCAGGACGAGAGGGCGAGGACGACGGGAAGGACGGGGGCGAAGCGAGCGGCGTTTGGCTTCATAGAAAGGAGTCTCTCCAACTGAGTACGACTCTCATTCTATACGCACTTGATTCCCGTTCGCAACTACGTCGCTTCTTTTTTCGCGGCGTCCCCCCGCGCACGTGACGCACGCCACAGACGTGGCCCGACCGTCTCGGTTGCAGGGCGCCGCGAGGCCCGTTCTCCAGGTACGCACGTTGCGACGGAGCGCGAGCATGCGCTGGGCCCCGGTGCCGAGCGACACGACGCGGTGACCGCCACCGCGTGACGCGCATCGGAGAGGCGCGAGAGCGCCCCCGCCAGGAATCGAACCTGGGACCGTCCGCTTAGAAGGCGGCTGCTCTATCCGCTGAGCTACGGGGACGAGGGAACCGATTCGGGGTGGAGGGATTCGAACCCCCGACAACGAGCACCCAAAGCTCGTGCACTACCAGGCTGTGCGACACCCCGAGGAGAGTGATCGGAAGCAGCGTAGATCAACGCGCGCGCGCTCGCCACGCATCGGACGCGCGCGGAGCCGTCGCGCGCGGCGTCAGCGCCGAGCGGCGAGCCATGCCTCGAGCTGCGGGGCCAGCGCGCGGCAAGCGACGCCGCGATGACTGATGGCGTCCTTCTCGCGATCGTCGAGCTCCGCCATCGTGACGCCGGCGTGGCTCGCCGGAACGAAGATCGGATCGTAGCCGAACCCGTGCACGCCGCGCGGCGCGCGCGCGATGGCGCCCTCGCAGCGGCCGGTCGCGAGCAGCGGCGCCTCCGGATCGCGAGGATCGACCACCGCGACGACACAGCGGAAGCGCGCCGTGCGCGCAGCGTCGGCCACGCCGGCGAGGGCCGCGAGCAGCTTCTCGACGTTCGCACGCGGCCCCCCACCGCTGTAGCGCGCCGAGTGGATTCCGGGCGCGCCGCCGAGCGCGTCGACCTCGAGCCCGCTGTCGTCGCCGAGCGCGATCTCGCCGGTGTGGAGCGCGGTCTGCCGCGCCTTGAGGATCGCGTTGGCCTCGAAGCTCGCGCCGGTCTCGTCGACGTCGGGCATGTCGGGCGCGAGCACGGTCACGGGAACGAGCGTGATCCCCGGCAGCGCCACCAGCCGCTCGAGCTCCGGGACCTTGCCCGCGTTGCGTGTGGCGACGACGATGCGCCTCGTCACGCGAGCCCCAGCGCGTCGAGGCGCACTCCCGCGGCCTCGAGCGCTCGGTTCTGCGCGGCGCGGAGCGCGGGCATCGCGGCCAAGCCGAGATCCACGAGGCCGTCGAAGTCGGCGCGGGCGACCGGTGCGCCTTCCGCCGTGCCCTGCACCTCGATCACGTCGTCCACGCTGGCGGCGACGACGTTCAGGTCGACGGCCGCCTTGCTGTCCTCCACGTAGGCGAGGTCGATCAGGCGCTGTCCGGCGACGAGACCGGCGCTGATGGCGGCGACGGGCGCCCGGAGCACGCCCGCCCCCACCAGGCCCCGCTTCTTCAGCCCGTCGAGCGCCAGCGCGAGCGCGACGAAGCCGCCGGTGATCGAGGCCGTGCGCGTGCCTCCATCGGCGTCGAGCACGTCGCAGTCGATGGTGATCTGTCGCTCGCCGAGCTTCGTGAGGTCCACCGCCGAGCGCAGCGCGCGCCCGACCAGGCGCTGGATCTCCTGCGTCCGCCCGTCGATGCGGCCCTTGCGACCCTCGCGCTCCTTGCGCTGCGGGTTGGCGCGGGGGTGCATCGCGTACTCGGCCGTCACCCAGCCGCTCCCCTTGCCGCGCAGCCACGGCGGCAGCGTCTCCTCGACGGAGGCGGCGATCAGCACGCGCGTGCCACCGCAGCGGTAGAGCACCGAGCCCTCGGGGTTCTTCTGGTAGCCGGTCTGGATCTCGATGGGTCGGATCGCGTCGGCGCTGCGGCCGTCCAGGCGCGTCGTCATGATGGCGGGGGTCCTTCTCGTCTCGGTCGGAGGGCTCAGCCGCTCGAGAGCGGCGCGCTGGGCGAGATCTCGCTCGGCGCGGGCTCGGCGATCGGCAGCCAGATCGTGAACACCGTCCCCGCGCGGCGGTCGCCGTCGGGGGCCGCGTCCTCGCATCGGACGCGACCACGATGCGCTACCACGATCTCGCGGGTGAGCGGTAGCCCGAGGCCTGTGCCGCGCTCCTTGGTCGAGAAGAACACGTCGAAGACGCGCTCTTTGCGGTCGTCGGGAATGCCCGACCCCTCGTCGCGGACGAAGATCGCGACTCCGCCGTCCTCGCGCCGCGCGCCGAGCAGCACGCGGCCGCCGCTTGGCATCGCCTCGCGGGCGTTGCGCAGCAGGTTGAGCAGCGACTGTCGGATCTGGGCCTCGTCGATCGGCACGAGCGGCAGCCCGTCCTCGACCTCCACCTCGAGCCGCACCTGCGTGCTGTCCATCTCGCGCGACACGAAGCGCGCGACGTCTCGCACGAGCGCCCCCGGATCCTCGCTGCCGAGCCGGGGCGCCGGCAGGCGCGCGATCCGCAGGTACTCCTCGGTGATGCCCGTCAGCCGGTCGACCTCGCGCTGGATGGAGCGCAAGAGCGCCGCCGCCTCGGGACCGCTCGCGCGCATCTCTTCCTCGAGCATCTCGACGTTGAGCCCGATGCTCGAGAGCGGATTGCGCACCTCGTGCGTCACGTGCGCGGCCATGCGGCCCATCGCGGCCAGGCGCTCGGTCTGGATGAGGCGCTCCTTGGTCCGCAGCTCGTCGGTGACGTCGTCGGCGACCACCAGGACCGCGCGTCGCGCCGCGCCCGGATCGCCTTCTCCGAAGGGCGTGACGAGGACGTCGAGCGAGCGCGCTTCGCCCTCGCCCACGCGGCGCGCGCCGAGCAGCGTGGCCCGCTCCTCGCCGGTGCTCACGCGCTCGATCGCCGCGGCGAGCCCCTCGACTTCCGCGGCGAGGCCCAGCTCTGCGAGCGTGCGGCCGCGCGCGTCCGCGCCGATACCGAGGATGGTCTCGGCGGCCGCGTTCGAGGTCCGCACGCTGCCCTCGGCATCGAGCACCACGACGGCGGCGCGGAGGCTCGCGACGATCTGCTCCTGCATGCGCTGCAGCTCGCGCAGCTCGCTCGCGGCGTCGCGCAGGCGCTGATCGCGGGCCGCCACGGCGCCGACCATGCGCTCGAACTCGGTCGCGAGCTGCCCGATCTCGTCGTCGCGGGCGCCCTCGAAGCGCCGCGAGAGGTCGCCGCGCGCGACGGCGACGACGCGCTCCCGGAGGCGCGTCAGCGGCAGGATCAGGCGCCGCGCCCAGAGGCTGATGCCGAGCCCCGCGGCCACGGCGAGCAGCGTGGAGACCGCCAGGACGTAGACGGACTCGTTCTCCGCCTGCGCGGCCGACCGGCTGACGACGCCGATGCGGTGCTGGATCCGGTCGAGACCGCGACGCAGGGCGCGGTTGGTGTCGTTCTCGTGCTGGCGGAGCGCGCCCACGGCGTCGGCCACGCCGACCGCGTCGTCGTGAGCGTCGGCACGCACGATGTCGTCGAAGAGCGCCTCGTCGCTGCTCCACTGCTCCTCGACGCCCTCGAGCGCTTCGCGCAGCCCGGCCAGCACCGCGGCGTCGTCCTCGGAGGGCGCGAGGCCCTCCGCGCGCTCGATGCGGGCGAGCGCGTCGCGCACGGTGCTCCGGCGACCGCGGCGCGCGCGGCTCAGCCACGCGAGCGTCTCGCGACGATCGCTCTCGGCCGGGAGCCGATCGACCATCGCCTCGAACACGCCGTCGTCCGACTGCATGACGCCCAGCCGGATGGCGAGCGGGAGGTAGCCCTCGTGCAGGAGCCGGAGCGTGTGGGCGGTGCGCTCCTGCGTGCGCAGGCCCGCCGTCGAGACGACGCCGAACGCGACGATGACCGCGAGGAAGCCGACGAAGATCCGGGTGGGGATCGTCGGGCGCAGGCGCGCGCCGCGCGCTTCGGTCTTGGCCTCCGTCTCGGCCATCGGTCGACTCTACGCGGCCCTCGCGCCAGCGTCACGGATCGGGCGGGAGGCCCTGCGCGGTCGGACGGCCCTCCCCCGGATCGTGCAGCGCCCCGACGAGCCATCCGTGGAAGCGCTCGTCCATCGCATCGCTCATCGTGTGGTGCTCGCCCGCGAGCCCGACGAGCTCCACGTCGTGACCGCGCGCGCGCAGATCGGTCGCGCACTCGAGCGCGAGCTCGTAGGGCACGCGCTCGTCGTCGAGGCCGTGCATCCAGCGGATGGGCGGCGAGGCCTCGACGGCGCTCTCCCGCAGCTCGGGAGGCACCCACCCGGCGAGCACGAAGAGCATGCCGACGTGCTCGGGGCGGCGCATCGTCGTGGCGAGCGCCACGTGCGCGCCCTGCGAGAAGCCGGTGAGCACGATGCGGCCGACGATCGATCGATCGCGCGCCAGCGCGTCGAGGAACGACGCGACGCGGTCGGCCTGCGCGCCGAGCGTCGCGACGAGGCCCCCCGGCTCGTGGTCGAGCACCCGCACCGACGACCATGCGTATCCGTCTCCCCAGCGAACCGGCCCACGCGGCAAGACGATGCGCACCGCGACACCGAGATCAGCGTAGGGCCAGCGCGGCAGCGTCGGTGACGCGCCCAGGCCGTGAAGAACCACCACGAGTGGGAGCGGCGCGCACGGGTCGGAGGCGCCGAGGACGACGTCGAGGAAGGGCATCCCGTCGAGCGTGGCCTCGCGACCGACCATGTCGGTGTCGATGCGGGTGTAGGTCCCACACGACGTCTCGACGACGCCGTCGGGCTCGGAATCACTGGCAAGCCCGTCGCCCGGGCGGATGAGGACGCGCCGGCCGCCGCAGCCGCCGAGCACGAGCGCGACCAGGCCCACCCGAACGAGGGAGGCGAGACGCCCAAGCTCGAGGCCCGTGCGGGCTCGAACTCCATCGGTGGAAGCGGCCTCGCTCGAGGGGTCGCGGATCCGGGCGAACGTCTGCACTTCGTCGAGCACCTATTTTGCACTCCCCTCGATCGTGATCCCACAATCCAGTGTTCCCCCCGGACGGAGGAGAAGTTCCGTGCGGCGAACCCCTCTCACGCTCTCTGGATTCCTGTCCGTGTCCGTCGCGCTCGCGACGTCGACGGCGGCAGCCGACGACACACCGTGGAGCGAAGCCGACGCCTCCACGGATGGAGCGGCGCTCGTCTGCGCGCTCGCGCCGGCGTCGTATCCCTCGAGCACGAGCGACGCGCACGCGATCGCGAGCTTCCTCGCGCCGAGCGTCTCCTCCCTCGCGCGCGACGTGCTCACCGACCCGGGCGACGCCGATGCCGGCGCCGGCGCGCCCGCCCTCGCCCGCTATCGCGCGCACCTCGAAGCGGGAGACCTCGCGTCGGCGGCGGTGGCGCTCGAGTCGGCGCGTGTGGCCGCGCCGGGCCTGGCCGATCGTTTCGCGCTCCTGCGCGCCGATCTCGAGATGCAGATGGGCGCGACGCGCGAGACGTGTCCGCGCTACGACGCCGCCATCGAGAGCCCGCTGCCCTCGATCGCAGCACGAGCGCGCGTGGGCCGCGTCCACTGCCTGCTCGTCACCGACGCGCGCGACGCCGAAGAGGAGCTCGCCGCGCTCACGCGCCGGTACCGCGACCTGCCGGAGCGCCGCCGGCTCGATCTCGAGCACGCCGCGTGGCTCGCGCGCCACGGCTCGATCCGCGAGGCGGTGCTCGCCTACGACCGCATCGATCGCGACGACCCCGGAACGCCCGAAGCGGCGGATGCGCGCGACGCGCTCGAGGAGCTCGCCGCGCAGGGCCATCGACGCCCGGCGATGACGACGGCGGCGGAAGTCGATCGCCTCGAGCGCTTGGCGCGGTCGGGACCGCCGGACATGGCGCGCGCGGAGGCCGAGCGCCTGCACGCGCTCTCGCTCGATCGACCGGGCGCCTCGCGCGTGACCTTGGTCCTCGCGCGCCTCGCGCGGCTCGAGGGCCGCTTCGAGGACGCAGCGGCGTTGATCGCGGAGGCCCGCGGCCTCGATCCGACGGTCGGCGAAGACCCCGACGCCGTCGCGGCACAAGAGGCCGACCTCGCGGCAGCCGCGCGCGGCCGCGTGGTCGAGCAGGCACGCAGCGATCTGCGCCGGCTCGGCTGGAGCGGGGGCTCGCTCCGCCGGGCCAACTCGGTGCGCCTCGTCTCGATGCTCCGCATCGCCGCGCGGGCCGGGATGCAGGAGGAGTCGACGGCGCTCGCGAGCGAGCTCGCCTCGCGCGACACCGCGCTGTGCTCGACCCGCTTCGACGCGGCGATCCTCGCCAGCGGAACGGCCAGCGACGAGTCGGTCGTCTCGCTCCTCGATCCCTGCGCCGGCGAGAGCACGACCCGCGAGATCGCGTCGCGCTACCACCGCGCGCGCGCGCTCGAGCGCCTGGGCCGCATCGACGATGCGTGCGAGGAGCTGGAGGCGGTGGCCGCCTGCGAGCGCGACGACGCCCGCATCTACGCGGTGCTGGCCGAGGCGCGCCTCGAGGCCGCCCGGCACCGTGCGCCGCACGATCCGCTCCCGGTCGCCACGGGCGACGACGCGAAGACCGACGAGGAGCTCGCGGCCGAGGAAGCGAGCGCGGCGCCCTTCGACGCGCTCGCGGCGCTGCTCGAGCTCGGCGAGCGTCATCCGGAGCTGCCCTGGCTCGCGCGCGCGCACGACGAGCTCGCGCTGGGCGATACGGGCGCGGCCTCCGAGGAGCTGTTCACGGCGTACTCGGCGTGGGCCGAGTCGCTCGGCCGCTCGCCGCTCCGCGCGGGCGTCGAGGCCGTGTACCGAAACGCGTCCGCCCCGCGTGTGCCGACCACGATGGAGCTGAGGCGCGCGCGTCGCGCGCTCTCGGACGAGGACCGCGTCACGCTGGCGAACGTCGCCGACGCGCTCGGCGAGGCCGGGCTCGCGATGCGCTTCGATCCCTCTCGGGCCTCGCGTCATCCGCGCCCCTACGAGGACGCCGTCGAGACGTCGGCCGCGCGCCACGGGCTCGACCCGAACCTGCTCTTCGCGGTGATGCGGGTCGAGAGCGTCTACAACCCGCGCATCGTCTCGTACGCGGGCGCCATCGGCCTCTTGCAGATCATGCCGCGCACCGGCCGGCTCATCGCGCACAGCATGGGCAACGACGACTTCGACGTCGCCGACCTGCTCGACCCCGCGACCAACATCGAGATGGCCGCCTGGTACCTCTCGTCGCTCATCGAGCGCTTCGAGGGCCGCCTGCCGCTCGCGATCGCCGCCTACAACGGCGGTCCGCACAACGTCCGCCGCTGGATCGCCGACCACGGGAGCGCGATGCCGATCGACGCGCTCTGCGAGGAGATCCCGTTCGAGCAGACGCACCGCTACGTGCGCCGCGTCCTCTCGCACTACGCCGCGTATCGCGCCGACGCGGGTCTGCCACCCGCGACGCTCGATCTCGACCTCCCCGCGCTCGGGCCCGACACGACCGCCTTCTGACGCGGAGGGCGGCCGTCCCCTCGCTTCGCCGCGCGGGGATCCCGCACGCCGAGGCCGAGGCCGAGCCCGCGCGAGAAGCCAGGCCGCGACGACGAGCGCGAGCGCCAGCGGCGACGCGCCGCCCCGCGACGGCATCGCCGAGCAGCCTCCGGCCAGCATCGCGCCGCCGCCGCGCATCGACCCGCCACCGTCCGGTGACGCGACCGACGCATCTCCGCGCGGCATCACCGGAACGCCCGCGTCGGCCCCGGGGAGAGGCGCGCCTGCGTCGGTGTCCGGCGCCGGCATCTCGACCGCGGGCGGTGGCGCGTCGAGGACGTAGACCGCGGGGCCGCTGCCCTGCACGAGGAAGGGTCGACCGGCGAGCTCGGCGTCCGCGCCGTAGCCGTCGCGCGTGGCCGCGTCGACGCCGGCGATGGCGCCCCAGTCCAGACGCCATGCCTCCATCGCCTCCGGGCTCGGCACGTGACGCCGGGTCGGGCGGCCGCCGCGGACGTCGGCGAGGTAGACCGCCGGATCACCGCTCGCCGCGAAGAGCATCGGCGCGCGCGGCCACGGGTCGCTCTCGGCCCACTGGGCGAGCGTCGCGTCGTCGACGTGGACGATGTCGAGCCCGCCGAAGCGCCACGCCGCGTACGCGTCCGGGTCGACGACGTGGCGTCGCACGGCCGGCCCGAAGGGAGGCGAGGGACGCTCGCACGCGAGCGTGGCCGGCGAGCCCATGAGCAGCGCGTTGCCCCCGCCCGCCGCGCCGATGCCGTACGCGAACACGGGGCGCGCGACGCCGTCCATCAGGCCGTAGGGCACGGGCATCGAGAATCCGTGATCTCCGACGTCGTCGCGGTGCACGGTGGCGTGGATCGGAAAGCCCACGGCCGCGGGGTCGCCCGCCGGGCCGCCGACGTAGACGTGGACGTCGATCGAGCCGCCGAAGTCGGGGTCGAGCGCCCAGCCGCGGATCCCGTCGCACGCGGCCGCATCGATCCAGCCCGTCGGGAGCTGATCGGCGTGCGCGAGCCCCTGCAGCTCCTCGTAGGTGCCGTTGAAGACGTTGCGGTCGACGTTGCCGCCGATCCCGGGGACGGAGCCGGTCGACGTGTACTGCCAGAAGGCCCAGTCGCTCCAGCGGTCGTTGATGTTCGGGCAGGGCGCGCTCGTGTACTGCGCGTGCCAGAGCGGCAGCCCGGCGAAGTCGCTGCTCGCGACGTACGGATCCCAGTAATAGCGGCCGGTGTAGATCATCGGCGCCCGCCCGGTGCCGTTGGTGACGCGCTCGACCCAGCGGTGGATGCGCGCCGCGTACTCGGCGGGGCCGACCGAGGGAGAGGGCGCCTCCACGTCGAGCGTGACGGGCAGGTCGTTCGGGCCGAGCACGCCGACGGCAGCGATCACGATGTCGGCCTGCACGTCGGGATCGACACCCGGCTCGAAGAACTGGTAGGCGCCGCGGACGAGGCCGGCTGCGCGCGCGCCGTTCCAGTTGGTCGCGAAGGTGCGGTCGCGATAGGTGCCGTCGGAGATTCGGACGATCGCGAACCGGATCCCGGACCCGGCGACCGCGCTCCAGTCGATCCCACCCTGCCACTCGGAGACGTCGATGCCCTCGACCGTCGGGCCGCGGCCACAGACCGTGAGCTCCCCGGGCGCCTCGGCGACGGGCTCGGGCCCGGTCGCGCACGCGGCGAGCACCAGGGCGCAGAGCGCGGGGGAGAGTCGGCGGGCGTACGTGCGCATGCCGCCCGGCGCAGCAAGCCCGGCGCCACGGTCCCGGCGGCGCTCCCACCCGCGATTGCGGCGCGCATACCGCACTCCGCGCCCCGTCCGGCCCCCTTCCCGTCCGCATCGACCGGAACTTGGTCGATCCCCCCCCGAGGAACGTCTCGAGCATCCCCGCCGTAGCCTCGTTCGCGGGTACTCTCCCGCCCGGAGGCTCCTTCATGCCCGCACCTGATCGGCTCGCCCTCGACGGCTCCTTCCGCACTCTCGGCCGGCTGCTCCTGCTCGCGGCCGCGCTGGTGGTCGCCGCCGCCGGATGCGAGCGCCGCGCGCGCGTCGTCGAGACCGAGGTCCGCGTGCCCACGACCTCCGGCGGCTCGAGGACCGGGGTCGTGATCACCGAGACGCAGCCGACGACGACCACCACGACCGTGCAGGCGCAGGGCGAGCTCCTCTACATTCCGGCGGAAGCGGCGGCGTACCTCGAGCAGGTCGCGCGCATCGTCGTACAGACCTCGAGCGGGCAGGTCATCGAGCTGACGCGGGCCGACCTCGTGCAGGCGGCGTTCGGCCGCATGGCGCTGCGCGTCCCGGCCGGCGTCACGACCGGCACCGTCACCGTCTACTTCCTGAACGGGCAGCAGTTCTCGACCACGTTCCACATCGCCGTCACGGGCGGCAGCGCCCAGATCGTCGGCAGCGTGGGCGGCTACGAGGATCCGCACTGCCACGCGATCGACGGGACCTGGGTCGGCAACATCTCGAGCGACCCCGGCGCGCGCGCGACGATGCAGGTCGAGGTGCTCGGCGACTGCCGCACGATCCGCGGCTTCATCCACTTCGAGTCCGGCGGCGGCTCGGTCGACAGCACGATCGACGGCACGTGGGACGTGCAGAACGGCATGCTCATCGGCCGCGACACGCAGCTCTTCAACGTGTCCCCCGGCCCCGGCGGCGGGTTCTGCGCGACCGACGAGTACGTGTTCCACCTCGAGCCGGACGGCACGACGTTCACGGGCCGCAACATCACGCGCTCGTACGGCTGCGAGGGCGACTCGCCGGTGTACCTGCAGCACGTCGGTCGCTGAGCCGGACACCTCGTGTCCCGGGCGAGCGCGCCCGAGCCTCGTCGCCTACGCTGAAGGCCGATGAGCGAGACGAGCGAGCTGGGGCCGATCGAGATGCCGAGCCCCGGCGTCCCCATCAAGGCCTGGGTGCGCGGCGTCCCCTTCGAGGCGAGCGCCGAGCTCCAGGTCCGCAAGACCGCCATGCTGCCGATCGTGCACGGCTGGGTGGCCGTGATGCCCGACGTCCACACCGGCATCGGGGCGACCGTCGGGACGGTGCTGCCGACCAAGGGCGCGATCATCCCCGCGGCCGTCGGGGTCGACATCGGATGCGGGATGATGGCCGTTCGGACCTCGCTCGACGCGAACGATCTGCCGCGCTCGCTCGCGGCGATGCGCGACGCGATCGAAGAGGCGGTGCCGCACGGGCGGAGCGACGGCGGCGGCAAGAACGACCGAGGCGCGTGGCGGAGCGTGCCGCCGGCGGTGGCCGAGACGTGGCGCGACGAGCTCGCCCCGCGCTGGAAGGCGATCACCGCCGCGCACCGCAAGCTCGGCCACGGCGCGACCGCCGAGCAGCTGGGCACGCTCGGCACCGGCAACCACTTCATCGAGGTCTGCGTCGACGAGAGCGAGCGCGTCTGGCTGATGCTGCACTCGGGCTCGCGCGGCGTCGGCAACCGCGCCGGCAGCTACTTCATCGAGCGCGCGCGCGAGGCCATGGCGCGCGAGAATCGCCTTCTTCCCGACCGCGATCTCGCCTGGCTGGCCGAGGGCTCGAGCGACTTCGACGCCTACGTCGAGGCCGTCGGCTGGGCGCAGGACTACGCGGCGTGGAACCGACGCCTGATGATGGACGCCGTCGTGAAGGCCGTGCGCGACGGCTGCCGTCGCCGCTTCACCACCGGCGAGCTGGCCGTGAACTGCCACCACAATTACGTCCAGCGCGAGCGCCACTTCGGCGAGGACCTCTGGATCACCCGCAAGGGCGCGGTCCGCGCCGGGCGCGGCGAGCTCGGCATCGTTCCCGGATCGATGGGCGCGCGCAGCTACGTCGTCCGGGGCCTGGGCAACCCGGACTCGTTCGAGAGCTGCTCGCACGGCGCGGGCCGCGCGATGAGCCGCGGCGATGCCAAGCAGCGCTTCACGCTCAAACACCATCGTGCCGCCACCGAGGGCGTCGAGTGCCGCAAGGACAAGGACGTGATCGACGAGACGCCCGCCGCCTACAAGGACATCGACGCGGTGATGCACGCGCAGCGAGATCTCGTCGAGGTCGTGCACACGTTGAAACAGCTCGTCTGCGTGAAGGGCTGACGCGCGCGGGAGGGCCCGCGCTACGCTCGGGGGCATGCGCGCGCGCTCGACCCTCGCCGTCCTCGTGGCCCTCGCCGCTTGCACGAGCCCACCCGCCGGCTCAGCGACCGACGCTGCACCGGGCGACGCCGGCGCGGACGCGGCGGAGCTCGACACCGGGCGGCCCGCTTCGGACGCCGGCACCGACGCCTTCGCGCGCACGCCCGCCCCGACGTGCCCGAGCGCGCCCATCCTCACGCCGCCCGCCTGCGGCACGGGCGGCCCGCGCGTCGGCCTGCTCGCCACCGACGCGCTGCTCGACGCGCACGCGGGCAGCTTCGATCGCGGCTTCGTCGCGATCGTCGCGCGCTACACGGGCGTGAACAGCGAAGCCATCGCGACGGACGACGGCGCCCGGGCGCGCATCGATGCCTTCCTCGCCGATCCCACCGCGACCGACTTCGAGACCTTCGACGGCTCGCCCATCGAGAGCGTCGTGTCGTGGACCAAGGTCGCGGGCGCCTACGCCGGGGCCGGCGCTGCTGCCGACGCCTACCGCTACGCGGTGCTCCGGGACGAGGGCGCGCCCTGCGACGAGGTCGACGCCGCGCGCGCGCAGCTCCACGCGGCCCTCGACGGCATGCACCGCGCGGTCGCGATCACGGGCGTGCGCGGCGTCATCGCCCGCGGCTACCAGCGCCGCGATCGACCGGGCTTCGCGCAGACGACGACGCCGCTCTTCGACGGCAGCGGCGCGCCCCTGCCGCCCGAGAAGACGAACGGCACCTGGCGCGACGACCACAGCGTGGGCGGGCTCTATCCCGAGTACGCGTGGGAGGACTCCTGCAGCCGCGACATGCTCATCGGCTGGGTGCTCGGCATGGCCGCGGCGTGGGAGGTCGCGCGCGGCGATGCCACGATCGACGGGGCGCGCCTCGCGACGCTCGAGGACGACGCATCGGCCATCGCCCACTCGCTGATGGAGGTCGGCACCGACGGCTACGACCTCGAGATCCACGACGCCGACGGGCGCATCACCTACAACGGCTACTTGAGCGAGAGCGCGGTCGACCGCTCCTACGTCCCGCGCTTCCGCAACAACGGGCAGCACGCGATCATGTCTCTAGGCATCCTCGCCGCGCTCGCACGCGTCTCGGACGATCCGGAGGTCGCCGACTATCTCCACAACGATCTGATCCGCGCGCGCGACCTACCGGGCATCGCCCGCGACCACGTGGGGCTCGTCGACTTCGCCGAGATGACGAACTACTCGAACTACAACATGGCCTTCACCGGCGGCTGGCTCGCGCAGCGCTACCTCTGCGAGGACGGTGCGCGCGAGGCGGTACGCGGCGCCATCCTCGACGAGCTCTACGCGACGAGCGGCCAGACGCGGCAGCCCGTGGAGCAGGGCCAGTCGTTCTACGACCTCGTGGCGCTCGCCGCGACGGCGCGCGGGACGGCCGACGTGCCGCTCGTGTCGGCGGACCTCGACGCCTCGATGCTCGCGCGCGCGTCCGCGACGCTGCGCGAGTTTCCGGCGCCGTACTGGGCCGAGAGCCACGTGAACTGCGACGACGCCGAGATCACCGCGCACGACTGCGTCGGGCTCGACGGAACCCACCTGCCTCTCTCGCTCACGCTCGGCCGCGGCGACAGCGTCGTCGCGACGATCCCGGTGCCGATGAGAATCCGTCCGCCGAGCAACTTCGTGTGGCGGAGCGACCCCTACGGCGTGAACGGCACCGGCGATCCGCACGCGTACTACCCCGCCGTCGACTTCCGGCTCGCCTACTGGATGGCGCGGCACCTGCGCGCTGCGCCGTGACGCTCAGCGGCCGGGGCGCGCCCGCGAGAGGAGCGTGCCGAGGAGCGGCGTCCACGCGGCCCAGTCGTGGCGCCCCTCGACGGTCGCGACGTGATCGGCCGGGAGCACGGCGGCGAGGGCGCGAGACGGGCCGTCCTGCGTCTCGCCCTCGGCCCAGCCGACGTAGAGCGGCGGCAGCTCGTCCGGGTCGTCGACGTAGCCGCGGAGCGTCGCCCAGACGAAGCGCGTGAAGCTCGCGTCGTCGATCTCGCGCGGCAGCGGGCCGGGATGCCAGTCGCGCAGGCCCGTCTCGGCGACCTCCCGGCGCACCGGATCGATGCCGAGGAAGGGAGAGAGCAGGACGACGCCGGCGATCGAGGCAGCGTGCTCGCGCATCGTGAGCGTGACGCCCATCGCGCCGAGCGAGATGCCGACGAGCCAGATCTCTTCGTAGCCGCGCGCGAGCGCGGGATAGAGCACGTCCTCGTAGAGCGCGTCGGCGACGTGGCCGCCGAAGTAGTAGCGGTAGTGGAGGTCCACGCTCACGGCGTCGCAGGGGGCGCCGCTCGCCGTCAGGGCAGCGAAGGCGTCGTGCTCGACGAACGAGTCGGGCCCGTCGAGCAGCCCCGGCACGAAGACGACGAGGCAACGCGCCTGGGCCTCGCCGCTCGTGCGGGCGAAGAGCGCGGGCACCGGCCGGGTCGGCGAGCGCGAGAAGTAGCAGCCGGCGGCGAGCGCCGAAACGAGCGCCAGCGCGACGAGCCGCACGCTCACGCCGGCTCGCGGAGAAAGCGCGCGATGCGCTCCGCCACGCGCGCGTCGTTCATGATCAGCGTGTGGATCGCGGTGACCTCGTGGTGCTCCGCGCCCGGCAGGTGCGTCTCGTCGACCGCGACGACACCGTCCGAGGCGACGGTGCCCAGAGGCAACCAGCGCGCGCGCGGCCCCTGCGTCCCGGCGAAGACGAGCGTGGGCACGCTCGGGACGGGGAGCGACGCGTAGAACGCGTCGTCGGCGAGGCGCTGCCCGGCGTCGCGCGTCAGCGCGCGGTAGAGCGGGTGCGCTGCGAGCCACGCCGCCATTCGCGGCGGGCGATTGGGCGGCGCGAGCATGGCGATGCGCGTGAGCCCCGGCGGAAGGCGCGGGCTCGCCATCCGCGCGATCACGTTGCCGAGCGAGTGGCCGACGATCGCGTAGGGGCCCTCGGCGCGCGCGCGCACGTGCGCGGCGAAGCGCCCGGCGATCGCGTCGAGATCGTGCCGCAGCACCGAGTAGCCGAAGCGCGAGGTATGGATGCCCGCGCGCTCGAGGCGCGCCGCGAGGAGGAAGAACGAGCGCGGCGAGCGACCCATCCCGTGCACGAGGAACGCCTGCACGCAGATCGCTGTACCACGAAGGCACGCCCATCGCGCTACCATCGCGCGGGGATGCAGGCCTTCGTCTACCGGCTGCTCGTCGGCTTCTTGCGCCTGGTGACGCGGTTCTTCTTCCGCACCGTCGAGGTCGTGGGGCTCGATCACGTGCCGGCCGCCGGGCCCGTGATGCTGGTCGGCAACCACCCGAACTCGCTCGTCGACCCCGTCGTGATCACGACCACGTGTCCGCGACGCATCGCGTTCGCGGCCCGTGACGGCCTCTTCTCGATGCCGCACCTGAAGCCGATCCTGTGGGCCCTCGGGAGCGTGCCCATCAAGCGGCGCCAGGACCAGGCGGGCGCGGCGGGCGCGGTGGTCGACAACGCCGAGGCGTTCCGCGCCATCCACGATCTGCTCTCGCGCGGGAACACGTTCGGCATCTTCCCCGAGGGCGTGAGCTACACCGAGCCCGAGCTGCAGCCGCTGAAGACCGGGGCCGCACGCATGGCGCTCTCGGCGGCGGCGGAGGGGATCCCCGTGGTCCTCGTCCCGGTCGGTCTCTCGTATCGGCGCAAGCAGCACTTCCGCGGCCGCGTGCTGGTGCAGTACGGGCGACCGATCGCGCTCGACGCGGGATGGCAAGCCGCGTGGAAGGACGACCCGCGCGAGGCTGCGCACGCGCTCACGAGCGCCATCGATCTCGCGATGCGCGCCCTGACGATCAACGCCGAGGACTTCGACACGCTCAAGGTGCTCGACGGCGTGCGGCGGATCTACGTGCCGGACAGCCGCGACCTCTCGCTCGCCGACGAGGCCGAGCTGGTGCGCCGCCTCGAAGCGCACTGGCGCGCCAAGCGCGAGGTGGCCGAGGTGAAGGCGTTCTACGACGACGTCGCGAGCTACCTCGCGCTCCTCGACGCGCTCGGGCTGAGCGACTGGGATCTGCGCCGGCCGATCTCGCAGTGGGAGTGGACGCGCCGCGTGCTGCGCCACGTCGTGCTGCTGGCGGTCGACGTACCGCTCGCCCTCCCCGGGCTGATCCTGCACGCGCCGATCCTGTGGGGCGCCACGCGCGCCGGCGAGATGGTGCTCGAGCGCGACGACGTGCGCGCGACGATGCGGATGATGATCGGCGTCGGCGGCGTGGCCGTGGTGCAGCTCGGCCTCGCGGCGCTGGCGTTCGCGCTCGATCCGACGCCGCTCGGCGCGGGCCGCGCGCTCCTGGTCCTCGCGTTCCTCGTCACCTCGGGCATGGCGGCGATCCGCGTGCTCGAGAAGCAGGCCGTCGTACGCCACGGCCTGCGCGTGCTCTCGCGGATCCTCGCGCTGAAGGGCGAGCTCGAGGCGCTCCGCACGCAGCGCGACGCCCTCCGCGCCCGGCTCGCCCCGCTCGTCGACGCGCACCTCGACCCCTCGCTCGAGCGCATCGTCCCGCGCCCCGAGCTGATGGCGTGAGTGCTAGGCTGCCGCACCTTCGCCGGGGTGGCGGAATGGCATACGCAGGGGATTTAAAATCCCTCGTGCCGAAAGGCACATGAGGGTTCGACCCCCTCCCCCGGCAAACGCAGCGCGGACCTCGAGCGTGTGCGCGACGCCGCGTTTCCCGACGTGCGATTCTCGCGGATCCAACACTCTCGACGACCCTCGATCCCAGCGCCCCCCCTCGCTGCTGGCCGCTTGCGCCGGCGTCTGCGCGTTCTGACCGGCTCGCATCCCGGGCGCGCGCGCGCTGCGGACGTGCCAGACCACGGGGATGCGCGCGATGGTCTATCGGAGCCATGGCGTCCCGAGCGGCTCGAGCTGGCCGAGCTGCCCGCGCCGGTGGCGCGCGCGCCGGGCGCGTGGTGATTCGCGCGTCGCGTGCGCTGAACCCCGTGGACTGGAAGAAGGCCGAGGGGCAGCTGCGCTTCTTCCAGCCCGCCTCGTTCCCGGTCGTCGCGGGCTACGACGTCTCCGGGAACCGTCGTCGGCGTCGGCGAGGGCGTCACGGGCTTCGCGCCCGGCGATCGCGTGCTGCGCGCATCAAGGAGGGCGTGGCGGCGCTTCGCCGAGCTCGCGAGCGCCCGGCGTCGACGTCACGTGCAAGATGCCCTCGTCGATGCTTCGCCGACGCAGCAGCGGCGCTCTCGCGGAATGACGGCGCTGCAAGGCCTGCGCGACGGCGCGAAGCTCCCGCTCGAGGCGCGCGCGCGTGGTGGAGGTGCGTCGGGCGGCGTCGGCCGCCTTGGGCGTGCAGATCGCGCGCGCGATGGGCGCCGAGGTGGTCGGCGTCTGCAGCACGCGCAACGTCGAGCTCGTGCGCGGCCTCGGCGCGCACCGCGTGATCGACTACACGCGAGAAGACGCCTTCGCGGGCGAAGCGCCCTTCGACGTCGTCCTCGACTGCGTCGGTCCCGACATGCCGAAGTGGCTCGCGATGCTGACCCCGAAGGGCCGCTACGTCTCGTGCCTGCCCGGTCCCGACGTGTTCGCGCGGAGCGCGCTCAACATCGTCTGCGGAAAGAAGACCCATCCGGTCCTCTTGCGCTCGCGGGCCAGCGACCTCGCGATCCTCGACGGGCTCTACGAGGCCGGCAAGCTGCGCGTCGTCATCGACTCGCGACATGCGCTCGCGGATCTGCGCGCCGCGTGGGATCGGAGCCGCAGCGGCCGCGCCGTCGGAAAGATCGTGATCGACGTGTCGCCCGCCTGACGCCAGCCCGAGAAAACGAAAGGCGGCCCGTTGCCGGACCGCCCTTCTCCCCCTCCGTTCCCCAGTTTCCTCGACGCCTCGCGCGCTCACACGCTCGCGACGTCAGCCGGAGCGAGCTCCGGCGGGGCCAGCCTCGCTCAGCCCTGCTTGACGACGTTGACCTTGATGGTCGCCGTGACGTCGTAGCCGAGCTTGATCGTGACCGGGTGCTCTCCGAGCGCCTTGATGTGGTCCGGCAGGACGATCTTCTTGCGATCGACCTTCTGGCCCTTCTTCTCGAGCGCCTCGGCGATGTCCTTGACGCCGACCGAGCCGAAGAGCTTGCCCTCTTCGCCCGCCTGCATCGGGATCTCGACGGTGATGCCGTCGAGCTTCTTCGCGACCGCGCCCGCGTCCGACTTCAGCTTCGCGGCGCGCGCCAGAGCGACCTGCTTCTCGTGCTCGACCTGGACGATGTTGCCGCGCGTGGCGACGACCGCGAGGCCGCGGGGCAGGAGGTAGTTGCGCGCGTAGCCGGGCTTGACCTTCACGATCTCGCCGGACTTGCCGAGCTTCTCGACGTCGTCCCTCAGAACGACCTGGATGTTCGCTGCCATGGTCGTCTCCTCACTTGCCCGTGGTGTACGGGAGAAGCGCGATCTTGCGCGCGAGCTTGATCTGCTGGGTGAGCTGGCGCTGCTGGCAGGCGTTCAGCCCCGTGATGCGGCGCGGAACGATCTTGCCGCGCTCGCTCACGAAGTGACGCAGCGTGCTCGGGTCCTTGTAGTCGAAGACGAAGTCGGGGCCGGCCACGAAGGACGGCGCGCGCTTCTTCCCCATGCGACGGCGCATGCCGTCGTCGCCGCCCGGCGCGCCACGGCCGCCGGTCTGGCTGTCACGATCACGTCCGCCGTCCATCGACGGCTTCGCAAAGAACTTCATGTCTCAATCTCCTGTTCGAGTGGAATCGATGCGCGCCGGGCGCCCTCGCGGGGCGCGGCCGTGCGCGCGCTTGCTTCAGGCTTCGCCGCCCTCGTTGCCCTCGCCGCCTTCGTTCGTGGGCGGAAGGACCTCGTCGAGGTTCGGGATGTCGTCGTCGTCCATGCCGTAGTCGTCGGTGCGCTCGCGCGGCTTGACGTTGAGGCCGAGGCGCTCCTCGACCGTCGGCTCGACCTCGTCGGGGCTCGGCGCCTCGATGCGGGCGAACTTCACCTGGTCTGGGTCGACCGTGAGCTTGTCGAGCGACTCGACCACCGTGTCGAGACGGACGGTCTGGAAGCGGACGACGGCGTCGGCGTTGCGGAGGTTACGCTCGACCTCGGCGACGAGGTCACCGTAGCCGACCATGCGCACGCACACGAACACGCCGCGGGTGGCCTTGTTGATCGGGTACGCCAGCTTGCGGCGGCCCCACTGGTCGACCTTCGTGATCTTGCCGCCGAGCTTGCCGACGACGTCGGTCAGGCGGGTCGCGATGCGGTCGGCGTCGTCGGCGTCGACCTGCGGCGTCATGATGTAGACGAGCTCGTACTCGCGCGCGATTCGCTTCTGGGGCGCGAGCTGGACGGACTGGGCTTGGGTCATTCTCTCTTCCTCTCGGACTGGCCGTCGGGTCGTGCGACCTTCGGGCCGTGGCTCCCCCCTCGGACGAGGGCGGAGCGAGGAACGGCGCGCTCACCACGAGCGAGCCGTCATCCCGGGCTAGTTCTTCGCGGGCTTGTTCGGCCCGCGACCACCCTTCCCGTGAACCTTGTTCATGGCCGCTTCGGCACCCACCTGGAGCACCGCCTCGGCCGCGAGGGCCGCGGCTTGTAGCACATCGGGTAGCTCCGCGCTCTCCATCGCGTCGAAATCCCCGAGCACCCACGATTCCGTCGTGCCCCGGGGCGGCTTGCCGATCCCCATCCGCACCCGCACGAAGTCCGCGCCGCAGTGCTGCATGATGGAGCGGATTCCGTTGTTTCCCGCGTGCCCGCCCCCGACCTTGATGCGCACGTCCTTCCAGGGGAGGTCGAGCTCGTCGTGTAGCACGAGGACGCTGGCGAGCGGGATCTTGAAGAAGGCCATCGCCTTCTGCACCGACTCGCCCGACAGATTCATGTAGGTCTGCGGCTCGAGCAGGACGAGCTCTTCACCCGCGAACGACGCCTTCGACCAGAGGCCGGAGAACTTCTCCTTCATGGGGCCGGCGCTCCAGCGCGAGGCACAGAGCTCGAGCGCGCGGAAGCCGACGTTGTGCCGGTTCTTCGCGTACTGGGAGCCCGGATTGCCGAGGCCGACGACGAGCCACATGCGCAGAGCCGCGAGCGAAACGCTTGGCACGCGACCGGCTCGCTCCCGCGAAGGAACGAGCCGAGCGCGCGCGCACGATCACTTCTTCTTCGCGTCCTTCGCCGGGGCCGCCGCCTTGGCGTCCTTGGCCGGAGCTGCCGCACCCGCCGCCGGGGCTGCCGCGCCCGCCGCCGGGGCCGCGCCGGCCGCGGGAGCCGCGCCCGCGGCCGCCGGGGCCGCCGTGCCGAAGAGCTCCTCGTCGGTCTTCTCCTTCTCCTTCGTCTCGACGGAGACGACGGGCCGCTCGGGCGGATACGCGACGGTGACGCCGGCCGGGAGCTGGAGATCCTTGACGCGAATCGCCTGGTGCAGATCGAGGGAGGTCACGTCGACCTCGATCTTCGCCGGGACCTTGTCGGGCGCGCCGATCACCGGCAGCGAGCGGTAGATCACGCGGAGCACGCCGCCCTGCGCGACACCGATGGCGCGGCCCTTGGCGATGAACGGGACCTTCGCCCGCACGGGGCGCTCGCGCGACACCGCGTAGAAGTCGACGTGGAGCACCTTGCGCGAGAGCGGGTCGACCTCGAGGTCGCGGACGACCGCGAGCTCCTTCTGGCCGGCGAACTCGAGGGTCACGATCTGGTTGCGGCCGAACTCGCCACCGACGAGGTCGGAGACCTCTTCGGGGCTCACCGTCAGGTTCGCCGGCGTCTTGCCGGGACCATAGAACACCGCCGGGATCAGCCCTCGCATCCGGAGCTGACGCGCGGGCCCCTTTCCGCCTTGCGTGCGGACCTCAGCCTTGAGCGTCTGGGTTTCCATCGACTACCTGCCTCCATGCTTCGCGCGCGACGACCGCGCCGAAGAAGGCGGCGTGGTTAGCGCGAGATCCGGCAGGGATCAAGGAGGCGACGAGAGCCCACGCGACGGGACCGTCAGACGAACAAGCTCGAGACGCTGTCCGAGTTGTGGATGCGCTTGATCGCCTCGCCGAGCAGGCGCGCGACACTGAGCACGGTGAACTTGCCGGAGGCCTTGGCCTCCTCGCTGAGCGGGATCGTGTCGGTCACGACGACCTGCTCGATCGCGCTCTCGACGATGCGCTTGGTCGCGGGGCCCGAGCAGACCGGGTGCGTGGCGATGGCGAGCACGCGCCGGGCGCCGCGCTCCTTGAGCGCGGCCGCGGCGTTGGTGAGCGTGCCCGCGGTGTCGATCATGTCGTCGACGATCACGCAGTCGCGCCCCTCGACGTCGCCGACGATGTTCATGACCTCGCTCACGTTGGCCTTCGCGCGACGCTTGTCGATGATCGCGAGCTCGCCGCGCAAGCGCTTGGCGTAGGCGCGCGCGCGCTCGACGCCGCCGGCGTCCGGCGAGACGAAGACCGAGTCTTCGCCGAGCTTCGGCCGGAGGTGGTCGAGGAAGACCGGCATCGCGAAGAGGTGGTCGAAGGGGACGTTGAAGAAGCCCTGGATCTGCCCCGCGTGCAGGTCCATCGAGAGGACGCGAGAGACGCCGCTGGCGCTCAGCAGGTCGGCCACCAGCTTGGCGGTGATGGGCGTGCGCGGGGCGACCTTCCGATCCTGCCGGCCGTAGCCGTAGTACGGGATCACCGCGGTGATCGAGCCCGCCGAGGCGCGCTTGAGGGCGTCGACGGTGACGAGCAGCTCCATGAGGTTGTCGTTCACGGGCGCGCACGTGGGCTGCACCACGTACACGTCCACGCCGCGGACGTTCTCCTGGATCTCCGCGAAGACCTCACCGTCGGAGAAGTTCGAGATCTTCAGCCGCCCGACGGGCAGCTGCAGGTACTCGGCGATCATCTCCGCGAGGTGCGGGTTGGCGTGACCAGAGAAGATGCAGATCGACTTGAACAAAGCCCACCTCTCCTGTCACGTTGCCCGCGCTCGAGAATCCGAGCGTGGGAAGGCGGCGGGAGTAGCAAACGGGTACGTGCGGTGTCAACGCGCCGCGTCGGAACGGAGACGATGGCAGCAGAGCAGAGACGTCCGACGCGCGTGCTCGTGGTCGATGCGGTGCGTGGCGCGGCCGTGATCTGCATGATCCAGTGGCACTGCGCCGACGCTTGGGTGCGCCATCCGGAGCGCGACGGATTTTTCTTCGAGCTGACGAGGATCGTCGGAGGCTTCGCGGCACCTCTCTTCCTGTTGCTCGCGGGGCTCTCCGCGGCGCTCGTGCACGGGCCGGGGCGGAGCGCGGCGGGGGTGCGCCGCGGGCTCGGCATCTGGGTGGTCGGCTACGCGTTCAAGCTCTGGGCCTGGACTGTCGACTACAGCGCGATCCTCGAGCGGCGGAACTGGGCCGCGATCGCGCTCGACGCGGCCGCGCTCGCCATGGCGTGGCGCGCGACGCACGAGAACACGGCGATGCGCGTCCGTCTGGCGCTGGCCGTCGGGGCGGTGCTGGCCTGGAGCGGGATGCTCTTCGCGCTCGAGGGCGCGACGCGAACGCCGAGCGTCGTGCTGCGGCTCGACGTGCTGCAGGCGATCGGCGTCTCGCTCGTGCTCGTGAACCTGGTCCTCGCGCGCGTCGCGCCGCTCCGGACGGGGCCGCTCGTGATGCTGGGCCTCGCGGCGCTGGTGGCTCTGGCGACCCCTTCGTTCGTCGAGACCGACCTCTCGTGGATGCCGACGCGCGTCGCCGACTACGTCGCGCGCACGACGGCGGACCCTTCGCTCTCCGCGAGCGGAGCGCGCTTCCCGATCTTCCCGTGGCTGGCGTACGCGCTGCTCGGCGCGGCCATCGGGCTCGGGGTGCGCGCACGTCCCGTGGCCCAGCCGTGGGCGGTCCCGTTCGCGCCGCGCCCGCTCGTCGCGCTCGCCATGGCGATCGTGGTGGGAGTGCTCGTCTACGAGCCGACGCCGAGCGCGCAGTGGCTGCTGGCCCACACCGAGCAGGTCCGGAACCTGCTGCGCCTCGTCTGGAACGCGGCGATCGCGACGGGCCTCGCCGCGCTCGCGGCGCTCACGCTTCCTCGCATCGAGCGCGCCGCGGAGGCGATGCTCTCGCTCGGGCGGCACTCGCTCGTCGTCTACGTCGTTCACCTCGAGATCGCGTTCGGGCTGCCGTGCACGCCCATCCGGCAGACGCTCGACTTCGTGGGCTGGGCCCTCGGTGCCGGGCTCCTGACGGCAGCGATGGTGGGGATCGCGCGTGGGCTCGATGTCCTCGAGGCACGGAGCAAGCAGCGCGCGCGGGCGGGCGAGCCGCGCGCGAGCTGAGAGCGCGCCGTGGGGCCCGGGGATCCGATACGCCGCACCGACGCCCTGGTACGCTCGCGCCATGGAGGAAAGGGCGCTCGGGGCTTGGTGGGTCGCCCGCCTCACACGCCGACGTGCGCCGCTGCGGGGCGCTGCCGTGACGTCGCAGCGACGAGCCTCCGTCCGCGCGACCCTCGCGGCGCGCGCCGTGGCTCTCGCGCTCGTGACGCTCGCGCTCGCCAGCTGCGGCGCGCGCACCGAGCGCGCGATCTGCGATCACTGCTACTGCGAGCCGTGGGGGCAGAGGGACGCGCTCCATCCGATCAGCTGCACCACGCTCGAGCGCAACGCCGATTGCTGTCTCGACGAGTCGGCGTGAGCCGGGCGCGCACGCGCGGGCGCGGGCAGGCGCACGCGTCGTCCGCGCGTCGCCGAGCCCGTCGGCGGCGCTCGGCGGCGGCCGCTGCAGCCTCCGGTGTCGCGCGCCCAGGCTCTCAGCCGAGCTGCTTGGCGAGCGCCTCGAGCGCGGGCGCGATGTCGGCGAAGTCGGGCTCGGTCGCGAGCGCGAGGAAGGGCGCGCCGCGGAAGCCGCGGTAGCTCGGGTACGACGCGACGTAGGGCGCGCCCAACGCCCGCACGCCGCGGGCGTACGCGCGCATCGCGCGGGGATCGCCCGCCTCGAAGAGAAGGCCCGGGCCGGCGAGCGCGAGCCTCTTTCCCTTCAGCTCCGAGAGGTCGTACGCCAGATCGAGCCAGCGAGGATCCCGCTTGGGCAGGTCCACGAACGGCTCCACCCGTGTGCGGCCCGGCGTCATCGAGCCGGAGAGCACGAGGAATGCCGCCTGCACCCACGGATCATCGAGGCCAGGGCTCGCGCGGACCGCGCCGAAGAGCGGGAGCAGCCGGTCGTAGGCGCCCTTCGGGTCGAGCTTGAAGCACGCGAGCACGCTCGTCCGCTGGTAGCCGCGCGGCCCGCTCGAGGCCTGCGTCGGATGGCGCAGCGTCGTACCGCAGCGATCGGCGAGCGCGTGCAGCGCCTCGGGTGCGTCGTAGGCGAGGAGCACCTCGGCCGCAGTCCCGCTCACGTCCGCCGAGGGATGGTCGAGCCAGCGCGAGAGCGCCGGGATCGCGCCGGCAGGCCGCGTCTCGCGCAGCGCGTGCAGCGCCTCCTCGACGCCCCGCCAGCTCGCGCCCGCGAGCTTCTCTTTCCACGGCTCGCCGAGCAGACGCGCGATGCGCGCGACGGGCTCCTCCGCTTCCTTCTTGGCGCGCGTGCGGGTGCGGCTCGGCTTCTCGGGAGCGCCTCCGAGCGCATCTCCGCCGAGCGGCTGGTGGAGCGCGCGGTACTCGTCGCTCCGGTACGTCGCGTCGGCCTCGGCCGCCCCGAGGCGCCGCACGTGGGCCCGTCGATCGTCGAGGGCGAGCTCGAGCGCGAAGTCGCCCTCGGCGCCCTCCGTGCCGAGCAGCACGAAGCGACCGCGCGCGCCGTGACGCGCCGCCGACGCGAGCACGCATGCGAGCGCCCACGCCTCGTCGCGGAACGCGTCCTCCCCCACGTCGAAGCGGAGACGGACGTCGAGCCCCTCGCGCATCACGCTGCGCACCCCGCCGCGGCCGCTCCACGCATGGATCCATTCCCGGATCGTCCCGAGGGCCGCGCCGAGATCGGGAAGCTCCTCGGGCGGCGGGCCGAGCCCACGTGCGTCGGGCGCCGTGTCGCGCCAGCGCGCGAGCGCCTCGTCCGAGGGAAAGGTCATCGCGCCGAGCCCGCCCGCGTTCCATCCCATCGCGCTCTCCGAGAGGCGCATGGTGCGCCCGAGACGGCTCGTCGTCTCGCGCGAACGTGTCGCACCAGCAGCGTCGGAGGCGGAACGCCCCGCGACGCGGGCGTGCGAGGGGTCCTTCGCTGCTACGCTCGCAGCGTGCGCGCACCATGCCTGGTCCTCTCGCTGTCTCTCGTCGCCTGCGGCGCCAGCACGGGCAGCGCCAGCACGGGCAGCTCCGGCGCGGGCACGTTCGTCCGGAGCGAGCTGAGCTGCACCGAGACGCTCCCTAGCGGCGAGGCGGAGTGCGAGGCGCGCGGGTGCTCCTGGGGCGCGCCGCTCTGGTGCAGCGGCGTCGCCCCCGAGCCCGACGAGAGCACGCACGACCCGAGCCGCCGGTGCACGTGCAGCTGCCAGGACGACGTGATCCGATGCATGTCGGTGCCGTGAGGAGGCCGCACGCCGCATGGAGCGCGCGCGCACGCGCCACGCTCGTGCTCACCACGCTCGCGCTCGGCAGCTGCGGCCCGCGCACGGACCGCGTCGTCTGCGAGCACTGCTACTGCGAGCCCTGGGGAAGCCGCGACGCGAGCCACCCGCTGAGCTGCAGCACGCTCGGTCGCGACGTCGTGTGTTGCATCGCCGACTCGTCGTGAGCCTCGGCCCTCAGTCGGCGAGCGGCACGTAGAGATCGGTCCGCAGGCCTTCGGTCGCGGTCGTGCGCGGATCGTTCACGTAGACCTCGTACGGAGGCCCTTCGCCGACCCGATGCCCGCTCCTCGGGAGCCACTCGCCCATCAGGCGCGCCCATGCGTCGGCGAGGCCCGTGTAGGCGCCGCGGTGCGTGGTGCGGGCGTAGCGCCCCGCGGGAAGCGTCGTCTCGCCGAGGCCCTCCGGGAGCGGCGCCGCATCGCGCACGACGAGCGCCGCGTCGGAGCGCAGCTCCGTCACGGGTGTGGTCTCCGGATCGTCGAGATAGAGCGCGAGCATGCGCGGATCGACGCGCGCGTAGAGGCCGGCCGCGCCCGCGATCGTGCCCAGGCGATGGAACGCCTCGCTGATCTGCGGATACGGGCCCACGTGGCGAACGGTGGCGAGGCGACGTGCGGGCAGGGTCTCGATCGTGACGTCCATGAGGGTCTCTCCGGTGGCGAGGCTGAGCGCGGCGAGATCGACGTGACCTCGCCGGAAGTGAAGCCCCGAGCGCGTGCCGAGCAGCGTCGACGGTGGCCCGTGACACGCGAGCCCGCGGAGGCGGCGCGCTCGCGGAAGCCCGAAGGCGCGACCCCGAAGTGGCTGCGGAAGGCGCGCGTGAAGGCCTCGTGGGTCTCGTAGCCTGCGTCGAACGCGATGCGCGTGACGGGCGGCTCGGCGCTCGAGAGCTGCTCGGCGGCGCGCTCGAGACGCAGGCGCCGGTGGAGCTCGAGCGGTGTCTCGCCGACGAGCCCGCGGAAGATGCGATGGAAGTGGAACGTGGAGAGCGCGGCGCCGCGCGCGAGCGCCTGGAGGTCGAGCGCCTCGTCGAGCGAGGCGACGACGCGCTCGACGGCGCGCACGACCGCCGCGCGGTAGGTGTCGTGGGTCTCGGGCTTCTGGCTCACACGCCTGGGATACGCCGCCCGGCGCGGGCCCGCTTGACCGCGCTTGCGAATCGAACGGAGAGCGCATGCGATGTCCGAGCTGGCTGCGCTGACCGCGGAGGACGCACGCGCATTTCGCGCCGCAGGCGCGAGCGCTACCCTTGCGCGATGTGTCGGTACGGCGAGCACCGCTACAAGGAGCACTACGCCTGCTTCGCGTGCCGCAAGGCGTGGAAGCCGCTCGGAGCATCGACCGCCAGCGCGCGGCCGGCCACGACAACGTGCCCCGACTGCGGCGGGCCGACCGCCGCGATGGGCCTCGACTTCGCACCGCCCAAGCGGCGCGACGAGAAGGCGTGGAGCACCGTGGCCGCGCTCTACGAGGTCGGCATCACGTTCCACAGCTGCGGCTGCAGCGGCCCTGGCTATCGCCCGCGTGCGCCCGGTGAGCTCGCGGCGTTCTACCGCACGCAGCTCGACCGCTATCGTGACTCGCTGAAGGAGGCCGAGGCCCGAGTGCGTGGCGGCAGCACCCACCCGGACTCCGTGGAGGCCGTTCCGTACTGGCGCGGCCGCATCGCTCTGCTCGAGCAGGCGCTCGCGCAGCTGCGCTGACGAGCGTCGAAGGATGACGCGGAGATCCTCTCTTCGCGACAGTGCGGGACTTCGATCGCCATCGCGCTCTATCGCGTCGAGCGCGCCCCGTCTCGGGCTCCGCAGTCCCTCTCCCCAACTCTGGTACGAAAATGAAGGTCTAAGTGTCGAGCATCGCTCGATACCGATCTGGCGGTCGATCACCAGGCCGCGTCGGTCGGGAGCGACCCTTTGCCCGCGGACGCTCCGCGCGAACGACGGCGCTCCGCTCATCGCGTTCAAAGCCTCGCACCCGCCCGACGCTAACCATGAGGTGGGCTGCTTTGAAAAACCGCGGCGCCTTCGGCTCCTCCAAAGCCGAACCGGCTCCGCCGATTCGGCCAAGGCGAGGGCCGAGCCCTCGCGCACCCGGAGGCCGTCGCGCGCGGAGACGAAGGTGGGGAGCGCGAGGGTCCTCCCTCGCACTCCGACGAAGCTGCGCAGCGGCTTCGTCTGTGGACGAGCCGCAGGCGCCGCGGTTTCAAAAGCAGGTTTCCCCATGGGTAGCGCCGGGCGGGTGCGACGCTTCGACGGCAGGAGTGCTCACCCCGGAGGGCCCGGACGGGAGCGGGCGCAGCCCGCGGACGGTAGGGACCGTAGCGGGTGAGCCGTTGATCATCGTTTGAACACATTCCGCAGCGAGCCGCCGTTCGCTCGCAAGGCGTGGGCAAAGGGCCGCTCCCGCCCGGCGCGGCAGGCGATCACTCGATGGGAGGCCCCATTCTCGTTCACCGCAGATGCGCCGCCGGCGCAGCCCAGCTCTCCCGCGCTCGCGGGAGAGGGGGCCGCGCGCGGGCGTTGGTGCGTCGCGTCCGCTCGGAGCGACGCGCTCTCGCCGCTCAGAGCGGGAGGTTGTCGTGCTTCTTGCGCGGGTTCTCGAGCTGCTTGTCGCCGATGAGCCAGAGGCCTTTGGCGATGCGCTCGCGGGTCAGGCGCGGCGCGATCACCTCGTCGACGAAGCCGAGCTCGGCCGCCTTGAACGGGTTCGCGAACTTCTCCTTGTACTCGTTCACGAACGCGGCCTTCGCGGCGACCTTGTCCTGCGCGTGCTCGATCTCGCGGCGGTACACGATGTTCACCGCGCCGTCCGGGCCCATCACGGCGATCTCGGCCGAGGGCCACGCGAAGTTCAGGTCGCCGCGCAGGTGCTTGCTCGCCATCACGTCGTAGGCGCCGCCGTAGGCCTTGCGCGTGATGACCGTGATCTTCGGCACCGTCGCCTCGGCGTACGCGTAGAGCAACTTCGCGCCGTGCTTGATGATGCCGCCGTACTCCTGGCCCGTGCCGGGGAGGAACCCGGGGACGTCGACGAAGGTGACGAGCGGCACGTTGAACGCGTCGCAGAAGCGCACGAAGCGCGCCGCCTTCACGCTCGCGTCGATGTCGAGGCACCCCGCGAGCACCTGCGGCTGGTTCGCGACGATGCCGATGGGGCGACCGCCGATGCGACCGAACGCGCACACGATGTTCTCGGCGTAGCTCTCCTGCACTTCGAACATCGTTCCGTCGTCCACGACGTGCGCGATCACCTGCTTGATGTCGTAGGGCTTCTGCGAGTCGTGCGGCACGAGCGCGTCGAGCGCGGGATCGGCGCGATCGATCGGGTCGGCGCTCGCGCGCACCGGCGGATCCTCGTGGTTGTTGAGCGGCAGAAACCCCATCAGCTCGCGGATGCGCGCGATGCAGGCCGCGTCGTTCTCGTCCGAGAAGTGAGCGACGCCGCTCTTCTCGTTGTGCGTGCGCGCGCCGCCGAGGTCTTCTTTCGTCACCTCCTCGTGCGTCACCGTCTTGATGACGTCGGGGCCGGTGATGAACATGTACGAGGTGCCCTGCACCATGAAGATGAAGTCGGTGAGCGCCGGCGAGTACACCGCGCCGCCGGCGCAGGGCCCCATGATCGCGCTGATCTGCGGGACGACGCCGCTCGCGAGCACGTTGCGCTGGAAGATCTCGGCGTAGCCCGCGAGCGACTCGACGCCCTCCTGGATGCGCGCGCCGCCCGAGTCGTTGAGGCCGATCACCGGCGCGCCCACCTTGAGCGCGAGGTCCATGATCTTGGTGATCTTCTGGGCGTACGCGCCCGAGAGCGAGCCGCCGAAGACGGTGAAGTCCTGCGCGAAGACGAACGCCTTGCGGCCGTCGATGGCGCCGTAGCCGGTGACGACGCCGTCGCCGGGGATCTTCTGATCCTGCATCCCGAAGTCGGTGCATCGATGCACGACGAAGCGATCCATCTCGACGAACGTACCCGGGTCCAGGAGGCGCTCGATGCGCTCGCGCGCCGTGAGCTTGCCGGCCTGGTGCTGCTTGGCGATCCGATCCTGGCCGCCGCCTTCCTGTGCGCGTCGATCGAGATCGGCGAGAGCGCTTCGAGGATCGAACGAGCCGCCCGTGCTTCCGTGGGACATCGACGGGAGACATACGGCCGAGGGGAGCCCGAGCGCAACGGGTCGCGGGTGGGACCGTCCCATGCGCCGTCACGCGGCGGTCACGACGCCGCCCGACGGCGCCTCTGGATGAAGTAGCCGACACCGGCGGCCACGAGGATCAGGTTGGCGCCCATGCAGCAGCCACCACCGATCAGCGGGCCCATTCCGCCGCCCGGCGCAGGGTGCGGCGGGTGCCCGAGCACCTGCCACGCCCCGAACGCGACGACGCTGAACGCGAGAAACCCGACGATGAGACCGAGGACGATGGCCAGGACGGCGGCGACGTCTTTCATCTGCTCCCTCCGGCTCGGAGGTCGAGCAAGAGGGGGGCCACGAGCCCTCCCCCGCCCCGGAATCGTGAAGCACGAGCGATTGGGGACGAGGCTCGCACCGCGGAACCGAGGCTCGAGGCGCCTCCGACGTCGTCGGGCTGCGGGCTACGTCCGCGCTGCGGTCGACCGCGCCCGCGTCACCGGCGACGACGGCGCAGCACGAGCGCGAGCGCGAGCCCACCGAGCAGCAGAGCGGGTCGCCCATCGCGTGGCGTCGACGCGCGGCAGCCACAGCTCGAGCCGCCGCTCGGCGGCATCGCCGGGGCGGCGTCGGCGACGGCGCCGTCGGAGGTGAGGAACGCGTCGGGCGACGACATCCCCGCGTCGGGCATCGGCGTGCCGACCGGCACGACCTCGAGCGAGTCGCAGACGATGCCGATCATGTCGGCCGAAGGCTTGCCGCTGTCGTCGCCGAGCTCGACCTGGTAGTCGGTCCCCGCGGCGAACGAGAAGGTGCCGAGCGAGTGCTCGGCGGCCGACGCCTGATCGACTGCGACGTCGGTCGTCCCGCCGGCGTGCGTGATGCGGTAGGGCGCCATGTGGCTCTCCGCATAGGGCGCGTCGGTGCGCACGACGAGCTCGTGCATGCCGGCCTCGGCGAAGCGCAGCGTCCACGTCGCGGTGTTCGAGGGGCCGCTCGCGGAGATGGCGTTCGTCCAGCGGAGCGAGCCGCCGTAGCCGGCGTCCGTGGCGGTGCGCCAGTACGCGAGGTTGCCGCCCAGCACGACGCAGGGATCGGTGTCGTCGATCACGCGCCCGGCCCTGGGGATCGACTCACACGTGGGCGCCATCGCGCCGGCCCAGAACGCGGCGCCCATCTCGTCGTAGACGGTGTGGAGCGCGTCCGAGTAGTGCATGAAGCGCGTGTCGTAGACCGAGCAGCCCGTCGGGGTGCACCCGTTGTAGTAGTGCGTGACGGTCTGGATCCACTCCATGTGGCCCGCGCCGCCCACGACGACGGAGTTCATCCACGCGAGCGCCTGCTCGTTGGTGTCGACGCCGGGGATGTAGATGGAGCGAACGACCATCGCGAGGACGAAGTCGATCGCTGCTTCGACGTTGCCCGCGATGAGGAGGATGCGATCGCCCTCGCGCGCGAGCGTCTGGTCGTAGGTGCCGGCGTCGAACTGGAACAGGCCGAGGCCGCCCTGCATGTCGGCGCAGGGGCCATCGCCCGCGCCGGCGATGACCGGCCCGCCGCCACAGTCGGTGCTGTTCGGGCCCTGACACGCCCAGGTGGCCTCGCTCCAGCAGTGTGCGAGGCCCGTCTCGTTCTGCGCGATGCCGGCGAGCAAGACGCCGTTCGTCAGACCGCGCGCGGCGGCGGCGTCGCGGATCTGCGTGAGGCGGACGCGGCGCTCGGCGGCCGTGAGGTCGGACTCGGCCGCGCCGTAGGGCGCCGGCTCTTGGGCGCAGGCGCCGAGCGCGAGGACGGAGAGCAGCGCGAGCGCCCGTGTGCGGCGGGAAGGCATCCGGCCAGCGTAACGCGCCCGATGGCGCGCGGGGAGAGAGCCTGCGGGACGCGCGCGGCGATCGGGGTGGGGCTCGGGCGCCTATCGCAGCTTGCGACTCCAGCTCGCGCTCCGCGGTCCCTCTCCCCACCCCTCTCCCGCTCTCGCGGGAGAGGGAGCCGCGCGGCGTCCGCGGCTCGGCGCGACCGCACACGCGAGCGATGGCGGGAGCCCGTTCGCTTCTACTCGTCGAGGATCGACAGGTCGGGCGCGAGGAGCGCGTGGACTTCGGGCTGCTCCATGTTCTCGGCCGTCACCATCGTCGCTCCGGTGTCGATGCGCGTCTCCACGTGCTCGCCGCGCAGGCTCGCCACGATGGCTCGCACCGCGAGCTCGCCCATGCGCGATGGGTTCTGGAGCACGAGGCCGTCGATGTCGCCGGCGCGCAGCGCGTCCACCATCGCTTCGTTGGCGTCGAAGCCGACCAAGCGCACGCGATGCCCCGGTCCTTCGGCAGGGGCGCTCGCACCGGCGCGCGAGGCGTCGCGCAGTGCGCGCAGCATGCCGAACGTCGTCGACTCGTTCGGCGTGAAGGCCGCGTCCACGTCGGGGAAGCGCACGAGGAGCGCCTCGGCCGTCTGGTAGGCGCTCTCGGTGGTAGCCCCGCCGTACTGGTTCTCGCTCACGATCTCGATCCCCGCGTGGTGATCGCGCATCGCTTCGAGGAAGCCGCGCTCGCGCTGCGCCGTGGAGTCGCTGCCCTCCTGGTAGCGCATCACGATCACGCGGCCGTGATCGCCGAGCAGCGTCGCGACGCGCTCGGCCGCCAGCGCGCCACCTGCGGCGTTGTCGGTCGCGACGAACGAGACGAGGCCGTCCCAGGTCATGCCGCTGTCCATGCCGACCACGGGGATGTGCTCGTCCCGCGCCTCGCCGGCGACCGAGTTCAGCGCGGTCGCGTCGAGCGGCGCCAGCACGATGCCGTCGACGTGCCGCGTGATCATGTCCTCCACCACGCGGATCTGCCCGGCGCGGTCGTCCTCGCGCTGCGGGCCCTGCCAGACGACGTCCACGTCGAGGTCGTGCGCCGCGCGCAGCGCGCCCGCGTGGACCGAGCGCCAGAACACGTGCGTCGTGCCCTTGGGGATCACGGCGATCGTCGCGCGATGCGCCGGCGCGGGCGCGGCGCCCGACGACGACGGTGCGGGCGCGCTCTCCCCGGAGCCGCAGGCGAGCGCCAACGAGAGCAGAGAGAGGAGGAGCGCGAGGCGGGTCCGCATGAAGGCTCGATCGCGCGGATCGGGGGTGGGTGTCAATCGCCGCGCGTCGCGCTCTCCCCGTTGCCGCATCCCGCGGTAACCTCCGCGCCATGACGAAGAAGGTGGCGGTGTTCTGGCCGGGCGATGCGCGCAGCAAGCCCAACGAGGTCGCTCTCCCGTCGGTCGAGGCCGCGACGCAGCAGCTCGAGGCGGCGCTGAAGAAGCTCGGGCGCACGCCCTATCGCGTGGAGGGCTTCCTCACCAAGCCCCACGAGTCGATCGCGAAGCTCGGGCCCATCGACGATCCGATGGTCGGCGTCTGCGTGCACTGGTTCTACGGCCCGCACACGACCGACGGCGTCATGACGAAGGACAACCCGCTCCTTCTCGCCTCGAACTTCTCGGGCCAGTGGCCGGGCCTCGTGGGCTTGCTCAACACGGGCGCGTGCCTCGAGTACGTCGACCGCGCGTACTCACGCATCTGGACCGACGCGCCCGACTGGACGAAGGACACCGCGTTCATGGAGCGCCTCGATCAGTGGTGCTCGTCCGGCCGAGTGACGTACTCCACCGCAGGCCTGCACGCGCACGCGCCGATCTCCGAAGCCGCCTCCGCGCGCGCAAAGAAGGTCGCCGAGGGCTTCCGGAAGAAGCGCGCGCTGCTCCTCATGCTCGGCGACACCTCGATGGGCATGATCAACGGCTACTTCGGCCCCCGCCTGCTCAAGGACGTCGGCTTCGCCGAGCACAAGATCGATCAGGCGTGGATCCTCGATCGCGGCAGGCGCATCGCGGGCAAGCGCATCGACGACGCGCTCGCGTTCGTGAAGGACGAGGGCGTCACCTTCCACTGGAAGGAAGAGATCGGCGGCGAGACGAACGCCCAGGACTTCACCGAGGACGCCACGCGCGAGCAGCTCCGCGACTACCTCGTCGCGCTCGATCTCCTGACGGAGTACGGCGCCGACTGCCTCGGCTGGCAGTACCAGCTCGGCCTCATCCCGCTGCGCCCGCCGAGCGACTTCGCCGAGGGCCTGCTCAACAGCGCGTGCCGCCCGGAGAGCGATGGCCATCCGATCGCGACCGCCACCGAGGCCGATCAGGGCAACGCCGTGCCGATGGAGATGCTCAAGCGCCTCTGCATGGAGAAGGGCCTTCACGAGGCCGTCATGTTCCACGACGTGCGCTGGGGCGCCGAGCACGAGGGTCGCTTCCTCTGGGTGCTCCTCAACAGCGGCTCGTGTGGCGCGTACGCGTTCAACCACGATCCCGGCACGCTGAAGGGCGTGCACACCTACCGGCAGCCCTCGATGTACTTCCCGACGCCGGGCGGCACGTTCGCCGGCGAGTCACTCCCCGGCGCGATGACGTGGGCGCGGGCCTACGTGAAGGGCGGCAAGCTCTGGATGGACGTGGGCAAGGGCGAGGTCGTGAAGCTCCCGCCCGAGGTGCGCGATCGCTGGTGGCAAGGCACCACGCGCCAGTGGCCGTTCATGGCCGCCGACATGGGCATCGGCCGGGACACGCTGATGGCGCACTACCTCTCGAACCACGTCGCGGTGGCCTATGGCGACGTGTTCGAGGAGATGGTGGCGCTCAGCCAGGAGCTGGGGTTCCAGGTCCGCGTGATGCGCGACTGATCGCCTCGGGCTCGAGACGCACCCGGTCCGCGCTTCGGTGAAGCGGCAGGGTGATCCCGACGCCGGGCCGTGTCGGACGAGCGCGAGGTGCGTGTCCGCGAGGCCACGTGCCTGCCGTGAATGCCCCGCGAATGCCGCGAAAATCGCCTTGGCCGCGCGTCTGCACTCTCCCCTCTCGAAAGGCAGGACGGAGATGGCTCAGCACGGACGGTTCGGTTGGATGATCGTGGCGGCACTCGTGGGAGGCCTCGCGGGATGCGGGACGTCCGCGCCCGAGGCGGCGCCCGAGCCCACGCCTCGCGACGAGCGGGCGATCGCCAGCGCGGCGGCCCAGGCGACCCCGCGCACGGAGCCTTCGGTCGCGCTGGCGACCGTCACCACGCCCGCGTCCCCGCCGCGCTCGAGCGTGCTCGTCGCGCCGGCGCCCGCGCCACGCACGGGTGAGCTCCGCGTGCGCCGCATGCAGGTGACGAGCGGCATCGAGGACCGTGAGCCCATCGACCACCCGAGCTCGTTCGGTCCGGACGACGAGCGCGTGTACGCGTTCGTCGAGCTCTCGAACCCGGGCGACGCGCCGCGCGAGATCGTCGTCACCTTCGAGCACGGTGCGCGTGCGACGGGCCGCGTCACGCTCACGGTCCCCGCGCACATGCCGCGCTACCGCACGTGGGCGTGGACGAACGGGGCGCGCCATGCGCCGCACGACGGCGAGCCGGAGAGCTGGACGGCCATCGTCCGTGACGAAGCCGGCGACGAGATCGCGACGAGCCCGTTCCTCGTCCGCGCCGACTGACGACGAGGGCCGCGTGGATCGAAGGCGCCGAGACCCGCGTTGGGTCAGGCGCCTCGCCGGCGGACGGTGTCGATCGCGGTCAGCAGGTCGGCGGATCGAAACGAGCACCCAAGCGAGGTCAGCTCCTGGGTGATCCACGAGACGGCGGGCGGGACCAGCTGGAAGCGCTGGATCCTCGGGTTGGCGACGCCGAGGAGACGGGCCGAGCTGCGGCTGAGGCTCGCCGTCAGATCGTCCCCCAGGAACACGGCGGCCACGCGCGCGCGCACGTAGGCGCCCAGCCGATCCACCGAGGTCCGCTGGAGCGTCCGGAGGTCTTGCGTGACCATCGGCGCTCCGGCCTCGACGACCGAGAGCAGGCCGGCCGGCGCCCCCTTCTCGAGCGCGAGCTGGAAGAACGTCTCCCCTTTCTCGAAGACGCGCGCGTCGAGCGGACCGCGCCGGGTCTGCAGGAAGACGGTGCCGCGCCAGACGGCTGCAGTGTTCCCGTCGTCGTCCAGCACGATCTCGAGCTCGGAGCTCTTCTTGGGCACGCGGATCCCTTCTACGAGCAAGGGGGGGCTGCGCGCAAACGCGATCGTGACGGCGGGTGTGGTGATCGGTGGCGGTGCTCAGCGGCGACGCGCCGCGATCCCGGCCTTGAGGCCGCGTCCGAGCAAGCTCGGACGCTCGCCACCTCCCCCTCTGGGCGCTGCTCACGGCCGGTCGGCCGCTGCGCTGCTTCCTGGGGAAGGCTTGGCCTATTGCAAATTGGTTATAGGCCCCGCCGCCAGGCGACGCCTGAAGACCGGTCTCACGACGCGACATGCAGCAGGCCTCGACCGTTCTGCGCAGCCGCCCCGTTGCAAGACTTCACCACCGCGCTGGATCACACCCCGTGACGGCTCGCGCGAGACGGTCCGGGCCGGCAGGACGCGCCCCCGCCGGCGCCGCCTCACGAGTATCATCGACCGATGACCCGAGGGGTCTGGTGCTCGACGCTGGCGCGCGAGGCGCGAGAGCCGCTCGCGGCGAGCGCGAGCCACGCCAGCGGCTGCCTGTTGATCTCGTATCCCAAGCGGCGCTGGGGGCGCGCCGCGCTGGGCTCCGCCGGGCTGCCGGGCTCGCTCGTCGACGCCTGCGCCGAGCTGGGAGAGACGCACGCGATCGCGACCCGCTTCGTCGCGCACGAGGGAGACTGGCGCGACGAGGTGGACCTCTGGCGCTTCCCGGAGGGCCGCGCGCGGCGCAGCGTGCCGCTCGCCGAGGTCGCGGGAGTGCTGGCGCACGAGGACCTGCGTGGGTGGGAGCCGGTCGATCGCCCGCTCGTGCTCGTGTGCACGCACGGCATCCGCGATCGCTGCTGCGCCATGTTCGGCGGCCAGCTCGTGCGCGCGCTGCACGGCGCCGCGCGGGCGAGCGAGGTCGAGGTGCGCGAGGCCACGCACCTCGGAGGCGACCGCTTCGCGCCCACGGTCCTGGTGCTCCCGAGCGGCCGGATGTACGGCCACCTCGAGCCGAGCGATGCCGACGCGCTCGTCGACGCGGCGCTGGGCGCGCCGGCGCTCGCATCCCGCTTCCGAGGATCTCTGTTCCGGCCTCCGGTCGAGCAGCTCGTCGAGGGGCTCGCGACCGACCTCGCCTCCGCGCGAGGCGAGGCCCGCATCCCGGAGATCGAGCGGCTCGAGACCGACGACGCGGGCGATCGCGTGGTCGTGCGCGCCCGATTGCGCCTCGCGGCGACACACCTCGACGTGGTCGTCCGCGCGCGCTCGGAGAAGCGCCTGGTGATCGGAGACTGCCGGCACGCCGAGACGAGCGAGCGCGGCAGCGTCACGATGTGGCGGATCGACGAGCGCGAGGTTCGCGACGCAGCGCTGCCCTGAATCGCCTATCGTCGCCGCATGACGACGCAGCGCGCGGGCGAGGTCGAGCGCTGGGAGCGCATCGCGCTCGCGCTCGTCGTCCTCGTCGGGATGATCGTGCGCGCGGCGTGGCTCGCCGAGGCCCGCGCACTGCCCTTCTTCGAGCTGCCCCAGACCGACGACTTCGTCTACGCGCGCGGCGCGGAGCGCATCGCCAGCGGCGACGTCTGGCTCGGTGGCGAGACGCTGCGTTTCGGGCCGCCGTACTTCTATCTGCTCGCGCTCGTGCGCGGGTTGCTCGGGCCGAGCCCGCTGGCCCCGCGCGTCGTTCATCTCTCGCTCGGGGTCGCCGTGATCCCGCTCGTCTGGTGGGCGTGCCGCAGGCTGACCGACGCCCGCTGGGCGCTGGCGGGGGCGCTGGTCGCGGCCCTCTACGGACCGGCGATCTTCTTCGAGGCGCTGCTCTTGCCCGAGACCGCGATGACGCTGGTGCACGCGGCGCTGACCGTGGCGCTGCTCTTCGCGCTGGGTGGTGAGCGCCGGGCCTGGATCGCGACCGGCGTGCTCGCGGGCATCGCGATCGCCTTCCGTCCGAACACGCTGCTGCTGTTCCCGGCGCTCGTGTGGATCGCGCGGCCTCGCGAAGAGGGCGGCCGTGCAGCCTCGCTCCGACTCTCGGTCGGTCTCGCGGTGGGCCTGGCCCCGCTCCCGCTCCGCAACCTGCTCGCGCTCGGCACGCCCTGGGGCGCGAGCACGGCCGGCATCAACGCGTTCATCGGCAACGGGCCCGGCGCGACCGGCGGCTGGCGCGTTCCCGCGGAGGTGCCGGAAGCGGCCTCGCCGCTCCGCCAATTCACCGGCTTCCGCGACGCCGCCGGGCGCGCGCTCGGTCATCCCGTCGACGACGCCGCCGCCGATCGCTACTGGCTCGCCCGGACGATCGACCACGTGCTCGGCCACCCGCTGGACGCGGGGGCGGTGCTGCTCCGCAAGGCCCACCTCTTCTGGAACGCGCGCGAGCTGAGCAACGTGGTGGACTACGCGTTCACGCGCGAGCTCTCGGCGACGCTCTCGGCGCCGCTCGTCCAGTTCGGATGGATCGCCCCGCTGGCGCTGACGGGGACGCTCCTTCTCTCTCCGCGCGCGCGGACCCGCGACGAGCGTGCGATCGCAGCGCTCTCGTGGACCGCGTTCGTGGCCGTGGTCGCCGTCTTCGTCCAGGACCGCTACCGCGTGGTGTTCGTGCCCTGGCTCGTCGTCGCCGCGGTGTGGGCGGCGCGCGAGCTCGTGCGCTGCGTGCGGGAGAAGAAGGCGGCGCCGCTGCTCTTGGCCCTGGCGTCGATCCTCGCCGCGTACCCCGCCATCCCGGTCCGCGCGCATCCCGCGGAGCGATGGGCCCAGCTCGCCATGGGCTACGAGCAGCTGCACCGCGACACGGACGCGTGCGCGGCCTTCACGCGCGCGCTCGCCATCCGGCCCGACTTCGCCCCGGCGCGCGAAGGGCGCGCGAGGACGTGTGGCGAGTGAAGGCGTCGGCCCGAAAGCGCCCCCGCGCCGGCCTCCATGGAGCTCGCGGATCTCGCCCTGCCCCGCCGTGTTAGCTTCGCTGCGATGCCCTCGCCGGTGACCGCGATCAAGCGTCTGCTCGAGCGTCCGATGCGCCTACCGCGCATGAGCGCGTACGTCCCCAAGCCCGACGATCCCTCCATCTTCTGGTTCAACGGCGAGCGCGACGACATCGTGCGCGAGGTGGTGCGACGGCTCGAGCTACGGCTCGGCCCGCCCGGGACACCGAGCAAGCCACCGCTCGAGTACGTGCTGAACGACGCGGCCAACGAGGAAGCGCGGCGCCTGCACTCGCAGAAGGACGACGAGACGCGGCAGTCGCTCCAGTTCTGGCGCAGCGTCATCAAGCGCGTCGGCAAGATGAGCGAGGAGACCAAGCGCGCGACGTACCACGACATCTGCGAGCGCATGGCGAAGGACGTCGCCGGCAACTTCGACCCGCGCGTGTACTCGTTCGCCACGCGCGTGGTGCCGCACGCGCTCACCGGCATCCTCAAGCCCTCCAGCTTGCCAGGCGACCTCGCATCCATCGGCTCGGGCCGCGGCAGCCCGGTCGACGAGCTGATGACGACCGAGGGGCCCATCGAGCGCATCCGGCGGCTCGGCAAGATCGGCACGCTGGTCTTCGTCCCGACGCACCTGTCGAACCTCGACTCGGTGGTTCTCGGGTACGCGCTGATGCGCGACGACCTGCCGCCCGTCGTCTACGGCGCCGGCAAGAACCTCTTCTCGAACCCGATCGTCTCCTTCTTCATGCACAACCTCGGCGCCTACCGCGTCGACCGGCGCATCCGCGCGCAGCTCTACAAGGACGTCCTCAAGACGTACTCGTGCGTGATGATCGAGCGCGGCTACCACTCGCTGTTCTTCCCGGGCGGCACGCGGAGCCGCTCGGGCATGGTGGAGCGCCGGCTCAAGCTCGGCCTCGCCGGCACGGCCGTCGAGGCGTTCGCCAACAACCGCGTGCGCGGCATCTCGCGGCCGGTCTTCTTCGTGCCGACGACGATCAACTACGCGCTCGTGCTCGAGGCCGAGACCCTCATCGAGGACTGGCTCAAGGAGTCCGGCAAGGCTCGCTACATCATCGAGGACGACGAGTTCTCCCAGCTCGATCGATGGATCGCGTTCATCCGCAAGCTCGGCGAGGTCGAGAGCCCCGCCGTCATCCGGTTCGCGCAGCCGATGGACCCCTTCGGCAATCCCGTCGACGACGAGGGCCGCTCCGTGACGCCCGACGGCCGCCCGATCGATCCCGGCGGCTACGTGAGCGCTCGCGGCGTGCCGAGGGTCGATCCGCGGCGCGACGCGGCGTACACGCGGGAGCTCGGTCGCCACCTCGTGGAGGTCTACGAGAAGGAGACGGTGCTGATGGGGACCCAGGTCGTCTCCCACGTGCTGTTCCGCCGCCTCGTGCGCGACACGCCCGGCGTCGACCTCTTCGGGCGCCTGCGTCACCGCGGCGAGATCACGATGCCGCGCGACGAGCTCGTCCGCGACGTGGCCCTCGCCCAGGATCGGCTGCGCGCGATGGAGCTGCGCGGCGAGGTCCGGCTCAGCGGGGCGGTGCGCGCGCTCGCGCCCGAGCAGCTCGTCGAGCGCGTCTACACTGCGCTCACCGGCTACCACCGCCGCACGATCCTCTCGCGCGACGCCCGGGGCGCCATGGTGCTCGAGGATCCGACGCTGCTCCTCTACTACCAGAACCGCTGCATCGCGTACGCGGAGCGGATGGCCGGCGAGCAGGATCTCGCCGCCGCGCGAGAGATCGCCCGCCTCGGCCTCGCTTGAACGGACACGAACCATGACGGGAAAGCAGCATTCCAAGCTCTCGGTGGGCATCGTCGGAGGCGGCAGCTTCGGGCTGGGCCTGGCGCGCGCGGTCGAGCGCGTGGGGAACGACGCGTTGATCTATTCGCGTCGCAGCGCGGCCATCCCGCGCAGCGAGCGCGTGCGAGGGACGGGCGAGCTCGGCGACCTGGCCTCGATGGATCTGATCCTCGTCGCGGTCCCGTCGACGCACGTGCACGAGGTCGCGCGCGCGCTCGGGCGCCACATCGACGGGCGACATCTCGTGGTGCACGTGAGCCGCGGGCTGGTGGGCGAGGAGCTCCGCACGGTCAGCGAGGTGCTCCGCGAGGAGACCGCCGCCCGCCGCCTCGGCTGCCTCGCGGGGCCTCTGCACGCGCGCGCGCTTCTCGAGGGCACGCCCGCCGGTGGCATCGTCGGCTCGTCGTTCCCCGAGGTCGGAGAGGTCGTCCGCGACGCCATCGCGGGCAGCGCGATGCGCATGTATCAGACCGAGGACCTCGTCGGCGTCGAGCTCGCGTCCGCGCTCGTCGGCTTGCTGGCGCTCGCGCTCGGCTTCGCGCAGCAGCTCGGGTTCGGCCCGGGCGCGCTCTCGGTGATGATGACGCGCGGCCTGGCCGAAGCGGCGCGCCTCGGGGTCTCGTTCGGCGCCGAGGAGCGCACCTTCGCCGGCATGGCGGGCGTCGGCGACCTGATGTCGGCGGCCTTCGGCGACGATCGGCCCGAGGTGAGGCTCGGCCGCGCGCTCGGGCGCGGCGCGACGCTGGAGCAGGCCGGACGCGACGCGAACGCGTACGTCGAGGGCATCGCGATCGCGCGTCGCATGCAGCGCCACGCTGCGCGGCGCGGCATCGAGATCCCGATCACCGACGTGCTCGCCGACATCCTCGATGGCCAGATGACGGCCGAGACCGCCGTCGCGCAGCTGATGGCGCGCCGAGTGCACCGCGAGTGACGCGCCGGTCGTGCGCGGCCGTCCCCTCGTTGCCGACATGAGAGAAGAGCCTCCCAAGCGCCGTCCGCGACGCCGCCGTCACCCGAGCCAGGGGATGGCGACGCTCGCCGAGCTCGTCCCGCGCGCGATGCCGAGCAAGGAGCCGGCGCACGCGAAGCTCGCGCGGCTGACCGCCCTCTGGGAACGGAGCGTCCCGCCGCGCGTCGCCAAGGAGGTCGTCCCGGTGCGCTTCCGCGACGGCACGCTCCACCTGCACACGCGGACGAGCGTCTGGGCGCAGGAGGTCAGCCTCCTCGGCCCGCGCCTGCTGGAGCACATGCGCGCCCGCGATCCACGCATGCCGGTGCAGAAGCTGGCGCCGCGCGTCGGACCGCTCCCCGAGCGGATTCCCGTCGAGCCCGAGCCGCCGCCGCCGCCGATCACGCCGCTCGATCCCTCCGCGCTCCCGGCGCCGCTCCGCGCCGCGCTCTCCGAAGTGGGCGACGACGATCTGCGACGCGCGCAGATGGAGGCCGCCTGCGCCGCGCTCGCCCCGATCTCGCGCTGACGCGGTACGCTCGCGGCCATGGACCGCACCCTGTTCCGTGAAGAGCACGACCTGTTCCGCAAGGCCTTCCGCGAGTTCATCGAGCGCGAGGTCAAACCGCAGCAGCCGAAGTGGCGCGAGCACGGCGTCGTCGACCGGGACGCCTGGCGCAAGGCGGGCGCCGGCGGGTTCCTGTGCCCGTGGCTCGAGGAGAAGTACGGCGGCCCCGGCGGCGACTTCCTGCACTCGGTCGTCGTCATGGAAGAGATGGCCAAGGCCTACGACGACGGCTTCGCGATGGCGCTGCACTCGGACATCGTCGTGCCCTACCTGCACGCGTTCGGCACCGAGGAGCAGAAGAAGAAGTGGCTCCCCGGCTGCGCGAGCGGTGCGCTGGTCACCGCGATCGCGATGACCGAGCCGGGCACCGGAAGCGACCTCGCGAACGTGAAGGCCAGCGCGCGCCGGGAGGGGGACTCCTACGTGATCGACGGGAGCAAGACGTTCATCTCCAACGGGCAGCTCTGCGATCTGTGCATCGTCGTCGCCCGTACCGGCGATGCATCGGTCGAGCCCCATCGCGCGATCTCGCTCTTCGTCGTCGAGGCCGGCACGCCCGGGTTCACCAAGGGCAAGCTGCTCGAGAAGATGGGGCTCTCGTCGCAGGACACGAGCGAGCTGCACTTCGAGGCGTGTCGCATCCCCGTGGCCAACCGACTGGGCGACGAGGGCGCGGGCTTCCTCATGCTGATGCAGAAGCTCCAGCAGGAGCGCCTCTGCGTGGCGATCGGATGTCAGGCCGCGGCCGAACAGGTGCTCGCGGACACGCTGAAGTACGTGAACGAGCGCAAGGCGTTCGGGAAGCCGATCGGCAAGATGCAGAACACCCAGTTCAAGCTCGCCGAGTGCGCGACGGAGATCGAGGTGGGGCGCGCCTTCGTCGATCGCCTCGTGGCCGACCACGGCGCGGGCAAGTACCTGGTGAAGGAGTGCTCGATGGCCAAGCTCTGGGTGAGCGAGATGAACCAGCGCGTCGTCGACACCTGTCTCCAATTCTTCGGCGGCTACGGCTACATGATGGAGTACCCCGTCGCGCGGGCGTACGTCGATGCGCGCGTCCAGCGGATCTTCGCGGGCACGAGCGAGATCATGAAGGTGATCATCGCCAAGCAGATCGGGCTCTGAAGACGGTGGACCGACGCCGTCGACTGCATCGAGGGTCGGACATCTCCCGCCGGCCTTCAGTCGGCGTGGAGCGTGCGGAGCTCCTCGAGCAGCTCGTGCGGGTCGCGGAGCTGCGGATCGATGGTGTCGCCATCGGCCACGCGGCGCAGCCCCTCGACCAGGACGTGCTCGTTCTCCTCGAGACCGCTCTCGACCACGTAGACGTGCGGCAGCTGCTCGCCCAGCGTGATCTCGCGCGCGTGGATCACGTGCTGGTCGTCGACCACGTAGACGAAGGTGCGGTCGAGCACGCGGTAGGTCGCTTCCTGCGGGATGACCAGGACGTGCGGCAGCGTCGTCGTCATCAGGATCTCGCCGGTCTCGCCGTGGCGTAGCAAGCCGTCCGGATTGGCGAATCCCGCGCGGAACGCGATGGTGCCCGTCTCGTTGTTGAAGTCGGCCTCGATCGTCTGGATGACGCCCGGCTGCTCGAAGATCTCGCCGTTGGCCATGCGGAGCTCGACCGGAACGGGATCGCCGACCGCGTGGTGGCGGCGGTAGTCGAGGTACTCGGCCTCGCTGAGGTTGAAGTAGACCCACATCTGGCTGTTGTCCGCGAGCACGGTGAGCAGCTCGCCCTCTTGCAGCAGGCTGCCGCGCCGCACCATGAGGCGGCCGACGATCCCGTCGAAGGGGGCATCGAGGCTGGCGAAGCGCAGGTGGGCCTGCGCGAGGCTCCGCTCTGCGGTCCTCTGGTCGAGCGCGGCCTGGGCGAGCGCGAGCTCCTGCGGCGAGACGACGCCGGCATCACGCAGCATCTGCGTGTTCTGGAACTCGATCTGCGCGCGCTGCTGCTCGGCCGACGCCGCACCGAGCTCGGCCTGGTAGACGGTCGGCATGATCTGGAAGAGGTGCTGGCCCTGGTGCACGGCCTGGCCCTCGTCGATGAAGATGTTCGCGAGGTAGCCGCTCTCGAGCGCTCGCACCTCGATGTGCTGGATCGCGCGGATCTGGCAGACGTACTCGTGGGTGACGTCGGTGTCCTCGCGGAGCACCGACGTGACCTCGAAAGCCGCAGGCGCCTCCGTGTGCTCGGCGTGGTCATCGCACGCGGCGAGCATGCTGCCTTCCAGCGCGAGCGCGAGCGCGAGCGTGACGTGGGTGGTGGCGCGGTTCTTCATGGCTGGGCCCCCATCGGCTCGGGATCGGCAGGTTGGTCGTGCACGCGCCATCCACCGCCGAGCGCCTGGTAGAGCGTCACGGTGGCCTGGAGCTGGTGCTGCTTGGTGTCCACGAGGTCCATCTGGGCCTCGAGGTAGTCGCTGCGCGTGGTGAGCACCTCGAGGTACTCGGCGCGCGCCGCGTTGAAGAGCAGCGTCGAGAGGTCGACGGCCTCCGCCAGGCGCGCCACCTGCTCCGAGCGCGTCTGGTACGCGCTCGCGAGGTTGCGCACGCGCGCCAGGCCCGTGCTGACGTCGACGAACGCCTGGAGGATCGTCCGCTCGTAGCCGAGCACCGCCTCCATCTGCTGCGCGTTCGCCGCGTAGTAGTCGGCGGTGATGCCGCTGCGGTTCAAGAGCGGGGCGGTCAAGCCGCCGAGCAGGTTGTACACGATGGACGCTGGCGTGGTGACGAGCTGCGTGATGTCGTAGGAGCGAAGGCCCACGCCGGCGTCGAGCCGGAGCGCCGGATAGAACGCGGAGCGAGCCGCCGAGACGCTGAGCTGCGACGCGGTCAGCTCGTGCTCCGCCTGTCGCACGTCGGGGCGGTTCTCGAGCAGGCGGGTCGGCACCCCGGCGCGGATCGCCGGCGGCGGGATCGCGAGGAAGTCGTCGGTGGTCCGGTCCACGTGCTGCGGGAAGCGCCCGAGGAGGAAGTTGATCTGGTTCTCGCGGGCCACGAGGTCCTGCTGGATCTCGAAGCGACGCCCCTGGAAGCCGAGCAGCTGCGCCTCGAAGCGGCGCACGGCCAACATCGTGACGCGCGCGGCCTGCTGCTGGACGCCGATCATCTCGAGCGCCGACTCCTGGAGCGCGATGGTGTCGTCGAGGATCCGAAGACGGCGATCGAGCGCGAGCAGCTCGTAGTACTCGGTCGCGATCTCGGCGACGAGGCGCGTGATCATGAAGTTTCGCCCCTCGGCGCTCGCGAGGTAGCGGTACATCGCCGCGTCGGCGGTGTCGCGGAGGCGGCCCCAGATGTCGACCTCCCACGATGCGTAGACGCCGATCTGGAAGTCGGGCAGATCCGTGGGAACGCCGTTGGCCTCGTCGCTGCGGCCCTGGCTCGTGACGCTTCCCACGCGCTCGACGCCTGCACCGACCCCGGCCGAGAGGCTCGGAAAGATGTCGCCACGGCGAGCCATGACCTCGCTGTTGCGGACGATCATCTCCTGCACGGCGATGTTCAGCTCCTGGTTGTTCTCGAGCGCCGTGTCGACGAGCGCGACGAGGTGCGCGTCCTCGAAGAAGTCGTGCCAGTCGACCTCGGCCGAGCTCGACTCGTCCTCGGCCTCGGTCGTGGCCGTGACATCGCTCGCGCCCTCGTCGCGCGCATCCGCCGGCGACTCGCCGCCGAAACTGGACGGCACGTCGGTGTGCGCCGCGCGCGCGACGCCGCCGGGCGGATCGGGGATGCAGCCCGGCAGCAGCAGGACGGTGCCCAGCCCGAGGACGAGCGCAGCGAGCGCCCGGCTCATGGCTTCTTCTCCGCGTCGCCGTCCTCGGCGCCCTTCTCGTCCGCCGGCTGGACCGGCGCCGGTGCCGCCACAGGTGCCGGGGCCGAGGTCGCCACCGTCGGTGCCGGCACGGTCGGCGCCGGAGGAGGCGTCGAGGGCGATGGCTCGGGAACGGGCGTGTGCGTCGGCGGGGGCGGAGGCGTCGAGGGCGAGGGCTCGGGCTCCGCGATCGGTCGGAGGCTCTCGGGCTCGGGCGGATTGTCTTCGACATCGGGCAGGGGCCCTTGCTCGGTGAGTGGCTCGAGCTCCTCGTCTCGGATGAGCTTGCGGCCGTCGGCGAGCTTCCCGAAGAAGTAGTAGAGCCCCGGAATCACGAGCACCCCGAAGACCGTCCCGAAGAGCATCCCTCCGAGCGCCGACGCGCCGATGGTGTGGTTGCCCACCGCGCCGGGCCCGGTGGCGCGCACGAGGGGCACGAGGCCCGCGATGAACGCGAACGAGGTCATCAGGATGGGCCGGAAGCGGGCCCGCGCCGCTTCGATCGCCGCGTCCCTCAGCTCGAGACCGGCGTTCCGGCGCTGGACGGCGTACTCGACGATCAGCACGGCGTTCTTGCCGAGCAGGCCCACGAGCATGACGAGCCCGACCTGCGCGTAGATGTCGTTCGCGAGCCCGAGCGCGCGCAGCAGGAGGAACGCGCCGAAGATGCCCATCGGCAGCGAGAGGATGACGGCGAACGGGAGGATGAAGCTCTCGTACTGCGCGGCGAGGACCAGGTAGACGAACGCGAGCACGACCAGGAAGATCACGATCGCCTCGTTGCCGCGCCGCGACTCGTCGTACGAGAGGCCCTCCCAGGCGATGTCGTACCCGCTCGGCAAGGTCGCCTCGGCCACCTCGCGGATGGCCGCGATGGCGTCGGCGCTCGTGTACCCCGGGGCCGGGCGACCGCGGATGGCCGACGAGTTGTAGAGGTTGTAGCGGGTGATCTCGTTGGGGCCCTGCGTCTCGCGCAGCGTCATGAACTCGCGATACGGGACCATCTCGCCGCGGTCGTTCTCGACGTAGAGGTCGAGGATGTCGGAGGGCTGCCGCCGGAACTCGGGCAGCGACTGCACGTACACCTTGAAGAAGCGGCCGAAGCGGATGAAGCCCTGCTCGTAGGTGCTCCCGACGAGGATGTCGAGGTTCTCGAGCGCGCGCGAGATCGTCACGCCCTTCTGCATCGCCATCTCGTTGTCGATGACGAGCTCGTACTGGGGATAGTTCGCCGCGAAGAAGGTGAAGAGGCCGGTCAGCTCCGGGCGCTGCCGGAGCGCGTCCATGAAGTCGCGGTTCACGCGATCGAATTCCTGGTAGTCGGTCTCCTCCCCCATGTCGAGCAAGCGCAGCGCGAACCCGTCGGCGGCGCCGTAGCCCGGCACCGAAGGCGGCTCGAAGAACTCGACGACCGCGCCGATGTCGTGCGTCTGCACCTCGAGCTCCTCGACGATCTCGTGCACCGAGTGCGTGCGCTCGGACCACGGCCGCAGGTTGATGAGACACGTGCCGGCGTTGCTGCCGCGGCCTTCGGTCAGGATCTCGTAGCCGGCGAGCGACGACACCGACTCGACGCCCTCGACGCTCCGCGCGATGGTCTGCAGCTCGCGGACGACGGCGTTCGTGCGCTCGAGCGTCGTGCCCGGCGGCGTCTGGATGATCGCGTAGATCTGCCCCTGGTCCTCGTTGGGGATGAAGCCCGAGGGCAGTGACCGGTTCACCCCGAAGATTCCGAGCCCGAAGAGCGCGAGGATGGCGAACGTCACGGAGCGGCGGGTGACGATGTGCCCGAGGAGCCGCACGTAGCGGTTCGTCACGCCGTCGAAGCGGCGGTTGAACCAGTCGATGAAGATGCCCACCGGCGAGCGCCGCTTGGGCGTCCCATGGGCGTGCGGCTTCAGGATCATCGCGCAGAGCACCGGCGTGAGCGTCAGCGCGACGATGCCGGAGAGCACGATCGACGAGGCCATCGTGATCGAGAACTGCCGATAGAAGACGCCGACCGGGCCCGTCATGAACGCGACCGGCACGAAGACGGCGGCCATGAGCAGCGTGATCGCGATGATCGCGCCGCTGATCTCGCCCATCACCATCGTGACGGCCTTGTAGGGACCGACGTGCTTCTCGGCCATCTTCGCGTGCACGGCCTCGACCACCACGATGGCGTCGTCGACGACGACGCCGATCGCGAGCACGAGCGCGAAGAGCGTGATGAGGTTGATGGTGAGATCGAACGCCTGCATGAAGACGAAGGCGCCGATCAGCGAGACGGGAACGGCGAGCGTCGGGATCAGCGTCGAGCGCCAGTCGCCGAGGAAGAGGAAGACGACGAGCGCCACGAGGACGAACGCCTCGCCGAGCGTGTGCATGACCTGCTCGATCGACGCGTCGAGGAACGCCGACACGTCGTAGTTGATCGAGTAGTGCATGCCGGCCGGGAAGGTGCGCGAGAGCTCCTCGAGCCGCTCCTTGACCTGGTCGATCACCTCGGCGGCGTTGCTGCCGTAGTTCTGCTTGAGGACGATCGCGGCCGACGGGTGATCGTCGAGGTTCGAGTAGATGCTCTGGAACTCGCTGCCGAGCTCCACGTCCGCGATGTCGTGCAGGTGCAGCGTCTCCCCGTCCGGCGTGGCCCGGATGATGATGTTCGCGTACTGCTCGGGCTCGCTGTACCGGCTCTGGTACGTGAGCACGTACTCGATCGACTGCGCCGTGCGGCCCGAGGCCTGCCCCGTGCGGCCGGGGCGGCCGATGATGCTCTGCTCGCCGATCGCCTCCATCACCTCGTCGATCGAGACGTTGTAGGCCCGCATGCGATCGGGCCGGAGCCAGATGCGCATCGCGTACTGGCGGTTGCCGAGGATCGTGACGCGGCCGAGGCCCGGGATGCGCTGCAGCTCGGCGACGAGATGCACGTTCGCGAAGTTGTAGAGGAACGTCTCGTCGGTGTTCGGATCGGTGCTGTAGAGGTTGACGTACATCAGCATGCTCGGCTGCACCGGCATGACGACGACGCCCTCGAGGCGGACCAGCTCGGGAAGCAGGCTCATCACCTGATCCACGCGGTTCTTCACGTTGACGACCGCGATGTTCGGATCCGTCCCGGGCTCGAAGACCACCTGGATGGTCGCCTCGCCCGCGCTGGTCGCGTCGGAGGTCATGTAGCGCATGCCCTGCACGCCGTTGATCGAGCGCTCCATCGGGATCAGCGCCGACTCGACCAGCACGTGCGCGCTCGCGCCGGGGAACGAGAGCGTGACGGCGACGACGGGCGGCGCGATCGCGGGGAACTGCGAGATCGGTCGACTGCGGATCGCGAGCACGCCCACGAAGACGATCAGGATCGAGATGACGATCGCGAGGACGGGGCGGTGGATGAACTTCTGGAGCATGGAGGTCTGCGGAAACCCCGCGCCGGCGGACCGACGCGGGCACGCGAGCGAGGGCTGCCGTGCGTGCGACGCGCTTTCAGCAGACCGTGTGCCAGGCGCCTGCGTGCCACGGCGCCCTCGGTTCACGAGGTTCTCGGGGCCCGGGCGGGAGAGCTTCGGGGGCGAAACGACCCGTCAGGGGCACTTCGCCCGCGCGCGAGGCCATCGTGGCTCACTGCCACACGCCTGTTTTTCCGGTGGATTCGCGCGCGTCGCCGGTGTGTCCCGCTGCCCCGGCGCGGGTGTGATCCACGGAGGGGGTGAAGTCTTGTGACGAGACTGCTGCACAGACGGTCGAGGCCTCATGCATGTCGCGTCGCGAGACCGGCCTTCAGGCGTCGCCTGGCGGCGGGGCCTATAGCCAATTGGCTATAGGCCTCGCCTTCCCGAGGACGGAGCGCAGCACGGCCTCGGGGCCGTGAGCACCGACCGCAGGGTGAGGTGGCGAGCGCCCGAGCTTGCTCGGGCGCGGCATCGAGGCCGGATCGCGGCGCCCATCGCCGCTGAGCACCGCCGCCGATCACACCCCGGCGCCGGCGCGAGCGCGGGCGCTCGGAATCCGGGCACCATCGCGCCAGCACGCGCCCGGGGCGGGCGCCGCGACCAGGAGATCGCCGACCATGATGGTTCCCGAGCGCACCGGCTGGGTGCGCACCGTCCTCCGCTACCGGGGCAGCGAGCTTCCGCGAACGAAGAACCGCATCCTCGGCGTCCTCGTGCTCTCGATCGTCGTGACGGCGCTCGAGAAGTCGGACGCCGAGCAGATGTTCGACGTGCGCATCGTCCCCTTCACGCTGATCGGCGTCGCGCTCTCGATCTTCCTCGGCTTCCGAACAACGCCGCCTACGAGCGCTGGTGGGAGGGACGCAAGCTCTGGGCGCGCTCGTGAACACGTCGCGCACCTTCGCGCGCCAGGCCGTGACCCTGATCGCGGCGCCGAAGGATGCTCCGCCCGAGGTCGTCCTCGAGGTGCAGCGCGCTCGAGCGGGATCTGGTCCATCGCGCGATCGCGTTCGTGCACACGATGCGGCACGCCCTCCGCGACGAGGAGCTCGGCGAAGAGGTGAAGTCGCTCTATCCGCCGAAGACTTCGAGGCGCTGAAGAAGGAGACGAACAAGCCCTCGGCGGTCACCTTCGGCATGGCGCTGAAGATCAAGGGCGCCTTCGACAAGGGCTACGTGCACCCCATGCACCTGCCGACGCTCGAGCAGACGCTGGTCGCGCTCACCGACATCCACGGCGCCTGCGAGCGCATCAAGTCGACGCCGATCCCGTTCTCCTACACCACGCTCATCCACCGGATCGTCGCGGTGTACTGCTACACGCTGCCCTTCGGCCTGGTGAACGAGGTCGGCTTCCTGACGCCGGTGGCCGCGCTCGTGCTGAGCTACGCGTTCTTCGGGCTCGACATCGTCGGCGACGAGATCGAGCAGCCCTTCGGGTACGACCCGAACGACCTTCCGCTCACGTCGATCTCGAAGATGATCGAGATCAACCTGCGGCAGCGCCTCGGCGAGTCGCCGCTTCCCGCGCCGATCAAGCCGGTGGACGAGGTCCTCTCCTGACGAGGGGGGCGTCGGTCAGGTCGCCTGGCCGACGATCCAGTCGCCGACGGCGCGCGTGCCGAGCTCGCCACCGACGTCCCTCGTGCAGCGCTTCTCGTCGACGGCGCGCCGCACGAGATCCACGAGGATCGGCTCGACGCCGGCGAAGCCGAGGTGGGTGCTCATCATGCCGACCGTGAGCACCGTCGCGAGCGGGTTCGCGAGATCCTTGCCCGCGATGTCGGGCGCCGAGCCGTGCACGGGCTCGAACATCGCCACGCGCCCCGGCGCGTGAACGTTCGCGCTCGCGGCCATGCCGAGCCCACCCTGCAGCGCCGCGCCGAGATCGGTGATGATGTCGCCGAAGAGGTTGTTGGTGACGATCACGTCGAACGCCTCGGGCGTGCGCACCATCTGAAGACAGAGCGCGTCGACGTAGATGTGCTTGGCCTCGATCGCCGGGAACTCGGCGGCGACTTCCTTGAACGTCCGCTGCCAGAGGCCGCCCGCCGCGGGCATCGCGTTGGCCTTGTCGCTCATGTGCACGCGCTTGCGGCCGTGGGCCGTCGCGTAGGCGAAGGCCGCGCGGATGACGCGCTCGACGCCCTTGCGGCTGTTGACGTCCTCGTTGATCGCGATCTCGTCCGGCGTGCCCTTCTTGAAGTTACCGCCGACGCCCACGTAGACGCCCTCGGTGTTCTCTCGGAACACCACCATGTCGCAGTCCGCCGCCTTCTTGTCCTTGAGGGGCAGCAGGCGGTCGGCCAAGCACGCGATCGGCCGGATGTTCGAGAAGAGGTCCAGCCCGAACCGGAGGCCGAAGAGGATGTCGCGCGCGTAGCCGAGGTCGGGCACGCGCGGGTCACCCAGCGCACCGAGCAGGACCGCCGACGCGGTGTCCCGGATCATCGCCTGGTCCGCCTCGGGGAACGTCGTGCGATCACGGAGGAAGCGATCGGCGCCCAGATCGAGCTCGACGATCTCGATCGGCAGGCGGCGCACGTCGCGGAGCGTCTCGAGCAGCTCCCGGCCGATGGCCATCACTTCTTTTCCGATGCCGTCCCCCGGGATCAGCACCACCTTCTTCGTCGGCGTGGCGGACATGAGGGCGCGGACGCTACCACGCGGGGCCGCGGCGACCCCTGCACATCCGTTTCCGGTGCGCGGGACGCGCGGGCGGATGTCGTCGTGGCTTGACACCGATTGCGGGGTCGGCGAGCTTTCCCTACAGCGATGCAGATCCTCGCCGCAGGTGTCTCCGACGTCGGGCAACAGCGCGAGCACAACGAAGACAGCTTCGCCATCCTCCCCGAGTTCGACCTCTACATCGTGGCCGACGGGATGGGCGGGCACCGCGCGGGAGACGTCGCCAGCAAGATGGCGACGCACACGATCGCGTCGTTCTTCCAAGCGACCCAGAAGGAAGACGCCACCTGGCCCTTCCACTTCGATCCGCACCTCACGGTCGAAGAGAACCGGCTCATCACCGGCATCCGCGTCGCCAACAAGCGCATCTTCGACACCAGCTCGCGCTACCGCGAAGTGCAGGGGATGGGCACGACGGTCGTCGGCTGTCTCGTCGCCCGCGAGCGCAAGCGCATGTACGTCGCCCACGTCGGCGACAGCCGCTGCTATCGCGTCCGCAACGGCGAGATCACGCAGCTCACGCGCGATCACTCTCTCTTGAACGACTACCTCCTCGTGATGCCCGACCTCACGCCCGAGCAGCGCGACGAGCTGCCGAAGAACGTGATCACCCGCGCGCTCGGGATGCAGGAGTCGGTCGTGGTCGATCTCGTCCCCGAGCAGCCTCTTCCGGGCGACGTCTACGTGCTCTGCTCGGACGGGCTGAGCGGCATGATCACGGACGCCGAGATCCTCACGGCGGTCACCTCGCATCCGGGCAGCCCGGACGAGGCGGCCAAGGATCTCGTCGCGCGGGCGAACGCCAACGGCGGCGAGGACAACGTCACCGTCGTCGCCATCGCGATCGCCGAGTAGCGCGCGACGAGCGTTGGGCGCGCCGGCAGGGCGGTTGCGATCCCGCGGCGGCGGGCCATGACAGCGCCATGCACGTCCACGAAGCCGTCGCAGCGCGGCGGAGCATCCGCGCCTTCCTCCCCGATCCCGTTCCGCGCGAGACGCTCGAGCGCATC
>JBGALT010000239.1:0-8832 GCA_044223665.1 Sandaracinaceae bacterium | reverse complement strand
CGGTAGCGCCTGGGCCGCGGTCCATGCAGTGACGCCGGCCAGCGCCACGCCGATGCGCGAGTGGCCACCGCCCCCCCCGCCGAGGATCGCCACGGCCGTCGACAAGAAGCCGGCGCAGCAGCACAAGATGGCGATCACCCACGGCGGCCGGCCGGCGGCGAGCTGGGGACCGATCACGACGAGCGATGCGAGCAGGAGCGCGACGTGCGTCGTTCGGAAGCGGGGCCCTATTCGGCGTCGGCGGGCGCGGCGCATATCGCTTCGGCGCTGGTGTCGACGCCAACCGTCGCGCCGCCGGGCGGCGCCGGTCTCGACGAGCGCGCCGTCGACGCGCGCGCGGGCGTGGCGGGCGTGGCGTACTCGGGCACGCAGCGGCGCAGCAGATCGCGCGCCGAAGCGCCGTCGTCGTCGAGCTCGTGGACCTGTCGTACCCAGCTCCGCATCGCGTCGTAGGACGGGCTCCGGGTCTTGCCGACGAAGATCTTCGGGTGGCGCGTCTTCTCGGCCTTCTCGGCGTCGGTCGCGATCTCCTCGAACAGCTTCTCGCCGGGCCGCATCCCGGTGAACTCGATCGCGATGTCCTCGTTCGGCGTGAGACCGGAGAGCCGGATGAGGTCGCACGCGAGGTCGACGATCTTTACGGGCTCACCCATGTCGAGCACGAAGATCTCGCCCCCCGTGCCCATCGCGGCCGTTTGCAGGACGAGCTGACAGGCCTCCGGAATGGTCATGAAGTAGCGGCGCATCTCGGGGTCCGTGACCGTGACGGGGCCGCCGCGCTCGATCTGTTCCTTGAAGATCGGGATGACGCTTCCCGCGGATCCCAGCACGTTGCCGAAACGCACGCAGGCGAAGCGCGTCCTGCTCACCGCGGCGAGCGACTGCACGTACATCTCCGCGACGCGCTTGGAAGCGCCCATCACCGAGGTCGGATTCACCGCCTTGTCGGTACTGATCAGGACGAAGCGGTCGGTGCCGTGACGATGGGCGAGCTCGGCCACGAGGGCGGTGCCTCCCACGTTGTTCTTCAGCGCCTCGCCGGGGTTCCACTCCATCATCGGCACGTGCTTGTGCGCCGCGGCGTGCAGGACGAGCTCGGGACGCCCGCTCGCGAAGATCTGGTCCATCCGCACGGCATCGGTGACGTCGCCGATGAGCGGCACGAGCTTGGTGCTCTCCGCCTTCTCCCCGAGCTCGCGATGGATCTGGAAGAGCGCGTTCTCTGCGCGCTCGACCAGCTGCAGCTCGCGAGGCTCGAATCGCAGGAGCTGCCGGCAGAGCTCGGAGCCGATGCTACCGCCAGCGCCCGTCACCATCACGCGTCGACCGCGTGCGATCGCGGCGATGGCGTCGAGCTCGAGCTGAACCGCGTCTCGCCCGAGCAAGTCCTCGATCGCCACGTTCCGGATGCGCGAGACGCTGACCGCGCCCTCGGCCAGCTCGTAGAGCCCGGGGATCACCTTCGTCGGGAGCCCGGCCGCCTCGCATTGAGCCACGATCGTCCGCATCATCGAGCCAGGAACGCTCGCGATGGTCACGAGCACCTGGCGCGCGCCGAAGTCGTGGGCGACCTTCGCGAGGTTCTCGAGAGTGCCCGCGACCCGGAGGCCGTGAACCAGCGTGCCGAGCTTGGTGGGATCGTCGTCGATGAACGCGACCGGGGCGAGGCCGAGATCGGGACGGTTCGCGAGCTCGCGCGCCATGAGCACGCCGCACTGGCCGGCGCCGACGAGGAGCGTCGGGACGCGCACAGTGCCGCGCTCGACGTGACGACCGCGCTCGCGGTTCTCCCCGAACATGCGTCGAAGCACGCGAACGCCCGCGACGCCGAGGAACATCAGCGCGGTGTTCGTGACGAGCGCGCCCACGGGGATCACCCCGTGCCGCAAGTACGCGTGGTCCGATTGGAAGTATCCCAAGCCCAAGCGCATGGCGAGCAGACACGCGTTCGCGAAGGTCGTCGCCGTCAGGATCGTGCGGATCTCGCGGAGACCGACGTAGCGCCACGAGAACTCGGTGACGCCGAAGAGCACGAGCACGAGGTACTCGCCCGCGACGACGTAGGGCAGCGTGAGTGTGAGGCGCCCGAACATGTCGGCCGGCGGCGACCAGTCGAAGCGCACGAAGAACGCCAGCGCGAACGCGATGGCGAGCGCGCCGAGATCGATCGAGGCCTGCGCCGAGCGCAACACGTAGCGCTTCATCGGCAGGTTCCCCCTCGCTCCGGCGCTGCCCACTTCATGCGCGCGGCTCCGATCGCGGCGCCCCGAGCGCGCGCCGAACGCAGTCGATCACCCGTGCCTGCTGCGCCGGCGCGAGGTTGCTCGAGCTCGGAAGGCAGATGCCGCGCGCGAACAGGTCTTCGGCCACGGCGCCGCCGACACGCTCGGCATCGCGATAGAGCACCTGCAGGTGCATCGGCTTCCAGATGGGTCGCGCCTCGATCTCCTCGGCGGCGAGCACACGCACCAGCTCGTCCCTGCCGGCGCGGACCTGCGCGGGGTCGAGCAAGAACACGCTGAGCCAGCGCGTGTGCCGACCCCAGGGCGCTTCCGGCATCGGCTCGATGCCCGGCAGGTCCGCGAACGCCTCGCGATAGCGCTCCGCGATCGCGCGGCGCGCCTGCACGCGCTCCTCGAGCACGCGCAGCTGGCCGAGGCCGATGGCGGCCAGGATGTTGCTCATCCGGTAGTTGAAACCCAGCTCCGAGTGCTCGTACGAGATTCCCGGGTCGCGTGCCTGTGTGGACCAGAAGCGAGCCTTGTCGACCCACTCGCGGCGGCGGCACACGAGCGCTCCGCCCCCGGAGGTCGTGATGATCTTGTTCCCATTGAACGAGACGACGCCGACGTCGGTCATCGCTCCGACGTGTCGTCCGTGATAGTGCGTGCCCATCGCCTCGGCGGCGTCTTCCAGCACGGGCACCTCGTAGCGGGCGCACTCGCCGAGGATCGGCTCGAGGTCGGCGCTCTGGCCGAAGAGATGCACGACGACGACCGCCTTCGGGAGGCGGTTCTTGCGGGCGCGCTCGCGCAGCGTGTCGCGGAGGATGTCCGGATCGAGGTTGAACGAGCGCCGCTCCGCGTCGAGGAAGACCGGGCGCGCACCCTGGTAGACCACCGGGTTGCAGGAAGCTGCGAACGTCAACGTCGGACAGAGGACGTCGTCGCCCGGGCCGACGTCGAGCAGGCGCAGGCCGAGGTGGAGGGCCGCCGTCCCCGACGCGAGCGCGACGACCGGAGCCCCCAGGGTGGTCTCGAGCTCCTGCTCGAAGGCGCTGAGCTGCGGGCCGACGGAGGAGATCCAGTTGGAAGCGAAGGCTTCCTGGACGAGGGCCAGCTCCGCGCCGCTCATGTGCGGGGCAGAGAGCCAGATTCGGTTGCTCGCAGCAGACGAGGTCACGGACGTCCTTTCGTCGCTTCCGGTCTCGATTTCGTTCAGGCCCACGCGTCGATCCCGACGCCAGCATCCCCGGGCTTTTCGAAGGGCGAATACCATTGCGCGTGAGACGCGCGCGGTCAACGATGCCGCCGCGAATGCCAGGGGCTCTGCCGTGCAACGTACGTGACGAGATGCCGGCTCCGCCGAGCGCCCCGTCGCGCATGTGCGAAATGGCCCGTGAACGGGCGTGCGGGGGTGTGTCGGCCGGGCGGAAGGGAAGCGGTCGCCGATGACCCGTCCGCGAGGCCCCCAGCGTGGGCTCGCGCTTCTCGCCAAGCGCGTCCTCGATTGCGGCATCTCGGCAGGGGTACTTTGCGCCTCCGCGCCGGTGCTCGGGGCAGCCGCCGTCGCGGTACGGGTCTCGATGGGGGCGCCGGTCCTCTTCACGCAAGAGCGACCGGGGCTGGGTGCGCGCCCCTTCCGCATCTACAAGCTGCGCACGATGCGTCGTGCGCGGCCGGGCGACCGGGACGAGGATCGCCTCACGCCACTCGGTCGCTGGCTCCGCAAGACGAGCATCGACGAGCTCCCGCAGCTCGTGAACGTGTTGCGCGGGGACATGAGCCTCGTGGGGCCTCGTCCGCTCCTGATGCAGTACGTGAAGCGCTACTCCCCGCAGCAGGCGCGCCGGCTCGACGTGCTCCCGGGGATCACGGGCTGGGCGCAGGTGAACGGCCGCAATGCGATCTCGTGGCCCGAGAAGCTCGCGCTCGACACCTGGTACGTCGATCACTGGTCGTTCGGCCTCGACGTCCGAATCCTCGCCAAGACGGTTCGCACCGTCCTGAAGCGGGAAGGCATCTCCGCGGCGAACGAGGCGACGATGCCCGAGTTCATGGGCGAAACGCACGAGGTGGGCTGAGCTCCCATGTGTGGAATCACCGGCATCTGGGGTGGGCCCGTCGACGGGCTCGCGCGCGCCGCGCTGGCGCGCGCGATGAACGACGCGATCTCCCATCGGGGCCCTGACGGGGAGGGCCACTTCGTCGACGACGCTCACGGCGTCGCGCTCGCGCATCGTCGTTTGTCGATCGTGGATCTCAGCCCGAGCGGCGCGCAGCCGATGCGCTCGGCTTCGGGGCGCTACACGATCACGTTCAACGGCGAGGTCTATAACTTCCAGGCGCTGCGACGCGAGCTCGAGGCGGCGGGCGGCGTGCCCTGGCGCGGCCACTCCGACACCGAGGTGATGCTCGCAGCGATCGAGGCCTGGGGCTTGCCCGACGCAGTGCGACGCTTCGTCGGGATGTTCGCGTTCGCGCTCTGGGACCGCGACGCACGCTTGCTTCATCTGGTCCGCGACCGGCTCGGGATCAAGCCGCTCCACTACACGGCGTCGGAGGGCGGTGTCGCGTTCTCTTCCGAGCTGAAAGCGCTCGAGCTCGTGCATTGGATGGCGCGGGATCTCGACGAGGGGGCCATCGCCGATTACCTCCGCGTCGGCTACGTCGGCGGCGAGCGATGTGTTCGTCGCGCGGTGCGCAAGCTCGAGCCGGGGTGCATCGCCACGTTCGATGCGCCCGGCGCGGCACCGAACGTGCTCCGTTACTGGGACCCAACGCTGGTCGCGCAGAACGGGCTGGCGCGTCCGTTCGCCGGCGACCTCGAAGATGCGACGGATGCGCTCGAAGCCCTGCTCCGCGACGCCATCGGGCTTCGCATGATCGCCGATGTCCCGCTCGGAGCGTTCCTCTCCGGGGGCATCGATTCGTCGACCGTCGTCGCGCTCATGCAGGCTCAGGCGTCACGGCCGGTTCGTACGTTCTCGATCGGCAACACGGATGCGACGTACGACGAGTCGGACGCGGCGGCGGCCGTTGCTCGCCATCTGGGGACCGAGCACACGGCGCTCGTCGCCACCTCGCAAGACGCGCTCTCGATCGTGCCCTGGCTGGTCGACATGTACGACGAGCCGTTCGCGGACTCGTCGCAGATCCCGACCCACATGGTCTCGCGCCTCAGCCGGGCGTCGGTCACCGTGGCGCTCTCCGGGGACGGAGGCGACGAGGTGTTCGGAGGCTACAACCGCCACGTCTTCGCGCCGCGAGTCTGGAGCGCGCTCCGCCGCGCGCCGCGGCCGGCCCGTCGCGCGCTCGCCAGGTGGATCGGGCGGCTCCCGACGACGGCGTGGAACCGGCTCGGAGATCGTCAGGGGGCGGTCGCCGGCCTCGTGCGCTCGCCGGGCGGCAAGGTGCGCAAGGTCCTGGGAGCGCTGCCGGCCGAGAATGCAGCAGCGTTCTACGCGTCGATCTGCGAGCTCGGCGTCCCCGTGACGCGCCCTGCCACGACGCAGGCGCCTGCGCTGGAGGGGGCGGACCTCGCCTCGTCGATGATGCTCGCCGACCTCGTGACCTACCTGCCCGGCGATATCCTCACGAAGGTCGACCGCGCCAGCATGGCCGTCGCGCTCGAGGCGCGCGTGCCGCTGCTCGACCATCGCGTCGTCGAGCTCGCGTGGTCGTTCCCCGTCGCGTGGAAGATCCGCGGCGGCACGGGCAAGCGTGTGCTGCGGCGCGTGCTCGATCGGCACGTGCCGCGCGCGCTCGTCGATCGCCCGAAGACAGGCTTCGGGGTCCCGCTCGCGGAGTGGCTCCGGGGGCCACTCCGCAGCTGGGCGGACGGATTGCTCGAGCCCTCCGACCTCGCTCGGTGGCCCGTGGACGTGAACGCCGTGCGCGCGATGTGGGAACGGCACCAGGCGTGCGTGGAGGATCACGAGCACGCCCTCTGGGTCGTGCTGATGCTGCGCGCGTGGGAAGAACGGAAGCGAGCGCGATGACCCCGTTGCGCCTGGTCCACGTGCTCACGGTCGCCGAGCCCTTGCGCTTCCTCGACGCGCAGCTGGCGTTCATGCAGGCGCGCGGTGTCGACGCCGCCGTCGTGCCGTCGGACGGGCCCGAGCACGCGCGCCTGTCTCCCCGCGTCCGCTCCTACGTGCTGCCGCTCGAGCGCCGAATCGCCGCGGGCGACGACGCGAAGCAAGTCGCGCGGCTGGCGAGTCTGTTGCGCGCGAAGCGAGCTCACGTCGTGCACGCCCACGTCCCGAAGGGCGGCTTGCTCGGGGTCATCGGTTTCGTGGGGCGCTTGGCGATCGGCAAAGGCATCCGCGAGCTCGTCGACGCGTTCGAAGGCGTGCGGGCCCACGCGCCGCACGCGCGACTGCTGCTCGTCGGTGGCCTCGACGTGCGCGACGGCCCCCCGTCCGAGTGGGTCGCGCGGGTGCGGCCACGCCAGGGGTCACGATGATCGGTCACCCCGAGGACCTCGCGGGCCTCTACGCCGCGATGGACGTGGTGACGCTTCCTTCGCACCGCGAAGGAATCCCGATCGTGCCGCTGGAAGCGGCAGCGATGGAGCGGCCAGTCGCTACGACGTACGCCGAAGGGTGCCGGGACTCGGTCGTGCACGGCGTCACGGCCTGGCTCGTTCCACCTCGCACCGTCGAGCCGCTCGTTGTCCAGTACGTGCGTTCCCCGGGGCTGCGCGTCACGCACGGGCGGGCGGGCCGCGCGCGTCGTCTGCGCGATTTCGATCGCGAGCGATTGTGGAGCGAGCTCCACACCCTCTATCTCCAGCCGGCGGGCGAGTGACGATGCCATCGACCGACGAAGCGCTCGTGCTCCGAGCGATGGAACAAACCGATGCCGACGCGAAGCTCTTCCTCGATTGTTTTGCGCGGAACGGCATGCCGCGCGACGAGCGAGCGTTCCGCTGGCAATTCTTCGAGGGGCCGACGGGCAGGCTCTACGTCGACTTCGCGGTCGCGCCCGACGGAACGCTCGGCGCCATCTACGCGGCGCTACCCGTGATGGGTGTGGTCGACGGGCGCCGCGTCCTCGCGGTCCAGTCCGTGGACACGCTCACCGACGAGCGCCACCGCGGGAAGGGCCTGTTCCTGCAGCTCGCCAAGCGCACCTACGCGCGTGCGGCGGCCGAGGGCGCGCACCTCGTCTACGGCTTCCCGAACGGGCAGTCGGCCAACGGGTTCTTCACGCGCCTCGGGTGGAAGACCCTCGACCCCGTTCCCTTCCTCGTGCGCCCGCTGCGAACGAGCGCCCTCACGCGGCGACTCCCGGCGCCGTGGCGTGGCCTGCCTTCGCTCCCGATCCCGGTGCTCCCGCGACGTCCGCGGCCCGGAACCGAGGTGCGCGCGATCATCCGGTTCGGCGTCGAGCACGAGGCGGTGTGGCGCCTCTTCGCCAAGGACGTCGGCGTCGCGGTCGATCGCGACGCGGCGTATCTGAATTGGCGCCTCGTGGACAAGCCCGGCGAGGACTACCGTGCGCTCGCGCTCTACGAGCGTGGGCGATTGCTCGGGTTCTCGGTCCATTGCCTGAAGCAGAAGCACGGCGCCATGCTCGGCTACCTGATGGAGGTCATCTTCGATCCGACCCGCCCCGATGCCGGGCGGCGCCTGGTGACGGCCTCGCTCCGCGAGCTCGCCGCCCGCGGAACTGAGCTCGTGCTCGCCTGGTGCTTCGACCACTCGCCGAACCGCCGCGCGCTGGCCCACGCCGGCTTCGCGCCCTTTCCGGAGCGCTTCCGACCGATCGAGCTCCACGCCGGCGTCCGGGCGCTCGTCCCGTCCGCGCTCGAGCGTCTCTCCGATCGGCGACACTGGTACGTGAGCTACTGTGACTCCGACACGGTCTGAACGAGGCTCGCGCCCTGGGCGCTTCGTCGTGTCGCTCGACTTCGAGCTGCACTGGGGCATCCGCGATCACACCCCGCTCGCGCGCGTACGGGAGCGCTTGCTCGGTGCGCGCGAGGCCGTCGGTGCGCTCCTCGCGGAGTTCGAGCGGCGCTCGGTGCATGCGACGTGGGCGACGGTGGGGATGCTCTACGCGCCGGACAAACGAACCCTCTTCGATGCGTTGCCTTCGCGCCGCCCCTCGTACCGGCGACCCGAGCTGTCCGCGTATGCCGAGCTCGACGCGATCGGTGACGACGAGACGCGCGACCCATTTCACTTCGCTCACTCGCTCGTACAGCGCATCGCGCGCACGCCGGGCCAGGAGCTCGCGACCCACACGTTCTCGCACTTCTATTGTCTCGAGCCCGGGCAGACCGTAGTCGAGTTCGAGGAAGACATCGCCGCCGCGCAGTCACTCGCCGGGCGGATCGGCGTCCCGCCCGCGCGGAGCATCGTGTTTCCGCGCAACCAGCTCGCGCCGAGCTACCTCGACGCGCTCCGGCGACGCGGGGTCACCGTGTACCGCGCGAACCCCGATCGCTGGCCCTACCTCGCGTCTTCGGGGGCCGAAGAGACGGCGCTCCGCCGCGCCGCTCGCCTGGCCGACGCGTACGCACCGCTCTTCCCGAACGAGGGCCGCGTCGTGGCGCACGACGGTGTGGTCGCGGTTCCGGCGAGCGCGTTCTTGCGCCCTTGGT
>JBGALT010000238.1:0-8896 GCA_044223665.1 Sandaracinaceae bacterium | reverse complement strand
AGGCGCGCACGGTCCACCGCCTGCTCGAGTGGAACCCTTCGCGCGGAGGCTTCGCACGCAACGCCGACGAGCCGCTCGAGGCGGACGTGGTGGTCGCGGACGAGGCGTCGATGCTGCACCTCGCGCTCGCCCTCGCCCTCGTCGTCGCGTTGCCGCCCGAGGCGACGCTGGTGCTCGTCGGTGACGCCGATCAGCTGCCGCCGGTCGGGCCGGGCCACGTGCTCCGCGAGGTGCTGGCGAGCGGCGTCGTGCCCATCGTCCAGCTGGCGCGGGTCTTCCGGCAGGCCGAGGCGAGCGCGATCGTGCGTGGCGCCCACGAGATCCTCCGCGGCCGCGCGCCGACGGCCACGCCCTCCGGCACCAAGGGGAGCGGCGATCTCTTCGTCGTGAAGGCGAGCGACCCGGCCGAGGCGAGCCGCAAGCTCGTCGAGGTGCTCACGCGCCTGCCCAAGGCCTACGCCCTCGATCCGCGGCGCGACGTGCAGGTGCTGACGCCGACGCGCCGCGGCCCTCTCGGGACCGACGCGCTGAACGAGCTGCTGGCCGCGCACTTCAACCCGACGCGCGGCAGCGCGCGCTTCTCGCGCGGCGACAAGGTGATGCAGCTCCAGAACGACTACGAGCGCGAGGTCTGGAACGGCGACGTGGGCTGGGTGACCGACGTGCGCGACGGCGTGACCTACGTCGACTTCGAGGGACGCGCGGTGAGCTACCTCGACGACGAGCTCGGCGCGCTCGCGCTCGCCTATGCGGCGACGGTGCACAAGGCCCAGGGCTCGGAGCTGCCCGCGATCGCGCTCGTGATGACGAACAGCCACTACGTGATGCTGAGCCGCGCGCTGCTCTACACGGCCGTGACGCGCGGCAAGCGCGTGGTGGTGATCGTCGGTGACCCCGGCGCGCTCCAGCGTGCTGCTCGGACCGCGGAGACGACACGCACGCACTCGCGCTTGGCGGAGCGCATGCGCGCTGGCCGGCGCGGGGGTTGACTTGACCTCGGGACGGGGCATCCGCAGCATGCGCGGATGCGTATCGCCCCGATCACCGCGTGTGCTTCCTTCCTGGCCCTCGCGACCGCGCTCCCCGCGTGCAGCAGCCCCACCGAGACGCCCGACGCCGCGAGCGGCAGCGACGCCGCATCGCCCGACGGCGGAGGCCGGGACGGCGGCGGCCGGGATGCCGGGGGTGACGCCGGGACCAGCGGCGATGGCGGCGGCCTCGACGCGGGCACGATGCAGGACGCGGCGAGCGGAGACGACGCGTTCGTCGAGCCCGATGCGTTCGTCGAGCCCGATGCGTTCGTCGAGCCCGACGCGTGGACGATGCCCGATGGCGGCACGGACGGCTGCGAGCTGACGACGTACCCGACGCTCGATCTCGTGCCAGTGAGCGGCACGTTCCGCTCGCCACTCGCCTTCGTCGCCATCCCGGGCGGTGGCGGCGACGCCTACGTCGTCGAGCACGGCGGCCGCATCCAGATCATGCGGGCCGACGGAACCAACGGCGGCGTCTTCGCCGATCTGCGCTCGGTCACCGGCAACGCGACCGGCTCGAACGAGCAGGGCCTGCTCGGCATGGCCCTGCACCCCGACTACGAGAACAACGGCCTCTTCTGGGTCTACTACGCGCCGGTGAACGGCTCGACGAACGTCGTCGCGGCCGGGCATCGCTCGACGACCAACCCCGATACGGCCGAAGGGAGCGTCACGCCGATCCTGACGCTCACGAACGACCTCTACTCGAACCACAACGGCGGCAACCTCGTGTTCGGCCCGGACGGCTACCTCTACATCGGCACCGGCGATGGTGGCTCCGGCGGCGACCCGCAGATGCACGGACAGGACATCAACAGCCTCTACGGCAAGATCCTCCGCATCTCGGTCGGCCCGGGCATCGCGACGTACGAGATCCCGCCGACCAACCCGTTCGTGGGCACGGCGGGCCTGGACGAGATCTACGCCTACGGCCTGCGCAATCCCTGGCGCTTCTCGTTCGATCGCCTGACCGACGTGCTCTTCATCGGCGACGTCGGGCAGAACGCCTGGGAGGAGATCGACGTCGACACCGACGGGATGGGCGGCGACAACTACGGCTGGAACGTCTGCGAGGGCACGCATCCCTACGCGGGCGGCGCATGCGCAGCTCTCGGCCAGCACGCGCCGATCTTCGAGTACCAGCACACGGCCGGCGGCTTCTTCGGAGGCGCCAACCAGTCGATCACGGGCGGCGTCGTGTATCGCGGCTCGGAGATTCCGGGCCTCTACGGCACCTACCTGTTCGCCGACGAGGTCGTGAGCCGCTTCGGCGGCCTTCGCTATTGCGGCGGTGCCGCGCGCGACGCGCACGTGTTCGGCGAGCTCGACGGAGCGTGCGCGAACCCCTCCTCGTTCGGTGAGACCGAGAGCGGGGAGGTCTACGTGACTTGCGTCAGCGGCACCGTGATGCGGCTCGTCGCTCCCTGATCTACGCGCTGCCCGCGGTGAGACCGCCGTCGAGGACGAGGATCGTGCCGACGGCCTGGGCGGCGTCGAGCAAGTAGAGGACCCCCGCGGCGACGTCCTCGGGGCGGCCGACCTTGCCGGTGGGATGGAAGCTCGCGAAGGCGCGCATCTGCGCATCTTCGCGGCGCGCGCGCTCCTCCCCGGTCGGCATCGTCTCCCCGGGCTCGAGCCGGAGGCGGCGCGTCATCTCGGTGTCCACGATCCCGGGCGCGATGGCGTTCACGCGCACGCCAGCCGGCGCGAGCTCGACGGCGAGCGCCTTCGTCATCGCGATCACCGCGCCCTTCGTCGCGGCGTACACGCTCGTGCGCTTGGCGGGCGCGATCCCCAGCGTGCTCGCCACGAGGACGATCGACGCGCCCTCGCCGCGCTCCTTCGCGCGCCGCGCCAGATCGCGGCAGAGCAGCATCGGGGCGCGCACGTTGATCGCGAAGTGGCGCTCGATGCGCGCGACGTCCACGTCCTCGATCGGCGCGTGCTCGGCGACGCCGGCCGCGAGGACCATGTTCGTGATCGGGCCGACTGCGCGCTCGGCCGCGTCCACCGCGCGCTCGGCGTCGGCGGCGCTCGAGAGGTCGAGCGCGACGCGCTCCACGCCCTCCGGGAGCGGCTCCCCGGCACGCTCGAAGCGCGCGACGCCGGCCACGCGCTCACCGCGCCGCGCGAGCGCCTCGGCGACCGCCCGGCCGATCCCGCGGCTCGCGCCGGTGACGAGCGCGCTCGTCACGAGCGGCCCTCGATCACCGGATGACGCGCCAGGAAGGGCGGCTCGGGGGCGACCTTCGTCGGGGTGCCGGTGACCTCCACCTCGTCGTCGGGCAAGAACGGCGGCGCATCGACACAGAGGATCGACTGCCAGCGCGCGGTCGGGTTGTCGTAGCGGTGCGCGGCGCCGTGCGGCCAGCGGTGCACGGTGCCCGTCGCCACCGGCTCGCCCGAGAGCAGGAGCCCGTCGCCGAGCACCATCTCCGCCTCGTTCATCACGCGGTGCACGTGGAGCGGGATCGAGCGGCCCGGGGCGACGTTGAGGCGGTAGATGCCCACGTCGCGCGTCTCGGCCACCACGTCGACGCGACCGAAGGGCTTGTCCTCGTGGGTGAGCTTCACGTCGTTCGCGTCGCGCTGCACCTCGAGCGAGGGAAGCCCGTTGCCCCCGAGCGCCAGGGGCTTCTCGAGGCGCAGCGTCACCGCCTGCACGCGCGCCCGCTCTTCCCCGAGCGCCGGCGGCGCGAGCAAGTAGCGGGTGAGGGCGTGGGCCGCCGTCTCGAGCAAGTCGAAGCGGCAGCTCTGGAGCAGGAACGCGAGCTGCGAGGTCACGGCCGCGTAGTCGATCGTGCGGCGCAGGCGCTGGTGCTCGCCCGCAGGCGCCGTGTCGAGCTCCATCTGCACGTCGAGACGGAGCGGCTGCGGCGTGTCGCGCTCGTGCGGATAGACGCCGACGATGCAGTCGACGCGTAGGTCGCGGATGCGGATCACGTCGCGCCGGGATCGCTCGCGCGCCTTGGGTCGTCCGGTCACGCCCCCACGATAGCGCGGGCGCTCATCCGGCGCCGAGCCGCGCGGTGTCGTCGGGGCACAGCGAGCACGCGCGGCGATCCCGGCCTCGATGCCATGCCCGAGCCAGCTCGGGCCCGTTGGCTCGGCTTCGTCGTGATCTCGACGCCACGCACCCCTGACTGCTCCACGCTCCTGACGCGTCGCGCCACGGTCGCGTCGGCGTGGTAGAGCACGCGCGATGAGCACTCCGGCCTCTCCCGACACGCTCGCGCACGGGTTTCGTCCCGTGCCTCGCACCGGCGTCATCTACGTCACCACCGAGGCGACGCGCCTGGGCTACTCGGCCGAGAGCCCCGACTGGTGCAACCTCGGGCAAGGGCAGCCGGAGACCGGCCCGCTCCCGGGCGCGCCGCCTCGCGTGACCTCGATCGCCGTCGACCCCGGCGACCACGAGTACTCGGCCGTGGCCGGGCTGAACGCGCTGCGCGAGACCGTCGCCTCGCTCTACAACCAGCGCTACCGCCGCGGCCTGCCCTCGCAGTACGGAGTGGAGAACGTCGCGATCGGTGGCGGCGGCCGCGTCTCGATCATGCGCGCGTGCGCGGCGGTCGGCGGCGTGCACATGGGGCACTTCCTTCCCGACTACACGGCGTACGAGGAGCTGCTCGACGTCTTCCGTCGCTTCACGCCCATCCCCATCCTGCTCGACCCCGAGAGCGGCTACGACTTCAGCGTGCGGCAGCTGAGCCGCGAGGTGCGCGGCCGGGGCCTCGGCGCCCTCCTCTTCTCGAACCCGTGCAACCCGACCGGCAAGGTGATCGCCGGCGACGAGCTGCGCGCGTGGGTCGCCCTCTCACGCGAAGAGGGCTGCGCGCTGCTCATCGACGAGTTCTACGCGCACTACACGTGGAAGACGCCTCCGCCCGTGAGCGCCGCCGCGTACGTCGAGGACGTGGACGCCGACCCGGTCGTCGTCTTCGACGGCCTCACCAAGAACTGGCGCTACCCGGGATTCCGCATCTCGTGGACCGTCGGTCCCAAGAGCGTCATCCAGGCCATCGCGAGCGCGGGCTCGTTCCTCGACGGTGGGCCCTCGCGCCCGATGCAGCGCGCGGCGATCGGCCTGCTCGATCCGGAGCGGACGGCGGCCGAGACGCGCGCGATTCAGCAGACCTTCGGACTGAAGCGGCAGCGCCTGCTCACCGGCCTGCGCAAGCTCGGCGTGCGCTTCGACCTCGAGCCGGAAGGGACGTTCTACTGCTGGGGCGACGTGTCGGGGCTGCCCAGCTCCATCCGCGACGGTGAGTCGTTCTTCCGTGCCGCGCTCGAGCAGAAGATCATCACGGTGCCCGGTGTCTTCTTCGACGTGGACCCGGGCAAGCGCCGCGGGAGCAAGCACTCGCGCTTCCACCACCACGTGCGCTTCTCGTTCGGGCCCGAGATGGACGTCCTCGAGCGCGCCCTCGCGCGGCTCGAGACGATGATCGCCAAGTCCCACTGATCGAGGAGCAGTGATCGGCTAGCCATCACTTCGCTCTCCCGATCCGTGCCCCGCCGGAGGCGCGCGGATCGTCGTGATCTGCCGTTTTTTTGGGTGTGCCTACATGTGCGCTTACTGTCGCACACATGGCTACATCGCAGGCAGTCGCTCGGGTCAAGCTCGCTCGTCGTCCGGCCCCCAGGCTCGCCCGCGAGGCCCTGCCGGTCGAGCGCCCGTCGCTGCGCGAGGCCTCCCCGTTCCTCAAGTGGGTCGGTGGGAAGGGCAAGCTCCTGGCGCAGCTGCTCCCCCTGCTGCCGCCGGGCGTCGAGCGCATGCGCCACGTGGAGCCGTTCACGGGCGGCGGCGCGATGTTCTTCGCGCGCGGGCCGGAGCGCGCGCTGCTCTGCGATCTCAACGCATCGCTCGTCGACACCTACCTCGCGGTCAGGGACGACGTGGAGGGCGTGATCGGCGAGCTGGGTGTGCTCTCGGCGGCCCATGCCGCGACGGGCACCTACTACCGCGTCCGCGAGCGCTACAACGCCGAGCGGCGCCAGATGAGTCGAAACGAGCGGGCCGCCGCGTTCGTCTACCTCAACAAGACCTGCTTCAACGGCCTGCACCGCGTCAACCGCCGCGGCGAGTTCAACGTGCCCGAGGGCCGCTACAAGAACCCGCGGATCCTCGACGAGCACGCGCTGCGCAGCGCCAGCTCCGTGCTCCGCCGCGCCGAGATCAAGCACACGAGCTTCGAGGGTCTGCTCTCGCTCGCCAAGCCCGGCGACTTCGTCTACCTCGACCCGCCGTACGAGCCGGTCAGCACGACCGCGAGCTTCGTCGCCTACGGCGCGGACGGATTCACGCGCGAGGACCAGACGCGCCTGCGCGACGTGGTCCACGAGCTCGATCGGCGCGGCTGCAAGGTCATGCTCAGCAACAGCGACGTGCCCTTCATCCGCGAGATCTACGCGCGCTACCGCATCGACACCGTCGCGGCGCCGCGGGCGATCAACTGCGACGCCGACAAGCGCGGGCTCGTCTCGGAGGTCGTCGTCCGCAATTATTGAAGGGATCAGCGAGGAGCGCTCCCTCCGGAGGCCCTCGCCGAAGCGGACTCTGGGGAGGCTCGGGCCGGACGGCTCGGGCCTCGGGACGTTCGGGGCCCGGGAACGCGGCGCCTCCGGCGGTGTCCGTCGGGCCATGAGCACCGCCTTGCGCGCCCGTCGTCTGCTCCGCCGAGCCCTCTCCCACCGCGATGAAGCGCAGGAGGGCAGCGGCGAGCTGAACATCGTCCCCTTCCTCGACATCGTGACGAACCTGATGCTCTTCCTGCTGGCGACGATCACGATGGTCACCGCCGTGAGCGAGGTCCGCGCGGAGCTGCCCTCCTTCGGCCCGGGGCATCGCGAAGGTCTGGGCCTGAGCGTCACGCTGACCTCGGAAGGAGCGATCGTGCGCAGCGCGACCGGCCGCATCGGCACCGGGTGCGTGGCCGGCGCCGACGGCGCGGTCGCGGTCCGCATCGGCGAGGGCTACGACGTGGAGGCGCTCGGGCGCTGCGCGGCGCGCCTGCATGCGCTCGTGCCCGACGACGACGACGTCACCCTCACGGCCGACCCGCAGGTGCCCTACGGCGCGCTCGTGCAGGCGATGGACGCGCTGCGCACCGACGGGACGCAGCTGCTGTTCCCCGACGTACACCTCTCCGCCGGCGTGCGCTGATCTACTACGTCCCAGAATCGTCGCGGTGCGCGACGATTGGGACGATGCTGGTTGGCAACTCGCGCGTCGTGCGCCAGCCGAGCTGCGGCAGCGCTCGATCGCCACGGCGTGCTTCCGAGACCGCGCGCCGCGCTGCGGCGCCGGTGTCGCTGGGCGGCGGGCTACGCCCGCGCTGTTCGACGGTGCCGCACGTCCTGCGGCGGCACGAGCCCGCGCCACACGAGCGCATTGCGCGCGGGGTCGCGCGGTCCCACCTTCGGGGCGTGGCGAGCCCCGACCTCGACCCCCAGATGTACTGCCCGCGCTGCGACGACGTGGTGTCGGCGATCGTCCCGTGGGGCGGCTGGGCGCGCCTGCGGATCGCGTGGTGGATGGGCGTCGTGGTGCTCCTGGTGCTCTCGCCGATCCTCGGCGCGGACTACTTCTGCATGATCCCGAGCTCGTTCGCGTTCGTGTTCGCCGGCGGAACCTTGAATCGCCTGGCCTCGGAGAAGCCCATCTGCCGCGTGTGCTCGCTGCCGCTCGAGCCGGGACGTGCCGCTGGGACCGGAATCCGGCCTCGTGTCCCCAAGGCCGAGGACGCGTGACCGGACACGCTTGCGCCGGAGCCCTCCCCCGGCATAGATGAAGCCGGTTCGATGGCGGCGGTGCAGCCAGTCGGGGGCGAGGCGCTCGAGTCCCTTCCGCGTCGGTTCGGGCGCTACCAGCTCTTCGACCACATCGGTCGCGGGGGCATGGCCGAGATCTTCCTGGCCCGCGCCGATACCGGCATCGAGGGCGCCGCGCGCCTGCTCGTGGTCAAGCAGATCCACGCCGCGCTCTCCGCCGACCCCAAGTTCGCGACGATGTTCGCCGAGGAGGCCAAGCTCTGCGCGGGGCTTCGGCACGCCAACATCGTCCAGATCGTGGACCTCGGGCGCGCGGAGGATCCGAGCGGCGCCTCGCTCCTGTTCATGGCGATGGAGTACGTGGAGGGGCTCGACCTGAACCAGCTCCTGCGCCGTCTCTCGCAGAAGAAGACCCCGCTCCCGGCCGAGTTCGCGCTCCACGTCGTGCGCGAGGTGCTCTCGGCGCTCGACTTCGCCCATCGCGCCAAGGACGGCGCGGGCAAGCCCCTCGGGATCGTGCACCGAGACGTCTCCCCGTCGAACGTGCTCATGTCGCTCGAGGGCGAGGTGAAGCTCTGCGACTTCGGCATCGCTCGCGCGTTCGGCCAAGCGGGCGACGAGAGCGCGGCACAGGCGAGCGAGCGCGCGAAGGTCGTGGGCAAGAGCGCCTACATGTCGCCCGAGCAGGCGCGCGGGGACGATCTCGACGGGCGCGCCGACGTCTTCGCGGCGGCGATCCTGCTCTGGGAGCTCTGCGCCGGGCGGCGGCTCTACCGCGGCAGCGAGGACGAGATGCTCGCGCAGGCGCGCCGCGCCGAGATCCCACCGCTCCCCGATCGCGGGCTGCCCGCGCAGGCGCGGCTGCAGGCGCTGCTCGATCACGCGCTCGCGGCCGATCGCGAGGCGCGGACGCCGAGCGCGGCCGCCATGCGCGACGAGCTCGACGCGTACGCCGCCGAGGCGAAGCTCATCGCGTCCCCGATCCGATTCGGCACGTTCCTCAGCGACCACTTCGAGATGGAGCTGCTCGCCGGGCGACGCGCGCGCGAGCAGGCGCTGGCCGAGGCCGAGGCCGAGACGCCCGCCCT
>JBGALT010000237.1:0-8740 GCA_044223665.1 Sandaracinaceae bacterium | reverse complement strand
GGCACGGCTGCCGCGCCGGGCTCGCTCGACGCGCTGACGGCGGCCGCCCGCGAGCGCCGGGCCGCGCGCGAGGTCGCCCCGGAGATCGCGGCCGCTCGCGCCGCGCAGGGCGAAGCGGCGCCCCGCTCGGGCGGCGGCCCTTGGACCGGCACCGCCGAACCGACCGCGAAGCCCACGCCCGAGACGTCGCGCCCGGAGGCCGAGGCTCCGGCAGCGAGCGAGGGCCCGCGCTCGCTCGCCGAGAACCTGGTCGCGCGCCGCAAGAAGAAGAAGTGATCGCCGGGATCGATCGAGCCGCGCGCGCCGCGTCGCTCACGATCCCGCGCCCGTGACGATCTCCACTTCGGAGTCGCAGCCGCTCCCCGCCGAGATCCACCGGCGAGCGAGCGCCCCGAGCAGCGGTGCCCCCAGCTTCCCCGCCCAACGCTCGGGCTCGCGGAGCGCGCCGCATCGATACCGCTGCTCCTCGGCCGAGAAGACCAGCGCCGCGCACGCGCCGGTCCGGCGCCCACTCAGGACGATGCCGAGCGGGCACGGCTCGGCGAGACAGCAGACGCCGCAGCCGTTGCAGGGAGCGCCGACGGCGGGCTTGTCGGGCGCGCCCGGCTCGCTCCGCACCACCACCAGGCCGCGCTTACCCACCACGCGCCCACATCGTCGCATGCGGCGCGCCGCGCGGGAGGTCGGACCGCGGTCGGCGTAAGATGCGTCGTCCGCCGACGGGAGGTCTCGATGCGCTCGCTCTTCGCCTGCTTCAGCCCCGTCGTGGTCGCCGCCTTCGGCCTTTGCCTCGCGCCGGCGCTCGCGTCCGCGCAGCTCACGGTGGTCTCGACCGAGGCGCACCCGGCGACCGCGTCGACGCCCGCCACGACCGATCTCGGGGTGGACGGCGATCTCGCAGCCGCGACCGCGATGATCACCGCCAGCGCCGACGCCCAGCTCCGCGCGGCCGCTCCCCAGGCCTACGCGCCGATCGACCTCGCGCTCGTCCGCTATCACGACACGACGACGACGATCGATTCCGTCTCGTGGCGGCGCGCCGGGGCGAGCGAGCTCGGGGTCACGATCCGCGCGCACCTCGATGCAGCCTCGGAGCACCGGACGCTCTCGCTCGAGTGGGTCGCGGACGGAACCGTCCGCCTGGCCGACGTCGTCCTCGAGGCGCGCGTGCAGGGCTCGTTCACCGCGGCGGGCGGGATCCGGCTCGTCGTGGTCGGAGACAGCGTCAGCGTCACGCCCGGCGTGGCCGGCCTCTCGGCGCTCGGCCAGCAAGGCGTGTCCTTGAACGGGCGGCAGCTCGCCGAGCGCACGCTCGAGCAGAACCCTTTCGCGGACCGTCACCTGCGTGGGACGAGCGTCACGATCACCAGCGTGGACGCGACGACCGCCCACGCGCGCGTCACGGCCGTCCCGACCTCGTAACCAGGCTCCCGATCAGGTTGCCAGGATCCCGATCGGGTAACCAGGATCCCGATCAGAAGGCGCCGACGATCTGATCGCAGATCGGGTTGCCGGGACAGCAGAGGTCGAAGCCGCCGGCGACCTGGTCGGTGTGGATGCACACGTGCGGCGCGTTCGGGACGGCCGGGTAGTAGTACGCCCAGAAGAAGCACATCTCGTCGTTCGCCGACTCGCCGAAGCCGACCTGCTGATCGCTGCCGTTCGTCCAGTCGCACGCGAAGCGGAAGCCGCCGTGCGACGGGATGGTGAACGGCGGATCGGAGAACACCGTCTCCGGCTCGTGCCAGCTCCAACCGGACACGTCGTACACGGACGTCGCGGGGCTGGTCAGGCTGGTCGCCACGCTGACCACGACGTTCGTTCCCCACTGGTGCGTGTGCCCGGTGATGGCGAAGAAGTTGGCGTCCGCGAACCGGTTGTCGAGCCGATAGAAGACGGGGCCGAGGGTGCGGCTCGCGTGCGCCGGGATGTCGATGTCCGGATCGCCGATGAAGATGAAGTCCGCCTCGTCCGTGTACTCGACGTCGCTGCGCGGACAGAGCTCGGAGGTCGGCGTGACGTCCAGCGGCGCGCCCGTGACGTTGATGTAGTGCAGCTCGAGGCGGATCGGCTGGTGCGCGGGCACGGTGTACGCGACCCCGGCCGGCAGCTGCAGCGTCTCGTCGTCTCGCTGGGTGATCATGAGCGGAGAGCCGCTGTTCGACGACAGGGTGTCGACGAATGGGGTGCAGTCGGCGGGCGTCTCCTGCAGCGCGGAGCCGGTGCTCGCGCGATAGACGATGAAGTGGTGCGAGCCCGCGCCGAGATGGTTGTGGATCTGCCCGATGTGCATGGGCTGGTCGTTGCCGAGATCGACGATCACGCACTGCGTGTTCTCGACACCCGGTGGGACGGTGATCGTCGGGAAGGTCAGCGTGCGACAAGCGGCCTGCCAGGGCCCGGTGTCCGGCCGCGGACCGGTGTCGGTGGGCGGGCTCGCCGCGTCCTCGCCCGGCGATGTGCCGGCATCCTCCTGCGGCACCGTCGCGGCGTCGTTGCCGGAGCTCGCGTCTCGATCGTCCGTGGTCGTTCCGGGACTGCTGCCGCAGCCGGCGAGCGCGACGAGGCACGCGAGAGAGAGCCCAGGGACCAGAGCGCGAGCGACGTACGGCATGGGGTCCTCCCGGAAGGCGCGAGCGACGAAAGCGCCACGGTAGCACCGGTTGCGTGTCCAGGGGCTCGCGTTCGCGCGGGCTCGGCCCGGGTGGAGCTTTGCCGGGACGCTGCTCGGCAAAGAGTGCTCGCCCAGGAGAACCCGGACGGGAGCGGGCTCGCCCGCGGACGGAAGGGGACGCCGCGGGCGAGCCGTTCACGGCTCGGCAAAGAGTGCTCGCCCCCGAGGACCCGGACGGGAGCGGGCTCGCCCGCGGGCGGAAGGGCCGCCGCGGGCGAGCCGTTCACTGCTCGGCGTGCTTCCTTTGGGGCATCCCGCGGGGCATGCTCCCGCCGAATGCCGCGCGCGCTCGTCGTCGACGACGAGGAGAACATCCGCCTCGTCCTCCGCACGCTCCTCCGCAAGCAGGGCTACGAGGTCGAGGTGCGACCGAGCGGCGAGCAGGCCCTCGCCGCGATCGAGGGCGGCTTCGCGCCCGACTTCGTGATCGCCGACGTCCGGATGCCCGGCATGACGGGGATCGAGCTCACGACCGAGCTCCACCGCCGCGGCGTCGACGCGGTCGTCATCGTGATGAGCGCGTACGGCTCGGTCGATCTCGCGATCGAGGCGATGAAGGCGGGCGCCTACGACTACGTCCCCAAGCCCTTCAAGCAGGACGAGATGCTGCTGGCGCTCCGCAAGGCCGAAGAGCGCGAGCAGCTGCGGCGCGAGGTCAAGGCCCTCAAGCAAGCCGTCGAGGAGCGCTCGCGCCTCGGCAAGATGATCGGCGCGAGCGAGGCGATGACGCGCCTGTTCCGCACGATCGAGAAGGCCGCCGAGTACACGACGACGGTGCTCATCCTCGGCGAGAGCGGCACGGGCAAGGAGCTGGTCGCCCGCGCCCTGCACGACGCGGGCCCTCGCAAGAACGCGCCCTTCGTCGCGATCAACTGCGGGGCCATCCCCGAGACGCTCCTCGAGAGCGAGCTGTTCGGCCATCGCCGCGGCGCGTTCACCGACGCGACGTCGGACAAGATCGGTCTCTTCGAGGCCGCGCACGAGGGAACGCTCTTCCTCGACGAGATCGCGGAGCTCTCCCCGAAGCTCCAGGTGAAGCTGCTCCGCGTCCTGCAGGAGGGGCAGTTCCGGCGCGTCGGCGACACCAAGGATCGCGACGTCGACGTGCGGGTCGTGGCCGCGACGCTGAAGGACCTCCGCAAGGAGGTGCAGGAGGGTCGGTTCCGCGAGGACCTGTTCTATCGGATCAACGTCCTGCCGCTCGAGGTCCCGCCGCTCCGCGATCGGCGGGAGGACATCCCGCTGCTCGTCGATCACTTCGTCGCGCGGAACAACGCACGGCTCAAGACGAATGTCCGGGGCTTCACCCCGGCGGCGATGAAGCTCGTCCTCGCCTATCCGTTCCCGGGCAACGTCCGCGAGCTCGAGAACCTCGTCGAGCGCTCGATGGTGCTCGCCGAGGGCGAGCGCATCGACGAAGCGGACCTCCCCGAGCGCCTGCGCACGCCGGCCGATCCCGTGGCGCGCTCGCTCGCCAGCGGCGATCTCTCCATCAAGCGCGCGACGGCCTACATCGAAGAGACGCTGATCCGTCGCGCCCTCGAGCGGACCGGCGGCAACCGGACGGCGGCGGCCAAGATCCTGGAGATCAGCCACCGCGCGCTGCTCTACAAGCTGAAGGACTACGGCATCAAGTGACGGTCGCGCCCGCGGCGTGATCGCGGCCGCGGCGCGGCGACGACGCGCGGCTCACCCCTTCGCGGCCTCCGCGCTCGCGCCTTCCCAGGGCTGGCGCGCGCGGAGCTCGGCGACCGGCAGCTCGCCCTCGCAGAGCTGGCCCGTCTTCGCGTCGACGACGCGGTACGCCAAGGACGAGCCGAAGAGCGGCTGCGACTCGACGAAGACGCAGCGCAGCTCGCCCTCTTCGAACCCGCACTGGGCCTGGACGGAGGCGAGGAGCTGCTCACGGTGCAGGTGCCCGTCGCCGAAGTTCCAGCCGAGCACCATGCCGGCGACGATCTCGCCGTCGATCCACTCGAAGCGCGAGAGCGGCTCGCCACCGAGCGCGCGGGGCAAGAGGAGCGCGAGCGCGCGGCCGTGCAGGTGCATGAGCCGGAACGCCATGACCTTGCCGACCAGGCCGACCGCGGTCGGTCGGTCGTAGAAGCGCGCGAGCTGGTCGTAGACCCACCCGCTCGAGGTCTTCAGCTTCGCGAGCTTGCGGTAGCTCTCGCCACGGAACAGCCAGACGCTGTAGGCCCAGTTGCCGGCGTAGTAGCGCATCGCGAGCAAGAACGAGATGCGCGCGGGCCAGAGGTTGCCGGCGAGCGGCACCACCAGCAACGCGAAGGTGAGGAAAGCGGCGAGCAGCGGCGAGTCGATCGAGAGCAGCGAGACGTCGGGGTGCGCCCAGAAGAGCGCGAGCCCGCCGTACACGACGATGACGTTCCACTCGAGCGGCACCCCCATCGGGACGTTGCTCGTGATGTAGGCGTGCAGCACGAGCATGAGCACGACCGCGACGACGGGCGGCGTGCCGAGCGGCGTGAGGACGAACGCCAGCGGAACACCGAGCTCGAGCGCGGTGCCGAAGTGGGCGAGCGCGGTCGCCAGGCGCGAGGGGCGCAGATCGCGCGGGTAGTCGACGTACATCCACCGCCGCTGGGCTGCGAGCGAGAGCGGGCTGTTGCTCGTCATCACGCACGTCACCGTGGGGAAGTGCGGGTTGAGCTTCGAGACGCCCGCCCAAGCCCAGAGCGCGAGCTGCACGGCCATCGCCGCGGGGATCCAGTGATCGGTCGCCACGAAGCAGACCAGCGTCACCCAGAAGTGCTCGGCGCGCGCCGCGAGGAAGAGGGTCTTGTCGAGCACGCCCAGCACGGGCACCAGCACGACGAGAGGGACGAGCTCCATCGGGCCGAGCGAGGGCGCGAGGAGCGCGCGAGCGGCGGCGACGAGGAGCGCCAGGTAGAGCAGCGCGTCCAGCCACGTGCGCGTCGCGCCGCCGATCACCGGCAGGCCGGGGAAGAGCGGCAGCTTCGTGACGCCCGGGCGAAGGAAGTAGAGGAAGCCTCCGACGGGCGGGAAGTAGCGCCCGGTCAGCGGGCCGCTGCCGCAGCCGAGGCCGAGCACCTCGAAGAGCAGGCTCCACACGATCGCACGCTGGAACGCTCGTGGCGCGAGCCAGTCGGAGAGCGGGCTCGAGGGCTGGAGGCCCGACACGAGCATCCAGACGCCGACGTACGCCGCGATCTTGAGCACGTACGCCACGAAGACCGCGAGCGGCGTACCGTAGCCTTGCATCGCCCACGCGGCGCAGACCATGCGCGCGCGCTCGGGGAACGGCTCCTCGCGCCACGCGAGCGGGTCGTAGGGCGGCGGCGTCGGTGCGATCAGGCCCATCGCAGCGAGAGCGTAATCGCGGCGGTGCGCCGCCGGGAAGCCGCAGCTTCGGCTACGCTCGCCCGACATGACGCTGTCTCTCCCCTCGCGACTCGTCCCGCTCCTCGCTCTCGCTCTCGCGCTCGGTCCGGGCTGCAGCTCGCCGACGCCGGCGGTCTCGGACGGTGGGACGGATGGCGGCCCGGCGATCGACGCTCCCGAGTGCAGCACGGCGACGGACTGCGACGACGGCCTGTTCTGCAACGGCGCCGAGAGCTGCACGGCCGGGCGCTGCGTGGCGGGCGCGGTGCAGCGCTGCGACGACGGCATCGCGTGCACGCTCGATGCGTGCTCGGAGGAGCTGCGCACGTGCCTTCATCGCGCGCCCGACGAGGACGGCGACGGCTCGCTCGACGCCAGCTGCCTGGACCCGACCAGCCAGCCCCTCGGCGACGACTGTGACGACCAGGACGGCAATCGCTTCCCCGGCAACACCGAGGTCTGCGACGTCGAGCACCACGACGAGGACTGCGTCGCCACCACCTACGGCGCCCTGGACGCCGACGGCGACGGCTTCGAGTCCGATCAGTGCTGCAACGGCGCCGCCTGCGGCGACGACTGCAACGACGGCCGCCGCGATGCCCACCCCGGCGCCACCGAGGTCTGCAACCTCCTGAACGACGACTGCGACGCCATGACCGACGAGGGCGTCACCGTCACCGTCTACACCGACGCCGACTTCGACGGCGACGGCGACCGCAGCGCCGCCGCCATGCAGGCCTGCTCCAGCACCGCCGGCGTCAGCGTCTATCACACCGACTGCGACGACGCGGACCGCACCCGCAGCGGGCGTCTCGTCGAGGTCTGCGACACCGTCGACAACGACTGCAACGACACCGTCGACGACCACACCGGAGACACCACCTGGTACCGAGACGCCGACTCCGACGGATTCGGCAGCGCCGCCTCCGGGACCCTCGTCTCCTGCATCCCGCCCGTCGGCTACTCCCTGCTCGGCACCGACTGCGACGACACCACCAACGCACGAAGCCCCGCCCGCGCAGAGATCTGCGACGGCCTCGACGACGACTGCAACGGCGCCGCCGACTACGCCCTCCCCACCGCCGGCGACTTCGAGGACGACGACGCCGACGGCATCGCCGACTCCGCCTGCGGAGCGCCGCTCGGGCGCGACTGCGACGACCGCGACCCCTCGAGCGGCCCGGGAACCACCGAGACCTGCGACGGGCGCGACAACGACTGCGACACCCACGTCGACGAGGACGCGATGACCATCGCCTTCTTCCGCGACGAGGACGGCGACGGCTTCGGAAGCGCCGCCAGCGGCACCATCGTCGGTTGCGTCCCCAGCGCCGGCTACGTCCGCCGGGGCGGCGACTGCGACGACGCCGACACCCTCCGCCGGCGGCTACGTCCGCCGGGGCGGCGACTGCGACGACGCCGACACCCTCCGCCGGCCCGGCGCCACCGAGGGATGCAACGCACTCGACGACGACTGCGACGGAGCCATCGACGAGGCCACCGCCTCCGCCATGTGCTCGCTCCCGCAGACGCGCCAGGTCTGCATCGCCGGCACGTGCACGCAGATCGCGTGCGAGGACGGCTACGCCGACTGCTCGTTCGGGGCGGCCGGCTGCGAGACCGACGTCCGGAGCGATGCCGCCCACTGCGGCCGATGCGGCAGCGCGTGCGCCGGAACCTGCACCAGCGGCGTCTGCATGGCGCGCGGCCCGATTGCCCACTTCGACGCGCGCATCGGCTCGTCCATCACGACCAACATCGGGGCCGTGGTCTCGTGGGCCGACCTCACCGCCAACCACCACGACTTGCTCGCGCTCGAGGGGAATGCGGTCCCCGTGCCGGCGGCCATCGGCACGGGCAACGCGATCAACTTCTTCGCGGCGACGCTGCGCACGGCCGCGTTTCCGACCCCCGTCGAGATGACGGTCGCGATCGTCCTCCGATACCAGAGCACCGGGGCATGGGGCTCCATCGCGCACCACGGCAGCCGCGACACCGACTGGTCGATCGAGAACGACGGCCTCATGGGGACGGCGAGCGGTCCGACCCAGTTCCAGTCGGCGGGCGAGAACAACGCCTGCCTGATCCACCTGACGATCGGCGAGGCGTACGTGCTCGTCGCGCGCGTCCACGCCGACCGCAGCCGCGACTTCCTCGCCGAGTCTCCGAGCGGGCGCGACGTCGCGTCGGCCGGGACGAGCTCGATCAGCGGCAACAGCGGTCAGCTCTACGTCGGCGGCTCCGACATCGCCGAGCACTCCAACGCGGTGATCGGCGAGATCGTCTACTTCGACCGTGCGATCAGCGACGCCGAGCGCGACGATCTCGTGCGCAGCATGCGAACGAGCTGGGTCTTCTGACGGCGCAGCGCCGTCCGACGGCGCTGGATCTTCCGGTGCTGCGAGGGCGGATCGACGCCTGCGCGCAGCCTGCCTCCGTCGAACTCCGGCACCCGTGGGCCTCGCTTCGGGTACCCTCGGGGGATGCTTTCTCGACGCTGGCTCGTCCTCGCACCCGCGCTCCTGCTCGTCTCCCCGGGGTGCGGCTCGCCGACGCCGGCGGACTCGGACGGTGGGACGGATGGCGGCCCGGCGATCGACGCTCCCGAGTGCAGCACGGCGACGGACTGCGACGACGGCCTGTTCTGCAACGGCGCCGAGAGCTGCACGGCCGGGCGCTGCGTGGCGGGCGCGGTGCAGCGCT
>JBGALT010000236.1:0-8948 GCA_044223665.1 Sandaracinaceae bacterium | reverse complement strand
CCCAGACCCCGTCCCAGAGCCAGTGCGCCACCGTCTCGAAGCGCGCGCCGCTCCGGGCGATCGCCGCCGCGCTGCGCCCGCGATAGTGCAGCTCGCTCCCCGACACGCTGCTGAGCGCCGTGTCCAGCACCGGCTCGCCCCAGCGCAGCGCGCCGGCGGCGACGGCTGCGTGCCCCGCGCGCGCGGCGCTGCGCGCGCGCAGACGCTCGAGATCCTGGCGCCGGTACACGCGGTCGCGCCCGCCGCGCGAGATCGAGCGCACGAGACCGCGGCTCGCGTACGCGTAGAGCGTCGGGCGCTTCACGCCGAGCAAGGCGGCTGCGTCCGCGGCGCCGATCCATGCATCGTCGATTGCATCATGTGGATCGATGGATCCACGTTGATCCACACGTTTCATGCATCACGTTGTCTCGCGTCGCCGGCCCGTCGACAAGGGGCATGGCGCGAGGAGTGAGCCATGACGACCACGACGCAGACGGTAGGCGCGGCACGCGACAGGGGTGGGCTCGAAGGGATCATCGCCGCCGAGACGCGGCTCTCGCACGTGGACGGTGAGCGGGGCGAGCTGATCCTCGCCGGGCACCCGGTCGAGGCGCTCGCCGGACGCCACGCGCTCGAGGAGGTCGTGGAGCTGTTCCGCACCGGCGCGTTGCCCGCGGCGGCGCGCGCGGCCGAGATCCGCACCCTCCTCGGTGAGGCCCGCGTGCGGGCCTTCGCGGCGATCGACCCGCGCGATCCGGCCCTGCGCTACGCCGACGGAATGGACGCGCTCCGCGCGCTGGTCGCCCGCTTCGTCGTGGATCCGGCGCGCGACGTGGCGCTCGACCTCGTCGCGGGCGTCGGCGTCGCGGCCGCGGCATGGCAGCGCACGCGCAGCGGCGGGGCGCTCGTGCCGCCCGACGCGAGCCTCGGGCACGCGGCCGACGTCCTCTGGATGGCGACCGGCACGACGCCCAGCGCGCCGGCGGCAGCGGCGCTCGATCGCTACCTGGTGACGGTCGCCGATCACGGAATGAACGCGTCCACGTTCACCGCGCGCGTCGTGGCCTCCACCGGCTCGGACGACGTCTCGGCCGTCGTGGCGGCGATCGGCGCGCTCAAGGGGCCTCTGCACGGCGGCGCGCCGGGGCCGGTCCTCGACATGCTCGACGCCGTCGGCAGCCCCGAGCACGCGCCCGCGTGGATCGAGGGTGAGCTGGCCGCGGGCCGCCGGATCATGGGCATGGGCCATCGCATCTACCGCGTCCGCGATCCGCGCGCGGCCGTCCTCGAGGCGGGCATCGAGGCGCTCGAGCGCGCCGGGCTCGCCGAGGGCAAGCTCGCGCTCGCTCGCGCCGTGGAGCGCGAGGCCGAGCGACAGCTGGCCGCTCGCCACGCCGACCGTGCGCTCCGCGCGAACGTCGAGTTCTACACGGCGGTCATCCTCGACGCGGTGGGCATCGATCGCGCCGCGTTCACGCCGACCTTCGCCGTCGGGCGCGTCCTCGGCTGGTGCGCGCACGTCGACGAGCAGCGCCGGACCGGCCGCCTCATTCGACCCGCCTCGCGCTAGGTGGGCCCGATGCCCGCCTGAGCGCGGCGGCCGATCGAGCCGCCGGCGAACGCGCGTGGTAGGACGCGCGCGTGCCCTCCCCGCTCGATGCCGCGGCCCGCGACGCGCTCGCCGCCAACCTCCGCGCCGCGCTCGGCGAGAGCGCCGTCTCTCTCGATCCGGCGGACCTCGCGGTGTACGGGCGCGACTGGACCAAGGTCGTCCCGCCGGCGCCCTCGATGATCGTCTTCCCGCGCTCGACGGCCGAGGTCGCGACCGTCGTGAAGGCGTGCGCCGCGGCGGGCGCTGCCATCGTCCCCTCGGGAGGGCGCACCGGCCTCGCCGCGGGCGCCGTCGCCGCGCACGGCGAGGTGGTCCTCTCGCTCTCCAAGATGCGCGCGATGGGGCCCGTCGATCCGCGCGCGCTCACCGTCCACGTCGAGGCCGGCGCGGTCACCGAAGCGGTGCACCAGCACTGCGAGCCGCAGGGCCTCACGTGGCCCGTCGACTTCGCCTCGAAGGGCTCCAGCACGGTCGGTGGCAACATCGCGACCAACGCCGGTGGCGTGAAGGTCATCCGCTACGGCCTCACGCGGCAGTGGGTGCTCGGCCTCGTCGTCGTCACCGCGAGCGGCGAGGTCCTTCGGCTCAACGGCGCGCTGGAGAAGAACAACACCGGCGCCGACCTGCGGCAGCTCTTCATCGGCACCGAGGGCACGCTCGGGATCGTGACCGAGGCGACCCTCAAGCTCACGCGGCTGCCGGGGCATCTCGACGTGATGCTCTTCGCCGTGAAGGACCTCGCCGCCGTGCTCGCGCTCTTCGATGCGGCGCGGCGTGGGCCCTTCGTCCTCAGCGCGTTCGAGATGTTCACCGACCGCTGCTACGCGCGCCTGTCGCGGCACCGCAAGGTCGTGATGCCCATCGCGGGAAGCGCGAGCCACTTCGTGCTCGTGGAGGTCGAGGGCACGCGCCGCGACGCGATCGAGGGCTGGCTCGCCGATCTGATGGAGAAGGAGCTCGTGCTCGACGGGACGCTCGCGGAAGGCACGGCCCAGGCGCGCGCGCTCTGGGAGCTGCGCGAGGGCATCAGCGAGTCGCTCAGCGCGACGGGCCTACCCCACAAGAACGACATCGCGCTGCCGATCGCCGCCCTCTCCCCGTTCTGCGCCGCGCTCGACGCCCTCTTCGCGAAGGAGTGGCCCGGCTTCGAGATCTGCCTCTTCGGGCACGTCGGGGACGGCAACCTGCACGTGAACGTGATGAAGCCCGACGCGATGCCCGTGCCCGAGTTCCTCGCCCACGCCAAGGCCGGTGACCGGGCGATGTTCGAGCTCGTCCGCGCCCACGAGGGCAGCATCTCGGCCGAGCACGGCATCGGCCTGCTGAAGAAGCCGTACCTCTCTTACTCGCGCACGCCGGCCGAGCTGGCCCTGCTCCGGGGGCTCAAGGCGACGCTGGATCCCGCCGGGATCCTGAACCCGGGCAAGATCCTCGACCTCGACGCCTCTTGACGCGTCGGTTTCTGCTGGTACAACCCGCCTCCCCCGCGGTCCGCGTGCGCGCTGGAGCCGTCGGTAGAGAAAAGCGGAGTCGATCGAACATGCCGAAGATGAAGACCCACAGCGGCACGAAGAAGCGCATGTGGCTCACGGGCACCGGGAAGGTGCGCATGGGCAGCGCCGGGCTGAGCCACATGATGCGTGGCAAGAGCTCGAACCGCCTTCGTCGCCTGCGCAAGAACGCGATTCTCCACGAGTCGCACGCGCATCTGATCCGCCGGCTGCTGCCTTACGGTTGATCGTGGAGGGTGCATCGGCACCCTCCCCCTACTTTCGGGACCGAAAGTTGGGGCCCCTCTCCCGTTCGCTCGCCGCGGGCCGCTGAACCTGGTCTCTTCTTCTTCCCACTTCGAGAGTCGTCATGCCGAGAGCAAAGCGTGGTTTCAAGGCGCGTCGTCGCCGCAACAAGATCCTGAAGCTCGCCAAGGGCTTCTACGGTGCGCGGGGCCGCATCTTCACGGACGCGCAGGAGCAGGTCCGGAGCGGCTGGATCGACGCGTTCCGCAACCGCCGCGAGAAGAAGCGCGACTTCCGCCGCCTCTGGATCGCCCGGATCAACGCCGGCGCGCGCCAGCTGGGCGTCAGCTACAGCAAGCTCGTCGCGAAGCTCAAGGGCGCGCAGATCGGCCTCGACCGCAAGATCCTGGCGGATCTGGCGCTGAGCGATCCCGGCGGCTTCAAGGCCGTCGTCGACGCCGCCCGCTGACCCCAATCGAGAGGCAACCGATCGAGAGGCAGGAAGGCAGGGCGACCTGCTTCCTGCCTTTTCGCATTTGGAGACGTCACGATGAGCGACTCGGTTCGTGCGTTCGAAGAAGGTCTCGCGAAGATCGCCGCCGAGCACGAGAAGGCCTTCGCCGCGTGCACCGACGAGGGATCGCTGCGCGCCGCCAACGCCCGCTTCGCCGGCCCGAGCGGCGAGCTGACGGCCCTCTTGAAGCTCATGCCCTCGCTCCCCGGCGACCGCCGCAAGGAGCTCGGACAGAAGGCCAACCAGGTCAAGAGCGCCATCGCGGCCTCGTTCGACGCTCGCCTCGGAGGCCTCGCGCGCGCCGCACGCGACGCCGACCTGTCCGGCCCGCCCATCGACGTGTCGCTCCCCGGCCGCGCGACGCGCCCGGGGCGGCCGCATCCGATCACGGCGACGATCGAGGAGCTCCTCGACGGCTTCGCCTCGCTCGGCTTCGAGATCGCCGAGAGCCGCGAGATCGAGCTGACGGACTTCAACTTCGCGCGCCTGGGCTTTCCGCCCGACCACCCCGCGACCGACATGCAGGACAGCTTCTTCCTGAAGCGCCCCGACGGCTCGGTCGACGAGCACGTCGTCCTCCGCACGCACTCGACCTCGATCCAGGTGCACGAGATGCTGCGCCGCAAGCCGCCGATGGCCGTCGTCACGGCGGGCACCGTGTACCGGCGCGACGACGACGCGACGCACTCGCCGATGTTCCACCAGATCGACGGCTTCCTCGTCGATCGCGGCGTCACCTTCGCGCACCTCAAGGGCGTGCTCACCGCGTTCGTGCACCGCACCTTCGGCGAGAACGTGCCGGTGCGCTTCCGCCCGAGCTACTTCCCCTTCGTCGAGCCGGGCGGCGAGCTCGACATCGGTTGCAGCTTCTGCCGCCCGTGGGAGGGCGCCGGCACCGACGCACAGCGCGCGCGCACGGCGGCCTGCCGCACCTGCAAAGCGACCGGGTTCATCGAGGTGCTCGGCTGCGGGATGATCCACCCCGTCGTCCTCGAGCGCTGCGGCGTCACCGATCCGTCCTTCACCGGCTTCGCGTGGGGCATGGGCATCGACCGCATCGCGATGCTCCGCCACGGAATCCGCGACATCCGCATGCTCTACGAGAACGACATGCGCTTCCTGACCCAGTTGTGAGCGAGCGACCATGAAGGCTTCCACCCGCTGGCTGAGCGAGATCTCCGGCATCGACGCCTCGCCGACCGAGATGGCCGAGCGCTTGACGCGCGCGGGCCTCGAGGTCGAGGGCACCGAGACCTTCGGCACCGGCCTCGACGGCGTCGTCGTGGGCGAGGTGCGCGAGAAGAAGCCGCACCCGAAGAAGGACAAGCTCACCCTCGTCCGCGTCTTCGACGGCACGAGCGAGATCGACGTGGTCTGCGGCGCGCCGAACGTGCCGGCGCCGGGCGGGCGCGTGGCGCTCGCGCGCGTCGGGGCGAGCTTGCCCGACGGGATGGTCATCGCCGCGCGCGACGTCCTAGGCGCGCCCTCGCAGGGCATGCTCGCGAGCGAGAAGGAGCTCGGGATCGGCCACGATCACGACGGGATCCTCATCCTCGAGGGGGCGCCCAAGGTGGGCGCGCCGATCGTGAAGGCGCTCTCGCTCGAGGACACGATCCTCGAGATCAACGTGACGCCGAACCGCCCCGATGCGCTCGGGCACCTCGGCCTGGCGCGCGAGCTGAGCGTCGTCTTCGGCGTTCCCTTCGCGCCGCGCCTGCGCGAGGTCCCTGCGCGCATGCTCTCGGAGCTGCCGCCGCCGCCGCCCGGCAACGAGGGCCTGCCGCTCCTCGCCGGGAGCGGCTCGCCCAGCGAGACGATCAGCATGGTGGCGCCGCTCTCGGGCGTGCCGCTCACGATGCCGATCGAGATCCACGATGCCGCGCGCTGCCCGCGCTACCTCGGGCTCGTGCTCCACCGTGGGCGGACGCGTCCCTCGCCGTTCTGGATGCGCCACCGGCTCTTCGTGCTGGGCCAGCGCTCCATCGACGCGATCGTGGACACGACGAACTGGGTGCTCCTCGAGACGGGCCACCCGACGCACGCGTTCGACCTCGCGAAGATCCGCGGCGGGCGGGTGATCGTGCGGCTCGCGAAGGCGGGCGAGAAGCTGCGCACGCTCGACGGCGTGGAGCGGACGCTCGTCGCCGACGACCTCGTGATCGCCGACGTCGAGGGGCCGATCGCGCTCGCCGGCGTGATGGGCGGCGCCGAGAGCGCCGTGACCGAGTCGACCGAGACCGTCCTGCTCGAGGCGGCGTGGTTCGACCCGCGCTCGGTGCGTCGAACGGCGCGTCGTCACGGCCTGCACAGCGAGGCGAGCCATCGCTTCGAGCGTGGCGCCGACCCCGGCGCGCTCCCGCTCGTCGCGCGACGGGTCGCCACGGTGCTGGCCCAGGTCACCGAGGCCGCGCCCTCGCCGTGCATCGTCGATGCGCACCCGCGCCGCATCGCGCCCGTCGCCATCGACGTGCGCCCCAGCTACTTCGCGCGGTTCCTCGGCGACGAGGTTCCGCCGAACGACGCCCGCCGGATCCTCGAGGCGCTCGGCTGCGCCGTCTCGCCGGGCGAGCACGAAGGCTGGCGCGTGACGGCGCCCCTGTACCGGCCGGATCTGACGCGCCCCGAGGATCTCGCCGAAGAGATCGCGCGCGTCCGCGGCTACGATCGCATCCCGAGCGAGCTCTTCGCGCCGCTGCCCGACGGGCGCCCGCGCAGCAAGCGCCCGGCCCTGCTCCGCGCGCTCCGGCGCGCCGCGATGGCCGCCGGCCTCTACGAGGCGGTCGCGTTCACCTTCTGTGCGCCCGCCGACCTCGAGAAGGCCCGCGCCAGCCGCGCGGCGATCACGCTCGCCAATCCCCTCAGCGAGGAGCGCAGCGTGATGCGGACCTCGCTCCTTCCGGGCCTGCTCGCTGCGGCGAGCCGCTCGGAGCGACACCAGTCGCCGCGCGTGCGTCTGTTCGAGCTCGCGCGCATCTACGCGCCCTCCGCATCGACGGGCGCGACCGACGTCCCCGCGCGCGAGAGCCTGCGTCTCGCGATCCTGCTGGCGGGGCCGCGCGACCAGTGGATCGGCGAGAGCGACGTCGTCGACTTCTACGATGCGAAGGGCGCGCTCGAGGCCATCCTGCGCTCGCTCGGCCTGAGCGTCACGACGGTGCGCGACGAGCGCCTCGCCGCCGACGCGCCGGCCCTCCATCCGCGCTTCTCGGCCGGCGTGCGGGTGGACGGCGAGCCGATCGGCACGATCGGCGAGCTGCACCCCGACGTGCAGGACGCGCACGGCCTCACGCAGCGGCCGGTCTACGCCGAGCTCGATGCCGACGCCCTCGTGCGCTTGGCCGAGGCCCACGGGCAGAGCGCGGTGGCCGAGCTTCCGCGCTTTCCGAAGGTGCAGCGCGACGTCGCCGTCGTCGTCGACGAGCGCGTCGAGGTGGCCGAGGTCGCCGAGGTGCTCCAGCGCGCGTCCGCGGGCCTGGCCGAAGAGGTCACGCTCTTCGACGTCTACCGCGGCAAGCCGGTGCCCGACGGACGCAAGAGCCTCGCGTTCCGCATCGCGTACCGCGACCGCGACGCGACGCTCACCGACGCACGCGTCGAGACCGCGCACGCCGCCGTGGTCGGCGCCGCCGAGGCGCGCTTCGGCGCACGTCTGCGCGCCTGACCCATCCCGTCGCGAGCGCTTGCATGCGGCCGCGAGATCGGCTTTGGCTCGCCCAAGCGTCGCTTGACATTCGTGCGCGCGCACGCTCGCGGTGGCGCGCGCGACCGACGCGTTCGGCTTGAACTCGGCCGGTGGTCGTGTTTCCCTCGGTCCGTCTGTCGGAGGATCGATCGATGACGAAAGCCGAGATCATCGACGCCATCTACGATCGCGTGGGCGGCTTCTCGAAGAAGGAAGCGAGCGAGGTCGTCGAGGCCGTCTTCGACGCCATGAAGGAGGTCCTCGAGACCGGGCAGAAGATCAAGATCGCCCGCTTCGGGAACTTCGTCGTCCGCGCCAAGAAGCAGCGCGTCGGGCGCAACCCGCAGACGGGCGCGCCGATTCCGATCACGGCACGGCGCGTCCTCAAGTTCCACCCCTCCGACAAGCTCAAGCACGCCCTGAACCCGCACAAGGTGACCGGCGGCGCCGCGGGTGCGAGCGCGGGCTCTGTCGCGAGCGCGGGCTCTGTCACGAGCGCGGGCTCTGTCGCGAGCGCGGGCTCTGTCGCGAGCGCGGGCTCTGTCGGGTCGGTGCCCGGCAACGGTCACGGCGGCGCGAGCGAGGGCGGGGGCCAGGGCGGCTGAGCCGTCCGGCGACGTTCCTCCTCCCGATCCCGAGCCTGACCATGCGCCCCGTCCTCCCGGACAAGCTGTTCTTCCGCATCGGCGAGGTCGCCGAGCTCGTCGGCGTGCGCCCGCACGTGCTGCGCTACTGGGAAGAAGAGTTCGGCGTCCTCAAGCCGATGAAGACCCGCGGCGCGCACCGCCAGTTCCGGCGGCGCGACGTGGAGCTCGCGCTCGTCATCAAGCGCCTGCTGCAGGACGAGGGGTTCACGATCGCGGGCGCACGGCGCAAGCTGCGCGAGCTCGGGCACGTGGAGGTCGAGCCCGGTGCCGCGAGGCCCGAGGACGTGGGCACGTCCCACCGGGCGGAGCTGGTCGCGATCCGCGCCGAGCTCGCCGGTCTGCTCGCGCGGCTCGACGGCCTGGGTGGGCGACGCGTGCCGGTCGTCGTGCTCGACGAGCGCGCGCTCGCGCCGGCGCGACCCGCCGCGGCGAGCCCGCTCAGCGCGACGGTGGTGCCGCTCTCGCTCGCCGGACGCGAGCGACGCATCGAAGAGTAGGCGCGCGCTCGCGCGAGCCGTCTCTGCGCGCGGCGTCCCCGTCTCTCTCGCGGCCCGGTCTCGCGCCGCACTTGTTTCGTGCTGGCCCTTGCTCCGGGGAAGAATCCGAGTATTGTCCGGCCCCCGGTTCGCCGGGCGATCGAGTGACCGGTCGAATTCGGTTCGGTGGTTCGTCTCTCGAGACGAAGCGGCGGATCGAGCTCCGGGGCGTAGCGCAGCCTGGTTAGCGCACCAGACTGGGGGTCTGGGGGTCGTGGGTTCGAATCCCGCCGCCCCGA
>JBGALT010000235.1:0-8919 GCA_044223665.1 Sandaracinaceae bacterium | reverse complement strand
TCGCGAGCCCACCGGTCACGGCGAAGAGCACGTTCGTGCGCGTCTCGAGCTCGCGGCCGTGCGCGAACGCGGCCTCGGCGTCGGCGGCCGCCGGATCGTAGTGGGAGTGGGCCTCGAGCACGTCGACCCCCGACCAGATCGAGAGCGCGCCGGAGACCGCCGTCAGCACGAGGCCGGTCGCGAAGAGCCAAGGCGTCAGGCCGCCCCCGCCTCCTTCCGCCGACGCCGCGGGCGCCCTCTCCGTCGCGGGCGCCCCGAGGTCGATCGCCGCGCGCTCGCCGGCGTGGAGCGCGACCTCTTGCTCGCTTCCGAGCGCGCCGCTGCCGAACGACGCGCGCAGCCGCCGCGTGCCGGGGCGCGCGTAGATCACGCGCTCCTCCGCCGCACGGCCGGGCACGACGCGCCCATCGATCGTCACCTGGCACGCACGCGCGCAGCGGACCTCCACGCGCGCGAGCTCGGCCTCGGTGCGCCGGAGCACGTCGTCGGCGAGCGTGCGGCTGGCCTCCTCCACCGGCGTGCGCGACAGGAGCAGCGCGGCGTGCGTGGCCGCCGTCGCGTGCTGTCCCGCCTCCATGGCCGCGCGCGCCGCGCTGCGGAGCGCCTCCGGGCTCGGCGCGATGCGATCCGCGAGCGCGTAGAGCTGGGCCGCCTCGGCCCACTCGCCGCGGAGCTCGGCCTGCTGCGCGCGGACGTAGGCATCGGCGGCCGCGGACACGTCGCCTTCCTGCGCGTCTTGCGCGCTCGCGGCGGACGCGAAGAGCGCCGACGCGAGCGCGAGCACGCGGAGCCACGCGCTCACGGGCACGCCTCGTTGGCCGCCCCGGGGGTGCCGTAGTCGTCACCGCCGGTCGCCGCGAAGAACGAGGTGACGCCGAAGCACCAGTGCGTCCCCGTGTCGTTGGCCGTCGCGTCCGACGAGGCCGGGTCGAGCGCGAGCGTGTGGCCTTCCATGGCGTCCGGAACGGGGAAGCCGCTCGCCGCCGAGTACGCGACGGTGTCGATGACCATCCCGCCGCACTTCAGCGTGGGCGCGTCTCCCGTGCCCGAGAGCCCCGTCCCGGTCGCGCCGTAGACCTCGTCGGAGACGAACCCGTGCGTCGCGACGGTGAACGCCGCGCTCGAGAGCACGACGTATCCGTCCGGCGGGACCAGGAGCGAGCGCGAGATCGTGTAGTCGTCGTCGGCGGGCTTGTCGGAGAAGACGCACCCCTGGAGCTCGTAGGTGACGGTCGCGCTCGGGTTGTGGATCTCGACCCACTCGGCGAGGGAGTCGTCGGCGTAGCCGAACGGCGCCGCCATGATCTCGGTGATGACGAGGTCCCCGGGGCTCGGCGTCGCCGGCGGCACGAAGGCGTCGGGCGCGACGAAGGCGTCGGCCTCCGCGAAGGCGTCGGGCTCGGCGAATGCGTCGGTGCCCGCGAACGCGTCGGTGCCCGCGAACGCGTCGGTCTCGGTGAGCGCGTCCGTGCCGACGAAGGCATCGGCTCCCGCGTCGCTCGTCGCGTGCGCGTCGACGCCTCCGCCATCGTTTCCGCCGCCCCCGGCCGCGTCCACGCCAGGCGACGACGGGCTCGTGGTGCAGGCCGGGAAGATCGAGAGCGCCAGCGGCAGGAGCGCAGCGATCGGAAGGCGCGGAGCGAAGTGGGGATGACGGTGCATGGTCTCTCCTGAGTCGAGGTGAATGAAGACGGATCGGTGGGCGATGGGCTCGAGGGCGCGTCCGGCTCGACGGGCCCGACCGCGCCGATGCGGCACGCGGCGTGACGAGAGAGCGTGTCGCCCCCCGATCTGCGCGAGGCACGGCCGCTTGCGCTCGGGCCGGCAGACAACGGCGCGAGAGCTCCGGTCGGGCCCTCAGTGGGTGGCGAGCAGGTAGACGGCGAGCGCCACCGCGATCGCCAAGAGCGAGGGGCCGACGAGCACGAGGCGGGGGAGCGCTCGGCCTCGGCTGGGCGGTCCCGTTGCGGGGTTGCCCGAGCAAGACGGTCGGGCGAGCGCCTCGGTGGCGCCCGCGCGCGCGACCTGCTCGCGCCGTCGAGGCAGCAAGCGCACGGTCGGATCCCGCCCGTCGCGCGCGGGTGCGGGCGCGGGCGGCAGCGAGGGCGCGCGACGCGGCGGTCGCGATCGGGAGCGCGGCCGGCCCTGCTCCTCGGCCGGAAGGACCCTCGCGACCAACTGCGCCACGTCGTGCTTGCCCACCGCGCGCTCGCGCGCGAGCCAGCCCTCGAGCGACGCGCGCATCGCCAGGGCGCTCTCGGGACGAAGGCGCGGCTCGGAGCGGAGCGCTTCGCGCACGATCGCAAACAGCTCGTCGTCGACGCCCTCGATCGGAGGCACCGCCGGGCGCAGCACCGCGCTGATCGTGTCGAGATCGGAGCTGCGCCGGAAGAGCGGCTCGCCCGCCAGCAGCTCCCAGAGCAGCACGCCGAGCGACCACACGTCGGCCCGTCGATCGACGCCGGTGCCGAGGATCTGCTCGGGCGCGATGTAGGCGAACTTGCCCTTCACGACGCCGACGCTCGTCGCGTGGATGCGGTGGGCGGCCCGGGCGATCCCGAAGTCGAGCACCTTCGTGGTGCCGTCGCGGCAGACGAGCACGTTCTGCGGCGAGACGTCGCGATGAACGACGCAGAGCGGGGCGCCCGCGTCGTCGACGAGCTCGTGCGCGGCGTGCAGGCCCGCGCACGCGTCGGACACGATGCGGACGGCGACCCGGCGCCAGGCCGGATCGCGCGGCAGGCCCGCCGCGACCACCGCGCGCCGCAGCGCGCCCAGCTGCACGCCGTCGAGCAGCGGCATCGTGAGGTAGAGCGTGTCGTCGACCTCACCGAATCGGTGGACCGCGCACACGTTCTCGTGCCGGATGCGCGAGGCGATTCGAGCCTCGTCGAAGAACATCTCGACGAAGTCGCCGTCGTCGGCCCGCTCGGCGAGCATGATCTTGATCGCGAAGACCTCGGCCTCGGGCGTCGACGGCGTGCGCTGGCTCGGATCGAGGGTCGCGACGTGAACGCTCGCCATGCCGCCGCGCGCGAGCTCGGCCCCGACGCAGAACGGCCCGACGCGTCGCAGGCGAACGTGCTCGGCGGAGCGCATGCGCGCTTGGTTCTCCGCTGCGTCGCTCTCGCCGATCCTGCGCTTCGGCTCGCCCATCGATCGCGAACGTGCCCGTTCGCACCGACCCGGACCATCGGGGAAACCCCGACGAGCGACGTCGGGTGTTGCCCCGACGCGCGACGCGCACGCGCTCGATAGGTTGGCTCTCTCACCCAGGAGGTCGCATGAGCCCGAGCACCCGCCCTGCCCGCATCACCATCGCCATCGGTCTCGTCGCGCTCGTCGCGGCAGCCATTCCGAGCCGCGCCGAAGCGCGCGACGTGCTCGTCACGACGAGCCGCGACGACGGCCGCGGATCGCTGCGCGAGGCGCTGCGCATCGCGAGCGAGAGCCCGCGCGCCGAGCGCATCGTGGTGACGCGACGCTGCTTGCACGTGGTGCTCGAGAGCTCGCTCGTCTACTCGGGAAGCCAGCCCCTACGCATCGAGGGAGGCGGGGTGAGCGTCACGACGGCCGGCGCGTTCGATGCGCTCGTGATCGACGGCGGCGCCGACGTCTCGCTCTCGCGCGTCGTGCTCGAGGACGGCGGCGCACGCGGGATCCTGATCGAGGCCCCGGCGAGCGCGACCGGCACGATCGAGGTGTCGCTCGAAGACGTCGTCGTGCGCGGGATGGCAGCCGAGGGAATCCGCATCGACGAGCGCGGCGACGGCATCGGTGGCGGCGAGACCTCGAGCGCGGGCATCGGCCTCCGCTTGATCGACACGCGGATCGAGGACAACGGGCGCTCGGGCCTCTTCGACGACGTGGACGGCATCCGCGTGGACGAGGGCGGCGCCGGCGACGTGACGAGCGTGATCGTGCGCTCGCGGATCCGTGGCAACGCCTTCGACGGCATCGAGCTCGACGAAGAGGGCGAGGGCTCGGTGCGGGTCGATCTCGCGCTCGTGTCGATCGAGGCCAACGGCGAGGGCAACGACGTGACCGGAGAGCCCGACGACGGCCTCGACGTGGACGAGGCCGGCGCAGGCGACGTCGTGCTCACGGCGCGCCTGGTCGCGGTGGAGGGCAACTTCGATCAGGGCCTCGATCTCGACGAGGCGGGCGACGGCGACGCCACGGCGTCGATCACCTGGAGCCGCCTGACGGCCAACGGCGCCGAGGGCGCGAAGGTCTCCGAGGACGGCGCGGGGTCGGTCACGGTCGCGCTGGAGCGCGACCAGTTCCGAGGAAACGGCGATGACGGCTTCCAGTTCGAGGAAGCCTCCGCCGGCGACGTGACGCTGACCGCACGCCACGTCGACTCGCGGGAGAACGCGAAGGACGGCATGAAGCTCGACGAGGCCGGCGACGGCGCGCTCTCGGCGACCCTCGAGGACGTTCGCGCGTGCGACGACGCCGACGACGGCATGCAGTTCTCCGAGGGCGGCGCCGGCGATCTCGTCGCGTCGATCGACGACGCCGAAGTGACCGGCAACGCCGCCGACGGGATCAAGCTCAAGCAGGCGGGCGCCGGCACCGGCACCGCGACGCTGAGCGCCGTCGTCGCGACGGGCAACGGCGACGACGATCAGGACCTGAGCGGCGTCACCGCCACGGTGCTCTGAATCGCGCTGCACGCCTTCGCCTCGATGCGCGCAGCGGCGCGAGGAGCCAGCGCTCAGCGTCCACGCCGGGCCCGTCTCGGCGCCGCGAACGGCTCCTCCGCAGCATAGCGTGCGGGCTCGGGCGCGAAGTCGTCGTCGCCGCCGTGTGCGTCGCGCCACGTCGCCAGGCGGGCCAGCAACGGTGCCGTGCCCGCCGCGCGCTCGCGCACGGTCTCGAGCTCTCGCAGCTCGTCGATCCCGATGACCACGGCGACGTCCGCCCCGCGCCGCTGGATGATCGTGCGCCGCTTCGGCGAGGCCCGCACGACCTCCGCGAGGCGTGCCTTCGCCACCGCGATTCCCACCCGCAACGGCCGCATCGACATGACCATCCGGGCGTAGCGGTTGGTCATCTCGACGGCACGCGACTCAGAGGCCCACATCGAGACGCCCGTGCAGGGATCCCTGGATCGACCAGGACTGACCGAGCCAGTTCGCGACGGGCTCGGTCGTGTGCCACGCGTCGAGGTCGAACAGGAGCTCGAGCGCGCCGCCGACGGGCGCATCGAGCTCCGGGTCGGTGCGGACGAACGCCGTGAGCGCCGCCTGTGCTCGCTGGCCGACGTGGCGGTCCCACCCGACGATCACGGGAACGCCGGGCGGAGGCGGCGGCGTGAGCGCCGTCGCGTCGTCGGCGGTGGCGATGACCCAGCCGAGGAACGAGGCCCCCACGTCGACCCAGCGCTCGACGCGCACGGCGGCTTGGATCTCGAGGGAGGGCATCACGTCGACGGCGCCGCGTGCGGCGGGCTGCGGGCCACCGATGTTCGGATCGATCGGGAAGAAGATGGGCACGCTCCCCACCGCGTGGAGCAGAAACCACGGGATGCCGAGCGTGTAGTCGATGGCCGGGACGAGCGTCACGGTCTCGTCGGACCACCACGCGCCGTCGCGAACGGTGATCTGCCAGGCGCGCGTGCGGACGCGCATGCCGGTGGTGCTGCAGCTGTCGACACAGGTCGGGTCGGTGCCCGAGGGCATGACGAGCCCGCCTCCCACCAAGAGCCGCTGCGTGGGGTCGAGGGGCACGTCCGCGTAGGCTTCCACCGACGCACTCCCGACTTCGGCGTCGTCGATGCTCCGCTGCCACTCGGCGAGGTAGCCGAACGGCAGCGTGCCGCGCACGAGGACGCTCCCGAACTTCAACAGAGATGCACGCCCTCGGCGCACCGGAGAGCCAGGCGCTCCACGCGGGAGAACAGCTCTCGGGCGGCAGGGTCCGGCTCCTCCGCGACGGCCCTCCGCCACTCGGCGACGAAGCGTGCGATCTGGAGCGTGTTGAAGACGGTATCTCCGTACCAGTCGATGCACCCGAGGTACGCGGATGCGGAGTCATCGACCCCCGGGGTTCACAGCCCCACGGGCGCGGCGACGTACGCGTTCACCGCGTCGTGGAACGCATTCCCGTCGGTGGTCCAGTCGGTCTGCCGCCCGGCGCCGGTGCCGAAGACCATGCCGAACGCGCCGGCGGCCACGAGCTGCTCGGGGTGCGAGAAGAAGTAGTGCACGCGGTTGTCGCGCCAGTGGCCGTCGCTGCCGCCGCCGGGGCCGCCGCAGGTCGTCTCGGGCGCGCCGAACGGCAGCTGCCACCAGAGCGCCGGGCGACCGAGCGCCGTCGTCAGCGCCGACACCCAGTGGATGTGATCGGTGAAGTTGGGGCGCGTCGCGTTCGTCTCGTCCCAGTACACCGCGCCGCGGGTGCCACCGGTCACCGAGCACGTGCCGGCGTTGCCGCCGCTCGTCTCCCAGAAGCCCGCGTCCCGATCGAGCGCCTCCACGGTCACGAATTCCACGAGGTCCGCGCGCATCGCGCCGAGGAACGCGGCGACGCTCTGTGCCTTCGCCTCGATCTCGGAGGGGCTCGCGGTCCGGTCGTCCCACGAGTCGGCCCAGGCCGAGGCGTGCAGGCCGAGGAGCGTCATCGGCGCGAGCGCGTCGCGCATCCGCACGAAGCACTCGACCAGGCCCGCGGCGGTGGCCGGGACGCTCGCGCACTCCGGGACGTCGCCGAAATGCAGCTCCGCGGCGTACGCGTCGGGCGTCGTGCCCATGTCGCGCATGCGTGCCTGCAAGTAGCCGAAGAAGTCCGGCTCGAGCTGCACGAGCGCAGGATGGCCGTACTCGCCCAGGCGCTGGAAGAGCAGGTGCACGTCGCTCAGATAGACGTGCATGCGATCGGCATCGCGGAGCGTGTCGTTGCCGTTCTCGTAGTCGAGCGCGAGCTGGTAGTAGGTGAACATCGGCGCCAGGCCCCCGTTGCGCTGGCAGGCGTCGGCGAGGATCGTCGCGAAGGCGCCGTTGGTGTTCCACGTGCTCCAGCCGCCCTGGTCGGAGTAGCCCGTGAGGTAGGTGTAGTGGATGTCGAGCGTCGTCCCGAGCGTGTACACGCCCGCGCGATCGGCGTCGTAGGTCGGCGCGCCGTCGAGGTCGTTGCCCATGCCGACGAGCAAGCGCGGGCTCCCGCGCAGCGTGGTGGCGATGGCGCGCGCACGCTCGGCGACCGTGCCCGAAGGCCGGCCGGCGTCGGAGCGCGGCAGGTACGCGTCCACCGGTGGCGCGCTCACGTCGGCGCCGTTGCCGTCGATCGGCGCGCGGAACGCGTCCACCGCGCCGGCGTCGGTCGCGGCCGGTGAGGGCGAGCAGCCCAGGACGCCGAGAGAAGAGACGAGCCCGGTGAGCGCGAAAAGAGTGCGTCGCATCGCCACACCGTACCGCAGGTGCGAGCCTCGCCGTGCTCGGCTCGAAGCGCTCGCTCGCGCGCCTGCGGCCCGCGCGGTCTCCTCGGTCGCGTCAGTCCGGGACGAGCGTCGTGCCGTCCCAGTGCCACGTGGCGACGCCCTCGCCCGACCGCACGGCGAGCGGGCGCCACGCCTCCCCGGCGCCCCCCGCGAGCGGCATCTGCACCGCGTCGATGCCCGCATCGCCCTCCCACACGGGCTGGCCGCTCGCGACCGAGACGATGCGCCAGTGCCGGCCCGCGGGCAGCGATGCCGACTCGGCGATCAGCCACGCCGTCGACGCTTCGTCGGCGGGTCGCAGGAGCACCTGCAGCGAGGAGCCGGTGTCGCCCCCCGACGCGACCACCGCGCCCGGCGTGCATCCGTCGAGCGCGCGCAGGCTCCAGCGCGTGTCGTGGATCATGTTGGGCGGAGCCGGCGTGTAATAGAGGACGCGATCGGGGGAGGCGCCCTCGTGGCTTCGCAAGAGGACCCGGGCCGCGCTGCGCCGCCAGACGTCGACCGGCTCGAACGCCTGCGCATCCGGCGTGGGACAGGCCGAGGGCGCGCCCAGGCGTGCGCTCTCGATCCAGCCCCCGAGCGTCTCGCTCGACACCGCGTACGTCCACGCGCGCGCCGCCGGCAGCCCCGAGCTCTCCTCGAAGAACCCGTCGCTCATGCGGCCGCGGACGACCACCACGCGGGCACCGACGAGCGCGAAGGGCAAGGCGTTGGCGTGCGCCGGGAGCGTCGTGTCGCTCAGGGCGACCTCGCGCTCCTCGAGCTCGGCGAGCGTGTCGGACTGCGCTTCGGTGATCGCCGCGCTCGCTCCGAGCGCGGTCGCGCGCGGGGCGATCAGCGCCGGGCTGGCAGGCTCCGGCACGACGAGGCCGTAGCGCAGCGAGAACGGCGGCGTCCCCCAGTGCGCGGGGCGCGCGAGGCGAACCGCGCTCCGCCCTTCGCTCGGCAGCGTGCGCCACAGCTCGAGCAGACCGCGCGCGTCGTCGGACTGTCGCAGCAGCTGCACGCGCGAGACCGCCCGCTCTTCGACGAGCGGGGTGACGGGCGTCTCGAGCGCTCGCGGCGTCGCGCTCGCGAAGACCGCGCCGAGCGCGTGGGCGAGCGGGCTCTCCGGCGCGAGGCGCCCGGCGAGGAGCGCCCACGGGATCTCCACCTCGCCGCATCCTTCGACGTGGACGGCGAGCGCTTCCGTGAGGTGCCTGCCCGCGCCCGCCGCCTCCGAGGTCCGGAGCGGCTCGTCCGGACACGCGCCCGCCGTCGCGCACACCGGGCACACGTGCCCGAGCACTTCATCGCGCGTGGCCGCGTCACGGAGCTCGACCTCGGGCCTCGGCACCACGTGCGCGCCATCGACGACGACGATGCGCGCGAACCCGGCCGAGCACGACCACGCGAGCACGTGCTCGGTCGCGAGCTCGACCGTGCAGCTGCCGCGCGACGAGTCGCGAGCGCTCATGCGATGGGCGTCGCGCTCG
>JBGALT010000234.1:4181-9232 GCA_044223665.1 Sandaracinaceae bacterium | reverse complement strand
CCCGAGGACGGAGCGCAGCGGCCTTGAGGCCGTGAGCACCGACCGCAGGGGGAGGTGGCGAGCGCCCGAGCTTGCTCGGGCGCGGCATCAAGGCCGGGATCGCGGCGCGTCGCCTCTGACCCCCTTCCGCGATCACACCCGGTCTCGGTTTCGCTCGCTCGCGCGCGCGTGGCGGCGCACCATCCGGCCGTGACGAGCCCGAGCCCGGCGATCTCCGTGTCGGACGTGCACCTCTCGTTCGGCGAGAAGCACGTGCTCGGCGGCGTCTCGCTCACGGTGCCCGAGAAGTGCATCTACGCGCTGATCGGCCCTGGCGCGGCCGGCAAGAGCGTGCTCCTCAAGTCCATCGCGGGCCTGCTCACGCCGCAGCGCGGGCGCATCGACCTGCTCGGTCGCGACTTGCTCGCGCTCGCCGAGCGCGAGCGCATGGAGGTCCGCCGCGACATCGGCATGCTCTTCCAGAACTACGCGCTCTTCGACTACCTCACGGTCGGGGAGAACATCGCGTTCCCGCTGCGCAGGCTCTTCGATCTGCCGGAGAGCGAGATCCAGGCGCGCGTCGCCGAGCGCCTGGAGCGCATGAGCCTCCCCGGTTTCGAAGGGCGCCTGCCCGGAGGCCTCTCCGGCGGGCAGAAGAAGCGCGTGGGGGTCGCGCGCGCGACGATCAGCCGGCCCAAGCTCGTGCTCTACGACGAGCCCACCGCGGGCCTCGATCCGGTGACGAGCCAGCGCATCTACGATCTGATCCGCGAGGAGCAGGCGCAGCTCGGCAGCACGTGCGTCGTGATCTCGAGCGACGTCGCCGGCGTCTTCACCATCTGCGATCGCGTCGCGATGCTCCACGAGGGCCGCATCTTGTTCGAGGGCAGCCGCGACGAGGCGCTCTCGAGCGAGATCCCCGCCGTGAAGCAGTTCGTCCACGGCCTCGTCGACGGCCCGCTCTGACGGCGTCGACCGCGCGGCGAGCGTGTGGCACGGCGCGCGGCGCGGCCCCGACGAGAGCGCGTCAGAGCAGGGGCGAGGTCAGGCGCCCGATCGACTCGAGCAAGCGCGCGCCCATGCCGCGGCGGTCCCACTCCGTCGCCGCGACCTCCTTGGCGTGCCCGGCGTCCTCGGTGAACAAGCCCTCCAGCTGGCGCACGATGGCCGCGTCGTAGAGCACGGCGATGAGCTCGAAGTTCAGGCGGAAGCTGCGGACGTCGAGGTTCGCGCTGCCCACCGTCGCGAAGCGCCCGTCCACCACCAGCGTCTTGGTGTGCAGCATCGCGCCGCGCTCGCCCTCGTACTCGAGGATGCGCACGCCGGCCGCGAGCAGCTCCTCGTAGAAGCTGCGCCCCGCGTGCTGCGTGAGGCCCCAGTTCGAGTGGGCGTTCGTCAGCAAGCGCACGTCGACGCCGCGCGAGGCGGCGGTCGTGAGCGCCACGAGGATCGCGCGGTCGGGGACGAAGTACGGCGTCGTCACCCACACGCGCTCCTGGGCCGCCGCGATCGCCGCGAAGTAGAGCCGATGGATGCGCTCGAGCGTCTGATCGGGGCCGCTCTCGACGATCTGCATGGTCGTCGCGCCGCGCGGCGGCACGTCGGGCACGTAGCGCGGGTCGGCGAGGTCCTCGCGCGTCGCGAAGAACCAGTCTTCGGCGAAGACCGCCGCGAGCTGGGTCACGGCCGGCCCCTCGAAGCGCAGGTGCACGTCGCGCCAGCCGACGAAGCGATCGGAGACGTTCACGCCGCCGCAGAGCCCCACGCGACCGTCCACCACGACGAGCTTGCGGTGGTTGCGGAGGTTGATGGTCGCCGCCCGCCGGATCGGGTCGAGCGGGAAGAACGCCGCCGAGCGCCCGCCCTTCTTGCGTAGCGAGCGCAGGCGCGGCCCCAGGCCGGCCGAGCCGAACCCGTCGTAGAGCAAGCGCACCTCGACGCCGCGATCGCGCGCCCGCTCGAGCGCCCGCACGATGCGAGCGCCCGCTTCGTCGGCGCGGAAGACGTAGTACTGCAGGTGCACGTGATCGGTCGCGGCCTCGATCGCCGCCTCGAGCGCGGCGTAGGTGGCCGGCGCCCCGACGAGCACCTCGACGGCGTTGCCCGGACGCACCTCCGCGCGGCCCATGCGCGCGGCCAGGCGCATGACCCCGCGCAGCTCGGCGGGCGCTCTGTCGATCACGGTCTGCCGCTCTCCCTCGGAGACCGAGCCGGACACCCGATCGCGGAGCTTGGCGCGCAGGGGCTCGTTCACTTGCTGGCGCGTGCGCACCGGGCGCCGGATGCGGTCCCGCCCGAGGTACCAGAAGAGGATCACCCCGAGCGCCGGAAAGGCGAGCAGCACGAAGATCCAGGCGAACGTGGAGGCCGGCTCCTTCTTTCGCAGGAGCACCAGAGGAATGAACGCGAGCGCGAGCACCTCGAACGCGCTGACGAGGAGGGACGCGACGGAGGTGAGGTCGATTCGGCTCACCAGGGCGTCTGATAGGCGAGGACGAAGACGAACGACTCGTTGGGCATCCCCGGCGCGAGGCGCGTCCCGGCGAAATCGAAGGGCGCGCTCGCGAAGCCGGCGACGTAGAGGACTCCGGTGCTCGGATCGAAGTCGACGTCGAGCGGCAGCATCGACGGCACGTCGAACGTCCTCACCCAGTCGCCGGCGCGGGCCTCGATGTCGAGCGCCGCGACGAAGCCGCCGCGCGAGGCGATGCCGGTGCCACCGAAGGGCGCGGACGGATCGGTGGTGGATCCAGCGAACAGCGCGTGGCGTGCGCTCGCGTTGCGCCCCTCGGAGGTCGTGACGGGAACGGGCAACGGCGCCACGTGGGCGCCCGTGTCGACGGTCCAGACGAGACCGCCGGTCGAGCGCGAGAGCGCCAGCCCGTAGAGGCCCGCGGGCGTCTGGACCGCCACCGGGCTCGGATCGAACGTGACGAGCGTCTCGGCGTACACGGTCGCGCCGACGGGCCCCGGCCCTACGCCGCGGAGCCAAGCGACGTCGGTGATCACGCCGTAGGTCGAGTCGAGCAAGCGGTGCGCCGTCACGCCGGCGAACGGGGCGGTCGAGAGCCGCTGCAGGTACAGCGCGCCCGAGGAGCCGATCACGCTTCCACCGAAGTTGCCGCTCGCGACGTTCGCCCCGAGAGCCAACGATCCGTCACCGCAGCTCATGCGGTTGACCGTGGCGAGGGAGGCGCCGAGGGTCGCGCCTGGCGCCGCCGTCGCGTCCGAGACGGTGACCGTCGTCATGTACGGGTCGAAGCGGCTCGCGTTCGGCGCGCCGGCGTAGACGTGGACGCTCCCGCCGTCCACGCACAGGTCGCCGACGACCTCGGCGCGCGTCGGTAGACCCATCGAGACGGCCCACGCCGGCGCGAGGGGCTCGCCCGTCAGCCAGACGAGCACGAGATCGGCGGGCGCGGCCGGCGTGGCGGTGGTTCCCGCCGTGACCGGCGCCGAGGCCTCGAAGAGGACGAAGAGCCCGGTCGCGTCGGCGTCGATCCTCGCCCCCGCTTCGGGCTGGCTCGAGCCGAGCGCGAACGACGCGACGGGCTGACCGTCGGCGTAGCTCGCCACGCACACGTCCATGCCGCCCAGCCCCGCGAGGGGGCCGCCGCCGAGATCGAGCGGCCGATCGCACTCGAGCGCGATCGCCGCGCCGCCCCCGGGGATCGCCGCGACCGACAGCGACGTGGTGGACGTGGCCAAGTAGGCGACGCCCCAGAGCTCGATCGGCGCGAACGAAGGCCCGGCGTCGGAAGGCCCGGCGTCGGCGCCCGTGTCGGCGCCCACTGCCGCGTCGAGCCCGGCGTCGCCGTCCGCGCTCGTCGACCAGGCGTCCACGCCCGCGTCGTTCGGCCCGGCGTCGTCGAGCGGCCCGGCGTCGGCCGTCGGGACGTCGAGGCAGCCCACCGAGCCGCAGACGGCGGCCGGCCCGCAGCGCTCGTCGTCCGGCACGACCTCGCACACGCCCTCCGGCGCACAGACCGCGCTCGCGCAAGCCGCAGGCGGCATCGGGCAGTCGGTCGCGTCGAAGCACGAGCTCGGCGGGCATGCGGCCGGGTTCTCGGGCGTGCAGTCGGGAGGCACGCAGCGCCCTGCCAGACACGCGCTCGCGCCGGGATCGTCGCAGGTCACGCCCAGACACGAGCGATCGATCCGCACCGTGACGTACGTGGTGCCGTCGCGAACGCTCACGCGGCGCTCCTCGCCCCGGACCAGTGTCCCGCGAAGGCGGAGCGAGACACGGACCATGGCGCTCCCGGGAGCGACCCCCGTGCGCTCGAGGAGGCGAACCGGGCGGCCGTACGCCGCGCCGCGCCGCACCGACACGGGCTCTCGGGTCGTGCCGCTGGGGGCCTCGACCTCGATGCCGTCGAACTCGGCCAGCGGCGCGAGGTCGGTCACGAGCTGCACCACCAGCGTGCGCCGCTCGGCGCAGGAGGCGACGAGGAGCATCACGACGAGACAGACGCGCCGGGACATGAGAGCCGAGGATACGACGCTCCGCGCCCCGCGAGCACGTCGCTCACCACGGGACGGGGACGAACGAAGCCGTGCTCGTCGACGGACACGCTCCGTCCGGGGCCTCGGTCCGTCAGTGCTGACGCTGGACGTACGAGAGCCGACCGCGCGCGTCGCTCGCCTCGGGCGCGTCGGGCGCGGCGCGGAGGAACGCTTGGTACTCCGCCGCCGCGTCGGCCCACGCCTGCCGCGCGGCCAGCATGTTCGCCAGCAAGTAGTGGCTCGTCGCGTAGCTCGGGGCGCTCGTGAGCAGATCGCGCAGGCGCTGCTCGGCCTGCGGTCGCGATCCGGTCGCGAACTCGGCGAGCGCGAGCTCGGCCACCAGCGCCGGCGGGACGCCGCCCTCCGCCTGGCTCGCCTCGACCGCGTCGTTCAGCGCGCGCACCGCCATCGCGGGATCGCCCGCGCGTCGCAGTCCGCTGCCGATGGCCGAGAGCACGGCGGCGTCGCCATCGGCGAGGGGAAGCGCGCGCCGCAGCTCGATCAACGCGTTCTGCTCTTCGCCCTGATCGAGCAAGAGCAGCCCGAGCTGCGTGCGGCTCGTGGGC
>JBGALT010000234.1:0-4152 GCA_044223665.1 Sandaracinaceae bacterium | reverse complement strand
TACTCGGCGGCGGCGCCGGCGACGTCCCCGGCATCCTCGAGCGCGAGGCCGAGGTTGAGGTGCGCCGACGCGAACCCCGGCCTCAGCGCGATCGCCTGGCGCAGCACCGTGATGCCCTCTTCGAGACGATCGGTGTCGCGCAGGAGCGTGCCGAGGTTGTTCAGCGCCTCGGTGAACTCCGCATCGACGCGCAGCGCCGACCGATACGCCTCTTCGGCCGCCTCGACGTCGTCGAGCATCTCGGCCGCGAGCCCCAGATCGAGCCACGCGCGCAGGTCGTCGGGGTGCTCGGCGAGGATGGCCTGCAGCTGCTGGCGCCCCTCCCGCGGTCGCCCCTCGGCGAGGGTGCTCTCGGCCGCCATCACCTCGGCCGAGCCCGGAGGCGCCGCCGCGGCCGCGGCCTCGTCCTCGAACATGATCGGCTCGTCGCCGCCCGTTTCCGATCCGCTCTGGCCCGACGCGGTGGAGCCCCCGCCCGACCGGGACGATGCCGTGCTCTGCGGCGTACACGCGAGCGCAGCGAGACAGAGCAGGACGGACAGACGAGAGCGCATGGTCATCGGACGGGCGAGTTCACCAATCGAGCTGACGCGCTGTCCACCAAATACGTTGCCCGGCGCGAGCGCGCCCTGCTTTCGTCTCCGGCGAGGTCGGGCCGGGGCTACGGCCGCGGCGTCTCGCCCGTGCCCGGGGGCCGCGCGAGCGCGTCGATGGCCCGGCAGAGCGCCGCCCGGACCGACTCGACGCGCGCGCCGTCGAGCAGCTTCGCGCCGCTGGCGTCGGTGACGTAGAAGACGTCGGCGACGCGCTCGCCCTCGGTCGAGACCTTGGAGAGAGCGATCGAGAGGCCAGCCTCGTGCAGCGCGCGCGCAATGGCGTGCAGCAGCCCGAAGCGATCGCGCGTGAAGACGTCGATGACGGTGAAGCGAGGCGAGACCTCGTTGTCGACGAGGATCTCGGTGCGGACGTCGGGCCTCTTGCGCTCCGCCCACGACGGCGAGGCCGCTCGCCGCGCGAGCACGCCTTCGAGCGGCAGCGTGCCACCGAGCAGGCCCTCGAGATCCCGGGAGACACGCGCGAGCGTGGTGTCGTCGACGGGGTCCCCCTCGGCGCTTCCCGGCTGGCGCACGTGGAAGACGTCGAACGCCTCGGCCCCGCTCGCGCCGGCGCGCGTGTAGATGTGCGCGCTCTGGATGGCGAGCCGGCTGCCGGCCAGCACGGCCGTGATGTCGGCGAGCAGGCCCGGGCGATCGTCGGTGACCACCACCAGCTCGCCCTCGCCCTCGATGCCGCTCGACGCCCGCATCGAGGCGACGTGGACGGTGCCGCGCCGGGCGCTCGCGATCGCCGCGTGCTCGGGCGCCAGCGCGATCCCGTGGGTCAGCAGGTAGCGATCGGGCATGCCCGCGACGAACGCGAGCGTCGCCTCGTCACCGGCGTACCGCTCGCGGGCGGATGCGCGCAGCTGCGCGGCGCGAGAGGGCGGCGCCGTCCCGCTCGCCGCCGCCTCGATGGCGCCCCGCGCCGCGAGGAACAGGTCGTCGAGCATCCGCGCCTTCCACGAAGAGAGCGCGGTGGGGCTCGTGGTGCCGAGATCGACGAGCGTGAGCAGGTAGAGGTCGCGGAGGCGCTCCACGGTGCCGATCGCGTCGACGATCTCGCGGAGCGTCGCGGGATCGCTCGTGTCGCGTCGCATCGCCCAGTGATAGAGGCGCAAGTGGTCACGCACGAGCCACTCGACGTGCCGCGCGTCTTCTTCCGACAGGCCGAGCCGCCGTGCGGCCGGGAGCGCGAGCTCGGCGCCGATGACCGAGTGGTCGCGCCCCCTTCCCTTCCCCACGTCGTGCAGCAGGACGCCGACGAAGAGCGCGACGCGCGAGGGCGCCTCGCTCGCGAGCTGCGTCGCGAGCGGCAAGGGCTCGGCCTCGTCGCCGCGGAGCACGGCGCGCAGCCGATCGACGGCCGCGATGGAGTGAACGTCGACCGTGTACACGTGATAGACGTCGTGCTGCACGCGGCCGGTGACCGGCTCGAACTCGGGGAGCATCGCGAGCAGGAGCCCGACCTCGTGGAGCTCGGCCAGGATCGAGCCGCTCGTCGTCGAGCTCGGCCGCGCGGGTGCCTCGGCGCTGGTGGCGAGCAGCTCGAGGAAGATCTCCGAGGCCTCCGCGCTCTCGCGCAGGGCGCTGCACCACGCGGCGTCCGTCGTGACGCGGGAGACGGCCTCGCGCGCGAAGCCATAGGCCGGCAGCCCTCGCCGCATCACCTGCCGGTACAGACGCAGGGCGAGCGCGGGCTCGCTCGTGAGGCGCTCGCTGTCCTTGAGCGTGATGCGCCCGTCGAAGACGAGCGTGCCGTCGCCGTTGTCGTCGCTGCGCGCGCGCTCGCGACGCTCGGGCTCGACGGCCGCCTCGAGCACACGCTCGCCGACCTGCTCGATCGCGCGCGCATGGCGGTAGTAGCTCTGCATGAAGCGCTCGACCCCGAGCTGCCCGGCCGACGACGAAGGCTCGTCGCCATAGCCCAGGCGAGCGGCGACCTCTTCTTGGTCCTCGAAAGTGAGGCGGTCCTGGCGCCGTCCGGCGCGCAGGTGCAGCTGCTGGCGGATGGTCCAGATCGCGCTCTGGGCCGCCACCAGCGCCTCGGCCTCGCGGCTGACGAGGAGGCTCGCGCGCACGGCCTCGTCGGGCGTCCGCACGCCCTTCCGGATCTGCATGGCCCAGAGCACGAGATCGAGATCGCGCAGGCCGCCGCAGCCGTGCTTGACGTCCGGCTCGAGCAAGTAGCGCGAGCCGCCGAAGCGCTCGTGCCGCGCGATGCGCTCCTCGATGAGCTTCTGGACGAGCGCCGTCCCGCCGGGGTCGAAGACCTGGCGTCGGGCCCCGCGGAGCAGCTCGTCGACGAGCGAGGCGTCGCCGGCGACGCGCCGCGCGTCGAGCAACATGGTCGCCGTGCGCAGGTCCTCGCGCGCGAGCTGGAGCGTCGCCTCGACCCCGCGCACCGCGTGGCCGATCTCGAGCCCGAGATCCCAGAGCGGGTAGAGGAGCGCCTCGGCGACCTTCGCGGCCCGCACGTCGTCCTCTCGCTCGGCGAGCACGATGAGATCGAGATCGCTGTGCAGGCCGAGGTGCCCGCGCCCGTAGCCGCCGACCGCCACCAGCGCGAGGCGCAGCTTCTCTCCGCGCGTTCGGAGCGTGGCCTCCGCTGCGCAGAAGAGCGCCGAGAGCATGCCGTCGACGATGCGCGCGTGCAGGATCGCGACGGGAAGCCCGCCCTCGCCCGCGCGCAGGCGTGCCTCGAGCGCACCGCGGTGGCGGTCGCGATACTCCTGACAGACCGCCCCGAGCATCGGGGCCAGGGCGGTCAGATCGAGGTCGGGACGAGCGGCGCCGTCGGCCATGCGCAAGCTCGAAAATGGTTCCGGATCGGGCCGAGGGCAAGTTATTCCCGATGACCCCATCGGCGGCGGTCACCGCGCAGGGCCCCGGAGCGTGCTCGACGCGCTCACTCCGGCGGCGCGGCGTAGCGCGCGATCCCGTCGGCGATGCCGCCGGCGAGCGCGTCGCGGTAGCGCTCCGTGCGCAGCGCGTCGGCCTCGTCCTCGCGCGTCAGGAAGGACGTCTCCACGAGGACGGCCGGCATGGTCGCGCCCACGAGCACGTAGAACATCGCGCTGCGGACGCCGCGGTCGTGCAGGTGCGGCAGCACGCGGCGCCCGGCGCTGAGCGTGCCGAAGTGGATGCGATCGGCCAGGCGCGTCGATCCCTCGCTCTGCTCGCCGCGCTCGAGCCCGGCGAGGATCCGCTCGAGCTCGGTCACGTCGCGCGTGCTCGTCCCGTTCTCGCGGGCGGCGAGGCGAACGGCCTGCGCGTCGTTGGTCGTGTCGAGCACGAAGGTGGTCACGCCGCCGTGGTCCACCGGCTCCCAGGCGGCGTTGAGGTGGATCGACACGAAGACGTCGGCGCCGATCGCGTTCGCCATCGCCGTGCGCTGCTCGAGCGAGACGAACGTGTCGTTCTCGCGCGTGAGCACCACGCGGATGTCGGGGCGGCGCCGCAGGAGCGCGTCGCGCGTGCGCATGGCGAGGTCGAGCGTGAGGTCCGACTCGCGAAGGCGAAAGGCGCGCGCGCCGTAGTCGTCGCCGCCGTGCCC
>JBGALT010000233.1:0-9241 GCA_044223665.1 Sandaracinaceae bacterium | reverse complement strand
CGGCGGGCACGGGGGGTCGACGAGCGCCCGCGTGCGCGCCGCCGTTCGCGCGCGATGCGGTAGCGAGGAGCGCCCCCCGTGCCCGCCGCGATCGCGAAGGCCAACGATGGGCGGAGCTCGAGCGAGCTGGCGAGCGAGCGGCGCGCCCGCCTCTCGCAGCGGCCCGTTCCGGCACTACCTTTCGCGGTCCCTCTCCCCAACCCTCTCCGCTCCCGCGGGAGAGGGGGTCTCTCGTCGCGAGACGGAAGCGACCGAGCAGACCGGGTGCGTGAGGGCAGAGCCTTCGGCTGTGGAGGTGCCGAAGGCGCCGCGTCAGAGCGCGGCGACGGCCACCGGCAGGCCGAGCAGCGCGCGGCCGGCCATCGTGTAGGTCGTGTCGCTGATCATGAGGTGCTGGGTCGCGACGTGCGCGTCGCGGTGGAAACGGCCGAAGGGCTGCGCGTCGTAGACGCTCGCGCTGCCGGCCATCCGCTGCACGGCGTCGATCGCCGCCACGGCGCGCTCGGCGGCGGAGGTCGCCGCGAGGCGCAGGCTCGCGCGGTCGGCGATCGACATCTCCCCGCCGTCCTGCACCCGCGCGTGGACCTCGTCGACCGTCGACATCACGAGCGCGCGGGCCGCGCGCAGCGATCCCTCGGCCCGTGCGAGCTCGGTCTGCACGGTCTCACGCTCGGCGAGCGTGCGCTGCGAGCCGGCCTGCTTCTTCGTCTTGGCGAGCGCCGCGAACGCATCGATCGCCGCCCGTCCGATCCCGAGCGTCACCGACGCGATCGACAGCGCGAGCAGCCCGAACGCGGGAAAGCGGTAGAGCGCGCCCGTCTCGCGCGGTGCGGCCGAGAGGTCGAGGGTCAGCCGATCGGGCACGAGCACGCCGTCGATCGCGAGATCGTGGCTGCCCGTCCCGCGCAGCCCCGAGACGCTCCAGTTGTCGATGATCGTCGTGCTCTCGGCGGGCACCATGCCCTGGATCGCGCGCGGGCCGCTCTCACCGTCGACGAGGAAGCCGACCATGCGCCACGGGCTGTGGTCCACGCCGCTCGCGAACGCCCAGCGCCCGCGCACGCGATAGCCCCCCTCCTCGCGCACGCCCTTTCCCATCGGCGCGAAGACGCCGCATGCGCGGGCCCGCGGATCGGCGAAGATCTCGCGCGCCGAGGCGAGCGGCAAGTACGCCGCGACGAGGCTGGTCGTCGCGCCGATGCCCACGCACCAGCCCGCCGCCGCGTCGACGCTCGAGACGGCCTCGATGACCTCGAGGATCGTGCGCGGCGCGAGCTCGGAGATGGCCTCGGCGACGTCGGCTCCGAGCGTGCGCTCGGCATCGATGCGAGCCGACCGCTCGCGGAGCAGCGGGGCGAGGGCGCGCGCGCGAGCGATCGGCGAAGCGGCGTCGAGCGAGTCGTCCATGGCCCGGCACCATAACACCACGCGCCACGCCGGAAGCCGGCGCGGTTCCGCGGCGGGCTCCGCGCGCGTCGGTCGTGGCGATCGTGCGTCAGCGCGCGCCGTGAGCCTCGAGCATGCGCGCGAGGTCGTCGGGGCCGAGCCAGCACGCGTACGTCGAGCGCGGGTTCAGAGCGAGGTGCCGGCCCTTCGTCAGCTCCGCCAGCGCGGCCATCGGAATCGTGAGCACCTTCGCGCCGCGCTCGAGCGAGTCGGCGAGCACTTGCTTGGAAGTGAACACGGGGATCATCGGCAGGCCGTCCGTGCGCGTCCAGTGCTGGAGCGCGATCTTGCTGCCGACGATCGTGCGCCCCATCCGGGGATCCACCTCGGCCGTCCCGAGCACGTGCACCATCGACGCCATGAGGCACGCCTCGAACGCCGCGCGACGTGACGGATCCGAGGACGCGAGGCGGAGCTCGGTCTCGAGCGCATTCTCTTGCTTGGGGTCGGCCGGCATCCGACGAGCTTCCGAGATCGGGACGAGCGCGACAAGGGGCCGCGCCCGGAAGGCACGTGCGCGTGCGCGCCGCGATCCGGGCGTCGATCGGCCCTTCAGCGTCCGGCGAGCGCGACCTCGATCGAGAGCGGGTCTTCGTGCTCGGGCCGGGCGCCGCTCGCACGGATCGCGCCGAGCCGGAGGGCGTCGGCGGCGATCGCGTCCCGCTCGAGAGACGAGAGGACGTGACGCGAGCGGATGCGATCGCCACGCAGGAAGTGGGCGGGAGAGAAGAGGCCGTCGGCGATCAGATCGACGCGCCGCGGCCGTCGGCCGGTCCCGATCCGCAGCGCGAGATCGTCGGGGCAGGGCCCGCGCGCTACCAGGGTCAGCTCGAGCACGCCGGCCTCGTCGAGCTCGGCCCGCTCGAGGCCGAGGCACGCGGTGAGCGTCTGGCTCTCTTCGGGTCGCTCCGCATGACCGACGACGTAGCGCTCGACCTCGACGCCTTCACGCGGGTCGAGGCCGCGCTCGAGCAGCACGAAATCTCCCTCGGCCGCGATGATCGCGTGGTCGCCGCGGGCCAGCCATGCACGCGCGACCGGCTCTTCGTCGGTGCGGACGAGGTCTTCGTGGTGGCGGAAGCGACGCCGGTGCGCGAGGTCCAGCACGACGAGCTCGCTGCGCGTCTCCGGCGGCGGAGCACGATGCAGCGTCCGCCGCTCGGCCAAGTGCGCGAGCATCGCGTCGGGAGCCTGCACGCTGGCGAGCGGTGGGATCTCGCTCGTCATCGCTCGCATCGCGCTCGAGCGCGCGTCGTCCTCGAACGTGGCGGGATCGAAGCGTGACGAGAGCGGTGTGGCGCCGCCGGTGACGTGCGCGGCGAGGCTCGCGGCGAGGAGCGGCAGAGCGCGCCCGGAGGGGACCCAGGCGCCCAGCCGACCCGCGCCCACCAGCGCCCCACGAACGAGGAGCGGGAGCGCCGGCGTCAGATAGTGCGAGTCGAGGCAGGTCGTCGTCGGAAACTCCGAGAGCAGCGCCACGCCTAGCACGGGCGCCGCGACCAGGAGCGCCTCCGGAGCGAGGAGCGGGAGCATCGCGAGCGGCGCGCAGATCACGAACGGGTAGGCCCACCGCCCCTCGGCCCCGAGATGGGCCACGAGCTCGGCCGGGTGGGTCGCGAAGTCGAGGAGCACGGCCGGCACGCTCCCGCCGTGGCGCCCGAAGTGGAGCGAGAGCGATCCCGAAGGAGGCGCGAACGTCGGGTGCAGGACGAGGACGAAGAGGAGCAGATACGCGAACGATGCGCCGGCCGTCCCGAGGGCGAGGTTGCGCGACGCGCGCGCTCCGCCGCGGTGCAGGACCACCGCGAGCACCAGCGCGCAGAAGCACCCGACGAGCGCCAGATCCTCGCGGCACGCGGCGATACCCAGCGCCGACAGCGCCATCGCGTGCGCGTTCCGCCGGTCGAGCGCGTCGGCAGCCCACGCGAGCGGCAGCACGGCGACCGTGCCGGGGTGGAACTCGTCGCAAGCGACGGCCGCGACGTTCGGATGCAGCAGGAACGCGAGCGCGCCGGCGAAGGCTCCGAGCGCGCCGAAGCGCCGAGCGCCGATGCGCGAGAGCGGAATCGCGGCGAGCCCGACGGCGAGCGCCTGCGTCGCGAGCAGCGTGGGGACCGAGCCGAGCACGAGCGCGACGAGCGCGAGCGGCTCGAAGATCCACACCAGGTGCAGGCCGTAGACGCTGGCGTTGACGATCGGCTCCCACGACGAGCCGTGGAGCTCGCCCCAGCACATGCGCGCGTAGATCGCGAGATCGAACGTCGGATCGTGGAAGCTCGCGTAGCGGAGCCACGAGAGGACGAAGAAGAGCAGGCCGCTGCCGAGCGAGAGCGCGAGCACTCCGCGGCGGGCGGCGGTGGGCACGGCGGCCTTGGGCTCGCTCGCGTCGCGCAGGAAGGCGCGCGCGCGGCCGAGGGCTCTCTCTCGCCAGCCGCTCATCGCGCGGCGCGCACCATCGCCTGCAGCGCGTCGGCCTCGAGGATGGCGCCGGCCCGCGCCGGATCGAGCGAGGCGATCACGAGCGCCTGCGCGAGGTCCTCCCCACGGATCGAACGGTAGCGATCGGCCGTGCGGCGTGCCCCGAGCACGCCGAGCGCGCCGAGCAGCGCATCGGCGATGGGCGCACCGATCTTCTCCGACGCGCGGCGGTCGTCGCGATCGCCGACGATGAACGAGGGCCGCGCGATCGTGTACGGCAGCCCGCTGCGTGCGAGCGTGTTCTCGACCCGCGTGCGGGCGTCGAGATAGCTGCCGCGTCCCAGCTCGCCCGCCCCGGCCGAGGACAGGTAGACGAAGCGCGGCATCGACGCGAGCGCACCGCTGGCCGCGATCAGCTGCTCGGTGAGGGCGACGTCGACGGCGTCGTAGCTCTCCTTGGACGGATCGCCTCCCGCCTTCGCGGCACGCGAGGCGCGCGCGCGCGTCGTGCCGAGCAGAGCGAAGGTCAGCGTGGGGCGCTGGGCCTCGAGCGTACGGGCGATCGCCGCGGGCTCCCACGCCGTCGTGTCGACGACCGCGCCCTGTCCCTCGAAGCGCTCTCGCCACTCGGCGAGCCGGGGCGAGTCCGGCCGTACGTGCGCGCGGACGTCGATCCCTCGTCGCCGGAGCTCGGCGACCACGAATCGACCCGTGAGACCGGTCGCTCCCGCGACGAAGGCGCGCTCGCTCGAGGACATCGGCGCGCACTATAGCGGGCGCGCGCCGCGCCGCCGTTCAATAGACGGGCAAGCCCGGGTGGGCTCCGCCGCCCCCGTTGCGGAACGGTGTCGTCGTGGGCGGCGGCGGGCTCGTGACCGGCGGCGGATGCGAGGACCAAGGATCGAGCACGCCCTGAGGCGGCGGGAGCGGACGGCGCGGGGGCCGCGGGGTGACGTGCGCCGGCCCGGGCGGAGCCGCGCTCGCCACGGCCGCGGTGCCGCCGCACGTGAAGTGGAGCGTGAAGCCGCGGAGCACGCCCTCGTCCTCCCCGGCGTCGTCGCGGACGTCGAGCGACCACGTGCCCCGCGCGCTCGTGTCGCCGAACGCGTGCAGCGCACCGCGGGCGTCGTCCCAGCCGTAGCTGTGCGGCGCGTACGATCGACTGCCACCCGAGTGGTTGGCGAGTGTGGCCGTCTGCCCACCCGGGCCGTGGAGCACGATGCGCAGGTCCTGGCTGTAGGCGTGCTGCGCGTCGACGTCGACGCTCATCGACCCGATCGAGCACTCGGTCGGGACCTCGACGGTCTGCGTCGCGACCCGGTAGTCGCGAATCGGGATCGGCGCGGCGCTCGCGACGGCATCGAAGCCGCCCGTGAGCAGCGTAGTCCCGAGCGGCGGCGTCGGCCCCGCCGCTACCGCAGCGACCTGGGGAGCGCCGTCGGCGAGCGTCGCGTGCACCACCATCGCATCCCCGATCAGGCGTCCCACCGCCTCGGTCGTCGCGTGTCCCGGCATCTCGAGGATGAAGTGCCGGTCGTGGCCCATCTCGCTCTCGGGCACCGTCAGCACGAACATCGCGGGCGTCGTGCCCAGCGTCTCACCCTCGGGTGTACGCACGGTGGCGCCGCTCGGCGTGGTCGTCACCGTCACGCTCACGCGATGGTCGCTGCTGGCGACGGCCGTCCCCGTGCTCGTCCCCGGCGCGCTCGGCGCGAGCGAGAGCTCGTACGGAAGATCGGCCGGCGCCTCGAGCGCGCCGACGTGCACGAGGTACTCGCCCGGCTGCGAGACCGTGACGTGCGGCGCGTGGCCGGTCCCCTCGTCGCTGTCGCAGCGCACGTCGCTCGGGCCCACGACCGCGATGGCGAGCGGGCCGCGGAGCGAGCGGGCCGAGATCGTGATCGCGCTCGCATCGTCGAGCCGTACGACGTGCTCGGGCGTGCCGGTGTCGACGAACCCGGGACAGCCGGCCGAGAGATCGATCGCCGGGCTGCCGGTCGCGCTGGTGTGGCCGGTGAGCGTGGCGCGCGGCGCGGTGGCCGAGACGGTGACCGAGCCGAAGCGCGGCTCGACCGGCCCGCAGGCGAGCACGAGGACGGCCGCGAGGGCGAGGGCTGCACGGGGAAACGAGCGCTTCTTCGGCACTGGGTGGGTCATGCAGCCTCCTGATCGTCGGGCGGCGTGGGCTCGGGGGTTCGGACCATCGGGGGCGGCGGCGCATTGGACGTGCGGCTGCCGGGCGGCATCGAGACGCGCGAGGAGCGCTCGGGGATCGACACGCTCGCGACCGCGCGATCGGGCATGCGGACGAGCAGCAAGCTGATCAGATAGACGACGAGCGCGGCGAAGAGGAGCGCCATGCGCATGGGCATCCGCACGAAGGCCTCCCCCGGCGCCGCGAGCGCGTCGGCCGGCGCGGCGATCACCGTGCCGCCGCCCAGCGTCGCGAGCCGCTCGAGCGAGCCGTGATCGGGGCCGAAGCGCGCGAGCTCGGCGTCGTAGGGCGTCTCGTCGCCGGCCGCGCTCGTCGGCTCGGGATCGAGCGGCAGGCGCGCATCGACGAGGAAGGTGAAGCCGGCCGGCACCGTCGTCTGCCACACGCCCGGGCCCACGATGCTCATCTCGAGCTCGGTCGGCGCTTCGCCCGCGGGCGAGGTCGAGGACGCGACGCTCCGTCCACGCACGATCCGCGTCACGGGCGCGGGCTCCTCGAACGGAAACGGCGAGACCACCGTCACCACGCGGCGATCGGCGTGCGCCGGATCGCGCTCGACGAGGATCCGCGGCGGCTCGATCGTGCGGTGGCGCAGCATGCCGCGCGCGAGCGAGGTCCAGAACTGCCGGAACACCGGCGCGCTCCGCCAGCCATCGGCCCACGAGCCGTTCGACGCGCTCGTGAACGACGCGACCTGGCCCAGGCCCCGGTGCCAGTGCGCGAGGAGCGGCATGCCCTCGGTCGCGCTCAGGACCTGCGTCGCACCCGGCTTGGTGGTGGCGAGCGCGTGGCCGGTGAGCGCGGGCGCGCCCGCGAAGTCGACGCCGTCGAGCATCGCGAGGTGCGTCGTCTCGCGGGCGACGAAGGTCGTCTGCCGCTGGGCCGGAGGCTGTCGCGCCATCGCCTCGGAGACGACCAGCGAAGAGAGGCCGGCGGCGCTCGAGGTGACGTGATAGCGGCCGCGGCCGATGCGGGCGATCTCGGCGAGCAGGCTCGAGTAGCTGCCGATCGTGATCGTGGAGATCGACACCCCGCGGCCGGCCAGCGCGGTGGCGGCCGCGATGGCGCTCTGCGGCTCGCTCTCGCCGTCGGAGATGAGGACGACGTGGTGAATGTACCGGTCGTCGTGCGACATGATGTGGTTGGCGCCCTGGACGGCGGCCGCGATGTTCGTGCCGCCGTCGGCGTCGATGCTGCGGATGAAGGCCTCCACGGTGGCGCGAGCGCTCATCGGCTGGGGCGCGATCGAGCGATCGACCTGCCCGGAGAACGCCACGACGCCGACGAGCGCGTCGGCCCGCAGCGCGCGCACGGCGGCAACCGCCGCGCTTCGCGCCTGGGCCATGGGCGAGCCGCTCATCGAGCCCGAGCGGTCGATCACGATCACGAGCTCGAGCGGGCGCGGCTCGGGCTGCGCGGGCGGCGGGCCGATGGGCTCGATCTCGCGCAGCGTGCGCGGCGTGCTGCGCACCGGACGACCGCCGGTGATGCGGATCCAGCCGCCGCCCTCGTCCTCGACCCAGTGGCGCAGCGCGGTCTGCTGCACGTCGGAGTAGTCGCCGAGCTCGATCTCGTCGGAGACCACGAGCGCGAAGCGGTCGTAACCGGCGACATCGGCAGGCGCCTCTCGCGGCGTCCGGAGCTCGACCTCCATGCCGGCCTCGCGCAGCGTGCGCGCGAGCACGGGCTCCGGATGCTCGGCGTCGTGGAAGATGAGGACGCGGGGCTTGGGGAGCACCTCGACGAGCGCGCGCCAGCGATCGTTGGCGCTCACCGTGTCGCCCGCCGCGCTCACCGCGACCTCGAGCTCGTGGATGCCCGGCTCGGTCGGGAAGCGCACCGAGAGGCGCGCGTCGGAGTCGCCCTGGAGCGCGTGGTGATCGGCCGTCGCCACGCTCGCTCCGTCGAGGAACGCCTCGAGGTGCGCATCGGTCTCGCGGCTCGCGAAGACCGTCGCTGCCACGTCCATCGTCTCTTCGGCGTGCACCAGGCGCGGCGCGTCGAGCGCGGCGAGCGAGACGAGGTCGAGCGGCGGACGATCCCCGATGGGGAGCACCGAGACCTCGATGCCGTCCTGGTGCGCGGCGGCGATCGCCGAGGCGAGCGCACCTTCTTCGTCACGGCCATCGGTCGCGACGACGACGCGGCGGACGTGATCGCGCGGCAGGGTCGCGCTGGCCGCGCCGAGCGCGCTCGCGACCGAGGGCTCGGGCGTGCCCGCGCGATGCGGCGCGCCGTGGGTGAAGGTCACGTCGGGACGCGCGGCCTCGAGCTGCGCCATCTGCTGCCGCAGCGCCTCGCGCTCCTCGGGCGCGATGCCGTCGCTCGCGTCGATGGCCACGGCCACCGCGAGATCGTCGGTCGGCCAGCCGATCCGGAGGTCCGCGATCGCCAGCACCACGAGCGTGACCGCGAGCGCGCGTGTCGCGGTCGCCATCGCGCGGCGGCGCGGCGAGAGGAGGAACTTGCTCCGCAGCGCGAGGAGCACGACGAGCGGCACGGCCACCAGGCCGTAGAGCGCGAGCGCCAAACCGACTTCGATCTGGGGCATGGCGCTACTCGAGCTTCCCCCGGTGGAGCAGGCCCCACTCGAGCAGCATGAGGAGGAGAAGGCCGATGGCGACGATCACCGCGAGCGGCGGCAGCTCGCTCTCGCTGAGGAACGTGCCGCCCGTCGCGCCCGCGCCGAGCGAGCCCGCGAGGTCGGTGCCGCCGAAGGCGATCGCGCGCTCGCCGACGTGATAGAGCCCGGCGCGCGCCACCGTCGGCAGGATCCCGGCCGGCGCGTCGAGCACGTCGCCCTCGGGCCCGCGGATCTCCTGCCCGGCCTCCGCCACGAGCTCGCCGCCGAGGCGGCGCGCGAGCGGCGAGGCCTCGGCGCGGTCGCTCACCCACGCGAGCGCGTGGTGCACGAGGAGCGGGAACGACTCGCCGCGGACGAGATCCGTCGCGTCGGTGGAGAAGCCGAAGACGACCAGGCGCGCACGGGGCAGCTCACGGGCGACGGCGATCGCCCGGTCGCCGCTGCGGAGGAGCACGTCGTCGCCCGAGGCCTCGGTGATCGCGCGGGCTGCATCGAGGTGCACGGTGTCGAAGCGCAGGCCGCCGATCACCGGGTGGCTGCCGAGCACACCCGAGATGCGCGGGCGGCGCAGCGTCGTG
>JBGALT010000024.1:0-69421 GCA_044223665.1 Sandaracinaceae bacterium | reverse complement strand
TGCTCACGGCCCCAAGGCCGTTCCGCTCCGTCCTCGGGAAGGCGAGGCCTATAGCCAATTGGCTATAGGCCCCGCCGCCAGGCGACGCCTGAAGGCCGGTCTCGCGACGCGACATGCATGAGGCGTCGACCGTTCTGCGCGGAAGTCTCGTCGCAAGACTTCAGCACCGCGTTGGATCACACCCGAGCGGTGCTGCCCGAACGTGCGATGGCATCGCTCGGAGCTTCGGTCCACCATCGTCGCGCCGATGCTCTCCGCCGAACGCGAGCGACGCCTCATCTTCGTCCTCGCCGCGGTGCAGTTCGTCAACATCCTCGACTTCATGATGGTGATGCCGCTCGGGCCGGACTTCGCCTGCGACCTCGGCATCGCTCCTTCGCGCCTGGGGATCGTCGGCGGCAGCTACACCGCGTCCGCGGCGCTCTCGGGCTTCGGTTGTGCGTTCTTCCTCGACCGCTTCGATCGGCGCCCCGCCCTCGCGCTCTCGCTCGTCGGGCTCGCGCTCGGGACTTTCGCGGGCGGCCTCGCGGGGAGCCTCGAGCAGCTGGTCCTCGCGCGCGTGCTCGCCGGGGCGTTCGGCGGCCCGGCGACGAGCCTGGCGCTCTCGATCCTCGCCGACGTGATCCCTCCCGAGCGCCGCGGGCGCGCCCTCGGGAGCGTGATGATGGCGTTCAGCGTCGCCTCCGTGCTCGGCGTTCCGGCCGGGCTCCGCCTCTCCCAGATGGGCGGCTGGCACTTCCCGTTCGTCGTCGTCGGCACGATGGGATTGGTGGCGGGCGCGCTCGCGTGGGCGACCGTGCCTTCGCTCCGCGGGCACATCCCGCCGCCGGGCGCGGAAGCGTCGCGCGGCGTGCTCGCCTCGTTCTCCGGCCTCTTGACCCGGCGCACGACCTTGCTCTCGTACCTCGGGAGCGCGGTCTCGAACTTCGGGCTCTTCGTGCTGATCCCGAACCTCGCGGCCTTCACGCAGGGAAACCTCCACTACCCGCGCGAGCGTCTCGACACGCTCTACATGATGGGTGGCGCGGCGAGCTTCATGACGACGCGTGCCTTCGGGCGCCTCGTCGATCGCTACGGGACCTTCCCCGTCCTGCTCCTCGGCACGAGCATCACGGTGGTCGTGGTGCTCGTGGGCTTCACGTGGGCGATCCCGTGGGTGCCGGTCGAGCTCGTCTTCGTGAGCTTCATGGTGGCCAACGGCCTCCGGAACGTGTCGGTGCAGACGCTCGCGACCAAGGTGCCGACGCAGGACGAGCGCGCGCGCTTCATGTCGCTCCAGTCGATGACGCAGCATCTGTTCTGCGCGCTCGGCGCGTTCACCAGCGCGCAGCTGCTCGACACGGAGGGCGGCGCGGAGGGCGCGCTCTCGGGCTGCGGCGATCGGGACGTCGCGCACGCCGTCGCGCCGCTCGTCGGCATGGACCGCGTCTCGCTGATCGCCATCGCCTCGATGCTCGTGCTCCCGTGGATCGTGCGGGCCGTCGAGCGCGACGTGAAGGCCCGTGCGGCGCAGGCCGCTGCGGCTGCGCCAGAGCGGCCGAGCGCCGAAGCGCGCGCATGAGCGAGGCGTCCGCCAGCCGGGCCTTGCTGCGCGAGCGGTCGTTCTTGCTCTACCAGGGCGTCCGCTTCACCGCCGTCGTCGCCATGCAGATGATGAGCGTCGCGATCGGCGCGCAGGTCTACGCCGAGACGCACGACCCGCTGGCACTCGGCTTCTCCGGGCTCGCGCAATTCGTGCCCCAGTTCGTCCTCGTCCTCGTCACGGGCGCCGCGGCGGATCGCTTCCCGCGCCGGGCGGTGCTGCTCGTCTGCCACGCCACGATCGTGCTCGTCGCGCTCTCGCTCGCCGCGCTCTCGGCCTCCGAGCACCTCGACGTGGGCGCCGCGTACGCCGTGCTCGCGCTCTTCGGCGTGGCGCGCTCGTTCGCCGGCCCGGCGGGGCAGGCGATCACGCCCTCGCTCGTCCCTTCCGAGCTCTTCGCGCGGGCCGTGGGCTGGAACGCGACCACGTTCCAGGTCGCGGTCGCGCTGGGCCCGGCGCTGGGAGGCGCGCTCTATCGGCCGCTCGGCCCGCTCCGCATCTACACGCTCGTGGCGATCCTCGAGGCGCTCGTGGTCGTGCAGCTGCTCTTCGTGCGCGAGCGGCCCTACGAGCGCAAGCAGGGTGAGCCGGCGCTGGAGCGCATCTTCGCGGGCATCCGCTACGTGCGCGATCATCGGGTGATCCTCGGCTCGATCTCGCTCGATCTGTTCGCGGTGCTGCTCGGAGGCGCCGTCGCGCTCATGCCGGTGTACGCGAGCGACGTGCTGCACGTCGGGACGGCCGGGCTCGGAGCCCTGCGCGCCGCGCCGGCGGTCGGCGCGCTCGTCGTCGCGGTGGCGCTGGGCGTGCGCCCGATCGAGCGCCGCGCAGGCCGCACGATGCTCGCCGCCGTGGCGGTGTTCGGCGCCGCGACGATCGTGTTCGGCCTGTCCGAGAGCTTCGTGGTCTCGCTCGCCGCGCTCGTCGTCGTCGGCGCCGCGGACATGGTGAGCGTCGTCGTGCGCAGCATCGTCGTGCAGGCCACGACGCCGCCCGAGATGCGCGGGCGGGTCTCGGCCGTGAACATGGTCTTCGTCGGCGCCTCGAACGAGCTGGGCGAGTTCGAGTCGGGCCTCACGGCCCGCCTGCTCGGGACGGTGACCTCGGTCGTCGTCGGTGGGGTCGGCACGCTGCTCGTGACGGCCTACTACTGGGCGCGGCTGCCGGAGCTGCGCGACGTCGATCGCCTCGATCGCTGACGCATCCGCGTCCGATTCGCTCTCGTTGGAATCGAGAGCGACGCCGACCACACCGCCCGACATGCCGGTCGCGCTCGGCTCGCGCCGCTCGGGGTCGATCGCTGTCGATCGAATCGATCGCGTTCCCCTATACTCCGAGCCTGGATGTCATCGCTCGAGGCGGATAGTCACGGTGACATCACCCGGCTGATGCGGGTCGTGCGCGCCGTCGCCGACACGCCTCACGCGCTGCTCGCCACGTTCGACGGCGACCGTGTCGAGGTCCGCACGCGGATCGGACAGGTCCCCGAGGGCTCGTTCATCCTGCCGAGCGCCAAGCGCTTGGTCGCTGCACGCTCGCGCGCGACGAGCCCGCTCGTTCGCGGCGCGCCACCGCCCGAGGCCGAGCTCTTCCCTCCGGCGCTTCACCTCGGCGCGCTCGCCTTCGTCCCCATCGTGGTGGACGGCGCGCAGCGGGGAGCGCTCGTCTGCGCCGATCACGTCCCTCGGGGCGATCTGATGCGCAAGCTCCCGGTGCTGGAGGACCTCGCGCAGCTGCTGGCGCCGCACGTCGGCGCCCTCGTCCAGCGACGCTCGCCTGCACCGCCGGCCGCTGCGCCCGCGAAAGGAGCGGCGCCCGCGCCCGCGGGCGCGACGGATCGACGCGGCGGCGGCAACGGCGTGGCCCGCGACAGCGTCACCGGCCTTCCGCTCCGCAGCATCGCCGTCGCCGAGGCCGAGCGCATGCTCGAGCGCGCCGGCGTCCTGCAGCTCGGCATCACCGCGATGGTGGTCTCGCTCGATCGCTTCCGCCGGGTGAACGAGTCGCTCGGGCCGATGGCCGGCGACGTGCTGCTTCGTCAGGTGGCCGAGCGCTTGCGCAGCAGCCTCGGCGACGACGACTTCGTCGGGCGCCGCAGCGGCGACGAGTTCGTCATCATCGTCGAGAGCGACAGCACCGGCGCGCCCCTCTTGATCGCCGATCGCGTGCAGCAAGCGGTGCGCGAGCCCTTCCACATCCAGGGCCACGAGCTCTCGCTGACCGCCAGCATGGGCATCGCCGTCTACCCCAAGGATGCCGACGATGCGACGCAGCTGCTGCGCTTCGCCGACATGGCGCTCAACCGCGCCAAGAGCCAGGGCGTGGGCAAGATGATGGTGTTCGATCGCGCGATGCACGAAGAAGTGCGCGATCGCGTCGAGCTGGAGAAGGACCTGCGCGCGGCGCTGCGCGAGGGGCAGCTCGTCCTCTATTACCAGTCCAAGTACGCCATCGGCGATCGGCGGCACGTCGGCGCCGAGGCGCTCATGCGCTGGGTGCACCCCGAGCGCGGGCTCGTGAGCCCCGCTCGCTTCATTCCCATCGCCGAGGAGACCGGGCTCATCGTGCCGATCGGCACCTGGGCCATGACCGAGGTCTGCAAGCAGCTGCGGCGCTGGCAGGACCGCCGCATCGACGTGGGCCGCGTCTCGGTGAACGTCAGCTCGCTCCAGTTCGCGCGGCCCGACTTCGTGGGCACCGTCACGCGCGCCATCAAGGGCGCGGGGATCGCGCCCTCGGCGCTCGAGCTCGAGCTGACCGAGTCGATCGTCATGAACGACGTCGATCACGTCGCGGCGCGGCTCTCCGAGCTACGGAAGATCGGCGTGCGTGTCTCGGTCGACGACTTCGGGACCGGCTACTCGTCCTTGGCGTACCTCTCGCGGCTGCCCCTCGACGTGCTCAAGATCGACCGCTCGTTCGTGCGCGAGCTCGACGTCGAAGGCCCGCGCGGCGCACAGTCGGGCGCGGTCGCGCAGGCGATCACCTCGCTCGGGCACTCGCTCGAGCTCGACGTGCTCGCCGAGGGCGTGGAGACCAAGGGCCAGCTCGACAAGCTCGCCGAGCTCGGCTGCGACGAGGTCCAGGGCTTCTACTTCGCCAAGCCCGTGCCGCCGAGCGAGCTCGAAGCGAGGCTCGCTTCGAGCGCGGCCTGAGGCTCGACCCGGGCTCGTTGCCACCGGGTCGAAGCAGATCGGCCGGCCCCGTGCGACGCCGGCCGAGAGCTCGCTTCAGCGCTTCTTCTTCTTCTTGAGGCCGCTCTTGCCCGGGGGTCGCTTGATCGGCTCGGCGCTCGGCGCGTCCTTCTTCTCCGCGCGCTCCGACGAGGAGGAGGACGGCGGGCTCTCGTCCGCGGCGTCTTCGTCGTCGCTCGCGTCGTCGAGCGGGGCGCCGCCCGCGATGGCCGGCGCCTCGCCCGTAGCGGTGGGCGCTGCGCCGAAGTCGAGCTTGTAGACCTTCGAGGGCCTGGCGCGCTGCTCGGCGCGCTGCTTGAAGTAGAAGAAGAGCGCGAGCGGCACGATCGCCAGCGAGATGAGCTGCGAGGTCGAGAAGCCGGCGAAGAAGCCGCGCTCGGGATCGTCGCGCACGTACTCGATCGCGAAGCGCCACAGGCCGTACGCCATCGCGAGCACGAGCAGCACCTGGCCGTAGAACTCGCGGCGGCGCCAGACGGCGACCGTGAGCGCGCAGAGGGTGAAGCCGATGAGCGACTCGTAGATCTGCGTCGGGTGCACCGCGTACGAGTGCGGGGCATCGAACGGCAGGTCGTACTCGCTCACGTGGTAGCTCCACGCCGGCGATCCTTCGTCGTTGGCCCAGTGCGGGAACGTCCCGAGGTCGACGAGCCACGAGGGAGCGTCGTCGCCCAGGCGCGCGCCGAAGTCGCAGCCGTAGAGGTAGCAACCGACGCGTGTGAGGCCGAGGCCCATCGCGAGCGTGGGCGCCGTCACGTCGGCGAAGCGGAGCAGCGGGATCCCCTTCGAGCGGAAGTAGATCAGCGAGCCGAGGAAGCCTCCGAGGAAGCCTCCGTACGCGACGAGGCCGCCTGCGCGCAGGTTGAACAGCGAGACGAAGCTGTGGAACTCGTTGGGGTTGGTGACGACGTAGAGCAGCCGCGCCCCGACGATGGCGCTCACCGCGGCGGTGATGAAGCCGTTCGCCAGCACGTCCTTGTTCATCCCGTCGCGCTCCCCGAGCCACATCACGACGTACCAGGCCGCGATCATCGAGGAGCCGAGCATCACGCCGTAGGAGAAGATCGGCTGCGGGCCCCAGGGGGTCGGGATCTCGAAGAGAATGGGATGCATCGCGGGAGCTTATGTCTTTCTCCCGCCGCGCGCGTCAAGCGCGGGCGCATCACGGGGTGTGATCACGGATGGTTGGTCAGCGAGCACGCGCCGGGATCACACCCCGCATCACGGGGCAGAAGCCGACATCGCTTCGAGCGCCTCGCGGACCGGCGGCGCCAGGGGGGGCTCGAGCGCGGCGTCCAGACAGCGGCGCGCGATCGCGCGCGTGGTCGGGTCCTTCGTGGCGTAGAGCCGGTCGAGCTCGGCCCCGAGCTCCTTGGGCTTGGACTTCCACACGCGGAACGTCGTCGCGAGCTCCGCCGGCAGCACCGCTCGCTCGACGGCGTGCCAGACGGCGAACGGGAGCTGCGAGCCGAAGACGGGCTCCTCGCTGGGCGGCAGATCGAAGATGCCGAGCACCACGTCGTCGATCATCGAGCGCCCGGTCTCGCTCGCACCCTCGACGCAGGCCTCGAGGTAGCGCTCGGTGAGGAACACCTCCCAGCCCATCGGCAGCTCGTCGTCGAGCCCTTCGTCCTCGAGGTGCTCGCGCACGCGATCGACGTCGATGGCGAACGCGGCGAGGACCACGTACGGCGTGCCGTAACGCTGCGCGAGCGTTCGATCCATGATGGTCGGTCGGCCCAGGCCTTCCTTCTTCGCGTCGATGGTGGGCAGGCGTCGGGCCACGGTCGTTCAGATATACGGCGAGGCGGGACGTCGTGCCGCATGGCAGAGCGCGCGGACGTGCCTATGCTCCGCAGGTGCGCGCCTGCCTCGCTCTGTTCGTGCTGCTCTCCCTCGCTTCGACCGCGCACGCGCAGAGCGTCCCGGAGGGGCCGCCGTCGGCACCCGCACAGGAGGAGCCCCCCACGCACGAAGAGGCCGAGCGCGCGCAGGAGGCGGCGAGCGAGCAGGCCGACGCGGCGGCGGCCGCACAGCAGGGCGGCGAAGAAGACGCGGAGGCGACCGCTCCGGCCGAAGAGCCGGAGCACGAGCCGGGGCTTCTCGACGATGCGGATCATCCCGAGCGCGCGGCGACGCACCGCCGCACGCGCGTGACCGCGCAGGTCTTTCCCGAGACCACCCCGAGGCAGGCCGAGCCGGAGCCCGATCCGGAGACCGAGGAGCTCACGCTACCGCCGCTCCCGGAGCCCGAGTGGCGCCTCCGGTTCGGAGCCGGGATCGGCCTCGTGACCTCCGGCTCGAGCACGGTGGCGGCGCGCCTGACGGAGGAGTGGGAGTGGCTGCCTCGCGACGCCACGCCGCTGCTCTTCGGGCTCACGGCGGGGCAGATCATCGGAGGCGAGGCCATCTACGGCCTGGGCGGCATCCGCCTCGGCCTCTACGGTCACTTCTGTGAAGATCGCATCGTGCGCTGTACCGGCGTGGTCTCGCTGCGCGGCGGCGTCGTCGCCACGGCCAACAGCATCTCGCCCGACATCGGTGGCGACGGGGACGCGCGCTTCCGCTTCGACGGCGTGGAGCTGACGATCCGTCTCGGCTTCGTCGTCGTCGGCGCGACGACGTACATCGACGTGCTCGGGATGGTCGGCGCCGCGTTCTGATCGTCAGCGCACGCGGGCTCGGTCCGGGGTGACATCCTCGCCGAGCATCGATGCGGCGCGCTGCCTCGCCAGCTCTCGCGCGAGACCGTGGACCTTCCAGCGACGATAGGCGCCCCACGCCACGAGGGCGGGCACACCGACCACGCAGAACGGGCAGCCTGCACCGAGCACCGCGATCGCGGCGACGTCGACCGCGCCGATCGCGAGCCCGGAGAGCATCAGCCGCTCCGACTCGGCTCGCTCGGCGGCGAGCGCCTCCTCGAGCGCCGCCGCGTCGTCGCGATCGATCCCCGTCGTCTCGTCCGCGCTCATCGTCGACTCGTCGTGCCGTGCGACTTGAGCACCATGACGATCATCCGCAGGTTCACCCAGACGAAGCGCCACGCCTGATAGAGGAAGAACGTGCGCAGAAAGAGCACCGTCCTGCCCGGCTTCATCGTGAATCGCGCGAGCTCGTGTCGTTCACCTTCGGGCATGGTCTTCACTCCGGGATGAGCCACCAGAAGGGCTTGGCCTTCGCCTTGTAGAGAAACATCGTGTGCAGGATCGACTTGATCCAGTGGCCCGCCGAGCCGATCTCGCCGGTGGTGTGCCGCAGATCGCGGCCGACGCCGGGATAGCGCTGGTAGTCGGGCACCACCGGGAACATCGTCATCGACGCGGCGGTGCCGCTCCACGCGCTGGCGCCGGCCGAGGCGACGCACGCGGCCCCCATCTCGGCCAGCGAGGCCGCGTGCGTGGGCTTGGCTGCGCCGTGGATCATGTCGACGATGCTCAGCGCGACCGTGCGCCCCATGATCCCGGAGGGCATGCCGGTGCGCGGGGGCGCGGGCGCCACGAGCGTTCCGTTCTTCGACTTGCGGGGCCGCGAGATCGCGTGGGGCGGCGCGAACGCGATGCCGGCGGCGAACACGTTCGGGTGGCGCGGAGACTGGTACGTCTTGGGCCAGTCCTGGGGTCGCCACTCTTCGTAAGGCTTGGTCGCGTAGTCGGCGTCGACCTTCATGAAGCCGCTCGGCGCGAACATCTCGCTCGTGACGTCGTTGCCGGCGCGATCGAGCGCGCGGAGCTGCGCGCCCTTGAACGGCGGAAGGAGCATCGCGAAGTCGAAGGCGAAGGTGTGCTCTTCGCCGTCGAGCGACTCGTAGCGCACGAGCCCCTTCTCGACCGACTTCACCGCGACACCGGTGATGGACTCGATGCCGCGCTCGGCGAAGAGCGACTCGGCGAAGATCTTCCCGGGAACGACGTAGCCGCCCGTCTGGAGCTGCATGCCGTCGACGCCGAAGTCGCCGAGCTCGGCCTCGTTCGTGATGAACACGACGCGCGCGCGATCGCGGACGCCTGCGCGCCGTAGCTCGTGCTCGACGTTGAAGACGTACTCGAAGGCCGCGCCCTGGCAGGTGCACGTGCCGTGACCCGTGCCGACGAGCAGCGTCTGCTGGGCGCCGGCGCGCATGCGCTCGATGGCCTCGCGCAGATGGCGGCTCGCCTCGATCGCGTGATCGGCCGTGCACACCGAGAGGCTGTGCCCTTCCGGCCCGAGCCCCGGCGTGGCGCCGAAGTCGAGGCGCGGGCCCGTCGCGTTGACGAGGTAGTCGTAACGCAGCGAGTCACGCTCGCCGCGCCGCGCCTCGTCGGTGCGCTCGACGACGACGAAGGGCCCGTCCACCTCGGCCGACCCCTCGGGATGGAGCTCGACGGCCTTCGCCTGCTCGTAGCGAATGCCGAGCTTCTCGTACACCGGCGGTAGATCGAAGGTGACGTCGTCCTTCGCCATCACGCCGACGCCCACCCAGATGTTGGACGGGATCCAGTTCCACTTCCGGTTCGGCGTGACGACCACGACCTCGTGCTCGCGCTCGAGGTTGCGCCGCAGCAAGAGAGCCGCCGTGTGGCCCGCCACCCCGGCTCCGAGAACGACGACGCGTGCCATGACCGTCCCTCCTCGGCCGCGACGCCGCGGCTGCCGCCCGGCCATCCCGGAGCGAGCACTCTCTCCGTGGTACGAGCCCGTCGCGCGCGAAAGGGTTCGCGCCGTGTCGACGATGCCGCGATCCGGTACCATCCGTGGGATGCGGTGGACGCATCTCGGTAGCTTCTGCTCTCTCGGCGCGGCCCTGACCCTCGGCGCGTGCGGTGCATCGACGCCCGCATCTTCGTCCGGGAGCCGTCCCGAGCTGACGTGGAGCGTGGAGGCCGCGCCTGGCGGCCATGTGCTCTCCATCACGAACCAGAGCGGCGGCGTGCGCTCGTTCCATCGCGAGATCGCCGTCGAGCGGCGCGCGGCCGACGGCACGTGGTCGGAGATCGACGCATCGTGGCTGCTCCTGCGCACGAGCTGCGACGTGAACGACCCGCCCGCGTGCGTGGAGGTGGCGAACGGCACGACGTTCCGCGCGGCGCCGTGGACCGACATGGTGGGCGACGCGCAATGCGCCTGCGAGGAGTGCGCGCCGGCGGGCGCCGGCACGTATCGCTTCGTGTTCCGTCGCTGCGACGGCGAGACCCGCCACGAGTCGCAGCCCTTCGAGGTGCCTTGATCGACCTCGCCCGCGACGGCCTTTCCGTCCGCGGGCGCGGCCCGCCTCCGTCCAGGTCCTCCGGGGCGAGCACGCTTTGCCGAGGAGTGAGCGCGTCAAGCAGGCTCTCCCGCGACGGCGTGGGTGGTCGCGCTCGTGGTCTACGTGCTCGTGTGCGCGGCCCCTGGGCGCTGCGGCGCCCGCGTTGAGCCTCGCTCGCGCAGCTAGTTGGGCTCGACGGGGACTACTCGGCCGGGTAGTCGCGCACGAGCCCGGCCCCTGGGTCGCGTCGCAAGCGCGTGTGAGGGCGTGTGGGAACATCGTGTGTCGTAGTGGGTGGCGCGACCCGCGAGGGCGGAGGATCGTGAGGTGCCGTTGGGGGAGAGGCGATCGCTAGTGCGATCGTCTCGTCCCCCGCGAGGGCACGCCGGCTGGCCCATACCTCGCGCTCGCCGATCGTGATGCGCAGCTCGCGTGGCTCGTCCGACGCCGGACCCACGAACACGGCGCCACTCAACGGCGCACCGTCGACGTGGATCTGCGCTCCCGCCGGGACCCCGTCGAAGCGGACGTGCACGATCGGTCCGCTCGTCGCGGGGGGTGCCACGCTGGGCTCGAGGGCGCGCGCCGCAGGAGGCTCGTCCGACGTCGGCGAGAGCGGGGGCGCGTGCACCGAGAGCGCGGCCCACACCCCCGCGGCGACCAGGAGCACCCCGGCGACGATCGCGGCAGCCGGAGCGAGACGAGATCGCGGCCCCGCGCTCGCCGTCGCGCTCGACGCCGGAGGCGTGGACAAGAGCACGGTCGCCGGCTCGTAGATCGGGAGCTGCTGGGTAGGGTCGTCCTCCTCGAGCTCCGCATCCTCGAGCTGGAAGGTCGGCTCGGCCGGGCGCTCCTCCGTGACTTCGGTCTCTCGGTCGTTGCCACGCGGCGGCGAGACGAGCTCACCGACGCAGCGAGCGAGCAGGTCCGCGACGATTGCTTTCTCCGGGCGCCGCGTGAGGGCCGCGAGCGCGCCCCGGAGCTCGTGCGCGAGCGCGGCGCACGACGGGAAACGCGCCGACGGGTCGCGCGCGAGCGCACGCAAGACGACGGGGTCGAGCCCTTTCGGACACCCGGCCAACGCACTCGGCGGTGGCACCACGAGCTCGCCGACGGCTCGGATCGTCTCGATCGGCGTGCCACGATGGAAGAGGCGCTTGCGTGTCAGGCACTCCCAGAGCACCACGCCGAGCGCGAACTGATCGACCGCAGGCCCGACCGGTCGCCCACTCGCGCCGTCGAGCTGCTCGGGAGCCATGTACGCCAGCTTGCCCCGCAGGACGCCCGTCTGGGTGCGCGGGTCGTCCATGGCGCGCGCGATCCCGAAGTCGAGGATCTTGACGGTACCGTCACGCACGACGAGGAGGTTCTGCGGAGAGATGTCGCGGTGCACGATCGAGCGGGGTCGGTCCTGTTCGTCCACGTGAGCGTGCGCGTGATCGAGCCCATCGGAGGCCTGCGCGGCGATGGCGAGCGCTTCGAACACCGTGAGCCATGCCCCGCTGCGGATGGCGCGCCGCTGCACGAGCGAGAGGTCCGCGCCGCGGAGGTACTCCATGACGATGCAAGGGCGCCCTTCGTGCTCCGTGACGTCGTGGATCTGAACGATGTTCGGGTGCGAGAGCGACGCCGCGAGGCGCGCCTCGCGCAGGAACAGGTCGACGTTCGCACGGCTCGTCGCGATGTGCGGCAGCATCGTCTTGAGCACGACGACGCGCTCGAGGCCCCCGGCCATGCGCTGGCGGGCGAGCGAGACCTCCCCCATGCCGCCGGCCCCGAGCCGGCGCACGACCTCGTAGCGTCCTTGGGTGGAAGGCTGCGCGGACAACACGTCGAGGATCCCGGCAGTCGCGCCGTGGTGTCAATTCGACGTGGACGCGACGGCCGGACGCCAACGACGTCGTCCTCGGCGCTGATCCAGCGAAGCCACGTGCCGGATCAGAGTCTCAAGACGCCGGGATCGACGTTCCCAGGGATGACGACCGTCGTGGTGCACGCGTCGGTCGCCCCGCAGACGACCCCCGCCGTGATCGCTCCGACGGCCCCCACGATGCCGATTCCGATGATCGTCCAGAACCACCAGTCGCGCGTCACGTCCGGACCTTCGTGCTCCATCACGATCCGCAGCGCGAGCTCCTGGTCGTCGGCGAGCTGCACGTCGGTCCGCCAGGTGCGGTAGTCGGCGAGGAAGCCCTCGATCACGTGCCCGCCCATCGGAAGCCGGCGCTCGACGGGAGCTCGGCCGACGTCGAGCCCGTCGATCCGGAGCTCGGCCTCCGCGGGCTCGGCGTCGATGTGGATCACGCCGTTCCGGTCGACCGGCGCGAGCCTCACCAGCACGCTGCGGTCGATTCCGCCGACGACCTCGAGCTCGTCGCGCACCGGCACGAACCCATCGAGGCGCACTTCGAGCACGCGTCGCCCCGCCGTCAGACGGAGCGGTCGCGTGAGGGGCGTGGATCCGACGCTGCGCCCGTCGATCAGCACCTCCGCGCCCGATCGGTCCACATCGAGGCTGATCGTCGCGCTGCGTGCCTCGAGCGAGGCGATCTCGCGCTCGATCGCCGCGCGTCGCTCCGCCGAGGCGTGGGTAGCCGCCGAGAGATAGCGCCGGTATGCGTCGATGGCCTCGTCGTAGCGATCCAGCTCGACCAGCGAGAGCGCGACGTTGACGAGAACGCCCGCCAGGGGGCTCTGGTCGTAGCTCAACCGGAACTCGGCGAGCGCGCCGTCGTAGCTGCCTTCGTCGAAGAGCTGGACGCCGCGCATGAAGTGCTCGCGGGCTGCCGCCGCCGGATCGAGGTCCGGCACCGTGATCGGCCGGCTGCGCGTTTGCGCGCGGGCGGGCAGCGGGAGCGTCGCGAAGAGCAAGATGGACGCGAGCACGGTCAGGACGAACTGAGGCCGGCGCATCGCTAGCCTCCCGCGCCGCCGTCACGGGGACGCCCGGCGTCGGCGGCGCTGGAATCGTGCGCAGCGTCGGGCGCCGCAGCATCGTGCGCTCCGGCGTCGGCGCCGTCCGTCGCACATGCGGCGCCCGCGCTCGCGTCGGGGCCCAGCGCGCGGACGCAGCTCGCCATGGAGAAGGCGGCGCAAGTCGTCGGGACCGACAGCCCCGCCTCGAGCCCGTCGGTTCGGATCAGCGCGGCACATGCTTCGATGGCCGCCTCGACGCCGCTCGCGTCGGAGAGCGTGATCATGCGGCTGCCATCGCCGCACTGGCAGGTGTCGTCGTCGGGCGCGAGGCCCACGCAGAGGACGCGTGTGGCGTGCGGCGTGGGCGTCACGAGGTAGCTGCGCCGAGCTCGATCACGCCCCGCGACCTTGCCCCAGATCGTGATCCAGAGCGGGCTCCCGTCGTGGGGTGCGACGCTGACCGTGTAGACCGGGCCGGAAGCGCCGTGGAGAGGGTCGACGCTCACCGATACCGACGTGGGCCCCGTCTGGCGGCTGGCACACGGAGGAGGAGTGTTCGCGCTCCGCCCCTCGATCACGATGGTGCTCAGCTCCTCGGCGCTCGCGCCGGCGTCGATCCCGCTCGACGCGAAGCCATCCGGAGCGACCACGACGAAGACCTGCATCTCCTGACGTACGGCGCAGCCACAGGCGAAGAGCCCGAGCAGGAGTAGTGCGGCCGGTGTCACCGGCGAGGGCCCCCGCCGTCGGAGCGCGCGCGTCGTACGCTGCGGCGAAGACCCCGGCTGGCGGGCGTCCAAGCGGCTGCCGTCAGCCGCGTGGTTGCCGCGCTTGCACCGAGGTCGATGCCGACGTTCGGAACGACCGAGACGAGGAACAGGTAGCTCTGGGACGGGCAGGACACGCATGCAGATGCTCCGGATCGTGGCGGGGTCCTGTCAAGCGCTGGCCCGCGTGATAGCGTCCTTCGTGCATGAGCGACGACTGGGGTGGCGAGGCACGCACGGCCGAAGTCCCGCCGCGCCACGGCGAGCTCCGCTCGGTGCGTCAGATCGCGCTCGTCTGGCAGGCCCCGGCGGGCTCGCAGCGCGCGCTCTCGAGCGGCGAGCGGATGACGCTCGGGTCGGATCCGACGAACGACGTCGTGCTCGTCGACCCGACCGTGTCGCGCTTCCACTGTGAGCTCCGGCTCGAGACGGAGCGTGTTCGCGTGGTCGACCTCGGCAGCCGCAACGGCACGGTCGTCGACGGCGTGAGCGTGCTGCAAGCGTACCTGCGCGAGGGCAGCGTCTTGTCGATCGGGGCCATCCGCGTCGAGGTTCACGGGAGCAGAGCGGCGAGCTTCGTGCCGATGTCGGGGCGTGAGTCGTTCGGCGAGCTCGTGGGGCGATCGGCGGCGATGCGCTCCGCGTTCGCTGCGCTCGAGCGGGCCGCGGGCTCGGACGCGACGGTGCTCGTCTTTGGAGAGACGGGCACGGGAAAGGAGGGCGTGGCCCACGCGATCCACGCCGAGAGCGCTCGCCGCGACGGGCCCTTCGTGGTGGTCGACTGCGGATCGATCCCGGAGACGCTCATCGAGAGCGAGCTCTTCGGCCACGAGCGGGGCGCGTTCACCGGCGCGCAGGCCCGTCGTATCGGTGCGTTCGAGGCCGCCAGCGGCGGCACGGTCGTCCTCGACGAGATCGGGGAGCTGCCGATCGAGCTCCAGCCGCGCCTGTTGCGGGTGCTCGAGACGCGCACGGTCCGACGGCTCGGGAGCCAGGAGCGCGTGCCGCTCGACGTTCGCGTCGTCGCCGCGACGCACCGTGATCTGCGCCGTGAGGTGAGCGAGGGCCGCTTCCGCGCCGATCTCTACTATCGGCTGGCCGTGCTCGCGATCGAAGTGCCCCCGCTGCGCGAGCGTCCCGACGACCTCCCGCTTCTCGTCGACGTGATCGCGTCGCGCCTGGGCGCGACCGAAGCGCAGCGCGCACAGCTCGGCTCGGCCTCGTCCCTCGCCCGCCTCGCCGCGCGCGACTGGCCGGGCAACGTCCGCGAGCTGCGCAACGAGCTCGAGCGCGCCCTCGTTCTCGGGCCGGCGGTCGGGAGCGAATCTCCGGTCATCACCGCGGCGGCTGGTCGCTTGCCTTTCGGCGCCGCCCGCCGCGACGCGATCGCCGCGTTCGAGCGCGCCTACCTGGCGTCGATTCTCGCCGAGAGTGAGGGCGTCGTGGCCGAGGCCGCCCGCCGCGCAGGCATCGACCGCGTGCACTTTCATCGCCTGCTCCGCAAGCACGGCGTGCGGAGCTGAGGGCCCACGCTCCGCCCGGGGCTCACGTCGCCTCACCGGCGTCGTAGCAGCCCTCGATCGGCCAGCAGACGGAGACGTCGCCGAACGGGATGCACCCGCCGCCATCGGGGCACGGCGCGTGACAGGACTGGGTGGCGACTCGCGAGCCGGGCGAGGCGCCGCAATAGTTGGTGCCCGAGGGCGCGAAGTCCTCCGGGTCACAGTTGCCGCAGTTGCTGCAGTCGCAAGCGGCCATGCAGATCCCGATGCTCCACGTCGTCCCGTGGTCGCCGGTGATGCAGACGGTGCCGTCGGGGCAGTCGTTCTGCGTCTCGCACTGTCCGGCCTGCACGAGGCAGCCCGTCGCGCTGCAAGCGCCCTCCGCGCACCTCTCGCTCGTCACCCACTCGACGTCGCCGTCGTCGTTCGCGTCCCGGCAGATCTCGACCGACGAGTCGTCACGCGAGCAGCGCATGTCGCCGCGCGGACGGAGCGACCCGTCGACGTCGCGGCAGTGCGTGCGCTCGACGCGCATGCACCCCCGGCCGTGCGGCAGATGCCCCGGCGGGCACAGACAGTCCTGCCCCGTGCCCACGGGCCCCAGCGAGAGCATCCGGCACGTGCCGACGCCGCAGCTGACGCCCTCGCACACGCTGCCTTCGACGGAACGGCAATCGGTGGCGCTGATGCGCGCGTAGTAGCCGTCGTCGCACGCGCACTGCGGTGCGTGGGTGCGCTCGGCGACGTAGCAGCTTCCGTGACCGCCGCAGGTCACGCCATCGCAGGGGTTCGGGCCCCCGCTCGCGACGCAGTCGGCGCCCGTCGAGGTGAAGCCGTCTACGCAGCTGCAGAGCGCGCGTCCTCCGAAGGGAGCGCAGCTCCCATGGCCACTGCACGTCACACCGGCGCAGGGGTCGAGCGTCGCGGGGATGCACTCGAGACCGGAGCTCGCGTAGCCCGGCTCGCAGTCGCACGCCGGCGTGCCCCCCGCGTCGAGGCAGCTGCCGTGTCCCGAGCACTCCACGCCGTCGCAGATACTCGACACGGTGCTCGTCGCCTCGCAGCGTGTCCCGTCCGCGCTCGGCGTGAACCCGGACAGGCACGCGCATCGCGCCTGACCTCGGTGGGAGACGACACAGGCTCCGTGCTCGCAGGCGAGCGAAGCGCACGGGTCACTCGGGGAGCTCGCGTCGTCCGAGGAGGACCCGATGCCCGCGTCGGGCGCGGTCGGGGCGGCATCACCCCGCAGCGGACCCGCATCCGTGCCCGCGAAGGTGGGCCCGGTAGGGCCGGTCGCTGGCCCGCGGCGAGGGGTGAGCGGCGTCTGGCATCCCATCGACAGCAGAGCGACACACACGAGAGTAAGATGACCGAGCGACATGGCGAACCTCCGCCCTGTCTCCTCCACGCTCCGTGCCGTCGAACGACGTGCGGATGTCCGTCGAATCGCGCGAGATCGCGTGCCCAGCGTGACCTCGCGCGCCACGGTCTGCCGGGACCGTGGCGTGGCGCGCTACACCGGGCGACTGTCTCCGCGCTCGCCGCGGAGTCGCACTCGCGATCATGGGCGAGCGTGCTCGCTCGAGCGCGTTGCCTTCTCACCCGCAGGAGCCTGGCGTCTCGCAGTCCGGTGCGCTGTCGCAGTTCGCCCAGCCCGTCACGCAGCCCCCACCGCAACCCGACGGGGTGCAGGCCAGCGTGTGCAGCGCGTTGCAGTCGTCCCCGCACCCCGTGCAGTCCGTCATCGTGCCAGAAGGTACGGCACACCCGATGCCGCGCGGGGGGCAACTGAGCCAGCCGGGCTCGCACGGAAAGCCGCAACCGCCTGGGGCGTTGACGATGTCGCACGTCGTCATGTGCGCCGCTGCGCAATTCTCCTCGCATCCATGGCACGCCCTCAAGCTCCCGAGCGGGGTCTCGCAGCCCGGAACCGAGGTGTCGCAGTCGTCCCAGCCGAGGGCACAGCCCCCACCGCATCCCGACGCGGTGCAGGCCAGCGTGTGGAGCGCGTTGCAGTCGTCTCCGCACCCCGTGCAGTCGGTCATCGTGCCGGAAGGCACGGCACACCCGATGCCGCGCGGGGGGCAACTGAGCCAGCCGGGCTCGCACGGAAAGCCGCAGCCGCCCGGCTCGTTGACGATGTCGCAGGTCGTCATGTGCGCCGCGGCACAGTCCTCGGCACACCCATGACACGCCCTCAAGCTCCCGAGCGGGGTCTCACAGCCGGGCACGTCGGTCTCGCAGTCGTCCCAGTCCTGGTCGCACACGCCGCAGCCTCGACTCTGGTGCGTGTCCGCGAGCGAGACGCATTCGGTGCCGCACAGGTCCTCACCCTCGGGGCACGGCGGCCCGCCAGTACAGGCCCCTCGCTCGCAGGTCTGGCCCGCACCACAGGCGCGGTCACATGTTCCGCAGTGGTCGGGATCGCTGTCCGTCGAGACGCAGTGCCCAGCGCAGAGGCGCTCGCCGCCGGTGCACGGCGCGGCCGTACAGGAGCCCTCGAAGCAGACCTCGGCTCCCGCGCAGGCCCGGGCGCAGACGCCGCAGTTGGCGCGGTCGTCGCCGAGCCGAGCCTCGCAGCCGGGCGTCGCGTCGCAGTCGGCGTAGCCCGGCGCACACGGGCCCGCGTCGCCGACGCCGGCATCGCGTACGTCCGTCTCGGCGACGGGAACGCATCGGCCGAAGGAGTCGCATGTCGTCCCGACGCGACACGCGCACTCGGTGAGGAACACCGAGAGCGTACGCGCCGAGCCCGGCACGAACGTGGCCTGGCGCGCGGAGTAATAGGCCCGCGCGTCCGGGGAGCTCGGGACGCCAATGGCCTCGACGACGAGGTACGGGAGTCGATCACGACACGGCGACTCGCGCGGAGGAAGCACCGTGAGCGTGAGTGGCAGTCGGGAGAGCACGTCGTCGCAGCTCGGCGACGTCGCGACGCCGGGCAGCGCGAAGACGCGGTCGCTGACGAGCCGGTAGTCGAGGGCGCCGGCCGGCAGGCCCGTGATCGGATCGGAGACGGTCATCTGCTCTCCGACGCTTCGACCGTCCCCGAGCGTCTGACACACGGCCGGGAGCGTCGCGCGTCCCTCGGCGAGACGCCCGTCGCCGGTGCCGAGCCACATCGCGCCGTCCGTGCAGCCATGCAGGACTCGGACTCGGATGGCATCGAGGTCGGCGAGGTCCGTATCCACCGTGACCGAGATCTGCGTCGCGAGCGCCGAGCGGCAGCCGCAACACGCGAGCGCGATGCACACACACGTGATTCGCCAACGCTCCCGCATCCGAGCCCAGCGTATCGCACCTACGGAAGGAGGTCGCGGTTCGCGACCGACCGGCCCCGTCGCCGGCGCGCTCGCTTCGTTCGCGGTGGAGCCTCGGACCGCGCAGCGACGGCCGCGGGCCGCGTCCGGCGCGCCTCGTGCGAGCCGCGCGACCGGGATCCGCTTCGCGCACATCGGGTGATCGTGACGCCGGAAGAGCGCGCCGCGCTCGAGCAGAGCGGCGTCTCGAGGTCGGTGCCGAGGCGGTCTGGCGCTCGCTCGCGACGATCCCGATCACGCTCGGCGCCTTCTTCGCGAGCCAGTACGCGTGCCGCGCGGCCGGGCTCGACGAGAACCTCGCGTGGGTGGTCGCGCTGGTGGTCTACGTGCTGGTCGTGCGCGTCGTGCGCGGCCGCTGGCCGCTGCAGCGTCCGGAGTGACCGAGGCGGCGCGCGCGTGCGGTCGGATCGCGACCGTGCGCCGCCGCCGTCCTTCGAGAATGCGACGGAACACGCGTTGTTGTATCGTGGCGGGATGGCAAGAGCACCGCTGGTTCCGTGTCCTGGCTGTCGACGTCACGCGCGAGCGAGCGCGCCCTGCCCGTTCTGCGGGACCGAGCTCGCGATGCCCGAGCCTACGGAGGCCGAGCCCGCAGGTCCGGTGGTCGCACCGACCCGGGGCGGCATCATGTTCGGCGTCGCCGTCGGCACGATCGCGGTCACGACCGCTCTCTTCGGCACGGCGTGCCCGGCGTACGGCTGTCCCGACCCCGGGTGCCGCTATGCGCCCGACAGCGGAACGGCCGACGGCGGCAACGACAGCGGTCCCTGAGCCGAGAGGCGCTCGGCGTCCTCACTCCCGCGAGCTCCGCGTTGCTCGGCGGCCGCTGTGTCGAGACGAGCGACTCCCTCTCCCGCGGGAGCGGGAGAGGGTTGGGGAGAGGGACTGCGAAGGTGGTGTTGGAAAGGGCCGCTGCGATAGACGGACGCGCTCGATCGAGCTCCGCCCATCGTTGGCCCTCGCGATCGCGGCGGTCACAGGGGACACCGCGCTCCCTCGCTACCGCATCGCGCGCGAACGGCGGCGCGCGCCCTCGCGCGCTCGTCGACGGCCTCCGTCTCGAGACCCCGAGCGCTTCTCTCGCGTGAGCGGGAGAGGGGTTAGGGCCGTGGCTGGTTTGGTGCGATGGCGCGCTCGATCGCCTTCGGCGCCTTCGCGATCACGCAGCCGAAGCGGCTGCGCATCGCGTCGGCGAGCACGCGAGGCTCTGCCCTCCGCGCGCACAGGGTGGGCCGTGAGCTGGGACTGTCGGCGGCCTCCGTCTCCGGGGCGGCTCTGCCCTCGCGCAGTCCTCCGATCTCGAGACGTCCCTCTCTCGCGTGAGCGGGAAGGGGGGTTGAGAGAGGACTGCGAAGAGTGGTGTTGGGGGGGCCGCTGCGATAGCTGGCGCGCTCGATCGAGCTCCGCCCATCCGTCGCCTTCGCGATCGCGGCGGTCGCGGGGGGCGCTCCTCGCTACCGCATCGCGCGCAGGTTCGGCGGCGCGCGCGGGCGCTCGTCGACCCCCGCGCCCGCCGCTTCTCGAAGGTGGTCGTGGCTGGTTTGGTTAGCGCGGCGCCGCACCTCCACCTCCGCAGCCGAAGCGGCTGCGCCGCTTCGGCGAGCAGGCGAGGGCTCTGCCCTCGCGCACCCGGTCTGTCCGGCGGCCTCCGTCTCGAGACGAGCGACTCCCTCTCTCTCGCGTGAGCGGGAGAGGGTTGGAGAGGACTGCGAAGGTGGTGTTGGGGGGGGCCGCTGCGATAGCTGGCGCGCTCGATCAGGCTCCGCCCATCCGTCGCCTTCGCGATCGCGGCGGTCACGGGGGCGCTCCTCGCTACCGCATCGCGCGCGAACGGCGGCGCGCACGCAGGCGCTCGTCGACCCCCCGTGCCCGCCGCTTCTCTGCCCTCGCGCGCGCCCGGTGGTCCGTGGCTGGTTTGGTGCGAGTGGTGTTGGGAAAGGGCCGCTGCGATAGCGCGGCTCGATCGAGCGCCGCCCATCGTTGGCCCTCGCGATCGCGGCTGCGCTCCTCGCTACCGCATCGGCGCGAGCGGCGCGCGCGGCTCTGCCCTCGCGCACGCCGCTTCTGGGGGTGGGCCGTGGCTGGTTTGGTTGGCGGGCGCCTTCGGCACCTCCGCAGCCGAAGCGGCTGCGCCGCCCGGCGACGCGAGACCCCCTCTCCCCTCCGTCTCGCAGCGACTCCCTCTCGCGTGAGCGGGAGGGTTGGGGAGAGGACTGCGAAGGTGGTGTCGGGGGGGGCCGCTGCGATAGCTGGCGCGCTCGATCGAGCTCCTCCCATCGGTCGCCTTCGCGATCGCGGCGGTCACGGAGGCGCTCCTCGCTACCGCATCGCGCGCGAACGGCGGCGCGCACGCGGGCGCTCCGTCGACCCCCGCGCCCGCCGCTTCTGGGGTGGTCCGTGGCTGGTTTCGTTGGCGCGGCGCCTTCGGCACCTCCGCAGCCGAAGCGGCTGCGCCGCTTCGGCGAGCAGGCGAGGCTCTGCCCTCGCGCACCCGGTCTGTCGGCGGCCTCCGTCTCGAGACAGGCGACTCCCTCTCGCGTGAGCGAGGGTTAGGGTGCGAAGGTGGTGTTGGGGGGGGCCGCTGGGGCTAGAGGGCTCGACTGGAAGGCGATCGCGGCGGTCACGTCCTCGGAAACGGGCCTCGTCGGGCCCCCGTGCGATGAACGTGACGCGTTGGCTCGATGCGCCGCTTCGGCGAGCAGGCGAGGGCTCCCCTCCCGCCATCTCGGAAGCCTCGCCTTCGCGATCGCGGCGGCTCGATCGGAGATCGCTTGTGCAGCGCGGGCGGCTCGGCCTCCCACGCCTTTCGCACCGAGAGGGCCGTCGCTCCGTCCATCGGATGGCACGCCGAGATGGCCCGGGCTCGGGGTGCTCGCAGGTCGGACCGACCTCGTGCATCCTCGTCTCGTGGCCCGCCTCGCTTGCTGCCGTTCGTGCACACGACATGTGCGACTCGACGAGCCGCGCTGTCCGTTCTGCGGCGTCGACATCCCCGTGACGCCGGGCCCGAAGCGCCCGCGCGCACCCCAGCGTCTCTCGCGTGCGGCGATGCTCGCATTCCACGCGAGCACCGCGGTGTCGGTCGCGGCCTGTGGCGCGCCCGCCGCCGCGCCAACCACGAGCGCGCCCGTCACCTCGACGCCTGAGCCGCAGGCGAGCACCGTGACCGCGAGCCCGACACCACCACCCACGACGGTCGCCGCGCCTTCCGAGGCCCCGCCTCCGAGCGAAGCAAGTGCGCCGACGGCTACGCCCGTCGAGCTCGAGCCACCGCCCTCGAGCGAGGCACCCGCGACCCGCGTCGTGCACCCGCGGCCCGCGCACGACGACGAAGAGGATCCGGACGACGAGCGTGGAGACGTCGTGGTCTTGTACGGTCTGCCAGGGCTCTGACGACCTCGTGCTCGTCGGCAGAGAGCCGCGTCGAGCCGCGTCGACGTTCGATCGCGCCCCGCGATCGCGGCAGCCCACTCCGACATTGCCTTCGTGGTCCCTCTCCCCCGCTCTCTCCCGCTCACGCGAGAGAGGGAGTCGCTCGTCTCGACATAGCGGCCGCCGAGCAGACCGGGTGCGCGAGGGCGGCGCGCCCGACGTCTCAGATCAGGATCGGCACCTGGCAGACGGTCGGCGGGCTCAGCCACTTCAGGGCGTTCAGCCAGAAGCGCTCGACCTGGTAGTCGGGGTGGCCGGTCCACTCGGAGTCGAAAGAGATCCACTCGTCGGCCCACACGATCACGCGACCCTGGCCGAGCTCGACGACACGCAGCAGCTCGTTGCCGCTCTGGTCGGCGACGACGGTGCCGGCGCCGGTGACCGGGTATCCGTTGTCCATCCCGAGCCGCGTGATCCCGTCCGAGACGGGGTGCGCGTGCCAGCCCTCGACGGGCAGCGTGAAGCCGCAGCCGCAGAGGACGAGCCCGGGCGCGTACTGGATGCCGGTCGGCGCGAGGAGCGTGTTCACGTTCGCAGGCTCGCTCGCGCCGCCGTAGCCCGTGAGCGTCATGAAGCCACCGCCGGCGCGGATCCAAGCTTCCAGCGCCGCGACCTCGTCGGGCCCGTAGGCGCGCGCGCTGATGTCTTGCGCGAGCAGGATCTGGTAGGGCGCGAGCAGCTCCGGCGTGAGCGTCTGGCTCCCGAGGTGGTCGGCGCCCACGTCGCTGCGCGAGTCGAGCCACGTACCGAACACGCCGCTCGATCCGGCCGATCCGACGACACCGATCGTCGCGATGCGCAGGCAGTCGCAGACGCCGTCACCTCCTCGGTCGACGTCGTCGACGACACCGTCGTGGTCGTTGTCGATTCCGTCGCAGACCTCGTCCTGGGCCGGCCCGATGTCGACGAAGGCGGCGTCGGTTGCGCCGGTGTCCGTCGTGCCCGTGCCGGAATCACGGCCGCTGCCCGCATCGCCACTGCCCGCGTCACGCCGCGGGACCGGCGCGCTCGAGCACGAGCAGCCCACGATCCACGAGCACGCCAATACGACGGGGAGAACGCGCGGCATGGCTCACGGTACCACGCGCACCCCGATCCCCGCCGCGACCGTGCGGATCGGGTGTATCGTTCGATCATGAGCGGCGCGTGGGACGACGACGACGGCAAGACCATCAAGGACACGATCCGCACGACGTTCCACGAGGCCTTTCCGGACACGCCGGAGGCGCACCCGCTCGAGATCGTCTTCGATCGCGACACCCACGATCCGCACTCGGGCACGGCGCCCGCGTCGACGCAGGGCGCGATGCTCGAGATCTGGACGCTGAACCGGCTCTACCTGGTCGACTCGAACATGCTATGCACCGCCGTCATCGATCGGCGCACCGGAACGCGCGACGGAAAGCACGCCAACCTCGGTGCACGCTTGGCAGGAGGCCAGCGCCGTTATGGCAAGACCCTCCACGTCGCGCGGCCGTTCCCGGTCCCCGGCACCGAGGCGGTCTTCGAACGTCCCGACAAGCGGCAGGCTGCCGGTGTGACGTCGAAGGTCGAGCGCGTCGTGCTCCACCAGCGCGTCACCTCGATCGTCCTCGACGACAAGAACGCATGGGACGACGTGACGAGCGCGTTTCTGATGGCGCGCTGGATCTCCGCGGCGCGCGCCGGCTTGACGTCGAGCCTCTTGCTCAGGCCGGTGAAGAAGTCGCGCTCGGCCCGGGCGACGTTGCCGTCGATCGACGCGAGCTCCCAGCTCAGCGCGAGCAAGAGCTCGCGCAGCGTCGGGTGGGTGAGGCGCTCCTCGATCCCGTCGAGGGATGGCGGCTCGTGCGTCTCGGCGACCAGCTCGTCCTGGATCTCCTCCGGCAGGCCGCTCTTGCGGATGATCTCGGAGAGCAGCGCGACTTCCTCCGGGTCGACCTCGCGATCGGCGTGCACCATCCAGATGCATACCTCGATCGCCGCCCGTCGCTCGCGATCGCGGACCTCGGCCGAAGCGCTGGCGAAGAACTTCCGCAGCGCGCCGATCGCCTCTTCGCCCACGACGTACTGGGCGACCGAGCCCGGGCCCGTCTCGTTCTCCGGATCGAGGAGCAGCCCGGCCCGCCCCAGCGCTCCGAGCCATCCCGCCATCGCGCGATCGGTCGCTTCCGTCGATTCCATGACGCGACGATAGCGCGGCCCCGAGCGTGACGTCACGCTCGCTCGCGCCCAGATCGGGTACAACGCCCGACGTGGTCACTCCGCTCACGGTCCCGCTCTCCGAGACGAGCCCCGAGGAAGGCGCGCGTCGCGTCGCGATCGGCTACGTCGACGAGGCGAGCGAGGCGGCGAGCAAGCTCCTGGCCGGCTCCGATCCGGAGTCCCTGCACGATCTACGGGTCGCGCTTCGCCGCCTGCGCTCGATCGTCCGCTTCTTCGAGGACGAGCTCGAGGAGTCGCTCAAGAAGCGTCCGAGCAAGCGCGTGCGCGCGATCGCCCGCGCCACGGGCGATGCGCGCGATGCCGAGGTGCAGCTCGCGTGGATCGAGGGCCAGCTCGGGCGACACGACTGGACCGAGCGTGCCGGTGCGCGCTGGTGGGCGGCCGCGCTCTCCGAGCGGAAGGAGAAGGCCTACGAGCAGCTGAAGGACGTGCTCGTGCCCGAGCTCGTGCACCTGCTCCCGAAGCTGAAGAGCGACCTCGGGCACTTCCGCGAGGAGCGTTCGCTCGTCGGCGATCGGATCCCCTCGCGCTTCGGCGAGCGCATCGCCCGGCACTTGCGCGCGGAGACGGCGCGTCTGTCGGCCGCGCTCGCGTCGGTGCGCACCATCGAGGACGAGGCGATCGCGCACGAAGCGCGCATCCACGGAAAGCGCATCCGCTACCTCGTCGAGCCGCTGAAGAACGAGCTCGAAGAGGCCCGCGAAGGAGCGCGCGCCCTGCGCGTTCTGCAGGAACGGCTCGGCACGCTCAACGACCTGGCCGTTCGGACGAGCGCGCTGACCAAGGCGATGGAAGCGCAGGCGCTCGATCGGGCGCGGCGGCTCGCGCAGGCGGCGACGACGCGCGAGGGCGCGCTCGACGAGCCGCTGGCCGGCGAAGAGCCGGGGCTCGCATCGCTCCTGCGCGAGGCCCACGCCGACAAGGCGCGCCTGCTCGGCGAGGTGATCACGGAGTACGTGCAGGGCAACGGTCTGACGGAGATCCTCGGCACGCTCGAGTCCCTGGCGAGCACGCTCGAGGCGCCACCGCGCCCCGCCCTACCGATGGAGATCGAGCGCAAGTTCCTGCTCCGCGCGGCGCCGCCGCTGCTCGAGGGGCGTCCCTTCGCCAAGATCGATCAGGGGTATCTGCCCGGCGAGCGGCTCCACGAGCGCGTGCGGCGCAAGGAGACCGACACCGGCGTCGTCCATCTGCGCACCGTCAAGCTCGGCAGCGGCGTCTCGCGCATCGAGGTCGAAGAGCCCTGCTCGCAGAAGGTCTACGAGAAGCTGTGGTCCCTCACGGTGGGCAAGCGCGTCCGCAAGCACCGCTACGCCGTCGCCGAGGCGGACCTCACCTGGGAGATCGACGTGTTCGTCGATCGCGAGCTGGTGCTCGCCGAGGTCGAGCTCCCGTCGCCCGAGCGCGTCCCCGAGATCCCCGGCTGGCTCGCGCCCTATCTCGTGCGCGAGGTCACCGAGGATCCGGCGTACCTGAACCTCTCGCTCGCGCACTGAAGGCGGCCTCGCGATCGCTCGCCAAAGCGGGCACCACGTCGTAGCTTCGCGCGCGATGAGCGTCACCATCCCCGCGCGCGGCGTGCCGCACGAAGAGCTGCTCTCCCAGATGTCGGCGTTCCGCGAGCGCGACGCCGACTGGAAGGGCGGGCGGGTCTTCAGCCTGGTCTACTACGGTGGCGATGCGCACCACGCCTTCCTCGAGAAGGCCCACAACCTCTACTTCGCCGAGAACGCGCTGAACCCGATGGCGTTCCAGAGCCTCCGGCGGATGGAGGCCGAGGTCGTGCGCATGACCTGCGCGATGCTGAACGGCGGGCCGAGCGCGGTGGGGACGATGACGACCGGCGGCACCGAGTCGATCTTGCTCGCCGTGAAGACCGCACGCGACCGCGCGCGCGCGAAGAACAAGCGCCTCGGCAAGCCGAACATCGTGGTGCCCGAGACGATCCACGTCGCGTTCGACAAGGCCGCGTCGTACTTCGGCGTCGAGATCCGGTACGCGCGCGTGCGGGGCGACATGCGCGCCGACGTCCGGGATCTCGAGAGCCTCGTCGACGCGAGCACGGTGCTCATCGCGGCCTCCGCTCCGCAGTACCCGCATGGCGTGATCGATCCGATCGAGGAGATCGGGCGCTTCGCCCAGCGCAAGAAGATCCCGTTCCACGTCGACGCGTGCGTCGGTGGGTTCGTGCTGCCCTGGCTCGAGCGTCTCGGGCAGGACCTTCCGCTCTGGGACTTCCGCGTGCCCGGCGTGACCAGCATCTCGGCCGACATCCACAAGTACGGCCTCGCGCCCAAGGGCGCTTCCACGATCACCTACCGCGACATGAGCTACCTCAAGCACCAGTTCTTCGTGTCGACGGACTGGCCGGGCGGCATCTACATCTCGCCCAGCATGCCGGGAACGCGCCCGGGCGGCACGATCGCCGCGGCCTGGGCCGCGATGATGGCGCTCGGCGAAGACGGCTATCAGCACCATGCCGGCGAGGCGATGAAGACGGCGCGGCGCCTGGTCGACGGCATCGAAGCGATCGACGGCCTCGAGGTCGTCGCGCGGCCCGATGCACCGATCGTCGCCTACCGCACGACCGAGCGGAGCGGCATCGACGTGTTCGCGCTCGCCGATCAGCTCGAGGATCGCGACTGGACGGTCGACCGGATGCAGAGCCCCAACTGCATCCACCTGACGGTGACGTCCAACCACGCGCGCGTCGTGGATGAGTACCTCGAGGATCTGCGCACGGCGATGCACTGGCTCGAGACGCATCCGGGCCTGCCGACGCGCGGCAACGCCGCGATGTACGGCATGATGGCCAAGGTCCCCTTCCGCGGGATGGTGAAGACCACCGTGCTCGAGCTCATGGAGAAGATGTACGGGCCGCACGCCGCCGATCCCGGGTTCGACCCGATGAGCGACGGCGATGAGGGCGTCGTGATGCGGATGGTGAAGGAGTACGGCGGCCGCGCCGCTGCGCTCCTCGGCCGCGCCGAGAAGATCCGCGACCGCATCCCGTTCCTCGAGAAGAAGCGCCGCCGGTAGGAGGCGGGCCTATCGACCCGTCTCGCGCAGCCGGTTCAGCTCGCCGTAGTGGCGATCGGCCAGTGCGGTCAGCGCGCGCACCGTGCTGCGGAACGCACGGCGATCGAAGTTCGAGTCGGTGTTGAGCACCATCGCGAGTCGGATCTCGCCGTCCGTCGGATCCCACTCGAACTTGCCGAGCAGCATCGTCCAGTTCAGCTCCATCAGCCGGCGCATCAGCGCATCGGTGTGCTCGCCGTCGCCGGGCGCGACGAGGTAGCGATCGATGTAGGCGTAGATCGTGTCCGTCACGTCGCTGTACGCGAGGTGGACCTCGTAGGCGCGGTCGGTCGTGCTGCCCGACTGCGTGAGCCGGCAGTGCGCCCGCTGCTCGTCGGTCGCCTCGCACGCGGCGTCGGCGATGCCCATCGAGGAGAGCTCGGCGCGCATCGCGGCCAGGTAGCGCGGCTGGCCCTCCGGCACCGTCGTCGTCTCTTCGGTGGCGCCTTCGCCGGCCACGCTGGGCTGCGCGAGCGCGAAGGGCTCGAGCGAGGCCCTCCCGAGGAGGAAGCCGGCGGTGAGGAGCAGGAACGGGAGCAGGCGGCGCTTCATGAGGTGCTCCTTCCCACGACCGGGAAATCTCGGTCAAGCACCCGGGGGCGACAAATCGCCCAGCGCTCCCGGCGAGCGCGCTACGCTGCGAGCGGATGAAAGGTCAGGGCTGGAAGTTCCTCGGGGTCGTGGTGCTCGTGCTGGGCGTGGTGGCCGCGATCTTGAAGACGTGGTTCGTCGACATCGTCGTGGTGGGTCACGACGGGATGGCACCGACGCTCTTCGCGGGAGACACGGTCCTCGTCTGGCGGGACAGCCACGCCGATCACGGCGCCGTGATGCTCTGCCGGCATCCGACGCTCGACACCCGCTTCGTCATGGGGCGCGTCGTGGGCCGCAACGGCGCCGACCTCAGCATCGATCGCGGGCGCCTCCGCATCGAGCGCACGTTCCCGTCGACCGACTGGCGCGGGACGGTCCAGTACTACGATCGCACCGAGCACGTTCAGGTTCCGATGCGGTGGGGCGTCGAGGTGCTCGGCAACGACTCGCACCTGGTCTTCCAGCGCGAGGGCCACGCGTTCCGGATGCGCCCGACCGGGGACTACGACGGCATCTATCTGCTCGACGACAACCGCACCTACACCGGCGAGGACAGCCGCGAGTTCGGGCCCGTGCCCGAGTCGCGCTGCATCGGGCGCGTGTTCATGCGCGTGGGGATGAGCGAGTCGACGCCGCCGGAGATCGGCAACTCGACCTTCGACCTCATCGACTGATCAACCGGCGATGGGGATCAAGTCGCGCAGGATGCGGGCGCGCTCGCGCGCGAGCGGGACCTTCGGCTTGTCGGGGTGCGCCAGGAGCATGTCGAACGTCCCGGCGCCGCTCGGCTCGAGCGTCTTGATGCGGTCGAGCCGCACGAGGTAGCCGCGGTGGGAGCGGAAGAACGTGCTCTTCGGCAGGCGCTGCTCGAGCGCGGCGAGCGTGAGGTCGAGCGCGTAGCGGTCGGTCTCGGTCACGGCCCAGACCAGCTCGTCCTTCATCTCGAACCAGACGACGTCGGCGATGTCGACGACGACGAGCGCTCCGCGCCGCTTGACCGCCAGCCGCGTCAGAGGCTCGCCCGACGTCGGGCCTGCGAGGTCGCCGCCGCCAGACGAAGCCGCGCCCTGGGCCACGCGTCGCTCGCGCACGCGCTCGACCGCCTGCTTGACCCGCGGCAAGCGCGCCGGCTTGAGCAGGTAGTCGACCACGCCGACCTCGAAGCCTCGGAGCGCCCCCTCGTCGTGCGCGCTGACGACGACGACGGGCAAGCCCGGGTGACGCGCGTGGATGGCCTCCGCCAGGGCGAGCCCGTCGGGCCCCGGCATCCGGAGATCGACGAAGGCCACGTCGGGCGCGAGCTCGTCGACGAGCTCGAGCGCCCGCCCGGCCGAGCCCGCTTGGCCGACGACCTCGACGCCACCGGCTTCCCCCAGCAAGAACCCCAGCTCGTCGCGCGCCAGCGGCTCGTCGTCCACGACGATCGCGCGCAAGAGGTCGGCCCCGTCCAGCTCGCTGCCCGCTCGGCTCATGTCTCGCTCTCCTCGCGCGCCCGGCGCGCTCGCTCCCATTCGGAGCCAACGCACGGCTGCGCGCATGCCATTCCCCGTCGTACGACGCTCATCGCCCCGATCCCTCGAGCGCGTGCGCGCGGCGCAGGTCCGCTTTCCGCTCGGACGCGGCCGCGTCGGACGCGATCGGAAGGCGCATCGTCGCGGTGGCGCCGCCCTCGCTCACGTCGAGCACGAGCGTCGCGTCCGGGCCGAAGCGCCGTAGCAGCCGCTCGCGCAACGTCTTGAGCGCGATCCCACTGCCCCGCTCGGTGCTCTCGGCGGGGACGGGCGCGCCGTCGGTCCGATCGACGACCTCGAGCACCAAGGCATTGCCGTCGCGCGAGGCCCGGAGCGAGACGACCCCGGCGCCGTCGCGTCGCGCGACGCCGTGTCGGATCGCGTTCTCGACCAGCGGCTGCAAGCTCAGCGACGGAATCGGGCACGAGGCGAGCATCTCGGGCACCTCGACCTCGAGCCGGAGGCGCTCCTCGCCGAGGCGTGCGCGCTCGATCGCCACGTAGCTCTGCGCGTGGGCCACCTCGGCCTTGAGGGGCGCGTCGTCGGGATGCGAGAGCAAGTAGCGGTAGAGGTCCGCCAGATCGGCGACCAGCTCGCGCGCACGCTCGGGGTCCTTGCGGATGGTCGCGCGGATCGCGGTGAGCGCGTTGAACAAGAAGTGCGGCTCGAGCCGGCGCTGGAGCGACTCGAGCGTCGCGTGCTCGGTGGCGGCCCGCGCCTCGACCAGCTCCACGGCCGCGCGCTCGCGCGAGACCACCACGCGCGCGACGGCGACGAAGAGCGTGACCCCGGCTGCGTTCACGAGGAGCTTCACGACGTGCGCGGGCCAGCCCGGCAGGTAGCGCTCGGTGGTCCCCGCGATGAGCAGCCCGACGCCGACGGTCACGATGTGCACCGCCTGGATCGCCAGCGCGATCCCGAACACGCGCGGCGGGTCGCGCACCCACGCGGGCCTTCGCTCGGCCAGCAGCCCGGCGAGCACGCCGTCGATCACCGACGCCACCAGCACCCAGGGCGCGGTGTCCTCGTCGACCTGCGTCGCGTAGAAGAGCCCGCCGCCGAGGCCGGCGATGAGGCCCGCCTTCCAGCCACCGAGGATCGCCGCGATGAGCACGCCGATCGCGCGCACGTTGAAGTGCTCGTTGGCGAAGCGGAACCCGAGGTTCGCGCCCCAGATCGAGAGCAAGAGCCCGAAGAGCGCCGCGGCGAGCTTGTCGATGCGCTCGCCCGCGCCGAGCAAGCGCTTGCGAAGCGGGGGATAGAGGACGGCGACCAGCGCCGCGGCCGCGACGAGGCCCATCTTCTCGGCGAGCTCGACGAGCATCACGGCGGGCGACATGCGGGTCCCTCCGTTGTAGCGCCCGGGGCCGCCGGAAGCCGGGCGACGGCGCGAGCGGTCCATGGCGGACCGCGAAGGGACGGCGCCGCGGGGGGAGCGGGAGCACACCGAGCGGCGGTGCGGCCGATCCCGGCGGCCCGCCGTCGCCCGAGCGCCCCTCAGCGCGCGGCGGCCACCTCGGCCCCGAGGGCGGGGAGCCCGGCGGCCTCGAGCGCACGAGCCAGGCCTTCGCGCGCTGCGTCGTGCGACGAGGCACCGGCGGGGATGCTCGCGTAGAGCGCGGCCGCGTCGCCTGGCCGGCCACCCGCGAGCCGCGCGTCGGCGAGCACGAGCGTCGCCTCCGAGCCCGCGTCGTCGCGGGCCCGCGCGACCTCGGCCAGCTCGGCGGCGCGCGCGGCATCGCCGAGCGCGAGCCAGTGGCGCGCGTCGCGGACCAGCGCACGCGCATCGTCGCCTTCGGGGAACGCGAGCAGTCGCTCGGCCGCGGCCCGATCGTGCGCGGCGATGGCGGTCTCGATCGCCAGCTCCCGATCGAGCGACTCGGGCGGCAGCGCGGCGAGCAGGCGCCCTGCCACGAGGACCTCTCCGCGCTCGCGCAGGGCCCGCACCGCGCGCTCGATCTCGTCCTCGTGGCCGGGCGCCAGGCGCGCGAGCCGGGTCGCCGCGTCGGCGATGGCCACGGCGTCTCCGCGGGAGAGCGCGAGCGCGAGGCTCGCCCGCACGGCTCCGAGCGGTGTCTCGGCGTGTGCGACGTAGTCGGCGAGAGACGTCGCGGCCCGGTCGTCGTGCCCGCTCTGCTCGAGCACGCGGGCGAGCGCGAGCACCGGCGCTTCACGCCCCGGCTCGGCGGCGTGCGCACGCTCGAAGGCGTCGATCGCCGCGTCGAGCTCGCCGTGGCGCTCGGCGATCTCGCCCCGCACGAGCCAGACGATCTCGGCGTGCGCGTCGAGGTGCTCTCCGTCGGCGAGCGCGTGCTCGGCGCCCGCCCGGTCGCCGAGGCGATCCCGCGCGTCGGCCAGCCGCGCGCAGAGGAGCGGGTCGTCGTCTCCGCCCGAGCGCGCGCGCTCGTACGACTCGGCGGCCGAGCGGAAGTCCCCCGCGGCGAGCGCGAGCTCCCCGCGGACGAAGTCTTCGTACTGCGGCGGCGAGACGAACACGCCCTGGCGCGTCTGCCCGCCGACCGTGCGCGTGATCGGGTAGCTACCGTACGCGCCGCATCCGCCGAGCAGCGCCGAGAGCAAGAGACCGTGGTGGACCGCGAGGGCCCGACGAGCCCGGCGCGGGATCGTGTGCGCCTGCCGTGTCATCGCCCGTCGCACATCGCCTCGAGCCCGGGCATGCACGGCACGTCGATCGTGCGCGTGCCGCCGAGCACGGGTGGCCAGGTGGGTAGATAGTCGACGCCGGTCGCGATCTGCGTGTTCCCGCGCTGGGCCGTGGCCCGCACCTGCGGCCCCATGTGCGCCATGGTGTCGTCGGTCCAGAGCTCGATCTCGAGACGGGGCGAGAGCTCGCCGGCCTCCGTCGTCGCGTTCGCGGCGACGTACTCGGGCGAGATCACCATCGTGAGCAGCCCGGTCACCGAGTCGACGCTGATCTGGATGTCGCCGTTCTCGAACGAGGTACCGCGCATGGGCGCCACGAAGTGGGGCGTCTGCATGTTCTCGACGACCGGCGAGAAAGTCAGGCGCAGGGCCTCGATCGCCGAGACGCGCACGTTCGCGAACTGGAGCACGAGCGTGAAGCCCTCCGGCGCCGTGGGGCTGGCGCAGCTCGGGACGAGCGCGAGCAGGGCCGCGAGTGGGAGGGCGAAGAGAGAGCGACGCGAGAAGGAAGATCGCATGCGGGTCTCCTCAGAAGCGGATGCCGGGAAGCGGAACGCCCATCGGATCGAGCTGGGGCGCCGGCTGCGAGAGGACGACGGCGAGGGCGATGACGCCCGCGACGACGACCACGCCCGCGCCCACGCCGACCCAGACGTACCACTGCTCGTACCAGGCGGGCTCGCTCGCCGCGCGATCGGCCTCGGCCTGCTCGGTCGAGCTGGTGGTGGTGGCGACGAGCGCGGGGTCGAGCGCCGTGAGGGAGACGTCGAGGCGCTCCTGCTCGCCGGGAACGATCTCGACCTGCCGCTGTGCCGCCGCGTAGCCCTCACGCGCGACGTCGACGCGATGCGTGCCGGCCTCGACGCGCGTCGCGGCCACGGGCGAGGTCCCGATCGAGGCTCCGTCGATCGACACGTCCGCGCCGTCCACGTTCACGGTCACGAGCAAGGTCGCCGGTGGCGGTGGCGGCGAGAACATCGCAGCGCGTAGCTGCTCGATCGGCGCCGCGAGCGCGCCCGGCACCGCCGACGCATCCGCGAGCGCGAGGGCGATCGGCGGAAGGCGCTCGGTGCCGCTCACCGGATCGATCATCTCGAGCGAGCCCGTCGTCTCCCCGCGCGTGCCGCGGCGGGACAGGCGCGCGACGACCGCCCCGATCGCGCCCGACTCGGCGAGGAAGGCGCCTCGACACGCCGCGTCCTCGCACGCCGCCAGCCGATCGCGGAGCGCCGGCACCGCGAGCGCGAGCACCGGCCGCCCACCCGCCATCGGCCGCACGCCGTCCACGAGCGCCGCCTGCACGGCCAGGGCGAGATCGCCTTGCACGTGCCCACTCGCGAGCACGGCGACCATGATCGGCGGCACGGTCGGCGCAGCCGTGTCCTGCGCGCGCGCGTGGAGGGGCGCGAACGACGAGATCGTCAGGACGCCGAGCAGAGCGGCGACGAGTCGCATGGCGGGAAACGATACACGCCACGGGCGCCCCGCACGAGCCGATGCGCCCGTGCTCGCGCAGAGGTGCGCCGGACTCGGCAGCTGGCCCGCAACTTCACCGGGAGACCTAACAGTCGCCGACGGGCCGGTTCATTGACACCGTTCACGACACTGAACCCTCCGTCCGGTTACATCGGCAACGTGCACTCGCGATTTGCCTCACAGCTAAATTTAGGAAGAAACTGACTCCGAGGTCGCCCGGTCAGGCGGCCATGCGATCTAAATTGGGAAGACACTGACTCCGAGGTCGCCCGGTCAGGCGGCCATGCGATCTCGGACGCCATCGACCTGGAAGCCGAGGTCGCCATGGCGCTTGAGCACGCGGTTCGCGACCTTCACGCGTTCGTTCTTCACGAAGTGGTCGGGGCCGAGGTCGATTTAGTCCTTACCGTCGCGGAGCATGTGGTACGCGGCGGTGAGGATCGACGCGGCGACGGCCATGATCGCCTTCTTCGGCCCGCGGCGCGCCTTGAGGCGGAGGAACTGCGCGTGCAGGTTGTTGCCGAGCCAGCTGGATGCGGGGCGAGCGCGCCGGCTGCGTGATGGGCATCGTCGACCCGGATCGTTGCCGTGCCGTGTCGTGATGCGCATCGCGTAGGTGTGTCCACTCGCCGCCGGGACGACGAAGCCCGCCACGGTGATCGGGCGGGCTCGGCGTTCGTTGCGGGGGCGGCTGCTATCGGGCTTCGAGATCGTTGAGCCTCGCGGCGTGCTCGTAGCGGCCGATGGCGATGTCGAGGGCTTCGAGCTGTCCGAGGAGCGCGGCGCCGATACAGACGCAGGGGTCGGGTGGTGGGAGCTCGTCGTGGACCTCGATGGGCAGCGAGTCGTGCGCGGCGAGGAGCGCGACCTGCGCGACCTGGACGGCGGCTCGGAGAATCGCGAGGGCGGCGAGGTCGGGCGCGCGCTCGAGCGCGTAGGGCGAAGGAAGCCGCCAGGTCACGAGGCGCTCTCCGCGTGAGTGGTCGTGGCCTTGATCGCCGAGCAGTCGAAGGAGATCGACGACCTGAAGCGGCAGCTCGGCGACGCGCAGCGCGCGGGCAAGCGGCAGGCGAGACCGTTCGCGCGTCGGAAGCGCGTCAAGCACCGCAAGAAGCCCGGGCGTGCGGCCGGGCACGAGGGCGCGTCGCAGGGCACGCCGGCGCAGGTCGACGACGAGGCGTTCGAGCCGATCTGCGGCTGCCCGCACCGTGGTGGTGCGGTCTCCGACATCAAGGACCACGAGCAGTTCGTCACGGATATCCCTCTGATCAAGCCGCGCACGACGTGCGTGACGACGCAGAGTGGTTGGTGCGCGAAGTGCCGCAAGCGCGTTCGCACGACGCACGCGTCGCAGGTGTCGCGCGCTGGCGGCGCGGCCAAGAGCTCGGTCGGCCCCGTGGCGCACGGCATGGCGGCCGAGATGAAGGATCGGCTGGGCGTCCCGTACCGGAAGACCACCGACTTCATGTCGACGTACTGCGGCCTGCGCCTGACGCACGGCACGCTCGTGCACGCCCAAGCCGCGCCTCGCTGCGCGCGGCAAGCCGACCTACGACGCGCTCGTCGACATCGCGCGACAGAGCGCGATCGTCCACAGCGACGAGACGGGGTGGGCCGTCGACACGCGCAGTGCGTGGCTCTGGGTGTTCGCGACCAAGACCGTCACGATCTACGCGGTGCGATTCAGCCGCAGCCACCGTGTCGTGCTCGAGATCCTCGGCGCCGACTTCCGCGGAACGCTCGTCAGCGATGGACTTCCGGCGCTCGATCCGCTGCACAAGGAGCACGGCTTCACGCGAGCGCAGTGCCTCGGGTATCCGCTGCGGCGCGCGGTCGAGCTGATCGACGTGCAGAAGCGCGGGGCCGCGCGCTTCCCGCACCTCGTGAAGGAGCTCCTCTCGGACGCGATCGCGCTCGCGTCGCGCCACGGCGAGCTGACGCCGACCACGATGGGGGCCGAGTACGCGCGACGCATCGAGCGTCGAGCCGACGACGTGCTCGCGTGGCACCTGGCCGACGAGGAGAACGCCAAGCTCGCCAAGCACCTGCGGGCGCACCGCGATCAGCTCTTCCCGTCGCTCTACGACCCGGCCATCCCCGCGACGAACAACTTCGCCGAGCAGGAGGTCCGCGGCGCGGTGATCACGCGCAAGATCGGCGGATGCAATCGGTCGCTGCGACACGCGAACGCGCATGCGCAGATCGCATCCGTCGCTCAGACCGCGCATCGACACGGGCTGCCGTTCTCCGATGTCGTCGCCGACTGGATGCGAGTCCGCCCCGAACGCGAGCCGCCGATCGTGCCGACCGCCATCGGCCTCCTCATGCGCGCCGCCGAAGCGAAGCGCGAGCGGACTCGTCCGTCCTGAGCACGGGCCGCGTCACGCGCTATCCACGTACGTCGGCGGTATGTCTACCTGGCATACTATTACGAGGACGAGGCTCGCGATGACCTGTCAGCGTCGATCCAGTAGTCGTGCGGCGTGCGCTCGGCTGCGGCGTGTCGCCAGTCTGGCGCTGTTCACTCTGCTGGCCGGCCCCGCTGCGAGCGGGTGTGCCGCTTCCATGGCGATGGAGTCGCAGGAGCTCGTGTTGAGCGAGTTGAGCGTCTACGTTCCCCGCTCGCCGAACTCAGGGCTGTCGTACGGCGTGAACCTCGATGGTGTCGTCTCCTCGGGCCACGACGACGGTTGCACGGCGCAGGCCGACGCGACCTCTGCCGACGGCTCGAACACCGGCGGAATCGACAACGCGTTTGGCTACAGCTTCGAGCTGTTGGGTATCCAGCCCACGTCACCCCCCGCGGAGTCGGCGGTGCCGTTCATCGCTTCGGGCCAGCTCGCCCTGGGCCTGCGGCTCCGCGTCGCGCAGGGCCCACCCACCGGTCTGCTCCTTGCTGACCTCGGAGTGGTCGCCCAGCCCGATTGTCGCGGCAGACCGCCGGACTGCGCGCCCCTCGTGGTCGGCGGCGCGGTCGCGCCCGACCAAGTGCTCGCGTTCACGGCCCAGCTGCGCGACCTACCGATCGCCAGTGACGGCGCCCGCCTGCGCGGAGCGCTCGGGGATATCACGGTCCCCGCGGCGCTGGTTCTTGGCCCGGAGGTGGTGAGCGATTCGCTGACTCTCCACGATGCCGCGATCGACGTCGCCGTCAGCACCGCGGGCCTCGACGGATCTCTCGGAGGCGCGATCTCCCTCGAGGATTTTCGCGTCGCGTACGGTGCCAGCCAACAAGACGCGATCGATCTGTTCCGCATCTTCGCGGATCTCGACCCAGCCACGAGCGACCCGACGCTTTGCACCCGGGTCTCGGTGGGTCTGCATTTCAGCGCGGTACCCGCGGACCTGGAGTGAAGAGTCGGAGAGGTACGACGAGGAGCCCGCGAGCGCGCAGCGCGGGCCGCCACAGATCGCGGCCGCCTGCCGTCGTCTCGAACGCACGGGCTTATACGCCCGATCTACGTTCTGGGCGTATAACTCGAAGGTGCCCGATTCCTACGCCGCGTTGTCCCTCCAGACCCAGACGGCCTACGCCGAGCTGCTCGAGCGACTCCTGGGAGATGCCGGCGGTGGAAAGCCCGGCACCATCGTGCGCAAGCGGGTCGGGAGCGGTACGTACCTCTACGTCCAGCACAAAGGCCCGCTCGGAGCCAGGCAGACGTACTTGGGCCCCGAGTCGGAGAAGCTGCGCGAGCGCGTCGAGGAGATGACGCGCACGTGGGCGGAGGCTCGCGAGCGCGCCGAGAGCCGGGAGGATCTCGTGGCCGCCGTTCGCGCGGGACGAGCTGCCGCGCCGACGGCCGCGGAGGCGAAGTTGTTCGGTGCGCTCGCGGACGCTGGCCTCTTCCGGGCGGGGGCCGTTCTCGTCGGAACCCACGCCTTCGCGGTACTAGGAAACGTGCTCGGCGTCCGCTGGAGCTCACTCTCGGTGCGGACCGACGACATCGATCTCGCACAGGACGCGAACGTCAGCGTGGCGTTGGCCGCCGAGATCACGCCGGCGGATCTCGGCAAGCTGACGCGAGAGCGGGAGAGCGGCGGCGCGCTCTGGCCGATTCCTGCCTTCGATCACCGCTCGGCATCGACGTCGTTCCGGGTCCACGGAACCGAGCTGCGCGTCGATCTCCTCACGCCGCTCCGCGGGCGGAGCCGCGTCGGGCCGGTCCGACTCCCCGCGCTCGGTGGCTCTGCGACGCCGCTGCGCTTCCTCGACTTCGTGCTCGAGGAGACGATCCCCGCCGCCATCGCGGGCGCCGCCGGCGTGCTCGTGAACGTGCCGGTGCCTGCTCGATTCGCTCTACACAAGCTCATCGTCGCCCAGGAGCGGCCTGCCCATCAGGCGGCGAAGGCCGCCAAGGACCTCGCGCAAGCGCAGGCGTTGATCGACGTGATCGGCGATCAGCGTCCGGCGGACCTGCGAGACGCGTGGAAGACACTCGTGGCCAGGGGGGAGGGCTGGCGCGGGCGCGCGCAGCGATCGCTGAGGCGCATCGACCGCACGCTCGACGGCGCGACGTAGGCGCGATGCGTTGACGGCGCCCCCGCGAGCACCGATGCTCGCCGCCGTGCCGACCGACGCGAGCCTGGCTCCGTACCTCGCGCTCCTCTTGATCGCGGCGATCCCGCTCGTCTTCGTGATGACGACGAGCTTCGTGAAGATCTCGGTCGTCTTCTCCGTGCTGCGCAACGCGCTGGGCGCCGGTGAGGTGCCGAGCGGGACCGTGCTCACGGCGTTCTCGCTCCTGCTCACGCTCTACGTGATGGCTCCGGTCGGCGCGGCGATGATGGACGCCGCGGCGCCCAGCGCGACGGCGATCGACCCCGCGGCGCCGCTCGCCCATCCGTCGGACGTGATCACCACGATCCGGGCCGGCGTGGAGCCGCTGCGGGCGTTCCTCGAGCACAACGCGGGCGAGCGCGAGCGTGGCTTGTTCCTCGATCTGGCGCGGCAGGCGCGGCCCGAGCCGCAGCGTGCCGAGGTGGGCGAGCACGACCTGCTCGTCGTCGCGCCGGCCTTCGTCGTCACCGAGCTCGGAGAGGCGTTCCAGCTCGGCTTCCTGATCTTCCTGCCGTTCCTCGTCGTCGATCTCGTGATCGCCAACGTGCTCACCTCGCTCGGCCTCACCTCGCTCAACCCGACGCAGGTGAGCCTGCCCTTCAAGCTGCTCCTCTTCGTGATGGTCGACGGCTGGTACCTGCTCGCGCGCGCGCTGGTGCTCGGCTACGCGTGAGGTGCGCTACGCCCGCGGCGACCGCCGGCGCGCGAGGAAGAGCGCGAGGGCGAGCGATGCGATGATTGCGGCGAAGGGCGATCGTGCCGACCCGACCGCGCAGCCTCCGCCGCCGCCCGGCGTGGCGGTGACGGCGGCGTCGGGCGCCGACGTGAGGCCCGAGTCGACCCCGGGCGTCGTGCCGGTGAGGTAGCCGCCGAGTCGGGCGCAGTAGGACGCGTCGGTGCCGTGCGGGGTCGCGGCCTGCACGCTCGCGATCGCTCCGCCGGGCAGCTCCGCGTGGACCGCGGCCTCGTAGCTCCAGTGGTGGGAGTCGCACTCGGTCACGAAGGTCGCGACGTGGACGTTGGGCACCGCGGGGAGCGCGTCGTCGACGCGGAACTCCGGATCGAGCGTCATCTCCTCGGCGCTCATCGTGGTGTACAGGCGCGTGGTGTACGCGTGCCGGCCGATCATCGCGGCGTCGCTCGCGCGTGGCTGCGTGATCGTCTCGTCGATCGCGGCCGCGAGGCCGGCGGGGTCGTAGCTCGCGGGTACGTCGCATCCGCCGAAGCTGTTGAACAGGCAGTTGTAGAAGTCGCGAGGCATCATCCCGTCGGGCGGCACGACGAAGCGCGTGAGCAGCGCGAGCAGCTGCGCATCGCCCCCGTAGCCGCGCACGCGGAGCGCGCGGAGAAAGGCCCCCGGATCCGTCTCGGTCGCGAGGTCGGTCACGCTCGGGAGCGTGAGCATCACGGTCGGCGTCGTTCCCGCGTAGTCGGTCGCGAAGGCGCGGCCGCCGAGCGTGTCGACCTCGCGGGTGACCCACGACGAGTACGACACGGTGCGCGTCCAGAGCCCGACGTCGTCCCAGGAAGCATCGAGCATCGAGTAGTTGGACGACACCACGCGGTGCGAGGCGAGGAAGAACGCGGTGATGGGAAGATCCGGCGTCGTCGCGATCGCCGTCAGACGAATGGGCAAGCACGGCGGCGTGCCCGGCATGCGCAGTCGGACGGGCTGGATCTCGCTGGTGCTGGCGCTCGTGCGCAGCCGCAGCGCCACGACGACGTGGCCCGATGCGAGGTAGGCGTCGAGGATCGGCGTCGAGCCCGGCGCGATCGCGTAGCCGTTCGTGGTGAGCCAGGTGGTGACCTCCGCGCCGGAGCCGCCGATCACGACCGTCTCGTAGGGCCCGAGCGTCTCGTCCAGGTAGATCCGGGGCCCGCCGGCGCCGGCATCGCTGGCCGCGGCCGCGTCGGCGAAGAAGTAGCCGGAGTCCGGGTAGCTGCAGTCGGGCGCGATGGCGCACGTGCCATCGGTCCGCGAGAGCACGTCGAAGCGCGGCGCCGTCGCCAGACCGAGCGCGTCGAACATGGCGTTCGAGCCGAGCTCGATCGTCGGCACCACCGGCACGGGGAGGATCCACGCGAACTCGGGCGCGGTGCCCTGGTAGTCGATGCGCACGGTCATCACGAGCGAGCCGTCGTCCTCGATCGCGTAGACGATCTGCTCCCCCGACTGCACGACCGGCTGGGTCGCGTTGCAGAAGAAGCCGCCACAGGCGTGCGCACGCGCGGCTGGCGCGAGGGCGGCGAGCAAGACGGCCCCGGCGAGGGAGAGCAAGGGAAGGCGCGAGGAGAAGCGATGCATGCCCAAAGGCTCGTCGCAGCCCGAGGAGCTGTCAACCGGGCGGACCGCCGTCAATCGTCCACGCCCGCGTCCGCCGCGCCGCCGTCGACGGGCCCGCTGCCTGCGGAGCCGAGCACGACCTCGATCTCGCCGACCGCGTCGACTCCGTCGCCGACCACGCGCGCCCGCAGGATCAAGCGACGACCGGGCATGTCGGACCAGCCGAGCTGATCGTAGAGCGGCCCGTCGACCAGGCGCGTGTCGAGGCGCGCGAAGAGCGCGTGCACGGGGCCGTAGCCGGGGAAGCCCTCGAGCGGCGTGCGATCGGGCGCGACGAGGTTCTCGAGAGAGACGTCGAGCCCCGGCGCATCACCGGCCACCAGCGCGCCGTCGATGGCGACGGCGGGGGTGAGCATCACGCCGCCTTGCGATCCCCACACGAGCGGCACGGTCGCTCCGTCGCGCCACGGCGTGAACGTCGCCCCGCTGCCGCGGGTGCCGATCTCCACGTGGGCGGCGGTCGAGGCGTCGGGTGGACGCGCATCGAGGGAGCCGCCGCCGTCGTCCTCGCTCGCGCCGCTCGCGGCGCAGGCCCCCACGACGCACGCCAGCGACGCGGCGAGCAACGACGTGGCTCGCCCGCGCGCGCACCCCGCGCGGGGCTGCGCCGTCGAGCGCCGAGCGTCCACGTCTCGCACCCGACGAGCCTGGCTCCGACGCGAGCTCACCGTCAACGACGGCGCCGGGCCCGCGATCACACCCCCTCGTGACACGATCTCGCATGCGCGAGCGCGGGGGGATACGCTCGGCGCCGATGCAGGGGTCTGAACGAACACCTCGGAGAGCCGTCGCTCCCCAGAAAGACTCGGCCGGAGCGTCCGTCACTCGTCGGTTCGCGATCGCGCTCGCCGTGACGGGCGTCGTGATCGGCTGCGGGCTTCGTGAGCCGCCGCCTCCCCCACCGCCTCCGCCGCCGACGAGCGTCGCGGCGCCGGCGACGACCACCACCACGACCACGACGGCTCCGGCGACCTCGACCGTTCCGACGACGGCCGTGCCCGTCACCAGCGTCCCGCCGACGGGCGTCCCACCGACCACCGCCATGGCTCCGGTGACGGGCGTGCCGCCGGGGACCGGCGTGCCGCCCACGACGGCCGTGCCCCCCACCACCGCGATGCCGCATCTCTCGGCCACGTGCGAGCGCGCCGTCCGCTGCTGCTCGCTCATCGCGCGTTACGCGTCGGTGCGCGGTGCACGGGCTCGCTGTGCGCAGCTCGCTCGCGCGCGGGACTCGCAGTGCTCGGAGGCGATCGGCGAGATCGCCAACGCCATCATGCAAGAAGGTCAGCGACCGCCGGAGATCTGCACGCAGCCGCGCCATCGCTGACGCGCGCGGGCGAGCACCAGCACGCCGAGCATCGCGCCCAGCGCGAGCCCGCAGCCGTCCCGCCGGCGGCCGCCCGCGCGGCAGCCGCATCCACTGCCGGTGACGTCGATCGTGGGGGGCGAGATCGTCCCCGCGTCGCGTCGCCCGCCGTCGCCCATCGGGCCGGCATCGAAGCGGGTGCCGGCGTCACCACGCCGCCCACCGTCGAGCCCTGCGTCGGGGGGCCCCGCGTCCATGGGGCCGGCGTCGGGCGGGCCGGCGTCGAACGGGCAGGCGGCGAGCGGGGTTCCCGCGTCGGGCAGGCCCGTCTCGAAGCTGCCGTCGAAGGGCACGATCGCGCCGCCGTCGTCGAGCCGCGTGTAGCAGGGCGTGTCGACGACGCAGCGCTCGTCGCAGCCGTCGTGCGGCTCGAGGTTGCCGTCGTCGCAGGCCTCGCCCGTCTCGCGCAGGCCGTTGCCGCAGACGGGCTCGCTCGGCGCGCTGTTCAAGCTCCACACGCCGGGGCTGCCCACGTTGCTGCTCGTGCAGAGCGCGAGCACCTCCGGCGTCCGCGAGCCGGGGAGCATGACGAAGTGCGTTCCGTCGGCCGCATCGAAGCCGGCCTGCGCCTCGATACCGCCCAGGCCCATGTGCCCGCCGCTCGAGGGCGCATCGCCGGTCGTCCACTCGCAGCGGTGGTAGCGCAGCTCCGCGACGAACGCGCCCGGCGCGCCGCCGGCGTCGGGGGTGAGCACGATCTGGAACGCGTTCGCGAGATCGAGGTGCGTGTCGAAGTAGCCGACGTCGATCCACGTGAAGACGAAGTGGGTGGCGTCGCCGCCGAAGTAGACGAGGTTCGTGTCGGGATCGGCCGGCACGACGCGCGTGTCGACGTCGCCCCACCACGCCGCGATCATCGGTGCGCTCGAGGCGGGCAAGGGAAACGACTCGGGCGTGAACGTGCCGAGCGAGCGGCCGAACGTGATGCTGCCGTTGACGTTGAGGAACACCGACGTGTAGTGGCCGCCGAAGAAGTCGACGCCGCTCGGGAACGTCGGGGAGAGATCGATCGCCATCGGTGAGGACGTGTCGTCGCCGCGGGCGAGCACGCCGGCACCGAAGTCGAGCGGCCCACCGAGGCCCACGATCAGATCGGCCTGAGCGGCGGCGAGCCCGGGCTGGCCCGCGAGCGAGGCGAGCACGAGCGAGACGAAGAGCGAGCGTGCGTGCGTCATGGCTGCACCGGCGGTGGCGTCTCGGGCGCGACCGGGCGCGGCGGCGGTGCCGCATGGCCCGCCGTCGGCCCTTGGTTCGTGATCTCGACCTCGCTCGCCGCGGTCGGCGGGAGCATCACGGCCTCGAGGCGGCTCGCGTCGATGCCACGCTCGACGAGCGCCGCCGCGAGCGCCTCGGCGCGGGCGAGCGCGAGCGCAGCGCCGTCGTCTCGACGGGAGACCGTGATCGCGCGCACGCCGATGCGCCAGCGCGATCGCCGCGGATCGACGCTCATCGCGCTCGCCATCTCGTCGAGCGCGCCGCCGAGGCTCACCGGAATCACCGAGGAGCCCTCGATCCACTCGATCGGCCACGAGAAGGTGATCTGGTCGGGCGCGACCTCGATCAGCTGCGGGCAGCCGTGCTGGAAGTCCGCGCCGGGAAGGCGAGGGCATTGGTCCTCGGCGTCGCGGACGCCGTCGCCGTCGTCGTCCGGATCGGGACACCCATCCGCGTCCTCGTAGCCATCTCGGTCCTCGGCGTCGCGCGGACAGGGGTCGTCTTCGTCGATCCAGCCGTCGCCGTCGTCGTCGGGATCGATGCAGCCGTCGTGGTCGTCCCAGCCGTCCTCGTCCTCGGCCTGGTGCGGACAGGAGTCGACCGGATCCAGCATGCCGTCGCCGTCCGAGTCGCCGGGCGGCGGGGGCGGCGGCATCCAGCGCAAGCCGAGGAGCGCGCGCACGTCGGGAACGCCGGGCGCCTGCGAGAAGCCGAGCGCGACCGCCGCCTCGAGCGAGAGCCCCGCGCCGAGCCGGAAGCGACCGCCCGCCATCGCCTCGAGGGGCGCCGGGTGCCGCTGGCCTTCGGTGAGCACCACCGCGCCGGTGGCCTCGACGAGCAAGTCCACCTCGGCGATCACCGGCAAGAGGATGCTCGCGGCGTACTCGAGCTCGCTGCCCGAGCGGGCGACCGAGATCTGCCGCTCGAACCGCCCGAGGCCGCCCACCATCAGCGAGAACGTCACTTCGCGCAGCGCGTAGCTGAACAGGAACTGGCCACGGGCCGAGAAGTCGGTGTCGCTCGCGTAGGACGAGGTCGTTCCCCACGGCAGGAGCGCCTCCGCCATCAGGCCGAGCGAGAGACCGAGGCGCCCCTCCGACATGAGCGCGACGGATGCGCCGAGCGCGCCGTCGCCGAGCGCGACGGTGTCCGGCGCGGTGAAGCGGAGCCCACCGACGACCGGCTCTTCGCTCGTCGAGAACGCGATCGGAGCTCGGACGTGCAGCTCGAAGAAGTCGCCGAGGCCGAGCGCGCCGGAGACGTGGGCGAGCACCCGGTGCGAGACGATCTCGCCCCGCTCGCCGCCGCTGGTGGTGGCGAGCAGAGGAGCGTGCGCGTAGTCGACCACCAGGCCGACGGTGGGGACGAGGTGACCGAGCGTGCGCGCGTACTGCACGCCGAGCCCGTCCTCCGCGCTCGGTGCGGGACGGAAGCGATCGATGCGGAATCCCTCGGCCTGCGCGACGCCTCGCGCGGGCGACGCGAAGGCGACGAGGGCCAGCGCCGCAGCGAGAATCGCTCCCGACACGGCGCGCGAGCCGCGCACGATCACGAACGAGATCACTATGCGTGGAGACACGCGCTGCACCGGGGCCGATGGTACAGTAGCGGCCGCGCGGTCCCCGGGCTCGTCTCGCGTGAGCCGCGCGAAGTGCGACTGTCAGATCGTTTCAGGTGGGGATGCCCGAGCCGCACGCGCGGCGATGGTACAACGACGCGCATCAGGCGTGGCGTCGACGGAAAGTAGAAGGAGGACGGGATGGGACTCTTCGACATGTTCGGTGCGGGTGGCGGATCGCTCACCCTCCAGCTCCAGACGCCGCAGGTGCAGCCGGGCGGGATGCTCTCGGGCGTCGTGACGTTCACGGGTGGTACCCGCGCGCAGAACGTCACGAGCGTCAAGGTGCGCCTCACGGTGACGCAGCAGCAGCCGGCGATGCCGGGCAAGCCCTCGGCCGGGTCGACCTCCACGAACGTGGTTCCCGAGCAGACGCTGAGCGGTCCGTTCCAGGCGCAGCCGGGGCAGCCGTGCCCGTTCCAGTTCTCGTTCCAGCTGCCGCCGCAGATGGTCGCCGAGGTGCGTGGGCAGGTCGACTACCGCGTGAGCGCGTCGGCCGACATCCCCGGAGAGGTGGATCAGCACGCGAACGCCGACGTGCAGCTGCTCGGTGGCTCGATGCCCGGCATGGGAATGGGCATGGGGCAGCCCATGATGGGGCAGGCGATGATGGGGCAGCAGCCGATGATGGGGCAGCCGATGATGGGGCAGCAGCCGATGATGGGGCAGCCCATGATGGGCCAGCCCATGATGCAGGCGCCGGTCGGTCCCCCGCAGATGGGCCAGCAGGTGATGGGGCAGCACCCGATGGGCGGGACCTATCCCGGCCGCGTCGTCGCCCTCCAGAACGGCATGATCGGCATCGACTGGGACGACCCGAACCTCGGGCAGTCCACTTGGCTGCAGCCGCACCAGATCCAGCCGATGCAGCCGATGATGCAGCAGCCGATGATGGGCCAGCCGATGATGGGGCAGCCGATGATGGGCCAGATGCAGCAGCCGATGATGGGCCAGCCCATGATGGGCAAGGACATGGGCCACCAGAAGGACATGATGCATCAGAAGGACGCGATGCATCAGAAGGACGCGATGCATCAGAAGGACATGGGGGCGCACAAGCCGCACGACATGAACATGCACAAGGGCGAGCCGCACAAGCCGGGCGCCGATGCGCACGCCAAGGGCGGCACGTTCGCGATGGGCGCCAACGTGATGGCGCAGCACCCGCAGCACGGCGGCTGGCACCCCGGCCGCGTGGTGGGCATGCAGAACGGCATGGTCGCGATCGACTGGGCCGACCCGAAGCTCGGCGCATCGGCGTGGGTCGCCCCCCACCAGGTGCAGCACCACAAGTGATCGGGTAGGCGCGTGGCCCGCAGCGGCCACGCGCCTTGATCCGGCTCGGCCGGTCTCGCGAGGAGGGGCGCCCAGCCCCTCCTGAGAATCACAGCTCGCGGAAGAGCACCTTGCTCCGGCGGCGGTGATCGTAGCGCTCTCGGCGCGCAGCCGGGAGCGCGCGCACGGTCGCGGGCACGAAGCCGCGCTCGCGGAAGAAGTGCGCGGTCTGCGTGGTGAGCACGAACAGGCTCTCGAGGCCCATCGCGCGCGCGCGATCCACGACGTACTCGACGAGCTGCTCGCCGCGGCCGGACTCGCGGTAGCGCGGGTTGACGGCGAGGCAGTAGAGCTCGCCCGTCTTCTCCTCGGTGAAGGCCTCGAGCGCGGCCGTGCCGATGATGAGACCGTCGCGCTCGACGACGACGAAGCGGTCGAGCTCGTGCTCGATCGTCTCGCGGCTGCGCCGCACGAGGAAGCCGGCGTCCTCGAGCGGCCCGAGCAGCGAGAGGATGCCGGGGATGTCCTCGCTGTGGGCGGCGCGGATTCCCTCGTACTCCTCCTGGGTGACCAGCGTCCCGCGGCCCTCGCGCGTGAACAGCTCCTGGAGCACCGCGCCGTCCACGCGACGCTCGACGAGGTGCGTACGGCGCACTCCGTCGCGGCACGCGCGGGCCGCGGCGCTGAGGTGCTTGCGGGTGTCGGGATGCAGGTGCTTGGCGGTCGCCGCCAGCGTCTCGGCGTCGTTGGGCGTGATCTGCGGGATGGCGCGCCCGCGCTTGTCGACGACGCCCTTTCCCTCGACCAGCGCGACGAGCTTGTCGGCGGCGAGCGCCGCGGCGGTGGCGGCCGCGACCTCGTGCGACTGGAGGTTGAAGATCTCGCCCGTGGGCGAGTAGCCGAGCGGCGAGACGAGCACGATGGCGCCCGAGTCCAGGCGCTGCCGGATCGCGTCGGCGTCGATGCGCCGGATGCCGCCGGTGAACTGGAAGTCGACGCCGTCGCGCACGCCGCGCGGCCGTGCCGTCACGAAGTTCCCCGAGGCCACGCGCAGGCGCGCGTTCGCCATCGGCGAGCTCGGCAGGCCCATCGAGAACAGGCCCTCCACGCGACCGCGGATGTTCCCGACCGCGTCCTCGACGCAGCTCATGGTCGCCCGATCGGTGATGCGCACGTCGCCCGCGAAGCGCTGCGGGATCTTCCGCTCGCGCATGCGCCGCTCGATCTGCGGCTTGCTGCCGTGCACCAGGACCAGCCGCACGCCGAGCGAGTGCACGAGCGCGAGGTCCTGCACGAGGTGTGGGAAGTCGTGGTCGACGACCGCCTCGCCGCCGAACATGACGACGAACGTGCGGCCACGGTGGGCATGCACGTAGGGGGCTGCGAGGCGGAAGAGCTCGACGAAGGAAGGCGCGGGCGAAGCAGGCTGGGTCACGTCGAGCGCAACGCTAATACAACCGCTCGCTCTCGACCCCACGATTCGGTGGGTGCGCGCCTTCAGGCGCAGAGGCGCCGGATCGTCCGTTCCAGCAGCTCGATCATCGGCGCGATCCGCGCGCGCGGCAGGCACTCGTTCGGCTGGTGTGCGACCGCGATGTCCCCGGGACCGAGCACGATGGTCTCCATCCCGAGCGCGTTGAGGAAGGGGCCCTCGGTACCGAACGAGACGGCCTCGGCCGCGTGGCCGGTCAGCTCCTCGACGGCCTTCACGATGGCCGCTCCGGCCGGCGTCTCGAACGGGGGGACGCCGGCGTGCAGCTCGTCCATCTCGATCGCGAGCTCGCTCCCGTCGAGCGCTCGCTCGATGCGGGCGCGCAGCTCGCGCAGCACGTCGGCGTCGCGCATCCCCGGCAGCACGCGCAGGTCGAACTGCAGCTCGCACTCGGCGCAGATGCGGTTCGGGTTGTCGCCGCCGTGCACGTTGCCGAGGTTCATCGTCGGCACCGGCGGCGAGAGGCGCTCGTTCCGGTGTGCGAGGCCGAGCTCGTCGCGCAGGCCTGCGAGCTCGTTCAGGACCACGCGCATCCCCTCGAGCGCGCTGCGTCCGAGGGAGGGGTCACTCGAGTGCCCGCTCCGCCCGACGAGCTTGATGCGCCCCATCGTGACGCCCTTGTGCAGGCGCACCGGCACGAGGTTCGTCGGCTCGCCGATGATCGCCGAGCGCGCCTTCGGGCGGCGCGCGTCGACGAGCGCGCGCGCCCCCGCCATCCCGCACTCTTCGTCGCACGTGGCCAGCACGACGAGCGGCTCGCGGAGCGCGCTCGCCTCCACGCGTCGCGCGGCCTCGATCGCGATGGGGAAGAAGCCCTTCATGTCGCTGGTGCCCAGGCCGTACAGGTTCCCGTCGCGCTCGCTCAGGCGGAACGGGTCGCTGCGCCACTTGCCGTCGTCGAAGGGCACGGTGTCGGTGTGCCCCGAGAGCACGAGCCCGCCCGGGCCGCGTCCCTTGGTCGCGACGAGGTTGGCCTTCTTGCGTCCCTCGTCGACCGTGAGGATCTCGACGGTGAACCCATCGTGCTCGAGCCAGCCCGCGAGCAGGTCGACGACCTCCCGGTTGGGCATGTCGAGCTCGGGTCGGACGGCCGAGACCGAAGGGGTGCGCACCAGGCCGGCGAGGCGCTCGATCACGAGGTCCATCGCGCGACTATCCTCGGGCGGCGCGCGCACGTCGAGTCGGCGAGCCCCGAGCGCGCGAAGGCGAGCGCCGATCCGGCGCCCGCCTCCACTTCCGATCCGGCTTCGGCTCAGCGGCAGCCGAGCTGCCGCGTGACGACCCCGTCCGCGGTCGCGCTCATCCCGTCGTCGGTCGCGATCGCGATCCGCGCGCCCGTGGACGTCGAGGCGATCTCGACGTCGCCGTCGCCCGTGGGGCGCGGGCTCGTGACCGAGAGCGTGCGCGCCGTCTGGTTCTCGACCTCCCACGCTCGAATCGCGTCGTCGACGTCGGACGACACGAGCAGCCAGTGCTCGCCCCGCGGGCCACTCGACGCGCTCGACACCGCGACGATCCCGACCCAGCGCGAGAACACGCTGGCGTTCGAGAGGCTTGCTCGACCACGCCCGCCCGGTAGATCGAGCGCAATCCCGTGCTCGAACGTGGCGGCGGTCGTGCCCCACGCGCTCGCGAGATGGGTCGTCGGGCTGCTCGCAGCCGCGGTGTCTTGCCAGGTGACGCCGAGCGGATTCGCCGTGTCGGCAGGCATCGCCGGGTTCATCGCGGCGATCGCGATCGCGGCGACGCTGCCGGGCGAGACGACGGTCCCGAGCACGGCAGCGGCCGGGCTCGTCGCGGCGCCGTGCGGGGCGATCGCCAACCGCAGCGCACCGGTCGCGTCGAGGTAGGCGAGGTAGTCGGCCGCGTCGGTCTCGACGACGTCGAACACGGTCGCGGGGCCGAGGTCCGAGACCACGCGCGCCCAGCCGCCGATGGCCGGCGCGCTGCCGGAGATGTTCACGCGTACGCGGTAGATCGAGTACGAGTAGGGCGGCGACGCGGTTCGCGTGCTCGCGTACAACGTGGCCCAGGTGCCGTCCGCGCTCGCGATGAGGGCGCGCCGCGATCCGTCCTGTCCGGACGGCGGAGCCACGGCCGAGACGAAGCGCTGTCCGCCGCTCGGGTTCACGACGCCGAGCGTGATCGACCCCGCGGTGATCGCGTTGTAGGCGACGACGAAGTCGGAGCCGGCCGCCCGGATGCTCACGGGCTGACCGAGCAGCGGCTGGAGCGCGACCGGAAGGGGCGAGACACTGCCCCGTGGCGCTCCGTCGGCGCCGACCGTCTGCGTGAACAGTCCGCTGCTGCTCTGCCCGAAGAGCTGGTAGCCGCTCGCGGTCGTGACGAGGTGCGCGCCGAGCAGCGACGTCGCGGTCGACGTCCCCGCGGCGATCCCGGTCACCGGCGCCCCGAGGACGCCGAGCCCGTCGTCGGCCAGGCCATCGCAGTCTTCGTCCAGACCATTGCAGGTCTCGACGGGCGGGCTGCACGCGGCCGCCGAGGGCGCCACGCAGGTCGACGTGCACAGGCCCGTGCCCATCGTTCCGCAGCTCGTCGTGCACGTCGTGGCGGCGCCTCGGACACAGGCGAACGTGTCGTCGGCGGCGCCGTCGCAGTCGTCGTCGGCCGCGTCACACGTCTCGGTGCGGCCAGGCGCGCGCATCGCGCTCGCGTCGTCGCAGTCGTCGTGCGACGCGACGTATCCGGCAGGCGGGGTGCACGTCATCATCGGTGTGCCGCTCGCGTCGCCGTGCCCGTCGCCGTCGGCGTCCGGGTAGTACGAGGTCGGCACCGCGTCTTCGTCGATCATGAGGTCGCAGTCCTGATCGATCCCATCGCCGCAGACATCCGTCGAGCCCGGGTGGCAGTCCACACACGTGTCGTCGCAGTCGTCCCCGCTCGCCACGAAGCCGACGGGCATCTCGCACGCGAACGCCGATGCTGCGGGATCGCCGTGGCCGTCCCCGTCGGCATCGCCGTAGAACGGCCGAAGCGCACAACCGTCGGGGCCGATGCCCGCGTCGGCTTCGCTCGGCCCTCCATCCGGCTGCGGCATCCCGCCGTCCCGCTGGGAGGGGCCTCCGTCTCCGGCGCTCACGCAGCGCCCGCCCTCCCCCAGTACGAGCCCCGACGGGCACGCCGTCTCCGGCCCACATCCGAGCGCGAGCGCGCCCATCACCGCCACCCCGACCCACGAACGAACGAGCTCCATGACGACCTCCGCCGTCCTTCTCGGCGGCTCGGAGATCGCGTTGCGTGGATCGTCGCGCGTCGCGGCGGCGGAGGGCTCCGCAGCTCTGGCCAGCCCTTCGCCCCGTCCGGGTGAGTCGGCCGGCGGGACTCGCTCAGCGGCAGCCGAGCTGGCGCGTGATGATGCCGCCCGTGCTCGTGGGCTCGGCGACGCGCAGCGTCGTGCCGCTGGCGGCGACGGAGATGTCCGAGAGGCTGCCGAGCGGCGGCTCGCTCGGTACCGTCAGCGCGTAGGGGTCGAGAGGCGTTCCGTTCCGGACCTCCCAGGCGCGCAGGACGTAGTGGGTCGTGTCCGAGCCGCTCACGTACTCGAGCGCGGCGACGTAGAAGAGGCCCGGGTCACTCGTGACGGCCGCGGGTGCCGCGATCCAGAGATCGCGGAGGGTGACGAGGCCGCCCACGCCGGCGCCGAAGCTTCCGGGCAGCGAGATGCTCGCGGTGCCGGTGGGCGCCGCGAGGTTGGTGATCTGGAGGTACCGGAGCGGCTGCCCGATCGCGCCGGCGATCGCGACGCCCAGCGGGTTCGTCGTGCCGGGGGCGGCGCTCGGATCGCGGAGGCCGAGGCTCACGCCGTTCGTGCTCGGCGCGTCGGCCGCGGGGCGCACGACCGAGGCTGCGCCGGCGGTGCCCGCCATGGCGACCGAGCGCAGCACGACGTCGTCGTTGGCGGCATCCCGATAGACCACGATCTCGCCGCTGCCGCTCGCCGTCACCGCCCACGCGCGCACGGGGTCGAGGTCCGTCACCACGTCGTCCTGGTCGACGACGCTCGCGACGGTGCCGCTCGTGTTCAGCACCCATCGTCGGAGCTGGTAGGCCGTCCCGTTGCGGAGGGCGCCGTAGACCGTGACGCTCCCGGCCGAGATGCGCGCGATGCGCACCGAGAACACGGCCGCGAGCGCAGCGCGTGGCAGCACGAACGACGCGAGTGTGTGGCCTGCGGTCGCCGGGTCGAAGGCGAAGATCGCGTAGTCGGGCCCGGACTGGCCGACCACGACGACGCGCGTGCCGTCGAACGCGGCGTCGAAGTCGTTCGCGAGGCTCGTCGTGTCCGTCCCCAGCAGGAGGGGCGAAGAAGGCGAGCCGCCGGTGGCGGTGATCGTCTGCCAGCTCGCCTGCCCGCTGCTCCCGGTCGCATACACGACGCCGAACCCCGAGGGCAGGGTGACGAGGTGCGGGCTGAGCCGGCTCGACGTCGAGGTGACCGTCGTGGGTGCGCCCACGACGCCGAGCCCGTCGTCGACCACGTGGTCGCAGTCGTCGTCGAGCCCGTTGCAGCTCTCGGCCGGGACGGCGCACGCGGCGCCGGTCGGCCGCGTGCAGCTCGCGGTACACGCTCCGCTCCCCGTGCTGCCGCAGCTGGTGGAGCACGACACCGACGCGCCCATCACGCACGTGAATCCGCCGCCGTCGTCGGCCATCCCGTTGCAGTCGTCGTCGGCGCCGTTGCACGCCTCCGACGCGCCGGGGTGGCGCGTGGCGCTCGCGTCGTCGCAGTCGTCGCTCGTCGTCACGTAGCCGGTGATGGGAGCGCAGGCGAGCATCGGCGTGCCGCCCATCTCCCCATGGCCGTCGCCGTCGGCGTCGGCGAAGTACATCGTGGTGGCGAGCGACTCGTCGACGGTGCCGTCGCAGTCGTCGTCCATCGTGTTGCACGCCTCGGCGCGAGGATCGACGTTGCCGGTGCAGGCGCCCCAGTGCCCACCGCTGCACGTCTGCGTGCCCATGCGGCAGGGCGCCGTCGAGCTCATGCCGCAGGCCTGCATCGCGCCTTCGTCGCAACTGCACATCTCGTCGACGCGGCCATCGCAGTTCTCGTCGTGGGCGCCTTCGCAGGCCTCGGTGGCGCCGGGGTGGCAGCTCGCGCAGGCATCGTCGCAGTCGCCGGCCGTCGCGACGAGGCCCGCCGGCATCTCGCAGGCGTACGTCGGATGCGAGCCATCGCCGATCCCGTCCCCGTCGACGTCGGGATAGAACGCGTGGAGTGCGCAGCCGTCGGGGCCGCGGCCCGCATCGGGCTCGCTGCCGCCGTCGACGCCCGAGTCGGCAACGCTCGCATCGCCGGCGACGCAGCGACCTTCGGCCGTGAGCGTCAGCCCGCCGGGGCAGCTCGCCGACGAGGGCGCGCAGCCGGCGAGCACCGAGAGAACGAGCGAACCGACCAGAGCCCATCGTCGACGCGCCACGAGAGCACCTCCCCGTCGGGGCTCCCATAACACGCGGCGTCACCCTGGGCCCGCGGCGAGATCACCCGAGGTGTGATCGAAGCGGTCAGCTCGCGGCGCGCTCGGCCGTCTCGTCGTCGGTCGTCATCCACCCGCGCTTCTTGAGCTTCTCGACCAGCGTGGTGCGATTCAGGTGGAGGATCGCGGCAGCGCGATTCTTGTTCCATCCGGTGCGGTCGAGCGCTTGTCGCATGAGCGAGCCCTCGAAGCGCTCGACGCACGCCCGCAGATCGAGGCCCTCTTCCGGCAGCTCGGGCACGAGGAGATCGGCATCTTGCTTGGCCGTCGGCCGTGCGCGCTTCACCTTCTCCGGCACGTCCGCGAGCGTCAGCATTCCTTCGCCGCGCAGGATCACCATCCGCTCGATCACGTTGGCGAACTGACGGACGTTGCCCGGCCACTCGTAGGCCTCGAGTGCCGCGAGCGCGTCCGGCTCGATTCCGGTCACGAGCGCGCCCCGGCGAGTGCTCGTGTCCTCGATCAACGCCTGCGCCAGGAGGGGCACGTCCCCGCGTCGCTTGCGCAGGGGAGGCAGCTCGATGCGGATCACGTCGAGCCGGTACAAGAGGTCTTCCCGGAACCGCTTCTCCTCGACCATCTTCTCGAGGTCGCGGTTGGTGGCGGCGACGATGCGCACGTCGACCGGCACGGCCTTGCTGTCGCCGAGCGGGACGATCTCCTTCTCCTGCAGCGCGCGCAGGAGCTTGGCCTGGAGCGCGAGCGGCATCTCGCCGATCTCGTCGAGGAAGAGCGTCCCGCCGCTGGCCTCGACGAAGCGCCCGGTGCGCGTGGTCGCCGCGCCGGTGAACGCGCCCTTGCTGTGCCCGAAGAGCTCGCTCTCGATCAGCTGCTCGGGGATCGCGGCTGCGTTGATGGCGACGAAGGGGCCGCGTGCGCGGTCGCTGCCCGAGTGGATCGCCCGCGCGACGAGCTCCTTGCCGGTGCCGGTCTCGCCGTCGATGAGCACGGCGCAGTCCGTGTCGGCGATGCGCCGCATGAGCTCGAAGGCGCGCCCGAGCTCGGGGCTCTTGCCGAGCATCGTCGGCGCGTGTCGACGCCGCCACTCGGAGACCCCGTCGGGGTCGGCCGCCTCGACGGCGCGGCTCTTCTGACGGCCGGACACCACGCGCGCGATGGCTGCGTCCAGCGCCTCGAGCGAGAACGGCTTGAGGATGAAGTCCTTGGCGCCCGCGCGCATGGCGCCGACGGCGTTCTCGATGCTGCCGTCGCCGGTCATCACGATGGTGGGAGGCGGGCGTACACCGCGGGGGAGCTGCTCGAGCACTTGGAGGCCCGAGCCCTCCGGCAAGTTCACGTCGAGCAGAATCAGATGGAAGCCGCCGTCTCGCGTCAGCGCGTCGACCGCCGTCGCCACCGACTCCGTCGCCACGACGTCGGCGCCCCGCGACCGCAGGCGCCTCTCGATCACCCTGCGCAGATCCGCGGAGTCCTCGACCACCAAGACCTTGAGCGTCATTCCGCCTCCGCCGCCTGCTGAGCAAGCGCGTTGCCAACCCCTCGGGACGACGAATCGCGCGCGATCCCGTCGGATCGGCCGCGCAGCGTCAAAACGTTGGCAGGGATCGGAAAACGCGGAGTCAAGAAACCGGCGATCGGCTCGAGGACGCGCCTCGGGCCGAGGTCACTCGCGCCCGCTCGCCGGGTCATCCTCGGTAGCGGCCAGCCAGCCTCGTTTCTTGAGCTTCTCGACCAGCGTCGTGCGGTTCAGCTTGAGCAGCGCTGCCGCCCGGTTCTTGTTGCCGCCGGTCCGCTCGAGCGCCTGCCGGATCAGCGCGTTCTCGTAGCGCTCGACGGCATCGCGGAGGTCGATCCCGACCTCGGGCAGCGGCGGCGATGCGAGCCCCAGGCTGGAGGCCTCTTCTTCCTGGCGGCTGCCACGGATCTTCTCGGGGAGGTCCGCCAAGCCGATGGTGCCGTGGCCGCGCATGAGGACCATCCGCTCGACGGCGTTCTGGAGCTGGCGGACGTTGCCCGGCCAGTGATAGGCCATCAGCGCCTGCATCGCGTGGACGTCGATGCCCTCGATGCTCGCGCCCCGACGGCGGCTGACGTCGGCCACGAACGCCTCGACGAGGAGCGGGATGTCCTCCTTGCGCGCGCGGAGCGGCGGCAGCTCCACGCGAATCACGTCGAGGCGGTAGAGGAGATCCTCGCGGAACGCCCTCCGATCGACCATCTCCTCGAGATCGCGGTGGGTCGCCGCCACGACGCGGGCATCGACCGGGATCGCCTTGGTGTCGCCGAGCGGGATGATCTCGCGCTCCTGCAGCGCGCGCAGGAGCTTCGCCTGCACCGCGAGCGGAAGCTCGCCCACTTCGTCGAGGAAGAGCGTGCCCTCGTGCGCTTGCGTGAAGCGTCCGACGCGCGCCTTGTCGGCGCCGGTATAGGCGCCCTTGGCGTGGCCGAAGAGCTCGCTCTCGATGAGCTGCTCGGGGATCGCCGCGCAGTTGACGGCGACGTACGCGCCGCCGCCGCGCCCGCTGGCGGCGTGGATCGCCCGCGCGACGAGCTCCTTGCCCGTGCCGGTCTCGCCCTGGATGAGGATCGAGCAGTCGGTCGGTGCGACGCGGGTGAGGACCTCGAACACGCGACGCAGGGACGGGTCCTGGCCGAGCATCGTGGGGGCATGGCGCCGGCGCCACTCTTCGACGGCCGTCGGATCGCCGCCGCCGTCGCGCTGCGTCGGGCCACGGGTGACGACGCGCGCGAGCGCGGCGTCGAGCGCATCCATGGAGAACGGCTTGAGCAGGTAGTCGATGGCGCCGACGCGGAGCGCACCGACCGCGGTCTCGACCGTGGCCTCGCCGGTCATCACGATCGTGGCCGGACGCGGCACCCCGCGCGGGAGCTTCTCGAGCACGTCGAGACCGCGCCCGTTCGGCAGCCACATGTCGAGCAGCATCGCCTGGTAGCCGCCCGGCCGCGAGAGCGCCTCGACGGCCTCGTCCACCGAGTCGGTGACGAGCACCTCGGCGCCGTTCTTCCGGAGGTGGCGCTCGAGGACCTTCCCGAACTCGGGATGGTCCTCGACCACGAGTACGCTCAGAGCCACGTTGCCACGAACCCCTCGCTCAATGTACCCCGATGCGGGCCTTCCGTTGCGGACATTGCGCCACCACCCGCACCATCGACGGGGGGCCGTCCCGGGGGCGCGATCGCGCCCGACCCGGGCGCCCTGCTCGGCTCACGGCACGACGGTTCGATGCATCACGACGGCGCCCGTGGATGCGGTCACGACCGTAGGCAGATCGGGGTCGAACCAGCGCACGCTCTCGATCTGAGCGCGGTACGCGAGCGGAAGACCGACTGCCAGCGCGTCGGCGGGCGCCACCACGGTGAGCACCTCGCCCGTCGCCGAGCGGCGCGTGACCGAGGACACCAGGCCCGCGGCGCTCAGCCACGCGACCGCGCCCGCCGAGTCCTCCTCCAGCTCGACCGGAGGCGCATCGAGAGCGACGATCGTTCCACCCCCCACGAGGAACGTCGCCAGGGCGCGCGACCAAGCCGTCCCCATGTCCTCGAGCTGCTCGACGCTCGCGTCCGGCTGCGGGTAGACGAGGAGCACGTCGTTCTCCGCGAGCAGCGCCGGCACCACGGAGGGATCGCTCGTGTCCACCGTGAACGTCGCCCGCGCGCCCGCCAGCGAGGCATCGATCCCGGCCGCGCTCGGGGCACCCACGGCCCCGCGGTAGGTGAGCACGCGCGGCATCGGCGAGCTGCTCAGGTGCAGGGCGTTCTCGAGCAGCGCGTCCATCGGAGGCAGCGACTGGGCGTAGTCGTGCCCGATGACGACGAGGTGGCCCGCGTAGCCGGAGACGCACGCCGAGCTCACGCACAGGCCCGTCGGGCACACGACGCCGCAGCCGCCGCAGTTCGAGGGTGAGCTCGTCGTGTCGATGCAGTCGCGACCGCAGGGCGTCAGGCCCGGCTCGCAGCTGGCCACGCATGCGCCGCCGCTACAGACCTCGCTCGGCGCGCACACCGTCTCGCAGCTGCCGCAGTGCATCGCATCGCTGCCGAGCAGCACGCAGTCGCGGCCGCAGAGCGTCTGGCCCAGATCGCAGATGGGCACCGCGCCACCGTCGTCGGTCGCGACGGCCGCGTCCTCGACGGTCATCGCCGCGTCGGGATCGACCGAGGTGCCGGCGTCGCTGCCGGGCTCGCTCCACGCGTCCGTCTCGGCGCTCGCCGCGTCCTCGCTGCTGCTCCAGGCATCGGCCGTCGTCGCGTCGGCGTCGCCCTGCGAGGCGTCGACCTCGGCATCGCCCACCGGCACGACGCCGGCGTCGTGATCGGGCGCCGGCCCGGCGTCGGGCGTGGTCGATCCGTCGCCAGGCGCCCACGAGGCGTCGGCCACCTCGCCGCCCTCGCACGTGCCGGCCGTGCAGACGCCGGAGGCGCAGACGACGCCGCACCCCCCGCAGTTCAGCGGATCGTCGTCGACCCGGACGCACTGCCGATCGCACGCCACGTACCCCTGCTCGCAGGGGATGTCGATCAGCGCCGAGCAGCTGCAGCCGAGAGCCAGGGCACTGCTCAGCGCGAGCAGCACCGAAGAGCCGAGCACGTTCCTCATCGTGATCCTCCATCCACGGCCGCGATCGCGGTCCGACGTCGCGGTGCTCTCCTCGGGTGCTCCGCGGCCCGGGCCGGCGGAGCGTCGGGCTCGGTCTGGGCGGCGGGCGCCGCATCGGGCGGTGGAGCCGCCGGCGGCGTCGCGACGCTGACCACCTCGGTGTCGTCGATCATCACGATCTCGACCCGTCGGTTGCGGGCGTGTGCCTCTTCGTCCTCGCCGAGGTCGTAGGGATGCGTCTCACCGAAGGCGGTCACCTCGATCTGGTCGCTCGTCATGCCGAGCGCGACGAGGACCGAGCGAACCGCGAGCGCGCGGCGCTCGGAGAGCCGCTGGTTGTAGTCGTCGTCGCCCCGGACGTCGGTGTGCCCCTCGATCCGGACGCGATCCCACTGTGGGTGCGCGCGAAAGAGCGCGATCACTTCCTCGAGCAGCGGCCGTGCGGCGTGGCGTACCCGCGCGCGGTCGTAGTCGAAGAGCACGCGATCATCGAGCACGACCCGATCGCCCATCAGCACGATGAGGCCCTCGTCGGGACAGCCGTCCTGGTCGTCGATGCCGTTGACTACCTCGGGCTCGTCGGGGCATGCGTCGTCACGATCGAGGAAGCCGTCGCCGTCGCGGTCGCCCGGCTCTTCCGTCTCCGGACAGCCGTCGTCGTCGCGATCGCCGTCGACGTCCTCGGGCTCGAGGCGGCAGTCGTCGTCCGCGTCGAGGATGCCGTCGCGGTCGTCGTCGAGGTCGGGGCAGCCGTCGTCGTCCTGGAAGTCGTCGGCGTCCTCCGGCTCGTCGGGACAGAAGTCGTCCTGATCGAGGATGCCGTCGGCGTCGCGGTCGCCCGAAGGCACGGAGGCGACCGGCTCGGGCGGCGGCGTGTCGAAGAACACGATGCCGAGACCGGCCCGGCCGACGACCGCTCCGACGCCTCCGAGCGGCTCGTCCCACGCGACGACGTGCGTGACGCCGACCTGCGGCACCAGCACCACGTCGCCGGCCGCGATCCCCCAGCCGAGGCTTCCGTCGAGCGAAGGCCGTACGCGATCGCCGGTGACCGCGCCGCCGATGCCGAGCTCGAGCACGGGACCGGTCGTGCGGCGCCCTTCGTGGAACAGATCGCCCAGCGGACGAATCCGAAGCGCGAGCGTCAGCGTCGCCCAGTTGCCGATCCCTGGGTCCTGCACGTGGCGGCCGGGCGCCGGCGCGTCCGAGAGCACGCCACCGTCGAGCCGGACCGCCGCCGACCACACGTCGTCGAAGGAGACGATGCCCGTCGCGCCACCACCGCCCCCGCCGCCGAACAGGCGTGAGTCGGGCTCCGAGATCGGAAGTGCGGCCGTCGCGTCGAGCGAGAGCAGCCAGCGCTCGTCGGCTCGCGCGGACGCCGGAGCGAGCAGGCCGAGCAGTCCGAGCAGGCCGAGGGCCGCCGAGGCGAGAGGCCGGCTGGAGGGGAGGGATGGTTTCACGGGGTCCTCCGCCGCGCGTAGCGGCTACCGATCGCATCGGCCGATCGCCGCCGAGATCTGAGCCGGCGCGCGCCCGCTCCGCTGGCGGCCGTACCTCTTTCTCTGTCGCTCTCGGCGGGTCCCAGTCCGCGGCCCGGAGGCCTCACTCAAGATCCACGTGAGAACCGCCGTTCCGAAGGGGTGTCGCCCCGCGATCCCGGCCCCGAGGAGGTTCCCTTGTCGAGCAGCGTCCTGGTCGTCGAAGACGACACACTCGTACGCCGCGCTTACGAGCGCGTGCTCGCGCCGGACTACCGCGTGACCTCGGTCGGGACGGGCCACGACGCGCTGAGCGAGCTGAGGACCGGACAGTTCACCGCGATCGTCAGCGACATCGACATGCCCGGGCTCTCGGGGATCGATCTGCTCAAGGCGGTTCGCTCGACCGATCTCGACGTGCCCGTCGTGTTGGTGACCGGCTGCCCCTCGCTCGAGAGCGCCCAGGACGCCGTGAACTTCGGCGCCTTCTCCTACCTGACCAAGCCGGTCACGCCCGCGGCGCTCCGCGACGTCGTGACCCGAGCCACCCGTGTGCACGGCCTGCTCGCGCTCCAGCGCATGGCCGACGGCGTGCTCGGTCGCACGGCCGATCGGATCTCCGATCGCGCGGGTCTCGAGGTGCGATTCGAGAGCGCGCTCGCCTCGCTCTGGATGGCGTTCCAGCCGATCGTCTCGACGCGGCTCGGCAGGACCGTCGGCTACGAGGCGCTCTTGCGGACCGACGAGGTCTCGCTCCGCAGCCCGCCGGATCTGCTCGGCGCCGCCGAGAAGCTCGGTCGTCTCGGAGAGCTCGGGCGGACGGTGCGCCGCCGGATCGCCGACATGCTCCCGAGCGCGCCGCAGGACGCGCGGATCTTCATCAACCTGCACGCCTACGATCTCGCCGAGGACGAGCTCTACGACCCGAAGTCGGTGCTCGCGCCCTTCGCGTCACGCATCGTCCTCGAGGTCACCGAGCGCGCCTCGCTCGACGACGTCGACGATCTCGTCGATCGCGTGGCCAAGCTCCGCTCGCTCGGCTTCAAGCTGGCGATCGACGATCTGGGCGCCGGCTACGCGGGCCTCACGAGCCTCACCAAGCTCGAGCCCGAGGTCGTCAAGCTCGACATGTCGCTCGTCCGCGGCGTCGACGAGAGCCACACCAAGCAGCAGCTCGTCGCGAGCATGTGCCAGGTCTGTCGTGACCTCGGCATGGAGGTCGTGACGGAGGGAGTGGAGACGCCCTCGGAGCGCGACGCGCTCGTCGCGCTCGGCTGCGATCTCCTGCAGGGCTACCTGTTCGGCCGCCCGCAACGTCAGTTCGTGGAGGGCGCCCTCGGTCGCCCCGAGCAGAGGAGCGCGTGATGACCCCGAAGGACCGATTCGTCGAGGCAGGGCCCGGAGCGATGGTCGATCGCCGCTACGAGCTACGGCGCGAGATCGCGCGCGGCGGCATGGGCGTGGTGCACGAAGCGCAGCACGTGGCGCTGCGCACGTCGGTCGCGCTCAAGACGCTGACCCACGCCGCGCTCGAGTGGCCGATGGTGCACGCGCGTCTGATGCGCGAGGCGCGAGCCCTCTCCATGGTGCGCCACCCGGGAATCGCGTCGGTGCTCGATGCCGGCAACTGCCCGATCCACGGCTCCTACCTGGCGCTCGAGATGATCGAGGGCCGCTCGCTCGAGAGCTTCGTCGTCGCGCGTCAGCGTCTCGACGTCGAGTCGGTCGTCCAGATCGCGGTGCAGCTCGGGGCCTCGCTCTCGTACGTCCACGATCGCGGGATCGTCCACCGCGACGTCAAGCCACAGAACGTGCTCGTCGGGCGCGACGCGGCCCAGGTCGGCGACGTGCTCAAGCTGATCGACTTCGGCATCGCGAGCGTCCCGGGCGATCACGACATCGTCGATCGCAAGCTCACGTCGTCGGGCGAGATCCTCGGGACGGTCGAGTACATGGCGCCCGAGCAGCTGCTCGACGGCGCGCCTCCCTCGCCGGCGACCGACATCTACGCGCTCGGCGTCACGCTCTACGAGTGCCTGGTGGGGGACGTCCCCTATCCGGGCACGGCGAGCGCGGTGATGACGACGCTCCTGACCGGCAAGCCGCCGCGCCCGATCCGCGAGAAGCGCCCGGACGTGCCGGTCGCCCTCGAGGCGGCGGTGATGCGCGCGCTCTCTCGCGAGCCTGCGCAGCGCTTCCAGCGTGCCGATGCGCTGGCGCGCGTCGCGCTCGCCGCGGTTCCCCGCGCTCCGACGCAGCTGCGGCTCCTCGAGCTTCCTTCCGAGCCCGATCCGGCGACGCGTCGCCAGTTCGCGCGCGCGCCCTTCGTGACCCCGGTGCGCATCCTCGCGGAGGCGGGCCCGTGCGACGGAAGGAGCGAGGACATCTCCGAGGGAGGCCTCTTGGTGGTGACGGGCGCGAGCGTGAAGGAGGGCGAGCGGGTGCACGTGCGCATCCCGCTGCCGAGCTCGGGTCGCGTGGTGACGTGCGAGGCGACGGCGCGCTGGGCGCGGACGCGGCGCGGGCAGAAGGCCGTGGGCCTCGCGTTCGTGGCGCTCGAGCCGGAGGCGGCCTCGGACATCCGCGCCTACGTCGGTCTGATGGGAGGCGCGACGCGCCTCACCAGCTCGGTTCGTGCCGCATGAGCCGCGTACGCAAGAGCGTCGCTCTCGTGGCGATCGGGGCGAGCCTGTTCGCCGCGAGCGTCGCGCGGGCCGACGAGCCGGAGACGGGCCGCGCCCTCGCTGCTCCCGCCGCCTCGGCCGGAGCCAGCGCGGGAGGGCCCGAGTTCTCGCTCGATCTCGACGCGATGACGCTCCTGCCGCTCGTCGTCGGCGCGGTGGGTGGCTTCGAGGTCCCGGGCCACGTCGTCATCCGCGTCGGAGGCGGGGTCGTTCCGGCCGCCTACGTGGACGCCATCAACGACGTGTGCACCGGCTGGGGCGTCTACGACGAAGGCACCGCGCAGGTTGCCTCGCTCCTGCTCAACGACGCCGTGCTCTTCGAGGTCGGTCTCGGGCTCCGGCCGGCGGGCAGCCCCGGAATCGAGCTCGACGTGAGCTACGCGATGCTCTGGACGCACCGCGCGCTCGACATGGCCCAGCTCTCGGGCTCGGCCGCGCTCGGCGGTCCTGCCGGCCTCGACGTCGTCATCGACGCGATCCACGGCGAGCTCGCCTGGCAAGGCGAGCCCATCGAGCACGTCTACTTCCGCATCGCGATCGGGTGGGCGCATGCCTTCGATCGTCACGTCACGATCGGCGGCGCGGGCGACGAGGCGACCCAGCGCGCGATGGGCGAGGTCGCGAGCGGGCTCGCCGACTCGCTCTCTCGCCACGCGTTCGGCCCCACGGTGGGTGCCGCCCTGGGGTTCCGGATCTGAATGGTGCCTCGTCCCGACGACCGCCCGCGAGCCGCAAGAGGAGACCCATGACCGAGATCGCCCCGACCCAGACCCACGAGGTCGTCGCCCACGACGAGCGTCGCCACACACCGCGAACCAGGCTCGCGGTCGACGTCAGCCTCTACTCGGAGACCCACTTCTTCGCCGGGCTCAGCGAGGACATCGGCGAGGGCGGGCTCTTCGTGGCCACCCACGCCTCGGTGCCGCGCGGCAGCCACGTGGACCTGGTCTTCACGCTGCCGACGAGCCACGAGGTGCGCGTGCGCGGCATCGTGCGCTGGACGCGCGGCGTCGACTGCGAGACGTCGCCCGGGATCGGCATCCAGTTCGAGGCGCTCTCGAGCCACGACGCGGCCGCCGTGCGCGCATTCCTCCGGCACCGGCCCCCGCTGGTCTGGGACGAGGACCCGCTCTGACGCTCCGAGGTGCGACCGAGCTCCCGGATGCGACCCATGGGTCGCAAAACGCCTCGTTGGCGTTTGTCATTGACAAGTGCCACTGACGAAAGTCAGATGAGGGCGTGGACACGACGCTCGCGCTCTGCATCGCCGTGTCGGTGGGCGTCTCGCTCGCGACGTTCTGGGGGATCGGCGGGCTCGTCCACCGCGCCTACTACGTTCGCCGTCGGGATCGGGCTGCCGAGTGGAAGCTCCAGCCGCGCCGCTTCCTCACGCCCGCCCTCTCGCGCCACGCGTTCTGGCTCGGCTCGCTGAACATGGTCGTCGGCGCGGTGCTCGGCGGCACCTTCGCCTGGCACGTGCTCCGCGGCGGCTACTCCACGCTCTACTCCGATCCGCTGGCGCTCGGGCTTCCGTGGCTCGTGGCGAGCGGCGTCGTCTCGTTCTTCGTCATCGACGCCGGCCTCTACTACAGCCACCGCCTGCTCCACCGCCCCTGGCTCTTCAAGCACGTCCACCGCTGGCACCACCGCTACGTCGCGCCGACCGTGTTCACCACGACCGCCGTGCACCCGATCGAGTTCCTGGTGTTCGCGTTCTTCGTGCTGCTGCCGGCGCTCGTCGTGCCCGTGCACTGGGCCGTGTACGTGCTGGTCGTCGCGTACACCTACCTCGTCGGCATGGTCGACCACGCGGGCATCGACGTGCGCTGGCCACTGCCGCTGCACGAGAGCAACCGCTTCCACGACGACCACCACGTCTTCTTCCACTGCAACTACGGCCACCACACCCAGGTCTTCGATCGGCTGCACGGCACGGTGCACGCGACGGCGCGACCCGCGGCCCATCCCGACGTCCGCATCCCCACCGCCGAGGAGGTCGAGCCGTGAGAGACACGAGCCTGGGCCTCCTGGCCTTCTCGAGCCCCTTCGGGCGCCCGTGGCATCAGCTCGCGCTCGAGCTCGCCGTGCTCCTCGCGAGCGTGCTCGTCCTCGGGCACGCGATCGCGCGTGCCCGGGCCGGCGATCGCAAGCCGCTCTTCGAGTGGATCCTCCTGACGTCGTACGGCGTGCAGATGGAGCTGGTCGCCTTCGCGTTCCTCCACAACTACGAGCACGCTCGCTTCACGGTGCAGCTCGTGGACGGGCAGCTCCCGCTCTACGTGACCGGCCTCTACGGCACGTTCATGTGCGCCGGGACGTGGCTCGCACAGCGCCTCGGGGCGCGCGGGTGGGTCGAGGCGCTCGTGGCGGGCCTGGCCATGTGCCTCATCGACGTCCCCTTCGACCTCGCGGGCGTGCCCACCGGGTGGTGGCGGTGGCTCGACGGCGATCCGACCCTCGCCTTTCGCTGGCTCGGAGTCCCGGTCACCTCGTACTACTGGTACCTCGTGTTCGGTGCCGTCTCGGTCGCGATCGTCCGCGGGACGTGGTCGCGGCTCGAGAAGCGGCCGTTCGCGCTGGCCGCGGCCCTCGCGCTGCCGCTGGGCTCGCTCGTGATCGTGCTCGGCGTGCTCGGCTTCCTGCCCTTCCACGCGGTGCACGCGCTCGGCGTCTCGGAAGGAGCGATCGTGGCCGGTCACGTCGGCGTCTGCGTCGCGCTCGCCCTGCTCTCGCGCGGTGAGCGCCGTCCCACCGAGCCCGTGCTCGCGCTCGCCGCCGGCCTCGTGCCGCTCGTCTCGCTCGTCGTGCTGGCGCTCGAGTCGTCCGGGGGCGCCATTCCCGATGGCGGGGAGCGAATCGCGTGGAGCGCGCTCGCGCTCGGCGGGCTCGTGCTCCTCGCGACGCGCCTGCCGCTGCGCCGTCCGGCGCCCGCGCCGGCCGCCACGCCCGGCGCCGCAGTGCCCGGAGCCGAGCCATGAGCCCTCCGCAGATCCGCGTGCAGGCCCGTCCGGACCAGGCGCCTCGCGAGGCACGCTTCGGTGCGCTCGGGATCCCGCGCGGCTGGTTCGTGGTCGCGTTCTCGAGCGACCTGCCTTCCGGCGAGATCCGGACGCTGCGCTACTTCGGCCGCGAGCTGGTGGCCTACCGAGGCGCCTCGGGCCTCGTGACGGTCGCGGGCGCGTACTGTCCCCACCTCGGCGCGCATCTGGGCTGCGGCGGAGTCGTCGAGGGCGACGCGCTCCGATGTCCGTTCCACCGGTGGCGCTTCGGGCCCGACGGCGCGTGCGACGAGATCCCCTACTCGGGCGTGATCCCGCGCTCGGCACGCCTCGAGACGCTCCCGGTGATCGAGCAGAACGGCGTCGTCCACGCGTTCTTCGATCCCTCGGGCACGCTCGCGCCCTGGGCTCTGCCCACGCTCGACGAGCAGGGGTGGACGGAGGGTCGCACGGTCCTCTGGCGCGGTCTCACCACGCACCCGCAGGAGATCTTCGAGAACACGGTCGACGTCGCCCACATCGGTCCGATCCACGCCGGGCGCGGAGCGCGCCTGCGCGGCAAGCCCGAGATGGATCACGAGCGCATGCGCGTGGAGGTGGAGTTCGAGGCGCCGGGCGAGATCGTCGGGATGCCCGATCTGCTGAACGACGTGCACCTCGAGGTCACCTTGCGTGGGCTCGGCTGGGTCGTCGTCGAGACGCACGTGCGCAACGTCGGGGTGCGGGCGCGGCAGCGGATCTACGTCACGCCGATCGACGAGGAGCGGGTGGACATCCGCGGCATCGTGCACGTCCGCGCCGGCGACGACCCCGCGTTCACCGAGGAGCTCGCCACGCTCTTCCACCGCGCCTACGTGGAGGACTTCGCCAAGGACTTTCCGATCTGGGAGAACAAGCGCTACCTCGCTCGTCCCCAGCTCGCCAAGGGTGATGGCCCGATCGGCGGATACCGCCGATGGTGTGCCCAGTTCTACCCGGAGCCGCTCGCGTCGAGCGCGCCGCGCGAGGAGCCGGCCGCGAGCGCGGCGCCGCCCGAGCCCGAGATCGCGTCGAGCCGTCCCGACGTTCCTCTCGCACGCCTCTGGGCGCGCGTGCGCGACACGCTCGTCGCCTGGCGACGGCCTCACCCACCGCACGACGACCTCGAGCCGGTCCTGGCGAGCGAGGCCGGCCCCCGCTCGCCCGAGCCGACGAGCCCCGCTCCCACCCGGTCGAGCCGGCCGGTGCGCGACGTGTCCGACTACTTCGACACGCTCGCCGACCGCTTCGTGCCGGGCGCCGCCCGCGGCGTCGATGCGGTGTTCCAGTGGGAGCTCGGTGGCGCCGATGGGCGCACGTTCCATGCGCGCGTCAGAGAGGGTCAGCTGACGCTCGTCCCCGGCGCGCACCCCTCGCCGCACGTCGCGCTGGTGATCGACGCTTCGTCCTACGTCCGCGTCGTGAACGGCGAGCTCGACGGAGCGCGCGCGTTCACGATCGGAGGCGGCAAGATCCGCGGCAGCGTGCCGTTGGCGATGAAGATGCGCACGCTCTTCCCGGCCTGACCGGTCACGCAGCTCGCTCGACCTTCAGCGCTTCTTCTTCGGTGGCGCGCTCGGCTTGGCCGGCAGGGCCGGCTCCGGGAGCGGCGGATGTCGAGCGCCCGACCAGAACAGGTCGGTGACGGCGTCGAGCACGCTCACGAGCGGGAGCGCCGGGTTGCCGTACCAAGCGAGCATCCCCGCGAGCGTGTTCCCGAGGTAGAGATCGCCGAGCACCTCGGCCGGCACGCGGGTGCCCAGCTCGCCACGTGCGCCGGCGTCCTGGAAGCGCCGCGCGAGCAACGAGCGCAGCGGGGTCGCCTCCTTGTCGTGCATGGTCAGCGCGGTCACGCGGAGCGCGACCGCCACCAGCTCCGGCAGGAGCTTGGGATCGGGCTCCCAGATGTCGGCGAGCGCGCGGTTCACGGTCGCGAGGACCCGATCGATGGGCGTGGCGGCCTCGAGGGCGTCGAGCTTGTCGCAGATGATGCCTTCGGTCTCCCGCATCCGTTCCTGCAGGACGTGCTCCTTGGTCGGGAAGTGGAAGTAGAAGGCGCCGCGGCTGACTCCGGCGGCGCTCGCGATGTCGTCGGTGCGACACTCGACGACTCCGTCGCGGCGGAAGATCGCCAGGGCCGACTCGTAGATGCGCCTCCGGGTACGCAGCCTCTGTGCTTCTCGGCTCGCCATGGGCGCCATGACCGAGCCTCCTAACGCCGATCGGCCCGGTGTTCAATGCCCGTGTGGCGGCAACGACGACGTCGCGGGCCGCGCGTACGCCCTCACTGTCGCGCCGCAGCGGCGAGCCCGGCGTGGACCTGGTCGAAGAGAGCGCGGAGCGCTGGGACGAGCTTCGCGCACGCGGCCGCATCGGCATGAGACGTCAGGTCTTCCAGCTCCGCCGCGCGCGCGGTGAGCTCGCGTGCCGCGACGTTCGCCACGCAGCCCTTCATCGTGTGCGCGGCATGGCGGAGCCCGCGGACGTCGGCGGCGGCCGCGGCCGACTCGATGTCGTGCATCAAGCGGCGCGAGTCGTCGATCACGGCAACCAGGACGTCGTGCGCGAGCGCCGTGTCGCCACCCACGCGGCGCGTCAGATCAGCGAGGTCGAAGAGCGCGTGCGTCGGCGACGTCGGGGGCATGCCCACGAAGCTTCGTCCGATCTCGGGCTGGCCTTGAGCCTCGCCGAGAGTGAACGCGTCGTCGTCCCCTCACATGAAGGAGCGGATCGCGTCGAGCGAGATGCCGCTCGCCCAGTCGCGCGCCGCATCGACCCGGGCGCGGATGACGCCGCGCGGATCGATGATCCACGTCTCGGGGAACAGGCGCGTGCCGTAGATGTCGCGCGTGATGTGTCGATCGGCGTCGAGGAGCACCACGAGCCCCGAGTCGTCGGGGACGACGGTCCGCACGGTGTCGAAGGAGCGGTCGACCGAGACCGTGACGAGCTCGAAGTCGCCTCGGTCCTCGGCGATGCGTGCGAGGTCCACGAGCGTGGGCATCTCTTCGACGCAGGGCCCGCAGGTGGTCGTCCAGAAGTTCATCACCACCACGTGCCCGCGATGATCGTGGAGCGACCACGGCTGGCCGTGCTGATCGGTGAGCGTGAAGTCGGGCGCCAGCCGGTCGTTGCCCAGGTAGTGCTGCGGGATCGGCTCGCCGTGCACGAGCTGGTCGTAGACCGACGAGCCGAAGAGCGCGCGGAGGGGCGCCTCGTGGCGGCGCGTCTCTCCGTCGACGAAGGCGCTGGCGAACGTGTACACGAGCGGGCCGCCCACGAGCAGGACCAGGGCCGCAGCGACCACGTCCGCACGCTCGAGCGTGGCGCGGCGACGGGACGGGGCGAGAGGGACGCTGGCCATGAGAGGAGCGATGTACCAGACCCCGCGGGCCCCGGCCACGGTTCGCGTAGGGCGCGCCGAGAGCGCTACCTTCCGGCCTCGCCGCGTGCGAACGTAGCCAGCATGAAGAGGCCGATCGCTCTGCTCTCGCTCGCGCTGCTCGGATCCGCGTGCGGCGCCCCGCCCGCCCCGCCGCCCATCCGCGAGACGCGGCGGGTCGCGATCGCGGGCGAGCAGGCCGACACGCTCGGCGAGACGATCGACGGCCCCTACGAGGGCCACATGCTCGTCCACACCAACGACGGGCGCGAGATCTGGGTGCTCGAGACGTCGCTCTCGGCGCCGACGTTCGACGTCGACGACTGGGTCCTCGTCGCGCACGCGGGCGGGATCGTGCCGGCGCAGGTCGTGCGCGCCCTCGACGACTTCGTCGAGATCCGGGTCGACGCCGTGGTCGGCATCGCGCCGATGCACACCATCGTCGCGGTCCTGCACTCGGCGCCCACCGTGCCGGTCTCGCCCGGGGCCGACTTCGCGACGACCGGTGCGAGCGAAGACCCGACCGACTGATCGCGTCGGTCACGTGGAGCGGAGCGGATCCTCGACGCGCGGCGGCACGAACGAGCGAGCTCCGATCTGGATCGCGAGGCCGTGCTCGGTCTCGACGAGCGCGTCCTCGAGCTGCAGCGCGGCGTGGGTGTCGAAGCGCGCCGGCAGCGCCCCGCCGCGGACGTCGCAGTAGAGGGCGTCGTCGGTCGCGCTCTCGCGCAACGTCTCGAGGGCGAGGGCTTCCTCTCGCCCGTCGGAGAGCGCGAGCCGGCACGCGACGACGCGCCCTCCCTCGCGCTCGAGCCGGCACGCGCGGACGTCGATGGGCGCGCCTTCGATGGTGACGTAGGCCCAGTTGATGTCGTTCTTGAGGCAGTAGCGGCCGTCGTCCGTCTTCTCGATCCAGGCATCGAACGCGCGCACCAGCATCGGGTGGGTGATCTCGTCCTCACCGTTCCACCAGCGGCCACGCGCGTCGCGGCGGATGCGCGTCTCGCGCGATCGGCCGGCCGGGAGCACCTCGTGCGGATCGACGTGCATGTCCCGTGAGCGTGACCCGCATCGCGCGGCGCGCAACGGTGCGCCGCGGCGCGGCGCGCTGGACTACGCGAGCGTTGACAGCGGCGGCTGCGCCGCTTCGGCGAGCAGGCGAGGGCTCTGCCCTCGCGCACCCGATCTGCTCGGCGACCGCTGCGTCGAGATGAGCGACTCCCTCTCCCGCGGGAGCGGGAGAGGGTCGGGGAGAGGGACTGCGAAGGTGGTGTCGGAACGGGCCGCTGCGATAGGCGGGCGCGCTCGATCGAGCTCCGCCCATCAGTCGCCTTCGCGATGGCGGCGGTCACGGGGGGCGCTCCTCGCTACCGCATCGCGCGCGAACGGCGGCGCCAACGCGGGCGCTCGTCGCCCCCCCGTGCCCGCCGCTTCTGGGGGTAGTCCG
>JBGALT010000023.1:0-69225 GCA_044223665.1 Sandaracinaceae bacterium | reverse complement strand
TCGGGCCGAGGCGCACGGGCTGGAACCAGCGCGCGCGCGCCGCCTCCTCGCGCGTCGGCCAGCGCTCGACCGGAAGGAGCTTGAGGAGGCGCTTGTCCTCTCTCACGTGCCGGCGATGGTCATCGCGCTCACGCGGATCGTGGGCGCGGCGACCGAGCTGCGCAGATCGAGATCGTTGCCGACCGCGTCGATGCGCTGGAGGAGCTCGTTCAGGTTCAGCGAGATCGTGATCTCGCTGACGGGGAAGGTCTTCTCGCCCTCCTCGATCCAGAACCCGGCCGCGCCGCGGCTGAAGTCACCCGTCACCGGGTTGAAGCCCGACCCCATCATGTCGGTGACGTAGAGGCCGCGCCGCACGGTCTTCAGGATCTCGCCCGGCGTCTGGCTGCCCGGCTGGAGCAGGAAGTTCGTGGTGCCCGGCCCGACGCCGGCGCTGCCGCCGCGCGACGCGCTCGCCGTGCTCGGCATCCCGAGCTTGCGGCCCGAGTAGGTGTCGAGCAGGTACGACTTCAGCTCGCCGCGGTCGACGACCACGTTGCGGCGCGAGAGAAGGCCCTCGCCGTCGAAGGCGCGCGAGCCGGGCGCGCGCGGGATCAGCGGATCGTCGACGACCGTGACGAGCTCGCTCGCGACCTTCGTGCCGAGGCGATCGGCGAGGTAGCTGCTCTTGCGCCAGATGGCGCCGCCCGAGATGCAGCCGGCGAGCATCCCGAGCAGCGAGCGCGCCGTGTCGGGATCGAAGACGACCGGCGCCTCCTGCGTCGGCACCTTGTGCGCGCCGAGCTTGGCGAGCGTGCGGCGCGCGGCCTCTTCGCCGACGAACGTGTCGGAGTCGAGCTCGGCGTAGTGGCGCTTGGCGGTCCAGTGGTAGCCGCTCCGCTTCTTGCCTCCCTCGTCGTCGACGACGGGCGAGACCGTGAGCGAGGCGTAGGTACCGCGCGAGTAGCCGGAGAAGCCGCCGCTCGTGACGATCGCCTTGCTCCCCGAGGCGCGCGAGAACGTGGCGCCCTCGGAGTTCGTGACGCGCACGTCGAAGTCGCGCGCGGCCTTCTCTCCCGTGAGCGCGTGCTTCAGCGCCGCGGCGCCGTCGATCGCGTCGACCGAGGGATCGAAGAGGTCGAGGTCGACGTGCTGCTCGGCCCGGCTGAGGAGCGAGGGATCCGGCGGGCCGGCGAGCTCGTCGCGCTCGGAGAGCCCGGCGAGCTCCATGGCGTCCTCCACGAAGCGCGCGATGCCCGCCTCGCTCAGATCGCTCGTCGCGCTCACCGCGACGCGACCGCCCTGGATGACGCGCAGGCCCACCGAGCGCGAGCCCGCCTCCTCGACGAGCTCGGGCGCGCCGAGGCGCACCTTCGTGGAGAGGTGCGAGCCCTCGCTCACCACGGCCTCGGCCACGTCGGCGCCGGCCTTGCGCGCGCGCTCGACGATGCGCCCGCCGAGATCGAGAAGCTCTTGTCGTGTGTCCTTGCCGCTCATCGTTCGTTCACCCGATCTGCGATCCGCCGACGGTCATGCCGGCGATCTTCATCGTCGGACACCCCACGCCCACGGGGACCGACTGCCCATCTTTTCCGCACGTGCCCGTGCCGTCCGTGCGCTCGAAGTCCGTGCCCAGCATGGTCACGCGCTCCATCACGTCGGGCCCGTTGCCCACGAGGCTCACGCCCGAGACCGGCGCGCCCAGGCGCCCGTCCTCGATCCAGTAGCCCTCGGCGACGAAGAAGACGAAGTCGCCGCTCTCGATCGCGACCTCGCCGCCGCGGATCTTCTGCACGTAGAGCCCACGGCGCACGCTCCGCCGGATCTCTTCCGGATCGTGCGGTCCCGCGAGCAGCAGCGTGTTCGTCATCCGCGGCATCGGCGCGTGCCGGAACGACTCGCGCCGGCCGTGCCCGTTGCGCGCGTCGCCGAGGCGGGCGGCCGAGAAGCGATCGTTCATCGTCGCGCGCAGCACGCCGCCCTCGATCAGCGTGACGGCCTCGGGCACGACGCCCTCGTCGTCCACGGCGATCGATCCGCGGGCCCCGAAGGGACACGCGTCGTCGACCACGGTGCAGAGCGGGCTCGCGACCTTCTGCCCGACCCGGCCCGCGTAGCGCGAGGTGCCCTTGCGGTGGAAGTCGGCCTCGAGCCCGTGGCCGACCGCCTCGTGCAAGAGCACGCCGCCTTGGCCCGGCGCGATCACCACGTCGAGCGTGCCGGCCGGGGCCGGCCTCGCCTCGAGCATCGCGAGCGCCTCGCGCGCCGCCTCGCGCGCGTGCCACTCGGGCGAGCGCTCGTCGAAGTAGGAGAGGTCCCTGCGGCCGCCGCCGCCGCTCTTGCCCTCGGCGCGCCGGCCGCCTCGCTCGGCGATCACGCGCACGCCGAAGCGGATCAGAGGCTGCCGATCGCGCACGAGCACGCCCTCGTGCGTGGCGAGCGTGATCTCGCGCAGCGTCTCGTCGAGCGTCACCTCCACGCGCGCGATCGCCGGATCGACGGCGCGCGCGGCGACATCGGCGCGGCGCAAGAGCTCGCGCTTGGCCTCGGCGCGCGCGTCGAGCGAGCTGCCGGGATCGTAGCGGCGCGGAACGGAGCGCTCCTCGAGCCCGACCGGCGCGACGGACCGCCCACCCTCGGCGATCGTTCGGGCCGTGCGCGCGGCGCGCAGCAAAGCGGCCGGCGCGAGGCTCTCCACGTGCGCGTAGCCGGCGCCCTCGCCGCGCCGCACGCGCACGCCCGCGCCCTGCGAGAGATCGCGCTCGGCCGTCCGCACGCGCCCGTCCTCGAGCACGGTCCTCGCCAGGGCGACGCGCTCCACGAAGACGTCCGCCTCGTCACCGCCGTGCGCGAGCGCCTCCGCGAGGACCTTCGACGCGAGCGCCGCGTCGATCCCCTCGAAGGCCGCGAGCGCCCGCGGGCGCTCCTCGCTCACGCGCGCGAGCTGCATCAGCCGACCTGCGTCCCGCCGACCGTGATGCCCGCGATCTTGATGGTCGGGCACGCGACGCCGACCGGCACCGACTGCCCGTCCTTGCCGCACGTCCAGATGCCGTCCGAGAGCTCCATGTCGCGGCCGAGCATCGTCACCTTGCGCATCACGTCGGGCCCGTTGCCGATGAGCTGCACGCCCTTGAGCGGCGCCGTGATCTTCCCCTTCTCCACGAGGTAGGCCTCGGTGAGCGAGAAGACGAAGTCGCCGTTCGAGATGTCGACCTGCCCGCCGCCGAAGCGCGAGGCGAAGATGCCGCGCTCGACGCTCTTCATGATCTCTTCCGGATCGTGCGGCCCGGCCATGAGCAGCGTGTTCGTCATGCGCGGCATCGGATGCGAGCGGAACGACTCGCGCCGCCCGTTGCCCGAGGCCGGCGTGTGGAAGTGCTCCGCGCTCTGGCGGTCCTGCATGTACGCGCGGAGGATGCCGTTCTCGATGAGCGTGGTCGCCTCGGGCACGAGGCCCTCGTCGTCCACGTCGATCGAGCCGCGCGAGCCGGTGATGCGCGCGTCGTCGACGACGGTGCAGAGCTCGCTCGCGACGACCTGGCCGATCTGATCGGTGTAGTTCGACGTGCGCTTGCGGTTGAAGTCGGCCTCGAGACCGTGGCCCACCGCCTCGTGCAAGAGGATGCCGCTGTCGCCCGGCGCGAGCACCACATCCATCGTGCCGGCCGGGGCCTCGCGCGCGTCGAGCATCACGAGCGCCTGGCGCACGGCCTCCGTCGCGTGCCACTCGGGCGACTTGGTGTCGAAGTAGGAGAGGTCGAGGCGGCCGCCGCCGCCGCTCGAGCCGGCCTGGCGTTTTCCGTTCTGCTCGGCGATCACGCGGATCCCGAAGCGCATGAGCGGCTGCACGTCGTGCACGAGCTTTCCATCACTCGTGGCGATGAGGATCTCGCGGTACTCCTCGGCGAGCGAGGCCTCGACGCGCTTGATGCGCGGATCGGCGGCGCGCGCGGCGACGTCGGCGCGGCGCAGGAGCTCGCGCTTCTGCTCGCCCGCGACGTCGAGCGTCAGCTGCTTCACGTCGTAGCGGTGCGGCGTCTTCACGGCCGCGAGCCCCACGGGGTCCAGCGTCTTGCCGCCGTCGGCGATCTGCCCGGCGATCTTCGCGGCGTGCTGCATCGCCTCGAGCGAGAGGTCCTCGGTGTACGCGTAGCCGGTCGCGTCGCCCTTCCGGACGCGCACGCCGAGGCCCACCGAGACGCCGCGGCCGGCCGACTTGAGGATCCCGTCCTCGAAGCCGTAGCTGCCCCCGACCTCGTACTCGAAGAAGAGATCGGCGTAGTCGCCGCCGCGGGCGAGCGCGAGAGAGAGAAGGCGCGTGGCCGTGGTGTCGTCGATCGGCGAGCTGCCGCCGGGACCGAAGGGCGCGCGATAGCGCTGGGTCATGGCCCGCACTGTAGGCGTCCTGGGCGATCGCGGGAAGCGAGCCGTGTGGGCAGCATGGCGGGGGTCTGCGGGAGGGGGATCCTCCCGATCGCGCCTCGCCGGGCGCGAAGGGGCTTCGCGAAGCGGGTGCGATCCAACGCGGTGGTGAAGTCTTGCGACGAGACTGCTGCGCAGAACGGTCGAGGCCTCATGCATGTCGCGTCGCGAGACCGGCCTTCAGGCGTCGCCTGGCGGCGGGGCCTATAGCCAATTGGCTATAGGCCTCGCCTTCCCGAGGCCGGACACCGACCGGGTGAGGCGATGTCCGAGCCTTGCTCGACGCGGCATCAAGGCGGGATCGCGGCGCGTCGCCGCTGAGCACCGCCAGCGATCACACCCTCACGAAGCCGGCGGAGTTGCGCGGCGACCGATTTCGTCGGGAATACTGAGGTGGCGCGTCGAAGCAATTCGAGGACCCCATGTCGAACTCCGGTCGCGCGTGCGCTCCTCGGCCTCACCCTCGGCGTTGCGGCGCTCCTCGCAGCGCCAGCCCCGGCGAGCGCCCTCTCGCGACGGGCGCCTGGTGAGAAGGGCGGCCACGAGACCTACGTGCGCTCGGTCTGTGGCGAGCCACCTACCTTTACCACGCGCACCGAGGACACGCCGGACGATCTACGTCAGCCCCTGCGGCGACACCGGGAGCGTGCCCTGGCTGGCGTGGGCTACGCGCAGACCGTCACCGTCGTGATCGACGTGCTCGTCTACGACTTCGGCCCGGCGCTTCATCGACGAGGCGACGTTCGAGAACGGCGTGCTCCGCACCTCGACTGGATCGCGGGGTATGGCATCGCCGGCCGGCGCGCGCGCGCGGCGCGAGCTACGGCGCGAAGGCCCGCGCGGCGCGTCACCGCGACGACGAGTGGCGCTGGTACCTCGGCGGCCGCGGTTTGGCCAGCGTGGAGCGGCTCGACGCGCTCATGCTCGAAGCATGACCAGCCCCTACGTCGTGACGCCGATCGGGACCGTCGTCAGCACGCGGAGCGCCACGACCGACGACGACTGGGATCGCGAGGCCGCGCGCATCGAGCTCGACCCCGCGCACTTCGGCCGTTGAGCACGTCGAGGTGCTCGATGGTGAGCGTGATCTAGCGCCCCGCGATCTCCCCGATCCGATCCTGCGGCGACTTCTCAGAACGAGCCATCGTCTACCCCATCGTTCGAGTTGAAGATGGCTGCGATTGCTCGCGTTGCTGGCTCGGTGTCAACGGCTGCGTGGTCGCAGCGCGTGTGGAACACTGACCGAGCATGCTCCGCGTGACACTCGCAGCGATGTTCGCACTTCTCGCGGGGTGCAGCTGTTGCGACGCGCCGCCTGCGCAGCGGGCCACGTACATCGTCGACGATGCGACCGCTAGGCGCATCGCACGCGGAGGTACCCCTGGGGGCGGCTACGACCTGTACCTCTGCCGGGAAGAATGCGACGTGCTCGCGGGGCACACGGACGCCGGGCTCGCCGAGGCCAGCGTGCCCGACGTGGGCGTTGTCCCGACTCTTCCTGGGTTCGCGTGCACCTTCACCTCGCGCGATAGCTCGTCCTGGTGGTTGCACTGTAGCTACGCGTCGCCGTGTCAGCCGTCACCGTAGGTCATCGGATCGTCACGCTCTGAACGCGACCTGGCGATTGACGTCGGAGACCAGCCCACCGCATTCTCGTCGAGTCTCGAAACAGCGCGTGCCAGTTCGGCGGGGGTGGAGCATGGCGAAGACATCGAGGTGCGACGCTTCTTTCAACGTTGCGCTCACGGTCGCGCTTGTAGTTCTGTGCGGCTGCGATCGCGATCGAGATCCGCAAGAAGCGGCCGCAGCATCGAGGGTCGAGGAGCTGCGCGAGACACCGCCCACCTTCGACATGTTTCCGGGCTCGAGCACCGTCGCCTTCGACAACCCGGAACAGTGGGCTCGAGACGCCTCGGTCGCGATGCTTGGCACGAGCGGCTTCTGCACTGGAACGCTTGTCACGCCCCGGTTGGTACTCACGTCGGCGCACTGCGCCTCGCACGCCGGGACCGGCACGCAGGTGATGTTCTCCCCGGTCAACCCGTTCGTCGCGGCTGTGTGTGCCGCCGGCACGTCGCTCTGCGGCTGCGCGACTGGAGGCCACACTGGCAGCCAAGCGTGTTACCCGGCGCCACCGCCATGCCCGGCCGCGTCGACATCGTGCGGCGGTGGGACGGCGCCGACGATCCCCGATGGCGGCGCGGGTGACGCGGGCGGCGCCGCCAGCTGCGCGGCTGGCAGCACGATGTGCGCGTGCTCGCTCGGGTCGGTGAGCGGGACAGCGTGCTTCCCTCTCCCGCCGAGCTGTCCGTCGAGCCCGGCGTGCGGCGCTGGCATGCCGCCGGTCGGCTATCCGGCGAACGTTCCGGCGCCCTACTTCGTCAACGTCATCGGCTGCAACACCGATCAATACTCGGGCTTGCTGTGCGAAGACGAGGGCACGCTCAGCACGCTGAACCTCGAGGGCGACATCGCCGTCTTGGTCCTCGCCGAGCGCATCGATGTCGGCGTGTCCGGATTTCGGACGAGCGGGTACCCCGCCGTCCCCGCACAAGTGCTCACGCACGACCCGGGCAGCGACGCGAGCTCGTGGTGGTACCGCGCGATGAACCACGTCGGCTACGGCTGCCGCGAGCTGGCCTGCAACTTCGGCAATGCTCACTCGGCGTTTCGCGACATCGCCGGTCAGAACGTCTCCAGCGTCTTCATCGGCCCCGACCTCATACCGCTTCCGAGCGACACGGACTCAACTTCCGGCTTGGACGGACCGGTCGGCTCCGAGGGGGACAGCGGGGGAGGCGTGTTCGTGCGGTACGACGGCTCGCCTGGCGTACCCCACCAGCTCCTCGGCGTCTTCAATGTATCCACGGAACAAGACCGCTACGTCCGAGTCACCTCGGGGACGATCCAGCACTGGCTCACGACCGTGCTTGGCGAGCGCCGTCCGGATACCGGCACCTGGGGCGGCGCCTACATCCCGGTCGGCACCGTCAACACCAGCGGGACCGTGGCCTCCATTTTTCCGAGCACCGGTCGAGTTTGGGCGGGCGAATCGGATCTCCCGCCGATGACCGAGTCCCGGCAGAGAAGCCAGTGGGCCGAGCTCCATCCGTGCATCGGGAGCCGGACCTGCAACGACCCCGACGCGTGTGCGCTCTGCGGCGACCCCGACACGCTCGATCCTGATGGCGACGGCCTCGTGCTCGGTCACGACAACTGCTGGGGCATCTACAACCCGGCGCAACGCCTCACCGACGACGACCCTGGCCGTGGCTTCCCGGCGGCCACAGCGCTCGCGCCCTCGATCGCTGGGCAGGCGAGCTGGTGCTTGGTGACGGGAGATCCGTTTCACGATCATCCACAGCTGCACTGTCTCTCTCGCTCCATCGCCGCCGGCGCGGCGGAACCATCCAACGATGCGGATCACGATTCGGTTCCGGACGAGTGCGACGACTGCACTTTCCACGATCCGCACCAGCGCCTCGACTGCACCGGCGTTCCCACCGCGTGCGCTCCCGACAGCGACAACGATGGCGTCCCTGATGCGTGCGATGCGTGCAACAGCTTCTCGGTCTCGACGCGTGACTGCAACTTCGACGCGGAACGGGTGGTTCCGCACGACGGCGGATTCGTCCCGGACGTCTGCGACCCCGTGGAGTGCGGCTACACGACGGTCGAGACCGAGCGGGTCCAGCGCAGAGTCGGCCTCGAGCTTCGCACGTTCATCGATCGCGACCGACTGCGCGTGAACCCGATCCGTTCGCAGCCGCCCGTTGCGCCACCCGTGACGTTCCACACCGGCTTCCGGTTCTGCCCGTGCTCGGCAGCAACGGGGTCGGTGACCTCGGTCGAGGACTGCGAGACCCGCCAGCTGGACGGATCTGGCCAATGCAGGATCCGGCTGGCGCCCCAAGATCTTCGCCGCGCGTTCGTCGCAGGAACTCCGGAGGGACAGCTCACGCAGTTCTTCAACCCTACGCTCGATGGAGACCCTCGAATCGACGCGCTCCACGAGGTCAACCTGCCCTACAGTGCGAGCTTCGAGATCGACCTCGACGCGCGCTGGCAGATCGAGACCGACCTCGCGCGCTGGCGCGGCGGTGGATCGGCGGGATTCTTCCCAGCAGCGATCGATGGTCCTGTCGTGGGTGACGGTACGGCGGACATTCGGGGCGTCGTCTGGACGCAAGCACTGCGCACCGCGCCCGGCACTCGGAATATCTGCACACCGACGTCGGGCCCAGCGGGCTGCGGTGCCGTCTGCGACGCGACGACCGCGTGCCCTTCCGGTACGCACTGCGTCGCTCGCCGCTGCGAGGCGGAGTGCAGTCGCACGCAGGCTTGTCCGGGCCGCGGCTCGACGTGCGGGTCCGATGGGACTTGCGGTTCCGAGCTGGCGGACGCGGTTCTCTTGCTTGCACGCCACTACGAGTCCGGAGCGGTCGGAGGGAGCGTCCCCGCGGCGAGCCTCGGTCGGATGGAGTTCTTGGGCCCGATGGTGTTCGGCCGGGCTCTCTGTCCAGAGTGCGGCGCGAACTTCCCCGTGGCCTGGCTCGCCGGGGCGTGTACCGCGCCCGACGACCGGCCACCGTGCAGCTGGGACGGTATCCAGACGCCCGTGCTCACCTTCGGCGACCTGGCCCTGACGGAGGAGGCGTCGAGAACGCTCGCCCCGACCCTCACGCTCCTCGGCGGTCTTCCGAACACTCGATGGGTCGCTGCTGCCGAACCCCCAGCGAGCCTCGGTGGGGACGGCCTGTTTTACGCCGGCCTCAGCGCGACGGGCGCGCTGCCGTCGCGTCTCCTGACCGTGAGCGACGCGGGCCTCGGACTCTTCGGGAAGGTTGCGTGCAACAAGGGCGGGTGCTTCGAGGTCGCGCTGACGGCCGACGACCTGTCGGCGAGCTCCGTCCCGAGCTCGACCGACACCAGCTCAGACGGAAAGGCATCACGCGCGGACTACGCGATCGCGCTCTCCGGACAAAACGCGACCGTCTGGGTGGCAGGTGGCGTGGATGGAGCCGGCAACGAGCTCCACGACATCGTCGCGCACTATGTCGACGACGCGGTCTCGTTGCCCCTGTCTACCCACCCGCTGAGCCTCGGACGCGTGCGCGCGCTGGCGTGGAACCCACTTGAACGCCGGCTCTACGCTCTCGACGAAGTGACCGAGGGTCATCGCACCTCGACACGGCTCGTCTCGATCGCGCCCGACTCGAGCGGCGCGCGCGAGGAGGCTCGATGGCGGCGTGACGAGAGTCGCTCCGACGGCGTGGGATCGAGCGACGTTTTCGTTCTCGCGTTCGACCCCTTCGGGCACCTGTGGATCGGAGCGTCGCACGCGGACTCGGAACGAGGCTGCGGCGAGCGTTCGCGTCATCATCGAACGGACCCGGCCGCGCATTACACGGTCGGCCGCCTCACTCGTGCCCGCCAGGGCTGGCACCTCGACGGCGTGGTACACGGCGAGGGAGCGCTCCATCGGGAAGGCGCGTACGCGACCGAAGAAGGTCTCTCGCTGGCGATCGCGAGCGGTCCACGGGAGGGCGTCGCCGCGTACTCCGAGGCGGATCTCGGACGCCGTTCGGGAGCGGAGCGGTGGTTCTGAGCCGACCTCCCCTGCTCGCGACGGCGGTCGTAGCGAGCTGCATCTTGCTCAGCTGCCCAGGGGCTCGCGAGGCCCCGATCGACGGCGAGAGCGCGGACTCAGGCGCCGAGCGCGACGTCGGACAGGATGCCGCCGAGCGCGACTCTGCGTCCGCGGACACGAGCCCGCCGCCCGACGCTCGGTCCGACGGTGGCCCCGGCGATCCGACGTGGCTGCCGCTCGCGGGCTTGCCGACCGACTGCGTGATCGAGCGAGCGGTCCATCCGGACCGACTTCCCGGTCTGAGCTGGGCGAGCTGTGGGCCGGGGTGTCTCCGATCGCCGCAGGAGATGAGCCGGAACGTTTCCGGATATGGCGACGCCTACTTCTCGGATGGCCGCGGGTGGATCGCGACGATCTCGGGCACCTCGGATCCGGAGCGCGTGCTCTACGCGATCATGCCCATCGAGGGTCCGCCGATCGCTGCCTGGCGCTTTCCGCCGCCGTCGGGCCATAGCATCTGTCGGGTGGCTTGGGGCGCCGTTGGCGAGGGGCGTGCGGGCGTGGTCGTCGAGTCGAGCGACCCGAGCTACACGGTGCTGGAGTCCCGCCTGTACCTCGCCGCGATCGAAGAGCTTGGGGCGTTGGACGTTCCGACGGTCGTGCTGACCGATCCCGACGTGGGGCCGGGTGCATGGGTGCACGAACTCGCGGTGGGCGCCGATGCAGCTGTTCTCGAGATCGTGACGGGCGCTCTCGTGATCGTCCATGAGGACACGCTTGTCCGGCCGCCGCACACGGGCGTGCATGGGCTCGTCTCTGGCGATCACGTCGTCTGGGAAGACGGGAGCTCTCTCAGCTTCTGGCACTGGACGCCGGAGAGCGGACCCGAGGTCTACTTCGCCTCACCCGACGGAAACTACGTAGGTGAAGGGTTCGTCGACGAGGGCACCATCGTGTGGGACCACGCGCTCGGCGGGATCGGCACACCGGGCGACGAGCTATGGACCTCGCCGCTCGCGAGGACCCCGGCCGGGCTCGCGCCCCGCCGCGTCCTCGCCGACACCCCGGCGGGCTTTGGCTTCGGCGGCGGCGTCTTCGTCGGCTCGCACTACGCGGGGAGTGACTACCTCGCGATTCTCACCGATATCGCCGATGGGCGGCAGCGCATCCTCCGCGATCCGGAGCCCGGAGTCGGGTGTGACGCGGTCCTCTACGTTTCGAGCGGCGAACTCCTCCTGAGCTGTGGGACGGTGGGCTTCCCGTCGCAGAGCATCTATTACCGGATCGATCCGCGGACTCTGCCGCCGCCACCGTAGTCGGCTCGCCGCCGCGGGCGAGCGCGAGAGAGAGAAGGCGCGTGGCCGTGGTGTCGTCGATCGGCGAGCTGCCGCCGGGACCGAAGGGCTCCTCGGCCTCACCCTCGGCGTTGCGGCGCTCCTCGCAGCGCCCGCCCCGGCGAGCGCCCTCTCCTGCGACGGGCGCCTGGTCGAAGCGGGCGACCACGAGACCTACGTGCGCTCGGTCTGTGGCGAGCCCACCTATTTCACCACGCGCACCGAGACGCGGACGATCTACGTCAGCCCCTACGGCGACACCCGGGGCGTGCCCTATGGCTACGGCGTGGGCTACGCGCAGACCGTCACCGTCGTGATCGACGTGCTCGTCTACGACTTCGGCCCGACGCGCTTCATCGACGAGCTGACGTTCGAGAACGGCGTGCTCCGCACCGACCGGATCGCGGGGTATGGCACGCCGGCCGGCGCGCGCGCGCGGCGCGAGGCACGGCGCGAGGCCCGCGCGGCGCGTCACCGCGACGACGAGTAGCGCTGGCACCTCCGGCGGCCGCGGTTTGGCCCATCGTGGAGCGGCTCGACGCGCTCATGCTCGAAGCATGACCAGCCCCTACGTCGTGACGCCGATCGGGACCGTCGTCAGCACGCGGAGCGCCACGACCGACGACGACTGGGATCGCGAGGCCGCGCGCATCGAGCTCGACCCCGCGCACTTCGGCGCCGACGCCCTCGCGGGCCTCGATGCGTTCTCGCACGTCGAGGTGATCTTCCGCATGCACGGCGTCGACCCCGCGAAGATCGAGACCGGTGCGCGGCATCCGCGGCACCGCGAGGACTGGCCGAAGGTCGGCATCTTCGCGCAGCGCGGGAAGAACCGGCCGAACACGATCGGAACGACCGTGTGCCGCGTGCTGGGCGTCGAGGGCACGACGCTCCGTGTGCAGGGGCTCGATGCGATCGATGGCACGCCCGTGCTCGACCTCAAGCCCTGGGTCGTGGAGCTCGGGCCACGCGGCGAGGTGCACCAGCCCGCGTGGATGAGCGAGCTGATGCGCGAGTACTGGACGAAGTAGGCCTCGGCGCAGTCAACGCGCGCGCGGCTCGCCCGATACGGGCTCACGAGGTGAGCCATGGGCGAGCGATTCGGCGACTACGAGATCGAAGGGCGCCTCGGCGTCGGCGGGATGGCCGAGGTCTACGCCGCGCGGCGGAGCGGGCCCGAGGGATTCGTGCGCCGGGTCTGCCTCAAGCGCGTGCTCGCCGGAAACGAAGGTGACCGCGATGCGGTGACGCAGCTGCAAGACGAGGCCCGGCTCTGCGCACGCCTCGCGCACCCGTCGATCGCCACCGTCCACGAGCTCGGGCGCGTGGACGGAAAGTGGTTCCTGGTGATGGAGCTCGTCGATGGGATGGACCTGCGCTCGCTCACCGGAAGCCTGCGACAGCGCGGCGCGTGCCTCCCCATGGACGTCGCCCTCCACGTCGTGCGGTCGGTCGCCGAGGCGCTCGCCTACGCGCACGCGCTCGAGGTGGACGGCACGCCCGCGCAGCTCGTGCACCGCGACGTGACCCCCTCGAACGTGCTCGTCTCGATCCACGGCGAGGTGAAGCTCGCCGACTTCGGGATCGCGCGCTCCACGCTCCGGACACACCGCACGCGGAGCGGCGTGGTGAAGGGAAAGATCCCCTACATGGCGCCCGAGCAGGCGCTGGGGGACGCGCTCGATCGACGAACCGACGTGTTCGCCCTCGGCGTGATGCTCTTCGAGCTGCTCGCCGGCCGGCGGCCGCACGACGGCCAGACCGACCTCGAGACGCTCACGAACGCGCAGCGAGGGCGGCGCCCTTCGCTGCGTGATCTCGCGCCCGAGACGCCCGAGCCCGTGCTCGCACTGGTGACCGGAATGCTCGCGGCGCGACCGGACGATCGGACCGCGTGCGCTGACGAGGTGGCGCGCGTGCTCGCCGGGCTGCCGGTACCGCGCGATCCGCGCCGCGCCCTGGCCGCGCTCGTGAGCGACGCGCGCCGGAGCGCGAGCGGAGCCCCGCCCACGCGTGCCCGGGCGCCGCGGGCCCGCGTGCTCGTCGACGCCGGCCCGGGGGCGGCCCCCGCGGTCGAGGAGGGACCGACGGAGATCGAGCGCGAGGCGGCGCCGGGAACGGCGGAAGCGACCGCCTCCCTCCAGAGCGCGCGCATCCCGAGCGCTCCGCGGCGGTGGATGCTGGCGATCTTCGCGGCGGCGACCGTGCTGACGACGATGCTCGTCGTCGGCGTATCGGCGATCGCGCTCGGCAGCGACGCGATCAGCCGGGCCCTGCAGGCCCGCGGCCGAGACGACGCGCACGGCACGAGCGCGACGAAGTCGACCGCGCTCGCTTCCGCGCCCGCACCGGCACCGACCCACGAGCCGACGCTGCCGCCGGCACCGCCGCCCGCCGAGCAGCCGGCGCCCGCGCCCGCCGACGAAGCAGGCGCGCCCGCGCGGGAGGAGCGCCACCATCGACGCGCGTCGCACGCCAGCGGCGAGCCTGCACACCTGCAGGTCGTCGCCATTCCCTACGGCGACGTCGCGATCGACGGCCACGACGTCGGCCGCACTCCGGTGAGCGTGACGCTCGCGCCGGGGGCCCACACGGTGGTCGTGACGAACGGCGAGACGCGCGGAGAGCGTCGTGTCTCGCTCGAGCCCGGGGCGACGCAGCGCGTGCTCGTCGACCTGCTCGGCGACTGAAGCGCCCGCGTTCGAGCCCCTCGCTCGATCGCCACGCAACGCGGGCCGCGGGCCGCCGACAAAGAGAGCGTCCGGCCGGAGAACGAGCTCCGGCCCAACGAGGAGCGTCGATCATGTCCCAGATCCCGGTGTTTCTTTTCCTCAAGGCCGACGGCAACGACGTCGAAGCGGAGTCCTCCATCGAGTCGATGGCCGACGTCGACGTCAGCAAAGCCATCGAGTGCCACTCCTACGAGGAGGGTGTCTCGGTGGGCTTCGATCGCCGCTCCTCGTGGGCGCAGTCGGACCGCACCTACGAGCCGATCGCGATCACGAAGTGGGTCGACAAGAGCTCCCCCGTGCTCGCACAGGCGCTCACGCGCTCGCAGCAGTGCTCGGGGGAGTTCAAGTTCTTCCGCCCGATCGCCGACGGCGGCGGCTGGGAGCACTGGTTCACCGTCAAGATCGAGGACGCGCGCGTCTGTCGCATCAAGCGACGCGTGAGCGAGGGAACCGAGGACGCGCCAGTGAAGGAGGACGTCAGCTTCGTCTTCTCCCGCATCACGTGGACGCACGTCCCCGGGAGCAAGGAGTTCGCCGACAGCTGGCGCGAGCGCACCGGGAGCTGATCACCGTGCCCGGCGCCTCGCGGGGGCTCTTCGATCGGCTCGCCCGGGGCGAGCGCCGGCTCGATCCGGGTGCGTCCATCGCGGCGCACCTGACCGTGCTCTTCCAGGCGCGGCGCGGATCGGCCCCCGCCGCGCGCGATCTCGGTCGCCCGGACTTCACCGACCTCGTGCACACCTGGCCCGAGGGTGTCCGGGCGATCGAGCGCGCGCTGCGACAGCTCGTCGAGCGCTACGAGCCACGCCTCGTGGACGTCTCGGTGCGTGCGGTGCAGAGCGCCGACCCGCTGGTGCTCGCATTCCAGGTCAGCGGCCGGGCGCACGACGATGCGCGACGGAGCCACCGATTCGTGACCGAGATCGACGCCCTCGGTCGCTGCACCGTGCGTTGAGGCGTCGAGAGGACCGACGACCGTGTCTCGACCGTTCGAAGCGACGTTCCGCGAAGAGCTGGCGTTCCTGCGCGAGCTGGGCCCCGAGATGGCCCGTGCGCATCCAGGCCTGTGCGACGCCCTCGCGCGACCTGGAACGGACCCCGACGTCGAGCGACTGCTCGAGGGCTTCGCGCTGGTCGCGGCGCGCGTGCGACGCCGCGCCGAGCAAGCGATCCCCGAGGCCGTGGAGGCGCTGGCCGAGGTCGTGGCGCCGCACGCCCTCTGGCCGGTCGCCGCCTCGACGGTGATGGAGCTGGTGCCGCGCCCGGGCGTCGTGCCGGACCGGGCTCGGATCGCGCGCGGCGCGGCGTTCGGCTCGCGTCCCATCGAAGGGGTGCGGTGCGAGCTGCGATCGACGACCGACGTCGATCTGACGCCGATCAGGGTGGAGCGATGCTCGCTCGATCGGAGCTCCTCGCGCGAGCCGCGCCTGCTCGTCCGCGTGCGGGCACCGCGCTCGGCCCTCGGCGTGCTCTACGCGCCGCGTCCGCTGCGATTCTACGTCCACGCGCCGCTCGCCGATGCGAGCGCGCTCGCGCTGGCGATCGATCGGTGGCTGCTGGGCGTGGCGGCGCGTGGGAGCGACTCCCCGACCCCGACCGCGCTCGGCGCGCGTCTGGTCGACCCGGAGCGCGAGCCTCACCTTCCCTGGCCCGAGCGCTCGCCGGAGGGCGCGCGGGTCCTGATCGAGACCGCGTTCTTCCCCGAGCGGCACCTGTTCTTCGAGGTCCACGGCCTCGAGCGCGTGCCGGACGCGCTACGCCACGACCAGCTGGAGATCGCGCTGCGCTTCACGCCCGAGGCCGCGTCCGTCCTCCCGGAGCGGCTGGCGGAGGACGCGCTGCGCCTGCACTGCGTGCCCGCCGTGAACGTCTTTCCTCGCGACGCAGAGCCGATCCGATGGGAGGACGACGTGCGCGACGCCCCGCTCCGCGCCGCGGGGCTCTCGCCGCGCGCCGTCGAGGTTCTCGACGTGACGAGCGTGGTCGGGATCGCGCCCGGAACGCGGGGGCGGCGGGCGTACGATGCCTTCTCCTCGTTCGACGGAACGCCGGGCCGCGGCCGCTTCGCCCTGCGCCGCGAGCTCTCGCCCCTCGACGGGCGCGTCGACACCTTTCTGCGCGTCTCGGATCGCGCCACGCACGAAGCGGAGACGCTCTCGATCGAGCTGCGCTGCACCAACCGCGCGCTCGCCTCGCGCCTCCGGCCGGGGGACGTCTCGGAGGCCGTCGCGGGCTCGCCCGCGCTGGCCACGTTCACGAACCTTCTCCCGCTCGGGCCGTCGGCGCCGCCGACGCTCGCGGGCTCGGCGCTCGAGGCGCTCGTCGGCGTCACGGCCACCGGTCACCGCGCGCGGCTCGAGCCGGCAGCGATGCGCGCGTGGTGGCGCGCGAGCGCGGTGCCGGCCAGCGTCGATCTGGGGCGCGCACGCTGGGCGGCGGCGCTCGCGGACGCGCTGGTGGCCGTTCACGCGACGCCCTTCCGCGCCGCACGACGGGGCGTCATCCGTCGGGGCGTCGACGTCGCGCTCGAGCTCGACGCCGGGCGGGTGCCCTCGGTCGGCGAGGCGTTCTTGTTCGCGCGCGCGCTCGACCGTGCGCTGGCGCAGGAGCTCCCGCTGCAGGCCGAGCAACGCGTCACGGTCCGCCACGTTCCCGCCGGTGTCGGCTATTCGTTCGCCGCGCGCAGCGGCCTCGCGGAGGTCTGATGCGACGCGATGCGTTCTCGCGGATCGCCGCCGTCGAGCGCCGTACCGGGCGCGCGGTCGGTCGCGGATCGCCGCGCGAAGAGCCCCTGCGCTTCCTGCCCGATCCGGAGCTCTGCTTCGAAGCGACGGAGCTGACGGCCGAGAGCCCCGAGCGATGGACGACGCGGATGCTCGGCCTCTCCGGAGCGAGCGGCGCGCTACCGACCCATCTCGCCGAAGAGATCGCGCTCGAAGACCCCGACCACGGTCTGCGTCGAGCGCTGCTCGCGCCCTTCCACCACCGCATGACGGCGCTCGCGCATCGCTCGGTGCATGGGGCGCGCTTTCCCGACGCCGCGTGCGAGGCCGGCTCGATCTGGCCGGCGCACGTGGCGTCCCTCGTCTCCATCGGCGAGCCCGACGCACGCTCGGAGGCGACCCTCCTCTGGCTCGCGCCGCTCCTGCACGGCCGCCCGAGCGCCGCGTCGCTCGCGCGCGCGCTCACGCTGGTGTCGCGGCGCTGGCTCGGTGGCGTCCGCATCGTGCTCCGCGCGCGAGACGGAGGCCGCAGCCCCGTCGCGCCCGCCGATCGCGCGCGCCTCGGGCGTACGAGGCTCGGCGACGACGCCTTGCTCGGTAGCTCGGTCGCCGATCCCGCCTCGCGGGCGACGATCGAGATCGATCCCGTGGCGCCCGCGCACCGCGCGGCGCTCGCCGCGGGCGGGGCGGCGCGCATCGCGATCCAGCTCCTCGCTTCGCGCATGAGCGACGCCACCGGCACGCTCTCGGTGCGCGTGCGACGCGAAGGGCAGGCGCTCTGCCTCGGGCGCGCGCAGCTCGGCACGAGCACGCTCGGGACGCGGCCACGCGCGCTCCGCGCCATGGAGCTTCCGCTGCACGAAAGTGCGACGACGGACGCAACCTCCACGTAGACGGGTCGAGAAGAGCGCACCGGGCGGCACTCGCGCCGCCGGAGGAGCGCTCATGCGATCGGATCCCAGAAAGCTCGTCGCTCGGCTCACGCCGCGGGCGCGTCGTCACCTCGAGGCCGCGGTGACGGCCGCCGCGCTCGGCTCCCACGCCGAGCTCACCCCCGAGCACGTCCTGCGCGAAGTGCTCGCCGACGAGGGCGCCGACGCCGCGTGCGTGCTCGACCCCGATGCCCGCGCAACCGCGCTCGCCGACGTCGAGCGATGGCTCGCGCGCCTTCCGCGCGGCGCCGGCCGCCCCGCGCTCGGCGATGCCCTCGTGCGCTGGCTCGAGCGCGCGTGGCTCGTGGCCTCGCTCGAGCTCGGTGATCGCTCGACGCGCTCGTACGCGCTCCTGGTCGGCTACCTCGAGCTCGCGACGCGGTCGGCAGCCGGCGCCCCGGTGACGGCGGCGCTCTCGCTCGATCAGGTGCGTCGCGGCGCCGACGCCCTCGGGCGATCCGCGGAGAGCGCCGAGCCGACACCCGGCGCGAGCGGCGCGCCCGGCGCCGACGCGCCCGCGGAGGGAAGCGCCCTCGCGCGCTTCACCACGAGCTTCACGGAGCGCGCGCGCCGCGGCGAGCTCGATCCGGTGCTCGGTCGCGAGCGCGAGACGCGCCAGGTCGCCGACATCCTGTGTCGCCGCCGCAAGAACAACCCTGTGCTGGTCGGAGAGCCCGGCGTCGGCAAGACCGCCGTCGTCGAGGGGCTCGCGCTGGCGATCGCGCGCGGCGAGGTGCCGGACGCGCTCCGCGACGTGGACGTGCGGGCGCTCGAGCTCGGCCTGCTCGAGGCGGGGGCGCGCGGGCGAGGCGAGCTCGAGCTGCGTCTGACCGACCTGATCCGCGAGGTGAAGACCGCGCCGCGCCCGATCGTGCTCTTCGTGGACGAGGCGCACACGCTCGTCGGGGCGCAGCCGAGCGGCGGCACCGACGCGGCGAACCTGCTCAAGCCCGCCCTCGCGCGCGGCGAGCTGCGCACGATCGCGGCGACGACCTTCCGCGAGCACAAGAAGTACTTCGAGAAGGACGCCGCCCTCGAGCGGCGCTTCCAGAAGGTCACGGTCGAAGAGCCCGACGAGGCGCGGGCCGTCACGATGCTCCGCGGCCTGGTGCCGACGTACGAGCGCGCGCACGGCGTGCTGGTGCGGGACGAGGCGGTGCTCGCCGCGGTGCGCCTCGGCAAGCGCTTCCTCGCCGGCCGCCAGCTTCCCGACTCGTGCGTCGACGTCCTCGACACGACAGCCGCGCGCGTGCGCACGAGCCAGGCCGCACCCCCGGTGCCGATCGTCGAGCGAGAGAGCGAGATCGCCGGCATGGAGCGCGAGCTCGCGGCGCTCGCGCGCGAGCGCGTCGAGCGACCGGAGGCGGCGGCACGGGTGGCGACGCTCGAGAAGCGGATCGCGCACGAGCGCGGAGCGCTGGCCGAGCTCGAGGCCCGCTGGAAGGCGCAGCGCGAGGCCCTCGAGCGCTTCCTCGGGGCGCGGCGCGCGCTCGCCGAGACCCCGCTGGCCGAGGCCTCCCGCCGCGAGCGGGAGATCGACGTCCGCGTCGCGCGCGAGGCCTACGAGGCCTGCGTGGGGGACCAGGCCTGGGCGCTCGCCGAGGTCGATGCACGGGCGATCGCGGCGACGGTGGAGGCCTTCACAGGCATCCCGGTCGGCGACGTCGAGCGACGTCAGAACGAGCTGCTGCGCGCGCTCGAGGAGCACCTCGATCGCCGGGTCGTGGGCCAGGCGGGCGCCACCCGGCGCGTCGCGGAGGGCCTGCGCATCGCGCAGGCGGGCCTGCGCCGGGCGGAGGCGCCGCGCGGCGTGTTCCTCCTCGTCGGTCCGAGCGGCGTCGGCAAGACCGAGACGGCCCACGCGATCGCCGAGCTCCTGCACGGCGGCGACCGATTCCTGACGACGATCAACCTCTCGGAGTACCAGGAGAAGCACACGGTCTCGCGATTGGTCGGCTCGCCCCCCGGCTACGTGGGCTACGGCGAAGGCGGCAAGCTGACCGAGGCCGTTCGACTGCGCCCCCACTCGGTGGTCCTCCTCGACGAGTGCGAGAAGGCCGACCGCGAGGTGATGAACGTCTTCTACCAGCTGCTCGATCGCGGCGTGCTGGCCGACGGAGAAGGACGCCTCGTCGACTTCCGCTCGGCCACGCTCGTGCTCACCTCGAACCTCGCCGCGGAGCGGATCGCAGCGCTCGTGGCCGAGGGCACGCGTGACCTCGACGCGATCGAGCGCGCGGTGCGACCGATGCTGGCCGCTCATTTCGCGCCGGCACTGCTCGCCCGCATGACGGTGGTTCCCTATCTTCCGCTCGACGAGGACGCGCTCGCGCGCATCGTCGACCTCGAGCTCGCGCGCGTCGTCGAGAGAGCGCGCGCGGCCCACGGCCTCTCACTCCAGTTCTCCGGCGACGTACGGACGATGCTGCTCGAGAGCGCGCGCGATCCTTCCGCCGGCGTGCGCCACCTGCGCGCGCGCATCGAGACCGAGCTGCTCGCGCCCCTCGCGAGCGAGCTGCTCGCGCCACCGTCCGACACGGCGATCGCGCGGGCTCTCTCGGTGTCGCTCGACGCCGCACGGCGGCCGAGCTTCGCGTGGAGCGGGCGATGAGCTCCCTCGACGAGGCCAGCGAGCCGCGCACCGAGACCATGCCCGCGCTCGAAGGGGCCACCGTCGCCGGGGCCGCCGCGACGCTCGAGCTGCACCACCTACACGGCCTGCGCACGGTGCTCGGCCCCCTGCGCGCGGCCTACACCGGAGCCGCCATCGATCGGCTGCGCGGCATGCCCCCGGAGGCGCGACGCGCCGTGCTGCCGCACTTGCTGGAGGAGCACCCCGAGCTCGCACACGATCCGCGGATCCGCGGGATCGCGGGCGACGTGGCGCCGCCGCCGAGCGCACCGGGGGAGGCGCTCGATGCCTGGATGACGCGCCTGGCCGGGGCGAGCGCGAGCGTCGGCGAGGGCGGGCTCGAGCGACTGGAGCAGGCTCTGCGCGCGCTGGCCCGGAGCGTGGCGCACGCGATGCTGGCCCGACGCGGAGCGATCCGAGCGCTCGGCGGGTTCGCCCCCGATCGCGACGTGCGCACCGAGGAGATCCCCGACGAAGCGCGCGCGCTCTTGCGCTGGCTGCTCGAGGGCGGTGAAGGAACGAGCGATCGGCCGCGGGTGCTCGAGCGCGCCGCGGGAGAGTGGGCCGCTCACCTGGCGGCCTGCGACGCGGCGAGCGCCGACGCCGCCGAGGCGCTCTTCGCGTCGCTCGACCCGCGCGCACCGACGGGCGTCGTGGTCCCGCGGTGGTGGCCGTCCCTCTTCCGCGACGCTGCCATCGCGCGAGCCCTTCTCGGACCGAACGGCCGCCCTCCTCGGCGACGTCCGCGCACGCTTCCGCGATCTCTACGCGCAGGCCTACTTCGCGCGCCGCGCACAGGAGACCTGACGTGCGCACGTGCCCCGCGCTCTTGCTCGTCGCCCTCGCGCTCGCCTCGGCGCTCGGCTGCGCTGGCGTGCAGCCTCTCGCCGGCACGATCTCGTACGCGCGGCTGCCCGAGGGCGCCGCGCCGCGACCGGAAGACCTCGAGGCGGCGCTCGGCTCGGGCGAGCAGGACGGGGAGACGGTGCTCGCGAGCGTCGCCGTCGGCCCCTCGTCGTGGGTGCTCTGGGCCCGGAGCGGCCCGGGCACGCGCCTCTTCCACGTCGAGCGCACGGCCCTCGGCCTCGAGGTCCGCGACGCCCGGTGGATGACCTCCCGCGCGCTGCGTCCGACGCTGAGCGCGTGGTCGATCGGTCGGCGGGTCGTCGTCGCCGCGGAGAGCTCCGACGAGATCGCGTCCACCGCGCGCCGCGCGCGCCTCTTCGTCGACGAGCACACGACCCTCACCGAGCTCCGGCTCGACGACGCGCCGGCCGAGCTCGTCATGCGCGCCGAGCGTCTCGGCGCCGCACACGGGGGATGGCAGCGCGCCGCCACGTGCACGACGACGCTCGCGCGGGTGGACGACGCGTTGGTCGCCCACGAGCACGCATCGGTGCGGGAGATCGACCCGCGCCGCCCCGAGCTCTCGGCCCGGAGCACCTACGAGGTCGTCCGCGCGCGACGCTTCCGGATCGAGGGCGCGACGCTCGTGCCCGATCGCCCCTCGATCTTCGACGAGCTCTGAAGACCGTCGGGACCGGGTCGAAGCCCGACGCAACGTCCGCTCGGTCCAGCCGACAAGCCCCGTGGAAGGAACGCCAACGTGAGAATCGACGCCATCGGCCGCCTCCGGCCCACCTCCGCGAGCGACGAGCCCCGCGCGCTGAACGCGGTGTCCTTTCGGGACGTCCTGCTCGAGGCGTCGCCTCCGACCGCGCACTCGTCGGACGTGGCGGGCGCGCTCGGCTGGAGCGCCGCGGACGCGGAGGCCTTCACGGTCTTCGCCGAGGCGAACCGGCGCACCGAGTCGGGCGGAACGGCGACGTTCTCGACGCTGCGCACCACCGCCGGCGCGAGCGCGTCCTACGGCGTCGCGCAGCTCTCGGTCCGCGAGCACCTCGATCGGCTCGCCCGGCTCTCGGATGCGCAGCTCGCCGAGCTCGGGACGAGCCGCACGGAGATCGAGGCCCTGCGCGGGCGCGGCGAGGCGGCCGTCGCGTTCTATCACCTCGTCGTCGACCGGCGCGGCGTGCTGGCGAGCGCCGATCGGCTCGGCCTCGACGGTGCGAGCGCGAGGGAGATCGGGCAGCTCGCCGAGCAGGGCGAGCCGGCGGCGCTGATCGATCGCTACGGCGAGCGCTTCGCGTCGGCGACCGGTCTCTCTCGCGAGGAGCTCGGGCACCTCGTCGCGACGCGCGCGCTCCGCGACCCGGCGATGCGCGAGGCGTTCGCGACGCAGTACGCGCACGACCACGGCGCGGCGTTCGACCCCACGGCGCGCGACGCAGGGCGCATGGCGATCACGGCGCGGCACGTCGCGCTCGCGCACCCGGAGCTCGACGCGGCGATGCGCACGCTCGGCGAGGGCGACGAGGCGGCGGTCTCGACCGCGCACTACCTCGGCGTCGGCGACAGCGCGGAGAACCTGCTCGGCTGGCACGCGCACGCCGCCGCGACGTCCATCGATGCCGGGCGCCTCGAGGCGCTCCTCGCGCGCGCGGACGCGACGACGAGCCACCTGCGCGAGGTGGAGGACTTCGAGCGCGCGCTCGCCGCCGTCGCGCGCATCGGCGATCTCGATGGCGACGCCCGCATCGCCACGCTCGCGCGCCTCGGACGCGCGTTCCACGGCTCGCCGACGCGCACGCGCGAGGCGATGTTCGAAAACGGGCACCTCTCGCTGCCTCGGTTCGAGACGCGCGCCGAGCTGGACGAAGCGCTCGACGCGCTCCGCAGCGGGCGCCGTTGGTCGGACGAGCGCCTCGCCGGCAACGTCGCCGACGTGCTGGCGGAACGGAGGGCGTCGTGAGCGCGCGCGCATCGCTGCTGGTCGCTCTCGCGCTCGCCGGCTGTGCCGGGACGCTCGCTGCGGCGCCGGTCTGCGAGCGCCCTGCCTCGCTCGACGTCGCGCTCGCGTCCGGGCCGCTGCTCAACCCGGATCCTTCGGGCACCCCGCTCCCGACCGAGATCCGCGTGCTCGCATTGCGCGAGCCCGACGCGCTCGCGAGCGCGACCTTCGAGGACGCGTGGCAGCCGAGCGGAGCGCTCGCGGCGGCCATCGTGTCGACCGAGGTCGTCACGCTCTACCCGGGCGAGAGCGCCCACGTCGCGATCGCGCCCGGTGCCGAGGTGCACGCGCTCGCCGCGCTGGCGATCGTGCGCCAGCCGGCCGGTCGCACGTGGCGCGTGGTCGTGCCGGTCGAAGAGCTCCCCTGTGGCTCGGACGCGACGCTCGCGCTGCGCGTCGACGAGTATCGGATCGAGCGCGAAGGCGAGACGAGGAGGATCCCATGAGCGCCCATGCGCACGTTCTCTGGCTCGACGGGCTACCGCTCGCGCCGCAGCACTTCCAAGAAGCAGACCGCCTGCGCGATGCCGCGATCGACGCCCGCTTTCGCGCCTGCGTCGAGGGCGCTTGGGGCCTGCGCGCGCTCGCGCTCGACGCGGCGGCTCTCCGCGAGGGCGTGGTCCGGATCGAGCGACTCGAGGCAGTCCTCGCCGACGGCACGCTCGTCTCGGTGGGCCCGGGGCGAGAGCTGCGCATCCCCGACCGCCCCGTGAGCGGGCTCGGCCCCGATCGCACGGAGGTGACGGTCCACCTCGCCCTCACGCGCGATCGGCGCGATCGCCCCGCGCTGACCGGCGCCACGCCGCGGCTGTCGATCCTCGAGCGCACGGCGATCGACACGCACACCGAGACGCCGGCCGAGCCCATCGCGCTCGAGCTGGGCGTGCCGGCCCTGCGCCTCGTGATGGGGCACGAGCCGCACGAGGATCTCGAGCGCTTGCCGCTCGTGGTCCTGCAGCGCGACGCGCAGGGAGAGACGAAGCGCACGGGCGCCATCGTGGGGCCGCTGCTCGCGATCGAGGCCTCCGAGCCGCTGATGGCGCGCCTCACGCGCCTCGTGGAGCGGCTCGGCGCGCGGCGTGCGACGCTGCTCGCCGCACGTCAGGAGCGCCCGGGCGGCGACGTCGCGATCGACGCGAGCGATGCCAGCCGCTTCCTGCTCGCGTCGATCCTCTCGGCCCATCACCCGGTGCTGCGCCACCAGCTGCGGCGCGGCAGCACCCGCCCCGAGGCGCTCTACGAGCGCTTGCTCGAGCTCGCCGGCGCGCTCTCGGTGCTCGCGGTGAGCGCCGAGCTGGACCTGCCCGACTACGACACGCACGCGCCCGACCGATCGTTCGTCGCCGCGTTCGATCGGATCGACGCCCTGCTGGCGGCCACCGATCGCGATCACGCGCGCACCGTGGCGCTCGAGCCGCGGAGCGACGGCCTGCACTTCGCGCGCCTCGACGACGAGCTCGCGCGCGGCCACCGCTTCTATCTCTCGGTCCGCTCCGCGCTGCCCGGTCGCGAAGTGGAGACCGTCCTCGCGGGCCTGGCCAAGGTGGCCTCCTACGGAGAGATCGCCGGTGTGCTCGAGACCGCGACGCCAGGCGCGCCGCTGGCGCTCGTGCACCGACCTCCTCCCGACGTCCCCGCGCGCGCCGACGAGACCTGCTTCGAGCTGCCCGCGGGCGATCGCCACTTGCGCGCGGCGCTCGCCGAGCGGGGCATCGCGGTCTACCTGCCGACGCGCACCTTCGATCCCGCGCACACGCGGCTCACGCTCGTGGCCATCCCCAAGCACGGCGCCGATCGCACCACCGATCGTCGCTCGGCCTCGCTCGGCGAGCTGGCCCGGAGGACGCCATGAGCCGCTCCGCCCGCAGCGACGACGCGGCGCTCGAGGTCTTCCTCGCCCTCTCGGAGCCGATGCTCGCCGCGGTACGGATCGCCCAGCAGCCCGAGGTGCGCCCGGAGGCCGCGCGCACGCTCTTCGACGAGCAGCTGCGCGCGCTTCGCTCGGCCGCCGAGCGGCGGCGGCTACCGCTCGCCCACGTCGACGACGTCGTCTACGCGCTCGCGGCCCATGCCGACGAGGCGATGATCGCCCGTCCCGGAACGCGCGAGGCCTGGCTTCCGCGCCTGCTCCAGCTCTCGCTCTTCGGCGAGAACAGCGCCGGTGACGGGTTCTTCGTGCGCCTCGACGGCGTGCGGCGCGATCCGTCGCGGGCCCGCGTGCTGGCGGTCTACTACGTGGTCCTCGCTCTCGGGTTCCGGGGTCGCTACGCGAGCCGCGACGCGGCGCGCCTCGAGCTGATCGACGAGGTGCACCTCGACCTCGTGCGCGCGGGGGCGGCGACCGAGCGGCCGCTGGCGCCGAGCGCTCTTCCCCGCCGGGCGGCCGAGGCCCGCTCGATCGATGCACGGTGGGCCCTCGCGCTGGGCGCCGGCGCCTGGCTGCTCGCGGGCGCGAGCTGGGCGCTGCTGGCGCTCGAGCTGGCCTTTCACACGGCCCTCGTCCTCGGCTGAGAGGGTGACAGGAACCTGTCGCCCTCTCTCGCGGAGCGATACGAGGGGGCGGCCCATCGGGATTCACTCCCGATGGAGGGGCCGCGTATCGGCCCCCGAGGACTGAGTCCCCGTCCGATGCCACGGTGTGAGCGTGGCCCGCACGAACGACCTGCAGGGGATGCGTGCCTGCCGGCGTGCTGCCGCGGGCTCGATCGCGGCCCCGACACGCCATCGGGCGATTGGTCTTCGACGAGGGGCGCCGCTTGACGTTCCACGCAGCCGCGTGGGACCGTCACCAAGAGCAAGCGCGAATGAACGAGTTGAGTGTGCCGCCGCATGCGGCTTCGGCGCTCGCGGAAGATTCGACCGCTTCGGAGCAGCGCGAGGAGCTCGAGCGGACCACGCTGCCGGCGTTCGTGCGCTCCTGTCAGGGCGTCGGCGTCTTGCTCGTCGGTGCGACCCTGCTCTGGTGGCCGCTCGACTACTGGCTCTTCGCAGGGAACGAAGCCGCGATACGCGCCTTCTTCATCCTGCGCGTCGCGACGATCACGCTCACCGGATCGCTTCTGGTCGGCCTCACGTTCGTCCCTCGCGTACGTGCGCGCCCGGTCGGCGTCGTGATCCCCGTGATGGTCTGTCTGGGCGGCGTGGTCGCATACGCCCTCGGACAGATCGGCGGTCCCGGGACGCCGTGGCCGCACTTTCTCTACGCGACGATGTTCCTGAGCATCCCGGTACCGATGTCGGTGACGGCGCGGACCGCGAACAACGCGACCACGGTCTTGCTGATGGCGATCGGATACTTCGGTCCGCATCCGGAGTGGCTCTCCGATGTGTACAGCTCCGTGTGGGCGAGCTTCATGATCGCCTGCCTCGTCGCTGGCACCTACTTCGGGCACCTGAGCTATCGAATGACCCTCGCGAACCTCTCGCAAGCTCGCGCGCTGCGGTTGCTCAATGCGCGCCTCGAACATCGCGTCGCGGAGCAAACCACGGAGCTCCACGAGCTGGCCGCGCATCTCGAGAATGCGCGCGAGACCGAGCGTGCGCAGATCGCGCACGAGCTTCACGACGAGCTCGGCCAGGAGCTCACCGCCCTTCGCTACTCTCTCGATCTCACCCTCGACCGCTTCAAGAAGAACCCGAACGCCATTGCCTCGAATCTACGAAGCCTCGACGTCGTGCTCGCGCGCACCGCCCAGACCACGCGAACCCTCGTCGCCGAGCTGAGACCACGTCTCTTGATCGAGCTCGGTCTTCGTGACGCGCTGGAGTGGCTCGCCGAGCACGCGAGCACCGAGAGCCTGAGAGTATCGTTCTCGTCCCCCTCGACGCTCCCGGCGCTCGACGAGACGCGCACGCTCGCGGTCTTCCGCGTCGTGCAGGAAGCTCTGACCAACGTCGGGCGGCACGCGCACGCGAGCGAAGCGGAGGTCGACGTGGCCGCGAAGGATGGCACCCTCCTGGTGCGAGTGACCGACAACGGCCGCGGCTTCGACCCAGCGGGCGCTCGCAAAGGCCGCCTCGGGCTCGTCGGCATGCGCGAGCGCGCGCGCGGAAACGGCGGCTCGTTGCGTATCGAGAGCGCACCGGGCGCGGGTACGTCCATCTCCCTGCAGCTGCCGGTCGCGTAGGCCCGCACGCGCGCTTGCCTGGGGAAGGCAGATCACTGGTGCAATTTTGCCCCATCGAGCGCGAGAATGTGGGGAGACGTGTCCTCCCGCCTCCCACCGCGAGCCGCGCCGCGGGACGCCGCGCGAACGATCCGGGTCGCCATCGCCGACGACCACGAGCTGTTCCGGGGTGGCTTGCGTCAGCTCCTCGCCAACGAGCCGGACATCGCGGTCGTGGCGGAGCTCGACGACGGACGTGCGGTGCTGAACGCGGTGGAGAAGGACAGCTGGGACGTGCTCGTTCTCGATCTCACGTTGCCGTTCGTCAGCGGGATGGAGGTCCTCCACCGCATCCACCAGACGAACCCGACCCTCAGGGTGCTCGTGCTCTCGATGTACAGCGCCGAGCACTACGGCCCGCGCGCGCGCGCTGCCGGAGCCGCCGGGTACCTCTGCAAGACCGAGCCTTCTCGCAAGGTCGTCGATGCGCTACGCGCGCTCGCCCGGGGTGAGTCGTTGCCCGCACCGGCTGCCGCGCACGTCCGCGAGCTGCTTCCCCACGAGCGCCTGAGCGCCCGCGAACATCAGGTCTTCATGCTCCTCGTGCAGGGGCGCTCGGTCGCCGACATCGCAGCCGAGCTCGACCTCACCCCGAGCACCGTGAGCACGCACGTCGCGAACCTGCGCGAGAAGCTCGACGTGCAGAACCTCGCGGAGATCATCCGATACGCCTTTGGGGCGGGCTTGGTCGGCGAGTAGCGCACATCGGTCGATCCGCGCGCCCGCCGGCGTGCGCGGCGTGGTCGCGATGGCCTCGCGCCGCGGCGCGAGGAGCAGGCCTACGGCGTGAGGTCGACGTCGATGTCGAAGGGCAGCGAGAAGATGTTGCCGAGATCGGGCGTGACGCTGATGACGACCGGCTGCGCGCTGCCCGTGGTGTTCACGTACGTGGCGGTGTTTCGGCTGCCAAAGGCGAGGCAGCGAAGGTCCGCGAAGTCACACCCGTTCCCGATGCGCACTTGCATCGAGCGTGACGAGCGCGTCGTGACGGTGAGGCTCCGTCCGGCGGGGACCGTGATGCTGTAGAACGCGGCGGCGTCGAACGAGTATCCGCAGCTGAAGGCGGGCAAGTCGCCCCCGAAGGCCACGTCCTGTCCCGTCAGTCGAGCCCCGCTCGTGACCGGGATCGGAAGCGTGCACACCTGACCCGGAGCGACGTCGATCACACGCGCCGAGAAGTCGTAAGGAAGCGGGTCCGCCCGAAATCGGCTTGCGGCGAGGAGGAACGTTTGCGCCGTGCCCGATGGATTCGTGTACCGGAGCGTTTCACCGGAGGAAGCGGTGTCGCGGCAGTATGAGTCGCTGCACGAGTCGACGAGGACGAGCGTGTCGAGGAACGAATCGCCGTTCAGCAGCGCTTCGAAGCGCTGACGTGGCCCCACTTCCACCGAATAGAACACTGCTGGGCCATTGTTGCCGCCGCACGACGTATCCCGGAAGTCATGCGCCATCGCACCGTCGTAGCTCTGCCCCGTGAGGACGAGGGACGAGCCCACGGGCGTCACTGGCGGGCACTCGACCGGCGCGTCGGTGCTCGTCCATGCGTCCAGGCCCTCGGACCCACCGTCGGCTGCGCCCGTATCGGAAGTCGGTACCGCAGCATCCGTCGGTGACGCAGCATCCGTCGCTGCCGCCGCGTCTGGGCTCGCCGCTGCCCCCGGGCACCCTGCCAACGAGAGGACGCCGAGCAGGAGGACCAGCAACGCACGTCGCGACATCGTCTTCCGCTCCGTTCCGTGTTTCGTCATGGTGCCCAGTCTTCGCGCCGGTCGACGTCCGATCGCGTGCTCGCCGCCTCGTCGGCGACCTCGCTCCGCACCGTTTCGGCGGACGACCGAGCGCCGCCGCCGACACGGAAGCTGCCGCGCGATCGTTCGCGGCGTGTGGGGTCGAATCCGGCGTCAGGATCGGCTGCGAGCCCGCGGACTTCAACGGCCAGTGCCTAGAGATTCTTCGAGGGTGCCCGGGAAGCTCGTGGGGGGTGCCCGCGAAGCTCGTGGCCACCGCATCGAAGAATCTCTAGGCGGGACGCGTTGCACTCGTGGCCCGGTGGTTCCTAGTCTGTTGGATCGAAATCCTGAGATCGGATCGAGAAGAGAGGTTCGACGATGAAGTCCATGGAGATCGCGGGGCTCGGAATGTCAGCAATGGTTGCGCTCGCTGGCTGCGGCAGTCCGCCTGCGATGAGCACCGACGACTCGGGCGGCACGGGTCTCGACGGCGGCGCTGGCACCGCCGACTGGGGCTTTCGCCCGATGCCGAACGGCTTCGCGTTCGAGAACTACACGAACGCGGCCATGCCCACGAACCTCACGGGCGAGGAGATGCGACGCCTGTTCGGGCCGCAGGTCTGCGAGGGCATGGCGGCCACGGGCACGTGCAACGTCGTCCCGCAGGCGCGCCAGTGGATGGAGCATCAGAACGGCGTCATGAACGGTGGTCACTGCGAGGGCTTCGCAGTGCTCGCGTCGCTCATGTACTCGGGCGTGGTGCCGCCCAGCATGTTCGGCGGGACGGACGCGTACTCGCTGACGATGAACGACGCCATGACGCGCGAGATCGCGCTCTGGTTCGTCACGCAGACGACGGTGGCCAACGAGGACCGCACGCTCACGCCATCCCAGGTCGTCGATCGCCTGGCGGCCGACATGTCTCGCGGCACGAGCTTCCAAGGCACCGTCGTCGGCATCTACCGTCGTGGTGGCGGGGGCGGGCATGCGATCACGCCGTACGCGGTGCGACGTCCGACGCCGACCACGGCCGAGATCGTGGTCTACGACAACAACTACCCGAACGCCGAGCGCGTCGTCATGGTCGACACCGCCGCGAACACTTGGACGTACACCGCGTCGACGAACCCGACGGAGATGGGCGCCCTCTACGACGGCGACGCGACGACGTTCAACCTCACCCTCGCCGACATCGGGTCGCGCGTGATGCTTCCCCACGCGTGCGCCTTCTGCGGCAACCTCGCGATGGACGGTGGCGGGCGAGGAAGTCGTGTGATGCTCCAGGCGGTAGGCGAGGGCGATGTCAGGATCGACGACGGCCTGGGCCACACGACGGGCACGGACACGGACGGTTCCACGGTCAACACGATCCCGGACGCCGACGTCACCTCCGAGCGCAGCGCCAGTCTCTTTCAGGACAGCCCGGAGCCCACCTACACGCTGCCGCACGATCAGCCGCTCTCGGTCACACTCGATGGCTCGCGGCTCACCGCGGCATCGCCGACGGAGATGACCATCACCGGTGCGGGTTTCGCGGTCCAGATCGATGGGATCGACCTCGCGCCGATGGAGATCGACACGATCGACGTCCAGCCCGGGCTGCCGGACGTCGCGTACCACGCTGCCGGCACACAGACCCCGACCCTCGCGCTCGCGTTCCAGCAGGCGGGCGATGACTACCTGGTCGAGGCGCGATCCATGGCGATGACGGCTGGCCAGGGCGTCCGCATCAGCGTCGATCTCGCGAGCTCTACCGTCGCCCTCAGCTTCGATGGCAGCGCGAGCGCACCCGAGTTCACGCTCTACATGGAGCGCGTGAGCGAGACCGGGACGGTCGTGTTCCAGCACACGGGAGTCGCGGCGAGCGTGGACGCGGTCCTGTACGTCGAGTACGCCGCGTGGGGTGGCGACACGATGCCGCTCTCCGTCGACTTCGACGACGACGGCGATGGCACCATCGATCACACCGACTCGCTCACCGATGAGCCCTGATCGCGTCGCAAGACGTGCCGCCGCCAGCGCTGCTCAGCGCATGATGCGAACGTTGTGCTCCTTGCCCATGCCGAGGTCGGTCACGCTGCAACCTTGAAACCCGGTCATGCCGGTGAAGCACGCGCTCATGCAGAAATCCGTACCCGTGCAGCTCGAGGGGATGGCCTGGCAGCTGTAGGTCGAGACGAGCGAGCCCGTCGCGGTGGAGATGCTCTCTTCGCAGTATTGGCTCGCCGTCGTGCACATCGAGGTGCCACACATGAACGTGCCCGCGCCGGAAGCGTCGTGCGCGCCCGTGCCGGAGCCGCCGTCGCAACCCACGACGAGGAACGAGACGGCCGTGAGCACAGCTGCGATGTCGAGTGCAGATCGAAGCATGACGATGACCTCCGGTTGCGCGCACGCCAGCGGTGCGATGCGCAGTCGGAAGGTTCAGTTTTCACGCTGCGCTCGGTCAACGACACCCGGCTAGAGATTGTTCGAGGTGTGCCGGTCTTCACGCTGACGGGAGCACCTGCGGGGCTGAGTCCTCGGGGGCCGATACGCGGCCCCCTCCATCGGGAGTGAATCCCGATGGAGCCTCCCCCTCGTATCGCTCCGCGAGATAGGCGCTCCCCCGTGCCGCACACCATCTTCGAGCCCTTCCGCATCAAGTCCGTCGAGCCGATCCGCATGACCACGCGCGAGGAGCGCGAGCGCCTGCTCGCGGCCGCGCACCACAACCCGTTCCGCCTCCACTCGGACGACGTGGTCCTCGACTTCCTCACCGACTCGGGCACCGGCGCGATGAGCGCGCACCAGTGGGGAGCGATCATGGAGGGCGACGAGAGCTACGCCGGCTCGCCGTCGTTCTTCCGCCTGGAGAAGGTGGTGCGATCGCTCACCGGGTATGCGCACCTCATTCCCACGCACCAGGGCCGCGCCGCCGAGCACATCCTCTTCCACGTCGCCGCCAAGCCCGGCGACATCATCCCGTCCAACACCCACTTCGACACCACGCGCGCCAACGTCGAGGTGCGCGGCTGCGAGGCGATGGACCTGCCGACCAAGGAGGCGCTCGAGCCCCGCACGAGCGCGCCCTTCAAGGGCAACGTCGACCTCGCTCGGGTCGAGGCGCTGCTCCAGCGCGACGCGGCGAAGGTCCCGTTCGGCATGATCACGATCACCAACAACTCCGGCGGCGGCCAGCCGGCCAGCCTCGAGAACGTGCGCGCCTACAAGGCGCTGCTCGCCAAGCACGGCAAGCCCCTGATCCTCGACGCGTGTCGCTTCGCCGAGAACGCGATGTTCGTGAAGATGCGCGAGCCCGGACAGAGCGGCCGCAGCGTGCGTGCGATCGCCGAGGAGATGTTCCGTCTCGCCGACGGCTGCACCATGAGCGCCAAGAAGGACGGCATGGTGAACATCGGCGGCTTCCTCGCGCTGAACGACGACCGCTGGGCCGAGACGGCGCGCCAGCTGCTCGTCCTCACGGAGGGATTCCCGACGTACGGCGGCCTCGCGGGGCGTGATCTCGAGGCGCTCGCCGTCGGCCTCGAGGAGGTCACCGACGAGAGCTATCTGCGCTACCGCCTGCGCACCGCCGAGTTCCTCGGCGAGAAGCTGCGCGCCGCGGGCGTCGCGATCGTGGAGCCGACCGGCGGCCACGCGGTGTACCTCGACGCGCGCTCCTTCCTTCCGCACGTGCCGCGCGAGCAGTACCCGGCGTGGGCGCTCACCTGCGCCCTCTACCTGGAGGGTGGCATCCGCGGCGTCGAGATCGGCAGCGTCATGTTCGGCAAGCGCCTGCCGGACGGCACCGAGACGTACGCGCCGCTCGAGCTCGTGCGCCTCGCCTTCCCGCGGCGGGTCTACACGCAGAGCCACTTCGAGTACGCCGCCGAGGTGATCGGTGAGCTCAAGGCCAAGGCCAGCGCGATCCGCGGCTACGCGATCGCGCAGCAGGCGCCGCACCTGCGCCACTTCACGGCGTCGATGCGACCGGTGGCTTGAGAAGGCGGCGGACCGGGGCTGCTCCCACCGGGCGCGCTCGGGCACGCAACGAGCGTCGCGCCCGGCCGAGATCGAGGCATGGCCATCGCCATCGCCCTCGGGCTCCTCCTCGTCATCCTGCTCGCCGCCCCCTGGCTGCTCCTCCTCGTCGGGGCACCGATGTGGGCGCCGCTCGCGATCGACGCATGCGTCGTCGTCTGTGCGCTCGCGGTCGTGCTCGGTCGGGCCGCCGCGCAGGCGCTCCGCGCCCGGAAGCTCGAGGCCAAGCCGCCGGCCGGCAAGGCGAGCGCGCCGGTCGCGCGCGCCGACCTCGCCGCCGAGCTCGAGGACCTCCGCCGCGGGCTCGACGTCGCGATCGGCGCCATCGCGCGATCCCGCCTGGCGGGAGGCGGTCGCGCGGCCGTGCAGGCGCTGCCCTGGTACGTGCTCGTCGGGCCCGCGGGCGCCGGCAAGACCACGCTCGTGCGCGCCTCGGGGCTCTCGTTCCCCAGCTCGGCCGGCCACCCCACGACGGGCGAGCGGAACGGCGATGCGCGAGGCCCCGGGCCCACGAGGCGGCCCGAGCTCTGGCTCGGAAACGACGCCGTGATCATCGACACCGCGGGGAAGTGGGCCACGAGCGACGACGACGCCGAGTGGCGCGCGCTCGCCGACGGGCTCTACAAGCATCGAGGCGATCGCGCCCTCGACGGCGTGCTGCTCGCCGTACCGATGGAGGCGCTGCTCGAGGCGAGCGAGGCCGATCGCGCCGCGCTCGCCCGCCGTCTTCGCGCGCGCCTCGAGCTGCTCACGCAGCGCTTCGGCGTGGGCGTGCCGGTCTACGTCGTGGTGACCCACGCCGATCGCCTCGTCGGCTTCGCCGAGACCTTCGCCGGTCTCGACAAGCGCGAGCGTGCGCGCCCCTGGGGCTTCGTGGTGGAAGCCGGCGGCGGCGCGCTCGAGGACGAAGTGCACGAAGGCCTGGCCGCGCTCGGGGCCACGCTCCGTGCGCGCGTGCCGACGGCCCTCGCGAGCGAGCGCCGGCTGGAGTGCCGCGGGCCCATCGCCGAGCTGCCCGCGCACTTCGACACGCTCGTCGATCCGCTCTCCACGCTGCTCGCGCAGATCTTCGTCGCGAGCGTGTACGGCGAGACGCCCGTGCTGCGCGGTGTGTACCTCACGAGCGCCACCCAGGAAGGTCGGCCCTCCGATCGCCTGCTCGCCTCGTCCCTCCGCGCCGCCGCCATCGACGTGCGCGCGAGCCGCGAGCCCGTGCTCGAGCCGCGCCCTTACTTCGTGCACCAGGTCTTCACGCGGGTGGCGTTCGCCGACGCCGAGACGGCCGCCCCCAGCGCGAACGCCAAGCGGCGCCGCGCCGTCTTGCGGACGGCGCTCGGTGGGCTGCTCGGGACGACGGCGGCGGCGCTGGCGGTCGCGTCGGCGATCTCGTGGCGCGGCAACCGGATGGCGGTCGACGCGCTCGCTCGGGCCCTGCCCCGCCTCGAGCCGACCGCCCTGCCCGCGCCCCGCGCGATGGCACCGCTGCGGGGCCAGCTCACCTCCCTGCGCGCGGAGATGCGGAGCGGCGCGCCGTGGCTCCTGCGCCTCGGCCTCTACGGCGGCGTCGCGCGCGAGGATCGGGCGCGCCGCGCCTACGCAGGCGACCTCGTGCGCCACGTCGTCGGGCCGATCCTCGCGGCGGACGCCGACGAGCTCCGGAGCTGGGGGGCCGCGTTCGAGAACGATCTCGCGCGGCGGCCGAGCGCCGAGGAAGCCTCGCGGGCAACGCTCCTGCTCGAGCGCCAGCTCCGCTTCGGGAGCCCGCGCGAGCCGGGTGAGCCGGTGCTCGACGACGAGAGCGCGCGCCGCCTCGGCCACGCTCTGGCAGCGCGATGGTGCGAGGCGATCGACGCAGCCCCGAGCGAGTGCGAGCCCGACACGGCGCTGCTCCTCGTGATCGCGCGCGAGACCGATCTCCCGCGGCCGCCGCGCGACGAGGAAGCCGTGCGCCTGGCCCGGGCGGCGCTCGCACGGGTCGATCCGACCGAGCAGGCGCTCGCGGCGCTCGTCGCCAGCACCGCCGGTCGCGGCTACGACCTGGCCTTGCCGGCGCTGGTGGGGACCACCGGTCGGGCGCTCACCTCCGAGCGGCACGTGCGCGGCGCCTTCACGCGGCGCACATGGGAGTCGACGGTGCGCGCGCGCATCGAGGCGAGCGACGGCGCGGCCGAGCGGGCGTGGCTGCTCGGCGAGCCCACGAGCGCAGCGAGCGCCGAGGCACGCGCGTCGCTGCGCGAGGCGTACTTCCGCGCCTACGCCGACGAGTGGCGTGCGTTCCTCGCCAGCATCCGCGTTCGAGCGACGGCCGACCCGGCCGAGACGATCGCGCTGCTCGAGGATCTCGGCCGCGGCACGCCGCCGCCGCTCGGGCGCCTCCTGGTCGCGGTGGACGAGAACGCGACGCTCCGGAGCGAGAGCGATCTCGAGCGGGGCGACCCCTCGCTCCTCGATCGACTGACCACCGAGCTGACGAGCCGCACCGAGGGCGCGGTGGCGAGCACCGAGGCCGTCGATCCCGCACGGCAGACGCTCGTCGCGCGCGCGCTCGATCCCTACACGGCGTTCGCCGTCCACGCGCCGGGCAGCGCGCCCGATGCGCCGCTGGGGATCGACGTCTACCGCGACGAGCTCGGGCTCTTGCGGGACGCGCTCGCGAGCTACCAGGACGATCCCTCGTCGGCCGCGGCGCTCGAGACCCGCCTCGTGGCGGCACGCCGGCGCGTGGACGGGCTGATCGCCGATCGCACGCCCGGCACGCGTGACTTCTTCGAGCTGGTCCTGCGCCCTCCGGTCGAAGCGGCCGCCGTCACGTCGTCGCGCGCGATGGCGAGCGGGGTGGCCGGCGCGTACTGCGCCGCCGTCCGTGCGCCTTTCGCTTCGTCGTTCACCGGCCGCTACCCGTTCGCGCCCGAGGGTGACGACGCGGCGCTCGACGAGGTGAGCGCGTTCTATCGCCCGGGCGGGACGCTGTGGACCCACTACGACGCCGCGCTGGCGTCGGTCGTCCCGCGCGCCGGAGCGCGCTTCGAGCTCGCGGCGCGCCTCGATCGCGGCGCCTCGCCCTACACCGCCGCGCTGCCGGCGTTCCTCGCGCGCTCGCAGGCGATCACCAGCGGCCTCTTCCCGCCGGGCAGCAGCGAGCCCCGCATCGAGCTCGACGTGCGCGTTCACCCGACGCCCGGCGCGGCGTCGGTGCGGCTCTCGGTCGGCGGCGCGGCGATCGACTACCGCAACGGTCCCGAGACCTGGTCGCGCATCGTCTGGCCCGGGCCGAGCCCGAGCGCGGGCGCGCGCATCGAGGTCGAGAGCGCGCGCGATCTCTCCGAGCGCATCACCGAGGACGGACCGTGGGGGCTCTTCCGCCTGATCGAGGCGGCGACCGCGCTCGAGGCGCGGAGCGGCGAGCGCGTCCGCACGCTCCGCTGGCACCTACCGGGACACGACGTCGACGTGATCGTCGACGTGCGCCCGGTCCGGACCGAGTGCGCGCTCTTCGACGAGCGCCCCGGGCGCGCGCTGGGGGCCTTCCGCGGGAGCAGCGTGATCGCCCCCCGTCGCATCACACGCGCCGGATCGGAGTGTGCGCCATGAGCCTGCCGCCCGACGCGCGCCTCGCACGGTGGACCGCGCCGCTCGCCGCCTCGAGCGCCGAGCCGCGCGCCCACCCGAGCTTCGAGGCCATCCGCGAGGAGACGACGAAGCTGGACGCCGCGGCGCTCGCCGGTCCCGACTGGGAGCTCGTCGTTCGTCACGGCGACGAGTTCCTCTCGAGCGTCGGCCGCGATCTGCTCGTCGGCGCCGCGCTCGCCGCGGGCCTGGCGCACCGGGAAGGCGTCGCCGGCGCCACGCTCGGGGCACGCGTCCTCTCGGCGCTGCTGGCCGATGCCACCACGCTTCCACCTCGGCCGCGCGCGCGCGCGAACGCGCTCGCGCTCTTTCTCTCGCGGGCCGAGCTCGCGCTCGAGTCGTCCAAGGACCGGAGCCGTGCCGGGCTCGAGGTGCTCCGCGGGGCGGTCGACGAGCTCGAGGTCGCCGCCGCCACGCTCGGCGCGGAGGCGCCCTCGCTGCGGGTGCTGCGCGAGCAGACCGCGCGCATCCTCGCGTCACTGCCGGCGCCGGCCGCCGAGCCTCCGCCTCCGCCGCTGCCCACGAGCGCACCGGTCTTCGTGATGCCGCCGCCCGCGCCCGCCCCGGTGCCCGGCGTCCTCGAAGCGCTCCCCGATCGGGCCGAGCAGGTGCCCGCCTTTCTGCGCCGAACGTCGGGCACGCTGCTCGGTGCCGCGGCGCTGCTACGCGCGGCGAGCTCGACCGATGCCGAGGCGCTGCGGCTCGGCCTCGTCGCGCTCTATCTCCCGGTGAGCCAGGTGCCCGAGGCGACCCAGGGCGCGCGCACCGCCCTCGCGGCACCGCCCAAGCTCGTGCTCGAGTCGGTGGCGAAGGCGGCGGCGACCGCGCCGGCCCTCCAAGCCGTGCGCGAGGCACTGAGCGCGATCGAGAAGCACCGCTTCGCGCTCGACTTCCACGTCCATCTCGCCCGTGCGCTCGGCCGCGCCGAGGCGCGGGAGGCGGCCGCGCTGCACCGCCGCGAGATCGACGCGCTGCTCGCGCGTCTGCCCACGCTCGCCGAGCGCCAGTTCTCGGATGGGACGCCGTTCGCTTCCTCCGAGGCGCGGGCGTGGCTCGAGCCTGCCTCGCGCTCGCTCGATCCCGCCGCGAGCGTGCCGGTCGACGACCCGTGGGACGAGGTGCGCGCGCTGGCACGCGAAGGGCGGGCCGCCGACGCGCTCGCCCGCGGAGCCGCTCTCGCCGAGACCGGGCCGAGCGCGCGGGACCGCTTCGCGCTGCGGACGCGGCTCGCCGCGCTGGCCGAGGAGCTGCTCGCGCTGCCGCTCGCCGCCGAGCTCTACGCGGCGCTCGCCGACGATGCAGCGCGGCGGGGCCTCGACGAGTGGGATCCGGCGCTGGTCGCGCCCGTCCTCGTCGGCCTGCTGCGGATCGCGCCCGCCGGCGACGCCACCCGAGGCCCGGCCTTCGCGCGGCTGGCCCGCGTCAGCCCGTCGGCCGCGCTGGCGGTTTGTACGCGCAGCCACGCAACGCCCGCCAAGCCCGGCCGATGACCCCACGAGCACGCCGGAAACGGCCCCAGAGGAGAAGAGACGATGAGCACGAAAGAACAGTCCGTCGCGCCGAAGGAGCGCGTGAACATCACCTACAAGTCGGCCACCGGCGACGCACGCGAGGAGGTGGAGCTCCCGCTCAAGATCCTCGCGCTCGGCGACTTCCGCGGCCGCGGCGACGCGCGCCCGATCGAGGAGCGCAAGCCCATCAACGTCGACAAGGACAACTTCGACGAGGTCCTGCGCGAGCACGCGGTGTCGGTCGACCTCTCGGTGCCGAACCGCCTCGACGACGCGGGCGGAGAGCTCGGCGTGCACCTCGCGCTGCGCTCGATGAAGAGCTTCGAGCCGGAGGCCATCGCCCGCGCCGTCCCCGAGCTCGCCCAGCTCCTCGCGCTCCGCGAGCAGCTCACCGCGCTCAAGGGCCCGCTCGGGAACGTGCCGGCCTTCCGCAAGAAGCTCGCGGCGCTGCTCGACGACGCAGGCGCACGCGCATCGCTCGAGGCCGAGCTCGGTCTCGAGCCCAAGAACGACTGAACGCCCGACGACGCCCGCCGCACGAAGAGAAAGGACCGACCCATGGAAGCCCGAGAGACCGACCGCGAGCCCAAGACCGCCCCGAGCACCGCCGCCGTGCCAGCCTCGTTGCTCGACGAGATCCTCGCCGAGACCCAGATGCGCCCCGGCGACGACGGCTACGAGGTGGCCCGAAGCGGGGTCGGCGCCCTCGTCACGCACCTGCTCGCGCCATCGCGGCGCGGCGAGAAGGTCGACAAGGTGATGGTGGACGCCATGATCGCCGAGATCGATCGCAAGCTGAGCGCGCAGCTCGACGCGATCCTGCACGCGCCCGAGCTGCAGAAGCTCGAGGCGAGCTGGCGCGGCCTCAAGCACCTCGTCGATCGCACCGACTTCCGCGAGAACGTGCGCATCGAGCTGCTCTCGGCCACGAAGGAAGAGCTCGCGGCCGACTTCGAGGACAGCCCCGAGATCACCAAGAGCGGCCTCTATCGCCTGGCCTACTCGGCCGAGTACGGCACCTTCGGCGGTCAGCCCTACGGCCTGATGGTGAGCTCGTTCGAGCTCGACCACGGCCCGGCCGACATGGCGCTGCTCAAGTCGTGCGCCGCGGTCGCGGCGATGTCGCACGCGCCTTTCCTCGGGGCGTCGTCGCCGAAGTTCTTCGGCGTGCCTTCGTGGACCGAGCTGCCGAAGCTCAAGGACCTGCAGTCGCTCTTCGAGGGCCCGCAGTACGCACGGTGGCGGAGCTTCCGCGACGGCGAGGATGCGCGCTACGTCGGCCTCACGACGCCGCGGATGCTCTTGCGCCTGCCGTACGGCGAGTCGACCTCGCCGGTGCGCGCCTTCCACTACGAGGAGACCGCCGAGCGGCACGACGACTACCTCTGGGGCTGCACCACCTTCGCGCTCGCCGCGCGCATCGCCGACAGCTTCGCGCGCTACCGCTGGTGCGCGAACATCATCGGCCCGCAGGCGGGCGGCGCCGTCGAGGGCCTGCCGCTCCACCAGTTCGAGGCGATGGGCGAGGTGCAGACGAAGATCCCGACCGAGGTCGCGCTCACCGAGCGGCGCGAGTTCGAGCTGGCCGAGCAGGGCTTCATCGGGCTCGTGCATCGCAAGGGCTCGGACAACGCCGCGTTCTTCTCGGCCAACTCCTGCCAGCGCGCGAAGACCTTCGGCATCTCCGCGGAAGGCAAGCAGGCGGAGACCAACCACCGCCTCGGCACGCAGCTGCCGTACATGTTCGTGATCACGCGCCTCGCGCACTACCTCAAGGTGCTGCAGCGCGAGCAGATCGGAACTTGGAAGGAGCGCGCCGATCTCGAGCGCGAGCTGAACAAGTGGATCTCGCAGTACGTGGTCGACATGGAGAGCCCCGAGCCTTCGGTTCGCTCGCGCCGCCCGCTGCGTCAGGCGCAGGTGATCGTCGAGGACGTGGCCGGCCAGCCGGGCTGGTACCGGTGCAGCCTGCGCGTGCGCCCGCACTTCAAGTACATGGGCGCGTCGTTCACGCTCTCGCTCGTCGGACGCCTCGACAAGCAGTGATGGCCGCGTGCGCGCCGTCTCGCTCGGAGATGGCGCCGCGCGCGCGGCGTGCGAGACCGGAGCCCCATGAAGACGTGGGGAGATGCGCTCGCGGCGCTGCAGGGCGCCATCGCGAAGCGGGACTGGGACCACGGCGAGCGGGTGCTCGCCACGATGCAAGAGAACGCCGACCGCTGGGCCGAGCCCTCGCAGCTCGCGAGCGTCGCGTTCCAGCGCGGGCTCTTCGAGGACGCGCGCGGCGAGCTCGCGGCGGCGGAAGCGGCGTTCTCCGAAGCGGTCTCGTGGGACGAGCGCGCGGCCGGCACGGACAGTCACGCCGTCGCCGACGCGCTCCGCAGCCTCGGCCTCGTCCGGGCCCGCGCGAAGAAGACGGACCTCGCCGTCGCGAGCTTCGAGCAAGCCTCGCGCGCGTACGTCGCGCAGCGCTCGAGCGACGCCATCGAGACGATGTGGCGTGCCGGGCGCGCGCTCGAGGACGCGGGCCGCTACGAGGAAGCGATCGCGCGCTATGCGAGCGCCGAAGGCCTGCTCGCCGAGATCGAGACGCCGCCCTTCCGCACCGAGCGCATCTGGGTGCTCTTGGGCCGCGCCGAGTGCTTGCGACGCACGAAGCAGTACGCGGCGTCGCGCGAGCTCGCCGTGCGCGCGACGCGGCTCGCCGCAGCGCCCCGGACGCCGGCGCTCGAGCTGCCGCTCGCGAACGCCTGGCTCGCCCTCGCGACGCACGCGCGCCACGTGCTCCGCGACGAGGTCCAGGTGGGCATCGCGCTGGCGGCGGCGCGCACGATCTGCCCCGATCCTCGGGTGCGCGAGAAGGTGCTCGCCGAGCTCGCCGGCGCGAGCGCGCCGGAGCGCATCGAGGGCTGGATGGTGCTGGCGCTCCATCCCGAGCGCGGCGGCGCCGAAGTGGTGAACGTCGAGCTGGGCCTGCGGCTCGCGACGGGCCCGATCACGGGCCTGACGCCGGGCACCCGCGTGGAGGTCGTGGCCGACGAGCGCGGCTACCGCCTCGCGCGGTAGTGCCGTCCTCGATCGCCACGCCCGCGTCGCGCGCGCTACTCCGCCAGACGCGCGACGGCGAGCGAGCGCAGCGTCACGCCCGCCTCCGCCTCGATCGCGATCCCGACGCGCTCGGGCAGCCCGGCCACGACGCAGCCCCCGCTCGCGCCGTCGCGCGTGAGCGAGATCGCATCGCCGTTCCGCACGATCGAGAGCTCCCCTTCTCCGTCGGGAACGCGGCAGTCTCCCGGCGCCGCCACGCTCGCCACGCTGATCGTCGCGCGGGCCTCGCCGTGCTCGCCCGTGAGCAGCGCGCGAAACCCGCCCGACGCGGCGAGCGTCGCCGAGAAGCGCGCGAGGCGGAGCAGCCGCAGATCGAGTCGCGCGCGGGAGACACCGCTCGCCGCGCTCAGCCCGTCGGCGGCCGGCGCCCAGCGTGTCGCCGCGTCGAGCGCGAATGCGTCGCGATCGAGCGCGAAGAGATAGCTCGGCGGCGCGGCGTCGAAGGGCGTGCCCCGCTCGTCGCGCCGGACGGACGCGCCCGCGATCGCGAGCTCCACCGTCGTGCCGTCCGAGAGCGTCACGAGCGAGCGGGGCAGGCGCGAGGTCGGGGCGCTCACGACGGTCGCGGCGCCGACGTCGACGACGAACGCCTGGCGCGTACCGTCGCCGCGGTGGCCCTCGACGAGCAGGCGCCCGCTCGGGAGGGCCGTCGTCACCGGATCGAGCACCACGGGCACACCGACGATCCGCTCCGCGACCTCGCCCGTCCGGGGCAACACCACCGACACCGTGGTCCTCACGGCCCCGCCCATCGCCGGATCGGCGCACGTCGCGCACCACACGACGCGTCCGTCGCCGAGGATCCCGAGCCAGTCGGGGGCACACGACGGAACGGCGAGCGGCGTGAGCGTCTCGGCGTCGAGGTCGAGCACCGACGCATCGGCGACGAGGCGCCCGCTCGCGTCCGAGCCTCCCGCGACGACGACGTGAGAGGCGTCGAGCAGCGCGGCGAGCGGTGTGCGCCGCCCGGGCGCGAGCAGGGCGGCGAGCACGCCGCCCGCATCGTGCGTCGGGTCGACCCACTCGATGCTCTCGACGAGCTCGCCGCCCGCGCCCGCGCCGCCGAGCAGCAGGACGCCGTGCACCGGCCCGTCGACGGGCGAGGCTCGTGTGATCACGACGGCGCGCGTCGAGCGAGCCGAAGGTGGCGGCGCCGCCGTCGAGCGGCACGCGCTGCCACGTGTCGCCGCCGTCGCCGTTGCGACTTCCCGCGCCGCCGGTCACGAGCACCGCGTCCCCTTCGGGCACGAGCGCGGCGGAAGCGAACGCGATCGTCGTCGACTGCTCGACGCGCATCACCTCGACGCGCTCGCGACGCACGTCGAAGAGCGCGATGCGACGCGAGGCCCGATCGTTGTCGTCCAGGCCGCCCACGATCATGAGCCGCGACTCGTCGACGACCGCGACCGCCGCTCCCTCCGGCTGTCGCGCCTCGGAGTCGCCGAGCGGACAGGAGCGGCCGATCGGCCGGAGGACCAGCGTCGGCTCGCGCAGCAGCGAGCCACGCGTGGCCCAGCCGTACGCCGTCCACGCTCCCGTCGCCGCGGGCGCCGACGCCGAGAAGGCGAGAGAGCTGCTCGCGAAACGCGTGATCGCGTCGGGGCTCGGCTCGCCGGTGTCGAGCTGGATCACCAGCCCTTCGGTCGTCGGGAAGTCCCCGAGCGCCGTGAGCGTGATCGGCCCGGCGGCCGCGCGGCACTCCGACGCCTCGGGCAAGGTCAGGACCAGCGGGACGTGGTCGACGACCGTCGCGCGGCATCCCGCGCTCGCGACGAAGAGCGCGGCCAAGAGGGTGCCGCAGAGGTGCCCGTGGCGCACCGAGGGAGAGTGCCACGGGCGTCGAGCCCTGGCATCGGGCTCGCGCCACGATGGGACCGTCGCGTCGACGGGCTCACGTCTCGCTCGGCTCGGTCGTTCTCGCGTCGGCGCTCAGAACACGAGCTCGTCGAGGTTCAGGCCGCCCGAGTAGAGGTACGACGTCGTGCTCGCGAAGCCGTACACGATGATCCCGAAGGGCGCGCCTCCCTCGATGTGGTGCGGCCCGCCGGTCACGGGCGCGTGCATCACCACCGCGTCGGTCCCCGCGATGGGTGTGGTGGGCTCGGTCAGGAGCGCGTCATCGAGACGGATCTCCGTACCGGCCGTCGAGACCAGCGTCAGGTAGGTCTCCGGGTAGCTGCGCGGCACGAGGAAGTCGTACCGGCTTCGGTACTGATCGATCGGGACCGAGACCCCCAGCGAAGGATCGCCCACCGCCGGGGGCGCGCCGACCCCTGCATAGTCGTCTCCGACGAGGTACTGGGCGACCGCGAGCCGGCCGGTTCCGCTCACCAGGAACGGGGCCTCGCTCTGCAGCTCGAAGAACTCTCCCGCGGCGAGGGTGATGGGCGCGTGGACGCTCGGCGGCGTGAAGGTCACCACGTTGGCGTCCGCCGCGGACACCACGCGGAACACGTCGGGGATCCCCGGCGCCCGTGAGCGCGACGGCAGCGCGTAGCTCGAGCGGCTCCACGTGGGGGTCGGCATGAGCTGCTCTTCCAAGTGATCGCAGTAGAGTCGGTCGTAGGGCACGTAGGTACAGACGTGGCCGCCGATGACGGCGATCGGATGGCTCGAGGTGATGTGCGAGCCCGTGAGATCGTACGCAGGACCGCCAGTGCAGCCGCCACTCCGATCGAACGTCGTGCAGGTGGCATCGGCGGCGAAGTCGGTCTCCGAGAACAACTTGAGGACGTCCCCGCGGCGCAGATGGACCTGCAGCGTCTCGCCGGGGTGCGCCGCCGCGGTGGTGACCTCGAGCCCCGCGACGGGAACGACCGGCGACGGCGGCTCCACGTGGGACGAGAGAAGGACGTCGATCACGGTGTCGTCCTCGGTGGCGACCAGCACCAAGAAGCCGGGAACGCCGGGGAACGAGAGGGCGCCGCTCGCGTGCGAGCTCGACGAGATCCCCCAGTAGTCGGTCCCGAGTGTGCTCGCCGGCAGGAGCAGCGTCGCGTCGGCGGAGTCGCGCGGCGAGGCGTCCGGCGAGTCTTCGAACGGGTTGAACTGATAGACGACCACCGGTAGCGAGCTCGTCACGCGGTACGCGGCGCCCGGCACGAGCGCGGAGCTCACCCGCCCCACGAGCGCCTCCTCGCCGCCGGGCACGCTGCCCCCGAAGGGATCCGCCGGCAGCGGGATGGGCAACATCCCGCGGGGCGGCACCGCGACTTCGGTCACCACGCGGCTCGCGCCCGACAGCGCCGGATCGGGACCCTCCACGCGGACGGTGACCTCGTCGTCCCAGACGCTCGACACGACGATCGCGAAAGGCTGCGCCAGGGCCCCGCGAATGACCGGATTGGGGGTCACCACCGACCAGTACTCGCATCCGATGTAGCTCCGCGAGTCGCGCGCCGCGGCGCAAGGCTCCACGCAGCGGCCCACGCCGCAGACCTGGCCCGCCGCCGGATCGCAGACTTCGCCCGGCACGAAGATCCCGCCGGTACAGGTGGCCACGGTGTGGCCATCGCACCGACTCGTGCCTTCGACGCAGCCTGCCTCCGTCGTGGGCGCATCGACGCCGACGTCGGACGCCGGCGTGCTCGACACCACGCAACCCGCCACCCACACCGCCACGGCGAGGAAGGATGCCCGGCAAAGCCCCATTCGAAGAGCTTCGGCCTGCGATGCGCGACTGTCACTCGAAAACAAGGCCGCTCGCGGCTCGGGACTGCGCGTGCGCCTGTGCCTCCGCCGGGCCTCGCGGCGAGCACGCCTCGCGCTCAGCGCACGTAGATCGCGACGACGGCTCCCGGTGTGCACGGGCCCACCGGGAACGCGAAGGGGCGGTCCTGGCAGATCTCGACCTGCCCCGTCCCGGGTGCCGCCGCGTAGATCGGCAGCACCTTCACCTGGGGCCCCGGCCCATTCGAGCAGCCCACGCCCCAGTACGGAACCTCCGCCGAGCCGGTGCACGTCGCGCTGCCGGTCGTGGTGCCGTCGAAGAAGCGGTAGTCGCCGACCTGCTGCTGGCCCACGGTCCAGCTCCAGAGCAGCGTGGTGGGTGGCGACTGGTACCAGCGCGTGCCGTACAGATAGAGGTACGTGTGCGTGCCGGCAGGCCAGCGGGGCGCGACGGCGTCGGTCACGAGCGTCCAGCCGCCGCCGTCCGTCGTCATGTCGCACGTGACCTGGATCGCCGCGCCACCCTCGGGCGAGATCCAGTAGCTCCCGGTCGGGCTGCTCGGCCCGCGCACGAGGATGTCCGTGCACGACGTGCCCGGGTTCGTCGCGCTCCCGCGCGGATCGCACGCGGCGCCCGCACAGCGACCCGTGGCGCACTCGCAGCCGTTGCTCTCGCTGCCGTCGCAGTCGTGGCGCCCCGCGTCGCACACGTAGCCGCACGAGACGCCGTCGCACGTGACCGACGCGCCGGACACCGCATTGCAGGGCGTACAACGCGCTCCGCACGTCGCGACGTCACCGTCGGCCGCGCACGCGCCTCCGCAGTCGTGGAAGCCGGTGTCGCACGTGAAGTCGCACGCGCTCGCGTCGCAGCGCGCCGTCGCGTTCGCCGGTGCGGTGCAGACGCGCCCGCACGACGCGCAGTTGGACGCGTCCGACGTCGGGTCGACGCAGCTCGTGCCGCAGAGCAGCGGCGCCGGTGCGACGCAGCCGGCGACACAGGTGTGGCCGCCGCCCGACGACGCACAGAGCGCCGTGGGGTTCGCGCAGACGGTGTCGCACGCACCGCAGTCGGTCGCCGTGTCGAGCGGTGTCTCGCAGCCTGTCGAGGGCACGCCGTCGCAGTCGTCGAAACCGGCGTCGCAAGCGAAGCCGCATCCGGTCGGCTCGCAGGTGGCCGTGGCGTGTGGCGCGCTCGGGCACGGACTGTTGCACGCGCCGCAGTGGGCCGGGTCGCTGGTGAGATCGACGCAGACGCCGTCGCAGCGCACGCCGACCGCACATCCGCTCGTGTCGTCGGGCGCGTCCGTCCCGCCGTCGTTGCTCGCGTCGGTGCCGCCGTCGCTCCCGGCGTCGATGCCTGCATCGTGGCCGGCGTGGGCGCCCGCGTCGTGACCGGCGTCCCGGCCTGCGTCGTCGGACGCGAATGCGTCGGCCCCGGCGTCCATCTCGGGCGCGGTCGGGGTCGAGCACGCAGGAACGAGCGCGAGAGCGAGCGCGAGAGCGATGCCGGATCCGGCGCGGCGACGAGACATCGCGCGATCGTACACCGTCACACGGGCACGACGAGGGCTGGAGCCCCGCGATCGGTTCCGGGACAGCCACGGCGCCTGCGCCGCCGACGTAGAGCGGCTCGGCGCGCGCCCGGCCAGCGCGCCGACCGACGAGCACCCCTGCTGGTGTCGCGCACCCGCTTCGAGGCACTCTTGCCCGCGACGCGACATGCCCAACGCAGCCACCGCGCGCTCCATCGTTTTGGCCAGCGGGACGGACGTGCCCGGCGAGCATCTGGCAGGAGCAGCCATGTCCACCGCCGTGAGGACACTCGTGCTGTGCGTCCTGTTCGTCGCATCGTCCGCCCACGCGGATGTCCTCGGGCCGGCCGAGCCTCGTACCGACTGCCCCCGCGGATCCCGTTCCGAAGAAGTGGGAAGCGGCCACGGCCACTTCGCGGCGTGCGTGCCCAACCTCGCGCGCGAAGACTGGGCATGCGCGGACGGACGCCGCATCGAGGTCGTCGGGCTCGAGCTCGGCACGCGCCACGTCGGTCCAGAGTGGGATGGCCGCCGAGGGCCCATGCCACCCGAGATGGAATCGATGGGCACGGACTACGTCGTCGTGGAGGGCGTCTGTGATCCGGCTCCCGACGCAGCGGTCGTCGAGAGCTTCGTGATGCCGTCGGGCATCGGTTCCTTGGGCGCGCCTCCCGCCCGGGGCGTTCCCATTGGCTGCCAGCGCGTCCGCGTGTGGATCCCGGACGCTGGCTTCCGCTGCGTGCACCCCGAGCCAGCACCGCCGCCGCCACCACCGATCCCTCCGTCCACCGCCGCCGCGGCAGCACGAGGGCCGCAAGCTGCGTGTGGATGTTCTGCGGCGCGCCCGACCGGACCCGCCGCGGCGTGGTGGACGGCTGCGATGGCGCTCGCGTTTCTGCTCCGCCGTCGGCGTGCTCGGGCGTCGACATCGATCGTCCGATCCGCCGTTCGTGACCGTGGCGCGACCCCGCGGTCTCGTCCTTCCCCGTGTCGACGGTCGGGCCGCGGGTGGGCCGCGCCAACTCGGCATAGGCAATTCTTCGCGGCGCTCCGCTCCGCCCACCCGGGCGGACGCGCGGCGAGGTAGGCTCGGCGGCCGATGTCGCTGCCGGCTGCACTCGCGCCGCTGCCCGATCCGTGGATCGGCAAGACGCTGCAGGAGCGCTACCGCATCGTGCGCAAGCTCGGTGAGGGCGGCATGGGCGCGGTCTACGAGGGCGAGCACCTCCTCATCCGCAAGCGCGTCGCGATCAAGCTCCTGCACCCGCAGTTCGCCGCCAACCCCGAGATGGTCGCGCGCTTCCACCAGGAAGCGATCGCCGCGACCGCGATCGGCCAGGAGCACATCGTCGAGGTCAACGACCTCGGGCGAACCCCCGACGGCGGCATCTTCATGGTGCTCGAGCTGCTGCAGGGCCGCGACTTCGCGAGCCTGATCGCATCCGACACGCCGCTCTCGGTCGGCCGCATCGCGCGGATCGTCATGCAGATCTGCGAGGGCGTGCAGGCCGCGCACGAGAAGGGCATCGTCCACCGCGACCTCAAGCCGGAGAACGTCTTCCTGGTGCGGCGCGGCGAGGACCAGGACTTCGTGAAGGTCCTCGACTTCGGGATCAGCAAGATCCAGGACACGCACGCGTCGGACGCGCCGCGCGCGACGACCAAGACGGGCTCGATCGTCGGCACCGCGTACTACATGTCGCCGGAGCAGGCGCAGGGGCAGAAGTCGGTCGACCATCGCACCGACGTCTGGGCGATCGGCGTCATCCTCTTCCGCGCGCTGACGCGGCGCTATCCGTTCGAGGACGCGGCGTACCCGATGCTGGTGCTCCGCATCTGCACGGAGACACCGCCGCGCGTGCGCTCGCTGCGACCGGAGCTGCCGCCGGAGCTCGACGATCTCGTCGAGCGCTGCCTCCGGCGCGAGGTCGACCAGCGCATGGCCTCGTGCCGCGAGCTCCGCGATGCGCTGCGCGCGTTCGTCGAGATGGGGGACCTGCCGCCGGCGCCCTTCGCCGCGACGATCGTCTCGAGCTCGACGGGGCCTGGGTCCTCGAGCCCCGGCACGCAGGGCCCCGGCACACCGAGCGCCAGCGCCCCGGGCCCGGTCTCCGACGAGGCGCGGATCTCCCATCCCGTGAACACCGCCCGCTCGGCCGAGCCCTCGATGTCCGGCACCTCGCCGAACGCCGTCTCCGGCATTCGGACGACCGGGCTGCGCAACGCGGGCCTCGTCGCCGCCGCGCTCGCCGTGGCCACGCTCGCGATCGTCGGGATCGGCGCCCTCGCGATGCGCGGGGATCCGCCGCGCTCTCCCGTCGGCGCAGCGCTCGCGGAGGCGACGCCCGATGCGCCACCGCCGAGCGCGATGGGCACCGCGCCCACGCCGAGCGGCACGCCCGCACCGATCGACACGCCCCCGACGACGCCCCCGACGACGGCGCCGCCCGCGCGCATCGAGTTCATCGTGAGCCCCTCGGACGCTCTCGTCTTGATCGACGGGCGTCCCGTCGCGCCGCTCGCCGACGGGTCGCGCTCGGTGGACGTGGCGCCCGACGACCTCGCGGTGCACGAGCTGCGCATCGAGGGCCGCGGCTTCCGCACCGAGGTCGAGGACCTACGGCTCGCCATCGCGCAGCGCATCGTCGTCTCGCTCGCGCCCGGTGTCGGCACCGACGACCGGCGCTCGTCCGCCGCGCCGTCCGGACGTGCCCATCCGCGCGGCGCCGATCACGGCGGCGCCGCTGCGCACACCGGCTCTGCTCGCCCCGAAGCGCCGCCGCTCCTGACGACCGAGGACCCGTGAGGCGCGCGCTCTTCGTCGTTTCGCTCGTCCTCACGACCGTCGCGCTCGCGCCCGCCGCCGCGCGCGCGGACGACGCGAGCGAGTCGCGCACGCGGCGCGAGCTCGGGCAGGAGTACTACCGCCAGGGTCGCTACCAGGAAGCGCTCGACATGTTCCTCGAGGCCTACCGCCTCGTGCCGATGCCGACGCTCGCGCACGACGTCGCGCAGACGTACGCGCTGCTCGATCGCCCGGTGCAGGCGTTCAACTGGTACCAGACGTTCCTGCGCGCGAGCGAAGGCGACGAGCACCTCGCCAGCGCGCGCGCCGAGACCGAGTCGGCGCTCGGGACGTTGGCCCCACGCGTCGCGCTCCTCCAGCTCACGAGCGACCCGCCCGGCGCAGAGGTCTTCGTCGATCGCGTCGAGCTCGGCTCGTGGGGCACGACGCCCGTGCTGCTCGCGATCCCCGGCGGCGCCCACACGCTGACCTTCCGCGCGGCGGGCCATCACGACGGGACGCAGCCCGTCGAGGCGACGATCGGCGCCACCGTCGCGCTCGCGATCACGCTCCCCCCGATCCTCGGCACGCTCGTCGTGAGCACCGAGCCGAGCGGCGCGACGATCGAGAACGAGCGCAGCGGCGAGGTGCTCGGGACCACGCCTCTTCGCGTCGAGGTGCCCGTGGGCGAGCTGCGGATCCGGGCCCGGCGCGACGGCTGGGTCGACGCGCAGCGCACGGTCGACGTGTCCGAAGCGCAGGAGACGAGCGTGAGCATCACGCTCCCGCGCGAGGCGAGCACCGTCGCCGTCCTCTCGGTGGAGGGCGAGCCCGAGGGCGCGCGCGTGCTCGTCGACGATCGGGACGTGGGCGCCGTGCCGCTCACGCTCGACACGATCGGCGTCGGTACGCACCGCGTGCGGGTCGAGAGCGCGGGGCTCGAAGGCATCTCGCGCGAGGTGGTGCTCGAGGCCGGTGGCGCGACGCGTCTCGCCGTGACGCTGCGTCCGCCGTCGAGCTGGGAGTGGCCGGCGCTGCGCTGGATCGGCTACGGCGTCGGCGCGGCCACGGTGATCGGAGGGGCCGTCGCCGGCGGGATGGCGCTCGTCCAGCGGGACGCGTTCTTCGCCGATCCCACGCGCGCCGCGCTCGACACGCAGCGCAGCACGGCGCTGAGCGCCGACGTGCTCGTGGCGACGGGAACCGTGATCCTCGCCGTGACGCTGGTCCTCGATCTCACCCTGCAGCCGCCCGCGACGAGCGAGGCGACGGTGTCGCTCGACCGATGAGGCAGGCGCGACGAGCATCGCTCGCGCTCGCGTCGGGGCTCGCGCTCCTGATGCCCGCGTGCACCCTCGCGACCGCGATCGACGTGTGCGATCGGCACGGGCCGGCCGAGCACGACGTGAACCAGCGGACCGAGGGCGACCAGGCGCTCGACGTGGAGTCCGTGGCCGCCATCGCCGGGCAGGGCGCCATGCTCGCGCTCACCTCGACCAACGCCGCCGGTCACGCGGAGCTGCGCATCGCGCGCCTCGACGCCGATGGCACCTCGCTGCCCACCTGCGAGATGGACGGCGAGCCGACGATCCCGTGGACGCGCCCCGACACGATCGGGCTCGACGGCGCCGCGGTCGCGTTTCCGCCGCTCGCGGGCGACCAGGGCCTCGTCGTGTTCCGCGAGCGCACGCCGACGCAGCAGCGCCTGTGGGCCATTCCGTTGAGCGAGAACGGCTGTCCGAACTCGTTCGGCACCACGCCGCCGCTCCTGGTCGCCGACCCGGGGCCCGGCGTGTTCCTCGGCCTGGCGCACGTGGTCGCGGCGGCGCAGCGGCACTTCGTCGTTTCGTGGAACGAGATCGAGCGGAGCGGCTCCACGCCGATCGCGTCGCGTCTGCTCGGTCGCGTCGTGAGCACGACGGCGCCGCTCTCGTTCCTCGAGACGCGGCGCGCGCCCGACGGCTCGGCGGCGGCGCTCCCGCCCGACGGAGATCTGCCCTCGAACCACACGCTGATCGCGATGGAGGACGGGCACTTCGCGCTGCTCTGGTACGAGACGAGCGTCTCGCGCTTTCGCGTGCGCATCGCGGTGCTCGACGATCGCTTCGCCGTCGTCGCGGGGCCGACGCTGCTCGCCGAAGAGGCCGTGACTTTGCTCGACGCGCCCTCGAGCATCGCGGGCGCCTACGACGGGCAACAGCTCCTCGCGGCGTGGACGCTGCCCGAGGGCGGCGTGGCCGGGCACGCCTTCGCCAGCTTCGTGGACACCGCGGCCGGGCTGCTGAGCTCGGAGCGCTCGCCCGACGGAGAGCCCTTCCGACTGGGGTCCATCCCGGAGGGCGGGACGGAGACGGACCTCTCCGTGACGGGGCTTGCCGCCGGCGGCTTCCTCGTCGCGTGGACGGAGCGCGACGTCACGGGGCGCACCGATCCGAGCGGAACCGGCATCCGCGCTCTCGGCCTCGACGCCCGCGGGCGCGTGCTCTTCGCCAACCGCGCCTGCGAGCGCACCGACTTCCCGCTCGCGCTCTCGTACGAGGGCGATCAGACGCGCCCCTCGCTGGCGACGCTCGGCGACGGGACGCTCCTCTTTCTCTACACGAACGCAGGCGGCGCCTCGAACGATCGAAGCGGCACCGGCGTGCGCGGCGTCGGCCTGCGCATGCCCGACCTCTTTCCGCGATGAGCTGACGAACGACGAACGTGTCGGAGGGGACGATGCGAGCGAGAACTTGGTGTTGGGCGGGCCTGATCGTCGCCGCGTGCGGCGGCGGCGGCGGCGACGTCGACGCGAGCCGCGTCGTGACTCGTGAGGACGGCGCGCTCTGCGGCGCGCCCGGGAGCTCGGCCGACGCCGACCCCTGCTTGTGCACGAGCGACTGCCAGCCGGGCGCCGCCTGCTTGCCCGAGGACACGAGCCACCTCGCGGGCGGCTTCTGCCGCCGGCCCTGCGACACCACGGCGTGCGCGCCGGGCTACACGTGTCGGACGCTGAGCTCGGGCGCCTACTGCGCGCGCACGTGCGCCGGCCCGAGCGACTGCGGTCCCTCGCGCGTGTGCACGGGGGGCGTGTGCATCGCGTTCTGCCTACGCGACTCCGACTGTCACTCGGGACGCTGCAACCGGTACTCCGGCGTGTGCATCGATCCCTCGACCGAGGTCACCGGCGCCGGCATCTCGGAGCCCTGTCTGCGCGACACGGACTGCCGCAGCGACCTCTGCAGCAGCCGCGGCGGTTGCCTCGTGAACTGCTCCATCGCCGGCCAGACGTGCCCCGACGGCGCCACCTGCGTCGGCGACACGACGAGCGCGGCCGACGACTGGGGCCTCTGCATGATGCCTTGCGAGGCGGACGGAACGTGCGCGCTCTCGACCACGAGCTGCATCACGGCGACGACGCCCGCCGGCTCGCGCGTGTGCGCGCTGACGCTTCCGGGCGAGTGCACCGGCCCCGCCGGGGCCTCACCCGACTCGGGCGCGTGCGGCTGCAACGCCGACTGCGCGGGCGGCGTGTGCGCCACCGAGGCGGAGTACGGCTGGTCGCACGGCTGGTGCAATCACCCGTGCACGCAGGACACCGAGTGCGGCAGCCTCGTGTGCGACCTCGGCGCGTGCTCGACGCCCTGCACGCTGCACGACAACAGCGTCTGCCGCACCGGCTACATCTGCGACGGCACGGCCTGCCAGCCGGTCTGCCAGTCCGACGCCGAGTGCGCGGGAGGGCACTGCGATCTCTACCGTGGCCTCTGCGCGCCGACCGACGCGGCGGGCGCCGGAGTGGGCGCGACGTGCTCGGCGGACGCCGACTGCCGCTCGCACCGCTGCAACCGCGACGGCTGGCCCGAGGGCTACTGCGTCAGCTTCTGCTCGGTCCAGCATCCGAACTGCCCGGAGGGCGCGTACTGTCGCCCCGCCGGCTTCGGCGACTACGGCGCGTGCACGCCGCTCTGCACCACCCGCGCCGACTGCGCGCAGGCCTCGGCCGACTGCGTCACGGAGATGCCGGGCGCGCCACTGCACTGCTGGTGAGCGGCGCGGGAGGCCGCGTTCGCCGCGCGGCGCCGCCGACCTTTCCGCGATCCGTCGAGTTTGACGCCGACCTTCCCGGGTCATACGGTGCGTATGACATGGCCGCTCGGACCAGCACTCGCGTGAACGCCCGCCTCGATGCCGCCTCCGCGAAGCGGCTCGACGAGATCCGCGCAAGAACGCACGCGTCGGTCACCCAAGTGCTCGTCCGCGCGATCGAGCGCTACGCCGAGAGTCTCGCCGCGGAGGAGCCACGGAGCGCGTACCAGATCTTCCGCGAGAGCGGTTTCGTCGCTTGCGCCGAGGGTGAGGCCGATCTCGCGAGCAACGTGAAGGGTCACCTCGACTTCGGGCACGACTCGAAGGCGAGGGCGAGGACGAAGGCACGTCGGACACGACGCGAGAGCCCGTGATCCTCGCCGACACCGGGTTCTTCGTCGCACTGGCCAATCGCCGCGACCGCTGGCACGGCGTCGCCACGGAGGCCGCGCGAGGCATCCGCGGTCCGCTCGTCACCACGTGGCCCGTCCTGACGGAGACGTGTCACTTGCTCCTTCAGCGCATGGGGCCCGGCGCACAGGAGTCGTTCGTCCAGAGTGTCGCGGCCGGCGCCGTGCACGTGCATTCGCTCGACGTCGCCGACCTCGCGCGCGCGCACGCCTTGATGGTGAAGTACCGCTCGCTGCCGATGGACCTCGCGGATGCCTCTCTCGTCGTGTTGGCGGAGCATCTCGGGCGGGGTGACATCCTCTCGACCGACACGCGCGACTTCGGCGCCTATCGGTGGAAGAGCCGCAAGCCGTTTCACAACCTGCTCCGCGAGCCCTGAGGTACACCTCGCCGCGGGATCGAGGACCGGTCGATCCGCCGTAGCCGGTCCGAAATGCAGCCGGAGCCGCGCGCGTACGGAAGGCTCCCGTCCGCGGGCCGCGCCCGCTCCCGTCCAGGTCCTCCGGGGCGAGCACTCCTTGCCGAGCACTGCGCTCGGGGCGCGTGCGTCACCCGCGGCCACTGCGGCCCCTGAGCCGCGAGCCGTTCGACACGGCGCTTCGGGCGTACACTGCCGCCGCGATGAAGGCGAAGAAGCGCGAGCCGCGCGAGGTGGTCGCGGTGATGGACGGCGCCGCGCGATCGTTCGGAGCGCGCACGGTGCTCTCCGACGTGAGCCTCGAGGTGCGGCGCGCCGAGGTGCTCGGGATCGTCGGGCCGAACGGCGGAGGAAAGAGCACGCTCTTGCTCCTGCTCGCCGGGCTCCTCGTGCCCACGCGCGGCCGGGTGACCGTCGTGGGGCACCCGGCGCATCGGCTGGCGCTCGAGGCCGCGGGGCTCGTCGGCCTCGTCACCGCGCGGCCCGGCCTCTATCCGCTGCTCACGGGGCGCGAGAACCTGCACCACTTCGGTGGGCTCTTCGGCCTCGCGCCGGGCGAGGTGGACGCGAAGACTGCGCCCCTCGCCGCTTCGCTCGCGATCGAGAGCGCGCTCGACGCGCGCGTCGGGACGTGGTCGAGCGGGATGCAGCAGAAGCTCTCGCTCGTGCGCGCGCTGCTCCTCTCGCCGAGGCTCCTCTTGCTCGACGAGCCCACCGCGAACCTCGACCCGCCCATCGCGCGCGCGCTCTACGACGAGGTTCGACGCCGGGCCGACGCGGGGCTCTCGTGCGTGCTCGTGACGCACGATCTCGAGGCGGCCGAGCTCTTCTGCGATCGCGTGCTGCTCGTCGACGGCCGCATCGAGCGCGAGCTCTCGTTCGGCGCCCACCGCGCCCCGCGCGTCGGGCCGATCCTCGCCGCGTGGCAGGAAGCGATCGGCACCCGATGAGGCCCTGGCAGCGCATCGCGCTCACCGAGATCCTCGAGCAGCGCCGCCAGCCCTCGATGCTCTTCATCCTCGCGCTGAACTACGCGATCTGGCTCGCGCTCTTCGGCGTCGTGCTCTGGATGTTCGATCGCGCGGCGGCCGATCCTGAGGCGATGGCGCTCGTCGAGGCCCAGCTCGAGGGCTCGGGCGTCGAGCCGGAGGCGCTGTTGCGGCTCGGCGTCTCGACGGTCGGCTCGCTCGTGTTCACGAACCTGCCGCTCTACGTCGCGATCCTCTCCGGCTATTCCGTGCTGCACGACCGCGACACCGGCGCCTTGCCGTTCCTGATGCTCGCGCCGGTCGGGCGCCGCGAGATGCTCGTGGGCAAGCTGGCCGGTGCCTTGGCCCTGCCGCTCGTGCTGCACGTGGTGTTCGTGGGCGCGGGGTGCCTCGCGCTCGGGCGACTCCCCGTCCTCGCGCCGTTTCCGCTCTTCGGCGGCGGTGCCGCGTGGTGGGTCGCGCTCCTCTTGGGCGCGCCCGCCTCGGCGGCGCTCGTCGGCGCGATCGGCACGGTCATCTCGGCGCTCTCGCGCGACGTGCGCACCTCGATGCAGTACACGTCGTTCTTCATCGGCCTGCTCAGCCTCGTGATCGGCTGGGCCCTCGTCGACGAGCTCGAGGGCGGCGTCACGCTGGAGCTCGGCTTCGCCGCCGGATGCGCCGTGCTCGCCGGCGTCGCGCTCGAGATCGGCGCCCGCATCGTGAGCCGCGACCTCGCCGCGTGACCGGCAGATGCCCGCTCGCGATCAGGGCCCGCTCGCGCAACGGATCTCCTCCTGCCCGGCCGGCTCCTCGACGCTCGATCCCGCCTCCCACGACCGACGGCCCGCGACCACGCGCAGCTCCGTTTCCTCGCTTCCTCCCTTCCTGAGCGGAAACGCTCGGCCGGCGCGGCTGCGAAGCTGCACCGTCGCCGTGCTCCCCCCCGACTCTCCGACGCGCGCTCAGTCCGAGCGATGCAGCGACCACGTGATCTGCGCGGGGCCGATCGGAGAGCAGGTCGAGTCGTAGTGGGCGTCGATGTTCTCGTCGTCGGTGATGGGCGCGTCGTCGAACGCGATGCAGCCGATGCCGCGCCCGGTCTGCCCCGAGACCCCGACGTACCAGGGAAAGTGGGCTCCCCGCGGGTCGGTGCAGGTGAAGTTCCAGCCGGTGAGGCCCGCGAACCGGACGGCCAGGATCGGGTCCTTGCGCACCTTCAGGAAGTACGCCTCGTCGACGGCCTGCTCGGACACGTCGGCCACGCAGCTCGCGTCGTTCAGCATGAACTGGGTCGGCGAGAGCGTCGCCGTGCCCGTCGCGCTCCAGTTCGTCTCGTCGACGCCGTCGTCGGCGATCGGGAGATCCACGCGGTAGGTGACCGCGAAGTCGACGCCGCTCTGCGGCTGGCGGACGGTCACGGTGCCCGCGAGCGGATGGGGAACGCCGACCGCGACGTTCGAGAACACGTAGGCCACGCCCCCGTAGGGCGTGCCCATCACGCGGGCCGAGACGCGGACGAGCGGCGGCGTCGGAGCGTGGCTCGGCGCGGTGTAGGTCGCCGACTGACCCGTGGCGGTGATCGTGCCGACGGTCGCATCGCCCCCGGGGATGCCGTTCACCGCCCACTCGCTCACGTCGACGAGCGGCGCGACGCTCGACTCGTCGCAGACGTAGCCGAGGGGCGCGAGCAAGCTCCCGTCGGAGGGCGGCGCGTAGCAGACGCCGATCGCGAGCCCGAGGCTCGCGCCTTCGGGCACGGTCGCACCGCCGGGGAGCAGCTGGATGCCCTCGACCATCGACCACCGGCTCAGGTGGTCGGTCGTGGTGGAGAGCGTGTGCGTGGTCGCGTCGTAGCTCGGGGTCGACCAGTGCCAGAGCCCGTCGGCGCTCTGGTAGGCGATCCCGACCGACGCGGCATCGCCACGCACGAGCGCGCTCTCGTCGAGGGCGAAGCGCAGCGTGGCCGGCGCGGCGAACTGCGTGCCTTCGGGCGTGATCAGGTAGCTGCCGCCGATCGCGCCGTGCGCGAAGCTCATCACCTCGACGATCGAGAGCTCGGTCTCGGCCGCGAGCGCGCCCGAGGGAACCACGAGCGTGAGGGCGCCATCGTCCGAGACGAGCATGCCTCCGGCGGGGCCGAGCGTCGCCGTCGCAGGCGTGCCGATCGCGAAGCCGATCGGGGTGGGCGAAGGCTCGGCGGGGTCCTGGCTTCCGTGCGGAAGGCAAGCGACGAGCGGAAGAGCGAGGAGAGGAAACAGATGAACGACTTTCACGCCCCGAACGTAGGCACGCGTGCCGGCGCGCCCAGCGCGAACCTTTTCGCGAATGGGCGCTCCCTCACGGGCATCGAGCGCTGGCACCGGGCTCGCGCGCGGGCATGATGAGACCGGCGCCAGGCCGCGCCGACGACCATGCACGAGCACGACGACGACCTCCGAGGCCTCGGAGCATCGGAGGCCGCCGAGCGGCTGCGCGCGCAGGGGCGAAACGAGCTCGACCGAGAGAAGCGCGCGTCGATGCTGGCGGTGCTCGCTCGCCAGTACCGGGGCGCGCTCGTGGGCTTGCTCGCCGCCGCGTGCGTCCTCTCGATCGCGCTCGGCGAGGTACGCGACGCGATCGCGATCGCCGTCATCCTGCTCCTCAACGGCGTCGTCGGCTTCGTGCAGGAGTGGCGGGCCGAGTCGGCCATCGCGGCGCTGGCGGCCATGTCGGCGCCGCGCGCGCGCGTGCGGCGCGACGGGCACGACGTGCTCGTCGCCGCCGCCGAGGTGGTGGTCGGCGACGTCCTGGTGCTGGAAGCCGGCGACGTGGTCGCGGCCGATGCGCGGGTTCGGCGCGCGCACGATCTCGAGGCGATGGAGGCCTTGCTGACGGGCGAGAGCGTGCCGAGCCCCAAGCGCCCGGACGCGCGCGCCCGCGAGGACGCCCCGCTCGCGGAGCGCCACGACCGGGTCTTCATGGGCACCTCGATCGCGCGCGGCTCGGGCCGCGCCGTGGTGGTGGCGACCGGCATGCGCACCGAGCTCGGCAAGATCGCGACGCTGCTCGGCAGCGTGAAGCGCGACGAGACGCCGCTCGAAGCGCGGCTCGAGAAGGTCGGGCGCGTGCTCGCCGTCGGATGTCTCGCCATCGTCGCCATCGTCGCGGGGCTGGGGCTCGCGCGCGGGCAGGCCCCGCTCGAGATCGCGATGGGCGCGACGTCGCTGGCCGTCGCCGCGGTGCCGGAGGGGCTCGCCACGATCGTGACGCTCGCCCTCGCGATCGGCGTCACGCGCATGGCGGCGCGAGACGTCCTCGTCCGGCGCCTGACGGCGGTCGAGACCCTCGGCTGCGCGACGGTCGTGTGCACCGACAAGACCGGCACGCTGACGACGGGGGTGATGGAGCTTCGCGCGATCGACGGGCCCGACGAGCAACGCCTCCTCGACGCGGCGGTCGCCTGCTGCGATGCCGACGTCCACGCCGGCACCGGGGATGCGACGGAGCTCGCGATCGAGCGCGCGGGCCTCGCGCGTGGCATCGCGCGCGAGACGATCGAGCGTACGCGCCCGCGCACGCACGTCGCGCCCTTCGACGCCGATCGGAAGCGAATGTCCATCCGGCGCGCGGACGGAATCCTCTACGTGAAAGGCGCGCTCGAGCCGATGCTCGCCGTCGCGACCCGCAGCCCCGACGGCATCACGCTGGCGGCCGAGACGCTCGCCGCCCGCGGCCTGCGCGTGCTCGCGGTCGCGGTCGGCGCGGGCACGGAGGAGAAGGACCTCGAGCTGCTGGGCGTCGTGGGGATCGCCGACCCGCCGCGCCCCGCCGCGGTTCGCGCCGTGGCCGCCGCGCGCGGCGCCGGCATCCGGGTGGTGATGATCACGGGCGATCATCGGACGACCGCCGAGGCGATCGCACGCGAGATGGGCATCCTGGAGGCGGGCGAGCCGCCCGAAGAGCGGGTCCACGCCCGCGCGACGCCCGAGGACAAGCTCCGCGTCGTGCGCGCATGGAAAGAGCGCGGCGACGTGACGGCGATGACGGGGGACGGCGTGAACGACGCGCCCGCGCTGCGGGAGGCTCACATCGGCATCGCGATGGGCCAGACCGGCACCGAGGTCACGCGGCAAGCCGCGGACATGATCCTGACCAAGGACGACTTCTCGGCCATCGTGGATGCCATCCGCGAGGGGCGAGGCGTCTTCGACAACATCCGCCGCGCGCTCGTGTACCTGCTCGCAGGAAACGCGGCGGAGCTGCTCGTGATGCTCGGTGCGGCCGTCGCGGGGCTACCGCTCCCGCTCAGCGCGCTCGAGCTGCTCTGGATCAACCTCGTCACCGACGGCCTGCCTGCGCTCGCGCTCGTCACCGAAGAAACGCCCTCGGAGGTCCTCACCGAGCGGCCGCGGGGGCTCACCGAGCCGGTGCTGCGTCCCCGCGAGTGGGCCGAGATCCTGGGCGTCGGCGCGATGCACACCGTCGTGACCCTCGGCACGTTCGGCTGGGCGCTGGGCGCGGGCCGGTCGGTCGAGCACGCCCGCGCGCTCGCGTTCCTCGTGCTCGTGCTCGCGGAGCTCTTCTACGTCTTCACCGCTCGCAGCCGCACTCGAACCTTCTTCGGGCTCGGGGCGCTGGGCAACCGCGCGCTCGTCGGCACGGTCGCCGCGACGCTCACCCTGCAAGGCCTCGTGAGCCTCGTGCCCACGGTTCGCGATGCCTTCGGCGTCGGGGCCATCGAGCCGCTCGAAGCGCTCGCGCTCCTCCCGCTCGCGCTGGTCCCGGCGAGCGTCGTCGAGCTCGCCAAGCTCGTCCGGGGGCGTCGCGCTCGGCAGCGCACCGAGGCCACGGCCGGCGTGCATCCGGGTTAGTCTGCGCGCGAGTGACGGCCTCGGGCCCGCGCAGCTTCGGCAAGTACCTCCTCGAGCGCGAGATCGCGCGCGGCGGCATGGCGCGCGTGCACCTCGCGACACTGCGGGGCCTGGGCGGCTTCGAGAAGAAGCTCGTGGTGAAGGAGATCCTCCCCGAGCTCGCCCGAGATCCGAAGTTCGTCGCGATGTTCGTCGAGGAGGCCAAGGTCCTCGTCGCGCTCAGCCATCCGAACATCGTCCCCGTCTACGAGCTCGGCATCGTCGACGGCACGTACTTCCTCGCCATGGAGCACGTGGAGGGCGCCACGCTCGCCGATCTCGTCGAGGGGCAGGTCCTCGCGCCCGCCGAGGCCGCACGGGTGGGCGCGGAGATCGCCGACGCGCTGGCCTACGCGCACGAGCGCTTCGAGATCGTCCACCGCGACGTCTCGCCGCGAAACGTGATGGTGGACACGACCGGGCACGCGCGGCTGCTCGACTTCGGCATCGCGGCGCGTGCCGACGTCGGCGACGAGCGAGAGGCGCTCTACGGCACCCCCGGCTTCCTGTCGCCGGAGCAGGCGCGCGGCGAGAAGCTCGGCCCCGCGAGCGATCTCTTCTCGCTCGGGTGCGTGCTGACGTACGCGCTGACGGGCAAGAGCCCCGTCGACGCCAAGGACGTCGACGCCCTACGCGCCCTGGCGGCGACGCCTGCCCTTCCTGCGCCGACGGTGCCCGAGCCACTCGCCGGCCGCGTGCGCGAGCTGCTCGCGCCGACCGCGGCCGAGCGCCCGGCCTCGGCGCGCGTCGTGGCGCGCACGCTCGGCGCGGCGGCGAGCGCGCTCGAGCACGACGACGAAGGTGCGAGCGCCACCCTCGCCGCACGCGCCGTGCGAGCCCGCGAGCAAGCGAGCACGAGCGAGCGACCGACCGAAGAGCGCGCGACGGGCGTCGTGACCCCGGGTCGGGTGGAGGTGCTCGCCAAGAGCCAGGCGCTCGACGCGATCCTCGGCACGGCGAAGCTCGATCGCGCCGGCGCGCCTCCGTCGGCCGCCGACGAGCCGTCGGCGGAAGCGGCGCACACGGACGCAGGGGCCGGAGCACCCGAGCACACCTCGCCGACCCGCGAGGCGCCTACGTCGACGGCGCGCATCGAGCGACCGCGCGCGACGCCGACCGAGCCCGTGGCCGCCGTGGAGCCGAAGCCCGCGACGCCGCCGAGCCGCTGGCCCGCGCTCCTCTTCGCGGCCGTGGCGGCGGCCCTCGCCGTCTGGATGGTCTCGAACGCGCGCTACGAGCTCGCGCCCGCGACGCCGATCGATCCGATCGACCACGGCCTCACGAGCCCGGCCGACATCGAGCCGCTCGTGGTGCTCGACGACGACGCGGGCACACCGGACGCGGGAGCCAGCGAAGACGACGCCGGCGTGGCCGACGCCGCCATCGCGGACGCCGGAGCTGCGATCCCGCGACGGCCCGACGCGGGGGCCGCCGCGCCGCGCGGAACGGCGATTCTGCGGGTGACCGCCATCGACTGGGCCGAAGTGACGCTCGACGGGCGCTCGCTCGGGCAGACGCCGATCCGCGGCGTGAGCGTGCCGGCCGGAAACCACACGCTCGTGCTCGACAACCCGGCGCTGGGCCGGCGCGTCGAGCGGCGCTTCCGGGCCGAGCCCGGCGCGAGCCTGGCCGTCAGCGCCAACATGACCACCAGCCCGCCGACCGTGACGGGCCCGTGATCCCAGCCCCCGTGATCACTGCTGGGGCGTGAACGTGTACGGCACGGCGACCACGGCACAGGTGCCGCCGGTCACGCGCGGGAACGTCATGCGGGTCGCCAGCGAGCGCACGCAGCTGAAGACCTCGCGGTCGTGGAGCGAGCCGCCGACCTGCACCCCGTCGACGTGCCCGTCGGCCGCCACTCGGACCTGCAGCATCATCTGGCCCTGCAGCATCGGCGCCGCCTTGAGACGGTGCTCGTAGCAGGCCTGGAACTGCGCCCGGTGCTCCTCGAAGGTCGGGCGCGCGTTCACGTCGCCGGTACAGCTGTCCCAGTCCCCCGTGGGCGGCCGCGGGCCGGTCGGACGGTGCGTCGGCTCCACTGGCTCGGCCGCGTCGACCGCGCCCGCGTCGGGCTCTTCGTCCGGGATCACGAGCTCTTCCTCGACGAGCGCCGTCGAGCGCTGGGCCGGGCCCGCGTCCGGGTGCGCATCGGCGACCGTCGTGGTCGGCGGCGGCGAGCCGGGGGTGATCATGCAGTAAGCCAGGCCCGCGACGGCGGCGAGCGCGACGCCCGCGATGGCGTAGCGGGCGCCCCCGCCCGCTGGCGGCGGCGGCGTCGACTCAGAGGCCACGATCCCTCCCTCGGCTTCTCATCGGATGGCCGTTTGTACCATGGTTGCCGACGCTTGCACTTCCAAAGTCGGCCCGGCCCGGCACCGCCGATCCACCCCGGATCGGCGCGCGGACGATGGAGCGACCGACCTTTGGCGCCGCCCGGCGCGGACTCGTACACTGAGGACATGACGTCCCGCTTGCTTCTCGTGCTCGGCGCCCTCGGCCTCGTCGCCTGCAACAACTCCATCGTGGTGGCCCTGCAGACCGGGGACCAACAGTTCCAGGTCTCCGCCGCATCCCTCGCGCTGCCGACCATGCTTCGCGACGACACCAACGGGTCGATCCGCACGATCGACTGCTCGCAGACGAACATCTGCCCCTCGACGACGGAGGTGCCCGTCGAGTGCACGGGCGGGGTCTGCGACCCGGCGGCGATCAGCTTCTCGGTACCGGTCGGCGACGTCGTCGACTTCGATCAGCTGCTCCAGTCGGCCGGGACGCTCCTGCGGCTCGTCGACGCGATCGAGATCGAGAGCGTGAGCTACGCGGTGGCGCCCAACACGCTGACGATCGACCTTCCCGCGACCACGGTCCTCTGGGGCCCGGAGAGCGCCACGGAGACCTCGCCCTCGCTGCAGGTCATCGGGACCGTGCCCTCGATCCCGGCGGGGATGCAGGCGATGGGGGAGATGGACATCGACCCGGATGGCTCGGCGGCCCTGGGCGACTACATCGTCGGCACCTCGCGCCGCGTGCGCTTCTTCGCGCGCACGTCGGTCGACCTCGCGCCCGGCTCGCCCTTCCCCGACGGCATGGCGACCTTCACCGTCAACATCCGGGTCCGCGCCTACGGCCGCATCGTGAACTGACCCGCGGCCCGCCCCGAGGTCGAGCGGCGAACGATCGGGCCGCTGCCTTCAGTGCTGGAGGTCGAGGTGGAGCGAGTCTCCGCCGCCGCCCCCTCCGCCACCCCCGCCGCCGAGGTGGAAGTGGCTCCGGTCGCCCAGCATGAGCGCCGGCCCCTCGTCGCCCTCCTCGCCTTCCGCGGCCTCGTCGTCCTCGCCCTCCGCGACGCCTTCGTCATCGTGCAGCGTGAGGTCGCCGCCCGGGCTCGTGCCGAGGGTCGGCGAGCTGAGCTGGAAGCCGGTGCCATCGAGCGTGAGGTCCTCGCCCTCTTCGCCGTCCTCGGCATCGAGCTCCTCGTCGCTGATCTCTTCCTCTTCCTCCTCGTCCTCGAGGGCCGTCGGACCGAGGAGCTGGCGGATGAGCTGCGTCATCTGATCCTGGCGCGCGCTCGGGGTCGCCTCCAGCACGGCTCGCGCCTCGCGGCGCATGTCGCCGTAGCGGCTCGCCATCCGATAGATGCGTGCCGCCATGAGGCGCGTCTGCAGATCGCCCGCGCTCGCTTCGACCGCGCGGCGCGCGTACTCGACCGCCCGATCGAGCTCGCCCGTGCCGGCGTAGTAGTTCGCCCAGAGGCCGGGCAAGAGGTGCAGGTCGGGATCGAGACGCTCGGCGGTCTGCAGCTCGTGCAGCGCCTCGTCGGGCTCGGCGCTGGCGAGGTGGATCGCGGCCAGCGTGCCGTGGGCCGCCGCGTAGTCGGGCGTCTCCTCGAGCGCGGCCGAGACCTCCCGGTTGGCGGCGTCGGTGTCGTTCTGCGCGAGGTACATGCTGGCGAGCAGGTTGCGGCGCGGAGCGTCCTCGCGGATGTCGGCCGCGGCGCGGAACTCCTGGAGCGCCTCCGGTGCGTTGCCCGCCGCGAGCAGGATGGCGCCCCGCACCGAGCGCGTCGTCGGCGAGCGCGGGTAGATCTCGAGAGCATCCTGCGAGACGCTGAGCGCCCGCTCGGCGTCGCTCTCGCGCACCAGCAAGTGCAGCGCACGCAGGCTCAGCGCCGCGCCGATCACCTGCACGTCGTTCAGAACCTCGACGTCGTCCTCTTCCGGCTGTGCGTCGCGGCCACCGTAGGGGTCGTAGAAGTGGGGGTCGCCCTCGCCGGCCTCCCCGTCGTAGACGGCGACCACGAAGTAGCCGAAGTGCCCGGACGGATCGGGGGGCGCCTCGTCGCCGGGGAAGGCGAACGCCTCGGCGATCATCGCGTTCACGCCGCGCGTGCGCAGCGCCGACGCCATGATGGCCGCGACCTCGAGCGGGTAGAGACGACGGTGCGAGCCGTCCTCGTCGAGCCAGCCCCAGGCGGCCTCGGCGTCCTCGATCGGGGTCTCGCGCGGAACGCCCATCGACCACGGCGTGAGCGCGCCGGCCTCGGCCCGCGCGCGGATCTGCTCCAGCACGCCGCCCGCGAGATCTTGGGCGCTGCTGCCGTGGGCGTGCTCGCCGAGCGCCTCGATTCCGTCGCCGGCCACGAGTAGCTGCGTGAGGGGGCGCGCATCCACGTGATGGCGAGACAGGTGCGCCTCGAGCACTTCCTGATCGAGCGGCGCATCCGGGATCTCGTCCCCGACCGTGACCTGCCGGTTCGAGCGCCACACGGCCCAGCCCCCGACCAGCGCCGCGAGCAGCCCCGCGACGACGCCGGGCACGAGCCAGGGGCTCTGCGCGGGCGCGGCCTTCTTCGGATCGCCCACCTTCTCGAGGCCCGTGACCCGCAAGCACTTGGGGCAGCGCAGCTTGCCCTTGCCATCGGGATCGTGCTCGAAGCGCTCTTCGCAGTTCAGACAGAGATAACGCATGGACTACTCGCTCCCGGTCGCGCGCGCGAGGTGCGCGATGCGGTCGTTGCCGAAGAACATCTCGGTGCCGTAGAAGAACGTCGGCGCCCCGAACGCGCCGCGGGTGACTGCCTCTTCGGTGTCGGCACGAAGGCGATCCTTGGTCTCTTGGGCGTCGATCGCCCCCACGATGGCCGCCGCGTCGAGCCCCACCGCGCCGGCGACCTCGCCGATCACCGCGCGATCGGAGGGATCCCGCCCGTCGACCCAGTAGGCGTCGAAGAGGCCGCGGCCGAGCGTCTTGACGGCCTCCTGGCCGAACAGGCGGTCGGCCGCGACGAGCGCGCGCTGCGTGGTGATCGTGACGACCGGGAAGCTCGCCGGCAGCGTCCAGCGCACGCCGTACTCGGCCGCCCATCGCTGCATGTCCGCGATCATGTACTTGGCCTTCGCCGCGACCCGGGCCGGCATGTCGTTGCCGGTGGCCTTGAAGACGCCGCCGAGAAGGAACGGTCGGAGCCGGATCCTCTTTCCGGTGCGCTTCTCGATCGCGTCGATCTGGGTGAACGCAAGGTACGAATAGGACGAGCCGACGTCGAAGAAGAGCTCGATCCCAGGCTCGCTCGTGGTCATGGCGGCCGAGCATAGGAAAATCACGCCGCTACGCCAGCCCGCCCGTCGGGGCCCGCGCCGGCCTGGGTAGCCGGGGCTCGCGCCGGAGGGCGCGGTGCCTATCCAAGGAGCCGTGCCCGACGCGTCCCACACGATCCAGCTGCTCGTGGCGCCCGTCGTGATGATCTCGGCGGCCGGCCTCGTGTGCCTGGCGCTCTACAACCGCCTGGCCGTCATCGTCGGGCGCATCCGCGCCATCCACAAGGAAGAGATCGACGCGCTCTCGCGGATGTCGAGCGCGCCGGCGCCCTCGCCGAGCCGCAGCACGCGCCGCCGGGTGGTGACCCTCGAGGAGCAGGTGGAGCACCTGATGGCGCGCGCGCGCCTCGTGCGGGCTGCGCTCGTCTGTCTGTTGTGCACCGTGCTGTCGATGCTCTTCTGCTCGCTGGCCATCGGCCTCTCGCTGGTGTGGGAAGACGCCGCCTCGGTCGCGCTCGCGGCGTTCCTGCTCGGCGTGCTGGTGGAGGCGAGCGGCATCGTGCTCGCGATCCTCGAGCTGCGAATCGCCCTCGTCGCCGCGGCCCTCGAGGATGCTTCGATCGAGCCCGAGCGCCTGGGCTGACTGCGTGCCTCTGGCCACGTGGCGGCGCGGGCCACGTCGGCGGTCAGCCGCCGCGCAGCTTTTCGAGCCTCTCCTCGAGGGCGCCGATCGGGATCACGCCCTTGTAGACGAGGAGCGCGCTCCCGGCGTCGTCGGGGAAGACCTCCTCCGAGACACGGAGGCGCTCGCTCGCGCAGAAGATCGTCGGCGGCAAGAGCCCCGAGCGCGCCAGCTCCACGCGCGCGAACACCGCATCGCGCGACGAGAAGCCCATGACTTCCACCTGCACGCGCATGCCCGACACGTGCGTGAGCACGAGGTCCGGCACGAAGAGCGCCCGGCCCGCCACCTCGACGACGTCGGTCGCCGCGGCGGCGCGCCAGCTCGCGTCGGCGCGCTTCCAGCGCGCGAGCAGGCTCTCGGCATCGGGCGACAGGGCGCGCTCGACGTCGCCCTCGCTCTCGGTCGGCGCCTCGCTCTCGACGACGAACCGGAGCGGCATGCGCTCCTTGCCCCAGCGGACGTCGGCGGTGATCTCGTGGGGGCCCACGCTCGTGAGCACCGGTAGCGCGCGCGCGAGGGCGAGGCCGTACTTGGTCGTCTGCGCGAAGAGATGGAAGGGACCATCGAGGGTGATGCGCAGCCGCTTCCCGTCGCGGACGATCGCGTGCAAGAGGCCGAGGAACTTCAGCTTCCGGAAGAGCGCTCGCGTGGCCGCGGGGTCGCGGGGCGTCACCGTCGCGACGAGCTGGGTCGCGCGGAGCAGCACCGCCTGCGGCTGGGCGGCCTCGTAGCGCCGCACGAGCGCCTCGGGCCCGGCATCGAAGATCGCCCGCGACGAGAAGCCCACCACGTGCTGCGACTTCAGGTCGGCATAGAGCGCGCGCTCGAGCGCCTCGGGAGCGACGCCGCGCTCGTGCCCGACCGCGGCGAGGAGCGCGGCGCGATCGAAGCGACCTTCGCGCCGCGCGGTCGCTGCACGCGCGAACACCTCGCCGCGTAGAGACGCGGGCTCGACGTCCGAGGAGACCTCGAACTCGAGCGCGTCCTCCACCAGCTTGGCCAAGCCCTGCTTGAGCTTGTCGTCTCGCGGCTCCACCTCGATCGCGTCCAGCGCCGCGTCGAGCTCCTCGCGCCGCAGCCCCTCGGCGCTCTCGGCCGCGCCCAGCACCGCCGCCGCCAGATCGACGGCGGCCTCTCGGCGCGCGCCGAGCGGAACGACGAAGAGCCGATCGCCCTTGCGGCGCGTGTGAGCCAGATCGGCGGTGAGCACGGCGTGAACCTTGAGGGCGCCCGCCGCGCTCGGCAATGGGCCGCTACTCGCAGGTCGCGTTGAGGCACACCCCGTGGACCGCGTGCGGGTCGAGGCCCTCGGGCAGCATCGCCCCGAAGATCTCGGTAGCGGTTCGGTCGTCGCACAGCTCGCCCGCCAACCCGGCGATCGTGCACGTGGCATCCGCCGAGCACGGGACGGCGCACGCGCGCGTGAAGCCATCGCACACGAGCGGCGTGCGCTGGTCGGGGGCGAGGCCCGCGGCGCACGGATCGACCGCCGCGCTCGGGTTGCAGAACGAGCCGATGGTGATCTCGCCGCTCTGGCCGGCCACGACCTCGTCGCACGCGAGGCGCACGTCGGCTCCGGCGACGATGGTCACGTCCTGGAACGAGATCCGCTGCGCCCGCTCGGCCGGCGCGTGCGGGCAGATGTCGGCCACTTCGGCGCTCTCGTCGTCGTAGAACCAGCCCACGCTCGAGGTCCCGACCTCCTCTCGACGGAGCTGCCGCAGCGCACACACCTGGCGCTCGACGGTGCGACCGTCCGTCACGAAGGTCTGGGTGCCGACGAGCTCGTAGGTCGCCGCATCGCCGAGACCGCTGCAGTGGGTGCGCGCGTCCGCCGCGCTTCCGATCGGCGGCAGCACCTGCTCGACCACGCACGAGACACGCCCGGCGGCGTCCTGGCTCAGCGCGCGCGGGAGGCACGTCTCGCGGAATGCGTCGCCGATGCGCCGCACGATCTCGTCGAGCGCGTGCTCGAACGAGCCGTCGCAGATCGACCCGACGCTCGCCCCCGCCCCCGCCGCCCGCAGCTCCCGCGCGAGCTCCACCGCGCGCCGTCCCGGGTAGGCCCCCTCGGTCTGCAGCGGCCCGCGACACGCGGTGAGCAGTCGGTCGTGCCGCACCGGATCCTCGCGCTCCTGCATCGCATCCAGGCGCAGGATCGCGTCGAGCTCGAGCCCGGTCGCTTCCACCGGCATGCCGACGATGGCGCCGAAGACCAGGTGCCCCGGCTCCGACCGCAGCGCGAGGAGGCCGTCCACGTAGCGCTGGATGGGGTGGAGCTGGTCGGGGAACGCGAGGCCGCGCAGGTTCAGGTTCACGTCGGCATAGGGCGCGGCTTCGAGCGAGAAGAGGCTCGGATCGAAGGTCGACGAGTCGTTCTCGTCCGAGATGAGGATGATCGCCAAGACCGATTGGTCCCGCACGAGGCCCCCGTTCGGGTCCTCGGCACCGCCGTGACCGGTGCCGGTGAGGAACGTGGGCGGCGCGTAGCCCGGGAGGGTCCAGACCTGCGGCGTGCTCGGGGAGAGAGCCTTGAGCATCGACTCGAGGGGCTGCTCCTCGCCGCAGCCCTCGGTCCCGAGGTCGGCCACGCAGCCGACGTCCGCCGCGAACGCCACCGCGTCCCCGCCGCGCTCGAAGGTGAGCACCGGTCCACGCTGGGCTCCCGTGCACGCGGCACCTCCCGTCTGCAGCAGGCCGTCGTCCCCCGTGCCCGGGGTGCACGAGGCGATCCCCGTCGCGTCGAGCGCGCCCATGTCGGTGGAGACGATGCCGACGTGGATGGTGCGCGCCGGATGGAAGTCGATCGTGCCGTCGAGGCCGAGATCGCCCGAGGCGAGCGCCTGCACGAGCCGCGGGATCTGGCGCACGAGCTCGCTCTGCTCCTCGGT
>JBGALT010000232.1:0-9483 GCA_044223665.1 Sandaracinaceae bacterium | reverse complement strand
CCTCGCGCTCGGCGTACGGCCGATCCCGCGGTTTCGCCGCGTGACGACCGGTCTGACGGCGCGACCATGCGCGGGCCCGATCGGTCTCGACGAGCGGACCTGCCCAGCTCAGGATCGCATCCGCCCTCGGGGTGCGCTCAGGCCTGACGCACCCAGCTCGGCATGAAGAGGAGGACGAAGAGGACGAGCGTCGCGATCGCGACCACGCGCCGGCCGGTCGTGAGCGGGCGATCGCCCGCCGGCGGGTGATCGAGCCCCGAGAATCGACCCATCAAGAGGAGCGCCCCGAACCAGACGAGCCAGTGCACGCCGGCGAGGGCCGCGTTCCAGAGGGCGTCGCCGCTCGCGCCCGAGAGGAGCCCGACCGCGAGGTACCAGCCGCTGGCAGCGACGGCGGCGACCGGCAAGAGGCCCAAGAGGACTCGCCCGTACCGGTTCTGCCGCGGGCCGAAGAGCGCGAAGGCGACGTGCCCACCGTCGAGCTGCGCGATGGGCAAGAGGTTCATCATCGTCACGAGCAGGCCGGCCCAGCCGGCGAACGCCGTCGGCGTGAGGAAGATGTCGTGGCCGTCGGGGATCGCTCCGTGGGTCACGTAGAGCGCGAGCTCGTAGAAGATCGAGTGGCCCTCGAGGATGGCGCTCTCGGGCAGCGCGCTGAGCGGCTCCACGGTGGAGGTCGAGAGGCCGTAGAGCAGCACCGGTACCGCGACCGCCATGCCCGCCAGCGGGCCGGACGCCCCGACGTCGAGGAGCGCATCGTTGGAGCGGATCGCGCCGCGCTGCCGGATCACCGCGCCCATCGTACCGAGCAGCACGAAGGGCATCGGGATGAAGTAGGGCGGCGAGATGTCCACCTGGTGGATGCGCCCCGCCACGTAGTGGCCGAGCTCGTGCGTCACGAGGATCGCGAGCAGCGGCAGCGCGAAGTCGGCGCCGGCCCAGAGGGTGTCGAGGCTCGTGACCTCGAGGCCGTGCATGCCGGCGCCCACGTACAGCGTGCTCAGCAGCGTCAGCGCCAGGAGCGAGAACGACACGCCCCAGGCGCGCAGATCGCGCCCCGGTGTGGACCGCGGCGAGGGCTCCGGCTCCGCTTCGGGCTCGCTCACGTCGGCGGATCCACGCCCATCGCGCGGGCGAGCGAGGCGAGCGTCGTCTCGAGGCGCGCGTCGACCGTCACCAGCGTGCCCCGGACCCAGCAGCCGCCCCGCGCCTGGCTCGCGTCGTCCTCGAGCGTGATGCCGGGCGGCATCGCACCGAGCCGCGCGACGAGCGCGCGGCGGTCGTCCGGGTGGAGCACGACCGTGACCGCGCTGTCGTGTCGAGCACGCTCGAGGGTGCGCGCGACGATGCGCTCGAGGAGCGCCGGATCGTGGGCGACCGCCTCCCCGACGAGCTGCCGTGCGACGTCGAGCGCGAGCGTGCCGATCTCCCGCGCGGCGCTCTCGCGGAGCTGCGCACGCTCGCGCGCGAGCAGGATCGCCGCCTCGGCCAGCGCGCTCGGGGCGCTCGCCCGCATCTGCGCGGAGACGACGCGCGCCGCGCCGCGGATCACGCGCGCCATGCGTCCTCTTCGGCCAGGCTCGCGAGCGTCGTGCGGAGCGCCGCGCTGGCGCGGAAGCCGGCGCGCGGCACGGGCGCATCGCGCTGCCACCGCGCGGCGCGATCCCGCTCGGCGACGGTCGCGAGGACCGAGCGCACGCGGGGTGGCGCCTGCTCCGCGCACGCGGGAGCGGGCGAGGCGAGGGTGAGGGCGAGGGCGCGCATGCCGGCCTCGCGATCGCGCGCCCGAGCGGCCTCGTGCTCGCGCAGGGTGTCCTCGAGGCGCGCGCGCAGGCGCGGATCGAGCTGGGCCGCCAGGCACGTGGCATCCCCCAGGACCGTGCCCGCGAGGACGAGCGCGGAGAGGAACGGATCACGCGGCGCCGGGGACACGATCGTCCCGATAGCACGGAAGCGGCCGATCGCGGTGGCGCGTCCTATACTGCCGCTCGTGCGCGCTCTCGGGATGCTGCTGCTCGTTCTCGGCCTCGGCCTCGCCGCCCGGTCGGCGCGGGCGCAGGTCCCCGAGCAGGAGTGCGCCACCGATCCGCTGCGCCCCCTCGAGGTCTCGCCGGCCTCGGGCGCGGTGAACGCGTCCATCGATGCGCCGGTCGTGGTGCGCTACGCCGCCGGCTACTTCGGTCCGGATGGCCCCGGCGATCCGCCTTCGATGCTCTTCCAGCTCGTCACCTGCGGCTCCTGCGGTGCGAGCTGCGCGCTCGAGGACGGCATGGGGGTCTCCGGCCTCGTGCAGACGCAGGGAGACTCGCTCCTGTTCCTGCCCGACGGCGGACTGACCACCCAGACCGCCTACGTCGGTCGCGCGATCGGAGTCGACGGCGAGCTCGACTTCTCGTTCTGCACGGGCTCGAGCCGCGACGCGATCGCGCCGAGCCCCGTCGTGCTGGCCGAGCCCACGTCGGCCGCCGTCGGCTCGCTGCCGTGCCTGCCGGAAGGCGGCTACCGCATCGGTGCGTTCTTCCAGCCCGCCACCGACGACGGTCCGCCCGGCTCGATCGAGTACCTGCTCTTCCAGACCCGCGGCGAGGGGATCGACGCGCCCGTGCTGGTCGACCGCGTCCGGAACTTCCAGACCGACGGCGGCAACATCACGATGTCGTTCCTCTTGCCCGGCTCGGGCGCCGTGACGCCGATCTGCCTGCAGGTCGTGACGATCGACGGTGCGGGCCACGCGAGCGTGCCCGACGGTGATCGCTGCTTCGATCCCGTCGGTCGCGTGACGTTCCAGGGCTGCGCCGCCGGCACCCGCGAGAGCCGCAGCGCGGGGGTCGCGGCGCTCGTCGTGCTCGCGGCGCTCGTTCTCCGCCGCGCTCGCCGCCCTCGCTGATCACATGCAGAGGTGCGTCGTGCCGTCGCAGCTGCGGCCGGCGGCGCACGAGGTCGCCGTGCAGCTCGCCTGGCACGTGCCCTCGGTGGTGCTGCCGGCGTTCGCGACGCAGGCGTAGCCGTCACGGCAGCTCGTCCCGCCGACCGCGCACGTCGGCGCGCAGATCCCCAGGGCCGGATCGCCGAGCCCGTCGTCCACGCACGCGCTTCCACCCGGGCACGTCGCGCCCGTGCCGCCCGTGAGCGAGCAGCCGGGGTAGACGCACTCGCCGCCCGGGTAGCCGGTCGAGGCTTCCGTCATGCAGCGCCCGCCCGTGCACATCGAGTCGCTCGTGCAGGGCATGCCCAGGTTCGCGGCCGTGAAGGCGGCCGTGCAGAGGCCGGTGCCGACGTTGCAGACGTTGCCCATGCGCGTGCACTGCGTGCTCGCCGTGCACGCCGGGGTGCAGCCCGTCGGGCTCAGCGGATCGGCCGGATCGGAGGGGCGGCACGCGTAGCCGGCGCGGCAGCTCGCGTCGCTCGTGCACGCATCGAGACACACGCCCGTCGCGCCGTAGCTCTCCGAGCAGACGCCGCCGGTCGGGCACGGGACGGTATCGCTGCAGCCTTGGTAGGTGCAGTACGAGTCGGGGAAGCCGCTCGAGCGCTCCGAGAAGCACGTGCCGCCGCTGCACGTGGTCGGGTCGAACCGCTGGCACGTCGCGCCCAGGCGCGAGGCGTCGAAGGGCGGCGCGCAGGTGCCGAGGCCCACGTTGCAGACGTTCGTGCCCGTGCACTGCGCGGTCGTGGTGCAGGCCGGCGCGCAGTAGTGGCGGTCCGGATAGGCCGCCGAGGCCTCGCACGAGTAGCCGACGCGGCAGTCGGTCGACGTCGCGCAGCCGTCCACGCACAGGCCCGTGGGCGGGCCGCCGAAGCCGCCCTGCGACGCGATGCACTGCGCGTCGCCCGTGCAGCCCGTGTTCGCCGTCACGTTGCACGGCGGGCTCTCGATCACCACGCACGCGCCGCCAGGCCATCCGGCGCCGTCTTCGGTCTCGCACAGGCCGCCGGCAGGGCACATCGTGTCGTCGGTGCAGGGCGTGCCGATCGGGGCGCCCGCCGTGTAGCAGGTGCCCGCGCCCAGATCGCCCCCCATCGGATCGCACGAGAGGCTGGTCGCGCAGTCGGTCGCGTCGACGCAGCCGGGCACGCACAGGCCGGCGCTCGTTCCGGCCGTCGAGCAGCCGAGCCCCGGCCGCCCGCCGCACTGGCGGGTCGTGACCGAGGGATCGCACGCGAGCAGGCAGTACGCCTCGGTCTGGCTGAAGCCGACGCAGGTCGATCCCTCGGGGCAGCCGGTGCCGGCCGTCGCGTCGCAGATCGCCGTGCAGTAGCCGGCCGGGCCGAAGAAGTCCGAGCAGAGGTTCCCCGTCCCGCAGTCGGTGTCGGTCGAGCACGCCGTGCCGATGGCGGACAGCACCGGGGCGTCGATGCTCACGACGTCCGGCAGCGCGGAGGCGTCGGGGAGCTGGATGCCGGCGTCGTTGGCGGACATCTGCGCGCCGTGGTCCGTCGAGCATCCCCCGGCCGTGAGCGTCAGGAGCGCAGTGATCGCGAAGAAAGGCTTGTTGGACATCGGGCGGACCTCGTGCGGAGGAGCGGGCATAGCGGAACGAACCGGCCGGCGCCATCCGTCACGAAATGCACGGCGGCGAGCCGGGAGCGCGCCGGCAGCAAGACGCGGGCCGGGCGGGATGCCCTGATCTACTACGTCCCAGAATCGTCGCGTGACGCGACGATTGGGACGATGGTGGTGGGCGACCCGCGCCTCGTGCGCGTGCAGAGCTGCGGCAGCCTTCGATCGCCACCGCGTGCTTCCGAGACAGCGCGCCGCGCTGCGGCGCCGATGTCGTTGGGCTGCGGGCTACGCCCGCGCTGAGGGTGTTCGGCTGGAATCGCGGCCGGCGGGACGCGGCGGCCGCGAGAGTGCGGGCGAGCCCCGGTCCAGGTGGGTGCGTCTGCGTCGTGGTGGACCCCGGCGCACACGTCGTCGTCGAGTGGGTGCCACGATTGTTGCGTTGACACCCGATGGGGAACGGGCACCGTGGCACGAGCGCGGGGGCCCCGCGCGCAAGGTCCGAACGTGGGGGGGAGCATGCCGTCGACGACGCCTGGAACGATTCGTACGCGCTTCATCGTCCTCTGTCTCGCCGCCGTCTGCGCATGCGCGGGCGGTGAAGGCACGGCGCTGGTGGGCCGCACGACCGCGGACCTCGACGGGCTCCCCGACGGCTGGGCCGAGGGCGGGATCGTCCCCGCGGAGGGCCACGCGGGCTGGACGCGCGGCGTCTTCGCGGTGACTCCGGACGGCGCGTCGACCTACGACCTCCCGCTCTGGGCGCCGCCGGGACGCGCGGGGATCGCACCGGACCTCGCGCTGCACTACTCGAGCCGAAGCGGCGACGGCCCGATGGGCCGTGGCTGGAGCATGACGGGCTTGTCGAGCATCACGCGATGCGCGCGGTCGCGGTCGATCGATGGCGATCGCGTCGGGCCGATCCGCTGGGACGAGGACGTGTTCTGTCTCGAAGGCGAGCGCCTCCTCGCGTTCGACCCGCCATCCCCGGCGCCGAGCGCGTGCGCGGGCGGATCCGTCGAGTACCTGCGCCCTTTGCACAACAGCACCGATCTCGTCGAGGTGTGCGGCGACGACGAGCGCAGCCCGACGGGCTTCGTCGTTCATCACGAGGACGGGACCCGCTTCCGCTACGATCAGAGCGTCGGCGGCGCTGCGTGCGAGCCCAGCCCGTCCGAACCGTACGGCGTTCGCGTCAGCGAGCTGCGCCCGACCTACGCGTGGATGCTGACGCGAGTCGAGGACCTGGCCGGCAACTTCATGGTCCTGCATCACGCCTTCGTCGCGCACGACGAGGACACTTCCTCGGGGCCAGTCTCGACGCTCGTGGATGCGGGATGCGTCCCGACCGAGATCCAGACGACCGAGCTCCGGTACACCGGACACGTCAGCATGCCCGAGCTCGGCGAGGGCCGTCGGTCGGTCCAGCTGTCGTACCGGCGGGACGACGCGGTGGCTCCGCGGCTACGGATCGTGGGCGGCGCGATCGCGTGTACCGAGACGACTCCGGGCTGCCGTGCCGACGGGACGCGACCCATCAGCGTGGCGCTCGTGACCTCGGAGTATCTCTCGGTCGTGACGGCGCGCGGCCCCGACGGCCACGTCGCTCGGACCTATTCGGTCGACGGTGGCGCGAACGGCATCCGCAGTGTCCAGGAGTGTGTGCGCGGACTGGCCGGCGCGTGCCGCGAGCCGCTGACGTTCACGTACTCCGAGGGCCGGATGGCCGACGGGGACCTCGCGGTGAGCACGCTCCCGCAGCTCGACGGGGTCGGCCCGAACCTGGCGTACACGTTTGCCGCGCATGCGGACTTCGATGGGGACGGCGCCGACGAGCTACTCGTGCCCGATGGGGCCCGTTGGTCGATCCGTCGCCTCGACACCACGCTGACACCGCCGAGCTTCGTCACCGACTCGATCGATCTCGCGTCCGGAGCGGCGGCGATCCCGTACGACTACGACGGCGACGGGCGCGCGGAGCTGATCACGAGCGCGGTGAGCTTTCCCGGAACGTCTCTGGAGGTGCGACGGCTCGGCGTCACCTCGGGCTCCGGGCCGCGCAGCTACGCGCTGGGCACCAGCCTCTCGTGGACCGCAGGGTGTCCCGAAGGAAGCCTTCGTGCACTGCCGTCGGAGCAGGATCGCCGGCGGCTCTCGATCGGCATGGGCGATCCTTCCGGTCGCGGGTTCGGACAGCCGCTTCTCGCGTGCGCCCACACCGTCAGCACGACGATCCCCGACCCGCTCTTCCATGCCCGGCGCGAGGTCAGCTGGAGGACGTGGCCAGGTCTGAGCACACCGTCGACGTACATCGACTCGATCTCGTGCTTCGACAGCGAAGTCCTCCCGAATCCGTTCGCGCCGCCGGAGCCCTGGACGCTTCCCTTCGGGACGCTCAGCCTCGATGGTAGCGGGCGGACGTCCACGCTCTACGCTCAGTGGCGTGGCACCTGCGACGAGGAAGCGCCCGACGAGGGCGCGGTCGTCGTCGTGCCCTCCGGCGGCGTCGAGGATGGCGAGCCCCTTCCGAGCGTCAACCTCGAGCCGACCCGGGAGTGGGTCTACCTCGACGCCAACGGCGACGGTCTCACCGACGCGCTCGACATCACGACGCCGAGCGAGGTCACGAACGCGCGATGGCAGCTCCGGCTCAACATGGGTGGCTTCTTCGCACCGCCGGTACCCGCTCTCACGCTGCCCGCCGACGCGACGCAGCAGCGCTATCCCGGGGTGCACGCTTCGAACCTCCGCATCGCGGACTTCGACGGCAACGGCACGGCAGACATCGGCGTGCTCGTCGCCGGGCCGAGCGGCGACCGGATGGCCGTCTATTTCTGGGACGGCGACCGCTACTCCCCGGGACGCATCACCTCGATGCCGGGCGGCATCCGACAGACCCCGATCACGGGTCTCGCGTCCGTCGACAGCTGGCCGCTCACCTCGGTGCTCGACTACGACGGAGATGGCCTGGCCGACCTGCAGTACGCGACGCCGATCGCCGGCACCGGGCGCGTCACGCTGCACGTTCGGCACGTCGTCGATCAGCCGGCCGGGCTCCTCATCCGGGTCGAGCGCTCCGGCGTGGCGCAGGCGCAGGCGACCTACTCGCGGCGTCACTACTCCACGGGGAGCTGCGACGCACCCTCGACGCCGGTGGTATGCGGCACCAGCGTCACGACGGTCGCGACGCACTCGGACCACCCTCTCGGGTCCGCGCCCGGCAGTCCCGCGCCGACCTTTCGGCACTTCTACTCGAGCCCGCGATTCGACGTGGAGGGCGGGGGCTGGCTCGGCTTCCTCCGACACCTCGTGATGGAGCCGGGAGCCACGGCCGACGAGTTTCGCGTCACCGACACATACTACCAGCCGCCGGACTTCGAGGCGGGCTACCGGCCCGGGACGATGACGCCGCACGAAGGCCGTCGGTTCGTGAGCGCCGGCCGTCCCCGCGTGAGCTTGCGGATCGTCGGCCGGAATGGTCGCGGTGGCGTCCTGCACGTACGCGCCACGTTCACCGAGTACGGGGCGAGCGCGGGGCCCTATCCGATGGCGCAGATCAGCGCTGTCCACGTCCGTGAGTGGCGCGACGTCCCGGGCGCGCGCTGGAGCGACGTGCAGCCGTTCGAGCTGCCCGTGAGTCTCGACGTGGGCGCGTTCCCGAGCCCACCGTCGGCGTACCTCGTTCGCGCGATCGATCGGACGTTCGAGTACGAGCCCCGAGGCTTCGCCGTTCCGAGGGCGGTGCACGAGGTCATGCCGGGGATCGGCCGTACCGACATCACGCTCGAGTCACACGCCGATTGGCAGCACTGGCTGCTCTCGCAGACGGACGTCGCGTCGGTCCGCAGCGCGACCGAAGGCTGCGTTCCCTCGCTCGACCCGCAGTGCCAGTTCACGCGGACCAGCACGTTCGAGTGGGGCGGATACGAAGGCGGCGGTCCGGACGAGAACGGGTTTCCGCATCTGCTCCGCCGGGTGATTCGCGAGCCGAGCGGAGACGCGACGCTGCGTCGTGAGACCACGCTCGCGCGCGACGGCCTCGGGCAAGTCACGACGACGACGCTCACGGCCTCGCCCGACGCCACCGAGGGCCCGGTCCAGTCGACGACTCTCGAGACCGATCCAGACGAGCACATCTTCCCGCGGCGCATCGTGAACTCTCTGGGACGCGAGGAGTGGCTGGGGTTCGATCCGACGCTCGGCGTACCGCTGGTCTCGATCGACGCCAACTGCGTCGCGACGTCCAACACCTACGACGAGCTCGGGCGGCTTCGTTCGAGCTCGGGTCATGGACAGCGTCTCGATGTGTCCTACCGACCGCTCGACATCCCCGCACCGACCGTTCGCTCGGGCATGATCGTGGTACGGCGCGCGAACGGGGCCCCGGAGCAGCGCGTCCAGATCGACCAGTGGGCACGCGTGCAGTCGCGCCGCCATCTCGGCTTCGAGGGATGGGTGCAGAGCGGGGTCAGCTACGACAGCCTCGGGCGCGTGGCCTCGGTGAGCCGGCCCGCCTACGAGAACGAGCGCGTTCGCACGGTGCGCACGTTCCGGTACGACGCGCTGGATCGCGTGACGAGCATCGACCTGGGCGACGACGGCCCGCCGCTTCGCGCGAGCTACAAGGGGAACACGACGACGATCACCGACCGGCTCGGGCATGCCTCGGTCGTCATCGCCGACATGGCGGGGCGCCCGAGCTTCGACATCGACACGGGAGAGGTGAACGCGCCGATCACGTTCACCAAGTACTCGTACGGTCCGTTCGGCCTCGTGCGGTCGATGCGCGATCAGCGCGGGTTCAGCTGGACGAACACCTACGATTCGTATGGGAGACGTACGGAGTCGCACGACCCGGACGCGGGCGATCGCGCGTACGTGTACGACGCGTTCGACCGTCTGCGCGCGGAGCTCGAGGCGAGCAGCGGCCGGCTGCGTACCCGCTACCACTACGACGAGCTCTCGCGGGCGACGTCGGTCAC
>JBGALT010000231.1:0-9680 GCA_044223665.1 Sandaracinaceae bacterium | reverse complement strand
GCCACCCCGTGGTGGGGCAACGCCGCCGGCGCGGTCCTGACAGGCGCTCTCCACCTCTGGTACCGGCGCGCGCCCGACGCGCGCTCGACGGTCGCCGTGCACGGCACCGCGCTCGTCGCCACCGTCGCGCTCGTCATCCCCGCGGCGTACGGCATGCCCTCGTCGAAGTGGTGGCTCTCGCTGGTCGGGTTCTCGGTGCTGCTCATGGGGCGACGCACGGAGGCCGTCGTCTGGACCGTGATCACGATCGTGCTCGTGCCGGTCGTCGCGTGGCTCGAGCCGATCATCGCCGTGCCCCACGCGATCGGCGAGTCGACCGCGGAGCGCGCGCTCGCCGGGCTCGGCTACGTCCTCATCCTCCTCGGCATCACGCGGGCCTTCCGGCGGGTGGCGACCGCGCGCGCCCGCGCGCTGAGCGAGACCGCGAGATCCCTCGAGCGCTCGAACGCAGTGCGCGGGCGCTTCCTCGCCCACATGAGCCACGAGCTGCGCACCCCGCTGCACGGAGTCATCGCGATGACCGACCTCGCGCGTCGAGGCGAGGCCTCCGCCGGGGTGCGCGAGCAGGTGACGGCCGCTCAGGAGTCGGCGCTGGTCCTGCTCGGGCTGCTGAACAACGTGCTCGACTTCACGCGCGCCGAGGCCGACGCGATCGCGCTCGACGCGCGGCCGTTCTTCCTCGACGAGGCCCTCGCCGACGTGCTGCGGCCCTTCGTCGTCCAGGCCGAGGCCCGCGGGCTCGCGCTCGTCGCCCAGGCCGACCGCGGCATCGCCCGCCGAAGGGTGGGCGATCGCGTGAGGCTCGTGCAGATCGTCCTCAACCTCGTGGCGAACGCGCTCAAGTTCACGCCCTCGGGGCGGGTGACCCTGCGCGTCAAGCCGGCCGCCGAGCCCGATCGCCTGATCCTCGAGGTCGAGGACACCGGGCGCGGCATCCCCGACGACAAGCTCGGGTCCATCTTCGAGCCCTTCCAGCAAGGCGCCCGCGAGGACGCCGCGATCCAGGGCGGCGTGGGGCTCGGCCTCGCGATCGTGCGCGAGCTCGTCAAGCGCATGGACGGGAACATCGCGGTGAAGAGCGTGGTCGGTGAGGGGACCACGTTCACGGTCGAGGTCGCGCTGCCCGCTGCGCCGGGGGGCACGGCCACGATGCCCGCCGATCTGCTGACGTCGCGGGAGCGCAAGGCGAGCGGCCCGATCGCGGAGACGCGCTCGCTTTCGATCCTGGTCTGCGACGACGAGCCCTTCAGCCGCCGCATCCTCGAGCGGATGCTCACCAACACCGGGCACCGCGTGACGATCGCCGAGGATGGGCAGGCGGCATGGGAGCTCATCCAGCAGCGCGAGTTCGATCTCTTGCTGACCGACGTGGAGATGCCGCGCCTGAACGGGCTGGAGCTGGCGCGGCTCGTGCGCGCGCGCGAGGCGCGCGAGGGTCGGCCGCGGCTCCCGATCCTGGCGGCCACCGCCCACGTGGGCGAGGACGAGCAGCACCAGGTGCTCGAGGCCGGCATCGACGTCCACCTGCCCAAGCCCTTCACCCAGGCGGCGCTGATGCGCGCGCTCGAGCGAGCGACACAGCGTCGGGCGTCCGACGCCTCGGCCTGACGGTCGCTCGCGCTCGGCGCCGCGGGGACGCGCTCGATCAGGCCACGCGCATCACGATCGCGGCGGCGCCGGCGCCGACCTGATCGGCCGGGTCGGTCAGCAGCGCCGCGAGCACGGCGGGCGGCGTCTTGATGTCTTGCGACAGCACGCTGACGACCTGCGCGATGGACTTCACCGAGAACGCCGTCGCGCTCCCGGCCATGACCAGGTCCCCCGGCTCGAGCGTCGCCGAGCAGTGCGCGAAGCGCGCGCGGAGCACACCGTTGGGCGTCTCCTCGCGCGGCGTGAGCCGCTGGGGCTTGCCGGAGCGGTGGAGGTAGACGCGTGCGGGGCCGGCGCTGACGACGTGCAGCTCGCCGCCGTCGAAGAGGACCGCGGCCAGCGCGCAGTCGGGCAAGGCGCGCTCGACGAGCTGGTCGCAGGTCTGCGCGAGCTCGTTGCGCGCCCGATCGCAGGCGTGGACCAGCCGGTCGGCACCACGCCGATCGAGCTTGCTCTCTTCGAGCCCCTGCTCGAGACCGCGCAGCACCGCGCCGTTGGCGATCCACCACGTCCGCGGCAGCCCGAGACCGCTCACGACCGCGAAAGCGCGCCCGCCGTCCCAGCGTCCGCCGGCGTGTCGCGAGAGCTGCCCTTCCCGGACCTGCGCCTTGGCGACGCTGATGTGCGACTCGGTCCTCAACGCCGCGACGATATCACCGTCGCGGGCCGGAGGGGACTTCGCGCGAGCGGCCTACGCTCGGCCGAAGCCGACCTCGCTCGTCTCCACCACGAGCGTGGCGAGCATCACGAAGAGCAGCGTCACGACGCCGACGATGGCGCCGCAGACGCCCATCGAGAGGTCCGGCACCCAGTCGGCGCCGAAGCCGCCGCGCTCGAGGCCCGCGAGCTCCTGGCAGAAGTAGTTCATCGACGCGAAGCGCGCGACCCCGGGCAGGAACCCGAAGACGAACTCGAGCGACGCGAGGTGCAGCGTCGAGACCAGGCCCGACGCCTCGACGACCAGCGCCCCCCAGAAGAGGCAGATCGCCGAATAGCAGAGCGAGAGCAGCGCGAGCGCGCCCGCATAGCGCAAGGTGTCCGAGATCTCGTCGATCATGTCGGACGGCTCGGTGGCGTAGGCGCCCACGTGGAGCAGGAGCACGCCCGCGACGAGGAGCCCCGCGCTGAACGTCCAGGCCACGAGGAGCTTCGCGATGGTGAGCGAGAAGCGCCCCGAGGGCCGGGTCGCCAGGAACGTCAGCGTGCGGTTCTCGACTTCCTCGGCGATCGCCCCCGACGCGAACAGGAACGGAAGGAGGAACGCGAGCATCCAGAAGAACCCGAGGCGGACCGCCGTGCGCACGACCTCGGCCGGCTCGGCCTCGTCGGCGAGGTAGCGCGACGCGACGGCCGCGACCACGACGAGCGCCGTCGCGATGACGCCGAGGCGCAGCTTGCGCCCGCGCACGGTGCGCACGAAGCCCAGCTTGGCGTGCGCCAGCACCGACGCGCCGAAGCTCGGCACGAACCCCTTGGTCGGCCCGCTCATGGCAGCGCCGCCGCTTCGAGACCGATCGCTGCGTGACTCATGACGACTCCTTGGGCGTCTCTTTCGCTCCCGCGGCCTCGCCCGGCGAGAGCGCGCGCTCGTAGCCGGTGGCCTGGAGCGCGGGCCCGCTACCGCCACCGCTGCCCCGATCGGCGCCGCTGCCCGTCATGCGACCGCTGCGCTCGACGAGGTAGTGGAAGAGGGCCTCGAGCGTCGCGTCCGGGCTCGTCAGCGCCTTGATCGAGATTCCGTCCTCGACCGCCGTCTTGGCGACGGCGGCGTACGTGGTGTCCGGTGTGCGCGTCAGCAGCTCGACGACGTCGTCGCTCTCCACGTTCACCGCCACCACGCCGCCGCCCCGCTCGAGCACGCGCGCGGCGAGCTTGCGGGCCTCGGGCGAGTGAACCCGCACGTGGTGCGGGTGCTCGTTCAAGAGGTCGCGGATCTCGTGGACGTTGCCCTGGGCCACGACCTGGCCGCGCGCGATGAGGAGCACCTGCTCGGTGAGCGCCTCGACCTCGTGCAGCACGTGCGTGGAGAAGAGGACCACGGCGCCCTTCTTGGCGCGCGCCCGCACCTGCTCGAGGATCACGGCGCGGGAGGTCGGATCGGTGCCGGTGAGCGGCTCGTCGAGGAGGATGACGTCGGGCTCGTGCACGACGGCCTGCGCGAGCTTCGCGCGCTGGCGCATGCCGCGGCTGTAGCCGCCCATGCGTCGATCCATCGCGCTCTCGAGGCCGAAGTCGGCGAGCGACTTGCGCGCGCGGTCGGCCGCCTCGCTCTCCGGGTATCCGCTGAGGCGAGCGAGCGCGGTGACGAACTCGAGCCCCGTCAGGTCGTCGTAGAGCGCGTCGGCCTCGGGGCAGAGCCCGATGCGCGCGAGCACGCGGGAGTTCGCGAACGGACGCTCGCCGCAGACGCGCACCTCGCCCAGGCTCGGCTTGAGCAGGCCCGCGCAGATGCGCATGAAGGTGGTCTTGCCCGAGCCGTTCGGCCCGAGCAGGCCCCAGATGCCGGGGTCGAGCTTGAGCGTCACGTCCTGCAGGGCCGTGACCTTGCCGTACCACTTGCTCGCGCGGACGGAGACGATGGACGCCTTGTCGCCTTTGCTCACGTGATCACCTCTGCCGCGCGCAAGCGGTGGAGCGAGAGCGCCACCGCCCCCACGACGAACCCGGCGAGCACGGGTGCGGCGTGCCACCAGTGCAGATCGGACTCGCTCTCGACGCGGAACAGCGCGTCGGCGATGACGCCGAGCAGGCCGGTGAACGAGCCGAGGTAGAGCCAGGGCCAGTGCCCGATCGCGTCGACGACCGCCGCGAGCGCATGCGGGACCACGAAGCAGAGCACCCAGGCGCTCATGGTCAGCGCCCGCGACTTGCTGAGCGACGAGACGGCGACCGACCCCGCGCCCATCACGACGGCGAGCACCAGCGAGTAGACGACGCAGGGCAGCAGGAACCCGAGCGCGCTCGTCGCGTGGTCGGTCGGAAGCATCGCGACCATCGTCACGTCCACGAGCAGGGCCGGCACGAACGTGACGCCGAACACGGGGATCGCCACCGCGAGCGCACGTCCCGCGTAGTACTGCTCGGGAGTCACCGGCTTGGCGAAGTAGAACTGGAACGCGCGGAAGGTCAGGTCTTCGGCGATCGAGGGCGCGCCGGCGCCGAGCGTCAGCAGGCTGACCGCGAGCCAGGTCTCCGACATGTAGAGATAGCGGAGCGGCTCGGATCCATCGAAGTCCTCGAGCGCGTCCGTGGCGCCCATGGAGCGGGTCATCCAGAGCCGGAGCACGACGTAGACCGCGAACACGAGCAGCGGGCCGCCTGAGAGAAATATCGCGATCTTCACGAGCCAAGAGGCCCAAGCGCGCGAGAGCCCGTGCCGCAGCATCACCCAGGCGTTGTTGCTCGGAGGCAGCCGCGCCCCTTCGTACGGGCGATAGCCGAGATCCCTGACCGTCATGGCGGCGCGACCATAAGCCGGTGGCGGTCGGGCGTCGAGCGGGCTCGCGGCCGGGCTCGGCGCGCGTAGGGGAACCTGAGAGACCACGGGGGCGTACGATGATGGGACCGGTGGTGGTACCATCGGGCCACGAGCCCACCCGGGCTCCCAGGGGGACGAAGGGCTGAATGCACGAGTTCGGAAGAGGTTGGGCAGCGCTCGCGCTGGCGCTCGCCCTCGCTTTCTCTGGCTGGTCGAGCAGCGCGCGTGCCCAGGAGTCCGACGACGAGGCGGCGCGCCGTCACTTCCGTCTGGGCCAGGCCCACTACGAGAACGGCGAATTCGCCGAGGCCGCGACCGAGTTCGACGAGGCCTATCGGCTCTCGCAGCGACCGCAGCTTCTCTACAACGTCTACGTCGCCTACCGTGACTCGGGGGACATGCCGCACGCCGCCCACGCGCTGCGCCTCTATCTCGACCTCGTCCCGGATGCGGAGAACGCGGCGCAGCTGCGGGCGCGCCTGGTGGCGATGGAGCGCGTCCTCGCTACGCAGGCCACGATCGACGGAAACGACGACGACGGGCGACAGCACGACGACCACGACCACGACGGACGGAACCACCGATACGGCGCCTCCACCGCCGGCCGCGAGCAGTGGCGGCGGATTCGGCAGCTCTCCCGTCGGATGGATCGTCGCGGGCGTCGGCGTCGCGGCGATCGTCGGCGGCATCATCACGGGCGCGATGGCGCTCGATGCGCAGAGTACGCTGGACAACCAGTGCGGCGCCGACCGCCGCAGCTGCCCGCCGGGCTTCGAGAGCACCCGCAACACCGGCCAGGCGCTGAGCGCGGCCACCGATGGTCTCTTGATCGGCGGCGGCCTGCTCGTCGCGACCGGAGTGGTCCTGCTCTTCGTGCTCGACGGCGGCTCGTCCGAGCCCTCGCCGGTGAGCGCGGCCTGCGACGGAACCGGCTGCGCCGCGTTCGTCTCCGGCACGTTCTGAGCGCGAGCGGCGCGCTCCGTGCGCGCCCGTGCCTGTTCCTCGCGAGCTGCGTCGCCCTTCCTTCTTCTCTGGAGCGTTCATGACCCAGCGCCACGTCGTTCTCCGCACCCGCATCGCTCTGGCTCTCGCCTCCACGGTCGCGATCTCGCTCGCGCCGGGCTGCGAGCTGACCACGCACTTCGGCGACTTCCAGACCGGAGGCGAGAGCGACGGGGCCGGGAGCGACGGCGGCCGTGACGCTGGCGATGCGGGCGACGCGGGCTCGCGCGACACGGGCCCGGACACGAACCTTCCCCCCATGGACGCCGGCGATGGCGGCATGGTCGACGACGGCGGTGGCGACGACGCCGCGCGGGGCGACTCGGGTCTTCCGACCCACACCGTGACCGTCACGATCGCCGGCGACGGCTTGGGCACGGTCACCTCGAGCGACTCCGCGTTCACGTGCAGCTCGGGCACGTGCACGTGGACGGTCCCCGAGGGCTCGCTGACGGTCACCGCCACGCCGGACGCGACGAGCGCCCTCACGAGCTGGAGCGGCGACTGCTCGACGACGCCCTCCGGCGAGACCTCGTGCACGCTGGACGTCACGGCGAACCGCGCGTTCGGCGCGACCTTCGACGTCCGAAGCGTGACGCTCGACGTGGGCGTCACGGGCCTCGGGACCGTCACCTCGACCGCGCCCGCCTCGCTCGGCATCGCCTGCACCGGCGGCGCGACCGGCTGCTCGGCCACGGTGGACGCCGGGACCAGCATCACGCTGCACGGCACGCCGAACACCAACTACGTGCTCTCCGGATGGACGCTGCCGAGCTGCACGGGCACCGGCGACTGCACCTTCGTGATCATGGACAACACGCACGTGGAGGCGCAGTTCACCGACGGTCGGACCTCGATCGGCGTCGCCACGGGCGGAGACGGTAGCGGAAGCGTCGTCGGCGACATGGGCGGCATCGACTGCGGCACGAGCTGCTCGGCGCTCTTCGTCCCCGGCACGCACGTGACCCTCACGGCGAACGCCTCGGTCGGGAGCACGTTCACGTCGTGGGCCAACTGCCCCGCCGCGGCGGTGGCGAACGTGTGCGAGTTCGACGTGCCGACCGGCACGGTTCCCACGATCACCGCGAGCTTCACGCTCCGGCGCTACACGCTGGTGGTCCATCGGTCCGGCAGCGGGACGGGCACCGTCAGCTCCTCGTCTCCGCCGATCAACTGCGGCACCGGCGCCGGCTGCACGGCGATGAACGTCACCCACGGCACGCCCATCGTCCTGGCCGCGATGGCGGGCGGCGACTCGGACTTCGCCGGATGGTCTGGCGTCGCTGGATGCGGCGCGACGTCCCCCTGCACGTTCACCATGACCGGCGACACGACGCTCACCGCCACGTTCAACCTGCAGACCGTGCACGTCACGTTCGCCGGCAACGGGCTCGGCAGCGGCACGATCGTGACGGACGACGGCGCCATCAACTGCACCGTCACCGGCGGCGTCGAGAGCGGCACGTGCGCTGCCGACTACGAGATCCACTCGGCGATCACCGCCCGCGTCACGGCGGGGACCGGCTCGAGCTTCGCCAACTGGGGCAGCAGCCCGGGCGGCTACTGCAGCGGCGCTTCCTCTTCGTGCGACTTCACGGCCGAGGAGAGCCTGACGGTCACCAAGCAGTTCAACCTCCGCTCGTACGACCTCGACGTCACCGCGCTCGGAACGGTCGCCTCGTCGATGACCGGGATGGGGAGCGTCACGATCGCGCCCGGCCCGACCACGCCCACGTGCACGTCGTCGGCGGCGCCGGGGACCACCTGCACCAACACGTACACGTACAACTCGGTCGTCATGCTCACGGCGGCGCCCGCCAGCAGCGCGTCGGTGTTCACCGGGTGGGGCGGCGACTGCATCGCGGCCGGAACCGCCGCGAGCTGCATGGTCACGATGGCGGCCGCCCGCAACGTCACCGCGACGTTCGCGCCGAACGTGGCCTCGCTCAACGTGACCACCTCCGGCGCGTCGCAGGGGACCGTGATGGACGGCGGTGGGATGATCCACTGCGGCACGATGTGCAACGCCACGTTCACGTCCGGCGCCGTGGTCACGCTGACCGCCACGGCCAACACGGCCTCCGGCTACGTGTTCCAGGGCTGGACCGGCGCGTGCGCCAGCGCGAACCCGAGCGCGACGTGCAACGTCACGATCAGCGGCGTGACCAACGTCGGGGCGAACTTCGTGCTCTCGACGCGGACCGTCACGGTCTCGCTCGGCAGCTCGCCCTCGGCCTCGGGCACCGTGACCGAGAGCGGCGGCGGCATCTCCTGCCCGGGCACGTGCGGCAACAGCTTCCCCTACGGCTCCACGCTGACGCTCACCGCGAGCCCCAACCCCGGGTACACGTTCCTCGGCTGGACGGGCTGCCCGGTCGCGGCGGGCTCGCAGTGCACGATCCCGTCGCTCACCTCGAACCAGTCCATCGGCGCGAGCTTCGGGGTCCAGGACGTGACGGTGAACGTCGTGCTCAACGGCGCCGGTAGCGGCCTCGTCTCGGGCTCGGGGATCACCTGTCACAACCCGGGTCTCGGCAGCATGGATCGCTGCTCCGTCACCGTGCCGTCCGGCACGATGATCTCGCTGACCGCGACGACCAACCCCGGCTCGGCGCTCGGCACCTGGGGCGGGCCCTGCAGTGGCTCGGGCAACGCCTGCTCCTTCATGGCGACGGCCGCCACCCCGCCGGTCACGCTGACGTTCAACCTCCAGCAGTTCGCGCTCTCGGTGACGCGGACGCCGAGCGCAGCAGCCGGCACGGTGGTATCGACCTCGCCCTCGAGCGCGATCAACTGCGGCCCGACTTGCACGGCGAGCTTCGACTACAACAGCGTCGTCCACCTCGTCGCCACGCCCGCCAGCGGCTATCGCTTCGGGAGCTGGTCCTCGTCTTCGTGTGGAAGCAGCCCCACGTGCGACGTCACGATGTCGAGCGCCCAGAACATCACCGCGAACTTCATCGCCGTGCGCACGCTGCAAGTGACCATCCCGGCCGGAAGCGGGGCCTCGGTGGGCTACGTCCGCGGCTCGAACGTCAGCTCCGTGCTGCCGACCGGGCTCAACTGCACGAACGGGAACGGCGGCACGGCGGTTACGTGCACGCTCGACATCGACGTGGGCGCCGGCGTGCAGCTCGTCGGCAACAACCCGCTGACGCGCTACTACGGTCCGACCAGCTGGGTGTTCAGCGGCGTGGGCGCCGGGACGTTCTGCGGCGGGAGCGGATCGTCGTACCGGTCGGAGTGCAACTTCACGATGCCCGCCGGCAGCGGCTCGCTGAACCTGACGGTCACGTTCGGTCAGCTCGGCAACCTGATCTTCCTCACCGAGAACAACTACCTGCCCGGGATGGCGCCGTTCATGGGAGTGTCGGGCGCCGACACGATCTGTCACAACGAAGCGGTGACGGCGGGCCTGCCGGGAACGAACTTCATCGCCGTGCTCTCGGCGACCGCGAGCCAGAGCTTCTTCACGCGGCTGACGGCGCCTTCTCCGGCCCCGGGCGGCTGGGTGCGGCCGGACGGGCGCCCCGTGGCGAGCGACGCGATC
>JBGALT010000022.1:0-69803 GCA_044223665.1 Sandaracinaceae bacterium | reverse complement strand
GAGGGTCGCCGAGGTCGGCGACGCGGTCGAACCGAGCGTCTCCGCGGAGGAAGGAACGGACCCGACGGCCCGACCCTCGTTCCTGCATTCCTGCATTCCTCAGCGGCATCGTTCTCGTGCCGAGCCGATTCAGCGACACCCCTCACTCGCGGCCGATAGAGGCCGCTCGTGTGCGCGCCCGATCGCGCGAACGGTGGCCTCGGCGTGCGCGATGCTCTCGTCCCGACCGGTCACGGTCCCGAGCCGCGCGAGCGCGGCCGCCAGGCCATCCGTTCACCGACGCCGGCGCGGATGTCGGTCGTCGAGGGCATCGGCGGGGAGGCGATCACCGAACGGGACCGCCGAAGGGCTGTCGACGAAATCGCCAGCGTCGTTGGGGAGAGCCTCCAAGGAATGCAGGAATGCAGGAGGCCAAACCCCGAGAGCAATTCGGGCTCCTGCCTTCCTGCTTTCCTCAGCGGGATCACTTCTCCGTCGTGACCCAGTCGATCTTGCGACACCCCTTGACACAAGGCCGTCGGCCGGTTTCGGGCGTCGTCCCGCTGGTTCGTGGTACGACCCGGGCGTGACGTGGCAGCTCCCCGAGCACGAGCACCGGACGTTCCCGCGGAACCCGCTCGACGCCGTGGTGTGCCAGCTCCGCTTCGATCCGATCCTGAAGTTGCAGCCCCGCATCCAGGACTTCCAGGAGAAGATCCGCGAGCGCTTCCCGCACTACACGGAGGCGGAAGCCGAGCAGGTGGAGATCGACTTCCCAGCGGGGCGCGTTCAGGGCCGGCGGGTGCGGATCTTCACGTTCTCCGCGCGCCAGGATCGATGCGCCGTCGTCGTCGGCGATGCCTCGGTCGCGTTACAGTACCGCGATCACCGTGACCGCTCGGCGTTGATGGACGATGCGAAGCTCGTCTTCGGCGCGTTCCAGGAATCGTTCGCGTCCGTGTCGCCGTCACGTCTCGGCCTTCGATACGTGAACGTGGTCGACCGCGAGGCGATCCGTCGCGACCTAGGTCGGGCGGCAGAATGGTCGGACCTCGTGACCGGAGGCTTTCTGGGCATCCCGGCAGGCCTGGCCGACCTCGTAGCTACGCGGTTCGCCACGGAAATATCGTCACGGATGGACGCGGGCATGATGACCCTCCGCTACGGGTTGATCCCCCTGCCGGCCCGTGCGGACTTGGTGTTCCGCCTGGACATCGATCGCTACCGCGAGGAAGCTCTCGACGTGTCGCTGGTTCCCGGTGTGATCGCCGGGTTCTCCGACGACATCTACCGAGTGTTCCGCGCGGCCGCCGGGCCTGCGCTTCTGGAGTGGATGGAGGCGAAGAAGTGATTCCCGAGGCGGTCCTCATGTACCAACTGCTCGCCGAGCCGTCGGAGCTGCTGGTCGCACGGCAGGTCGTCCTCGCACCGCAGCTCCTCGCCGTCACGCCGACCGGCTGCACGGAAACTACGCTGCCCGCGCGCGTCACGCCCACGAGTCTGCTCGAGGTCGGCACCGGAGACATTCTGCTCCCCGACATCGGCAGTGATGCACACGCTGCGCTCCGCTACGCACGAGCAGTCGCCGTGCTCCCCACCGATCGCGCGCACGAGGAACGGATCGATCAGTTGATCGCGACCCGCGCTGGCGGTGCAGGTCGCGGGCGGTCGCTTCGTCGCCAGCCGTGAGAGCGCCCGAGGAAGGTCGGTGGCCCCCGGTCTACGACGCCGAAGACCTCGCGGAGGAGATCCGCGAGCTCGCCGCCGCCGAAGATTTCGATGCGCGCTTCTGGACGCTGCGTGCGATCGACGGCACACCCTGCCAGGGCGACGTCGTTCAGCTCGCGGCGGAGGTGCCGCTGCTCGACGAGACCGGCGGGCCCTGGGCCGCGGATGACGGCATCGAGCACTGGCTGCTCATCGGCAACACGTGCGACTTCGTGCGTGACCTCGACAAGGTGCCGTACACGCAGCTCGCCCCCATCGTCGACGTCGGCAAGGCATCCCTGAATGAGGTGCGCGACTTCCGTTCGTACCTCCACAGCCGCCGCTTCTACCTTCCGCCGTGGCCGAGTGGCGACGAGCACCACCGGTTCGCGGACTTCACGCGCCCCGTCACGATCGACAAGCGCGCGTTCGGCTCGCACGCGCGCGTCGTCGCGCGGATGGACCACGCCGCGTGGGTGCTCCTGCACTCTTGTCTGATCCGGTTCCTCGCTCGCGACGACGGTCGGTTCGACTGATCTCTTCGCGCGCCTCGGGCGCACCGGCACACCGGCCGCGGGGATCCCGCGCCCGCGCTGATCGACGAATGCGCGCCGGCCCCGGGGAGGGTCGCCGAGGTCGGCGACGCGGTCGAACCGAGCGTCTCCGCGGAGGAAGGAACGGACCCGACGGCCCGATTCAGCGACACCTTTCACTTCACTCGCGGCCGAAGAACGCGTCGAGGCGATCGGCGATCCGGGCGGGATCGACGATCGGCTCCGAGCACGACACGTCCGAGCAGACGTAGAGCGCGGGCGTGCTCGGATCGAAGGGGTACTCTCCGTCCTCGTCGGTCTGTCGGACCAGCACGCCGCGCGGCTCGGCGTAGGTGATCGCCGCGCGCTCGAGCGCGCGCGTGGCGGGCTCGCCGGCGCGGCCCACCACCGTGAAGGCGACCGGGCCGAGCGAGGCGAGCTCCAGCGCGATCGCGTACTCGCCCACCTTCCGGCCGAGGGCTGCGATCTCGCTCGGAGAGGCGAGGCCCGCGAGGATCGCGCGCGCACGCTCGATGCGCTCGGGCTGGTGCTCGAGCGCCGAGAGCGCGAGCAGCTGCCGGGCCACCACCGCACCGTCCTCGATCGAAGGTAGCGGCGCGGCGAGCGGATCGGGCGCCGCGTCTTCGCCGGCGCTGCGGGCGCGAAGGGCGGAGGTGCTCGCGTCGGTGAACGCTTCGAGCGTGCGATCGGCCAGGCGGCTGGCCTCCGCGCGATAGCTCGGATCGCCCGTCGCTTCGTGCAGCGCCAGGAGCGCGCGGAGCATCTCGGCCTGATCGGCCAGGTAGCGCGTCCCGTCGTCGGCGACGCCCGCGTCGTGGCGATAGAGGCCGCTCGCGTCGCGGTGGGTGCGCCCGATCGCGCGAACGGCGGCCTCGGCGTGCGTGATGCTCTCGTCCCGACCGGTCACGGTCCCGAGGCGCGCCAGCGCGGCCGCCAGCCGTCCGTTCACCGACGCGTACACGTGTGTGTCGACGTGCGGTGTCCCCCGCGCGCGCCGCGCCGGGGCGTCGAGCGCGTAGTACGCGGCCCCGGGGACGAGCGGTGCGCCGTCCGGTCGGAGGTCGGCGTCCTGGCTCGCGTAGAAGGTGCCCTCGGCGCTCGTGAGGGTGCTCTCCACGTAGCGCGTCACGCGCTCGGCGTGGAGCACCCAGCGCTCCTCGTCGGTCTGCGCGTACGCCTCCGCGAACGCCTCGATCGCGCCGGCCTGGATCTCGGCGAGCTTCTCGTAGTGCGGGTGCGACCAGTCGTCGTCGGAGTACTGGTACATGCCGCCGTCGACCGGGTCGATCAGCTCCGCGTAGCGCGCGAGAGAGCGTAGGCCCCGCTCTCGCGCCTGCGCGTCCCCGTCGTCGCGGCCGCGGACGAGCGCGTGGCGGACGAGCGCGTCGAAGGGGTAGCGCTGCGGAGCGCCCCAGCCACCTTCGCGGCGATCGTAGAGCCCGTCGAGCTGGGCGCGGACCAGCGCGCGGGCCGACGCGAGGTCGCCCGGCGGCGAGGGCGTGCCCGCCGCGACGTGCTCCGGCAACGATGCGCCGAGCGGAGAGTGAGCGCGTCGATCGGCGAGCAAGGTCTCGAGCAGCGCGCGCATCGCCGCAGGGTCGCGATAGCCCCGTACGCGCAGCACCTCGGTGCCGTCGGGCCCGAAGACGATCGTCGCCGGCCAGCCCCAGTTCCCGTAGCGCTCGGCGAGATCGGGCCGCGCGCCCTCCTCGGCCCGTACCGCGACGAAGCCCTCGTCGAGCAGCCGCAGGACGCCCGGATCACCGAACGTCGTCGCGTTCATCACGTGGCACCAGTGGCACCAGTCGGCCTGGACCGAGAGCAGGACGAGGCGACCTTCTCGCGCGGCCTCGGCGAAAGGCGCCGGCCCCGCCTCGCGCCAAGCCGGCGATGCCGCAGGGCTCGGGTGCACCGGCGCGCCACCGCAGGCCAGCAACACGGCGCCGACCCAGGCCAGCCGCCAGGCGCGAGCCTTCATGCAGGCACGCGGATGCGGACCCGGACCTCGGGCTTGATCTTCAACGTGCCCATCATGGCGGAGTACGGGGTGATTCCCCAGCGGGTCTGGTCGAGGACGACCTCGGTCACCCAGGCGTCGGCCTCGCGCGTGACACGGCCCTCGATCTCGCGGGCCTGGCCGACCAGCGTGAGGGTGCCTCGCACCGTGAATCCCTCGCCGGCCGGCGCCACGCTGGTGGAGGCGAACCGGACCTCGGGGTAGGAGCGCGTGCGCAGGACGTCGCTCTCGATGGTGCCCCCGATCTTCGCGAGATCCCGGGGCGAAAGCCCTCCCGGGGCCGGCTGCCCGTGCGACATCGGGTGCAGCACGCGGGCGCTCTTGGCGTCGAAGGTCGCCTCGAGCTTCGTCTTCGCGTCGTCCCACGTCAGCGAGAAGCGCTCGATCGCGATCTCGAGGTCGTGGGCCACCGCCGAGAGCAGGCCCTCCTTGAAGGTGAGGACGCGGACACTGGCTCCCTGGTCTTGGTCGGTCCGGGTGGGCATCGAAAGGGGTCTACGCACCGTCACGGGATCGCGCCAGCCGGGGGGCGAAAGCGTGCCAACCGTGTGTACGATCCCCTCGTGCGCAAGACCTTCTTCCAGTGCCTGGCCCTGGCCCTCACGGCCTTCGCGCTCTTCTTCGCGGCCGAGCTCGTCTTCGAGCTCTGGCGGGCGGGCTGGCCGCTGCCGACGGCGACGAGCTGGGTCGAGACCAACAACGCCAAGCTCGTCGACCTCCTGAGCCCGGTCGCGCGCGCCTACAACAACGTGCTGGCGATGCTCATCGCCACGATCGGTCTCGCGATCCCGCTCACGGCGAACATGCACACGCCGAAGCTGATCGAGATGTTCATCCGCGATCGGCTGAACCAGGCCGTGCTCTTCGGCGGCGCGTTCTTCGCCGCGAACGTGCTCTGGGTCGACTACATCGTGGGGCCGCACTTCGCGCCGACGATCGCCATCGCCATCGCCGTGGGCGGCGCGCTCGTCGGATGGGCGCTGCTCATTCCGTACTTCTTCTACGTCGTCCGCTTCCTCGATCCGTCGAACATCCTGCTCCGGCTCGAGCGCGAGGTGATCCGCTCGATCGACGACACCGCGGCCGGTCGCGTGCAGCCCAACGACGCGCAGGCGATCGTGCACGAGCGCTTGCAGGAGATCGGAACGATCGTCGTGAAGTCGCTCGACCGCACCGATCGTGACGTCGCCCTGCAGGGAATCTGGATCTTCAAGCGCCTGCTCGATCACCACGGCGCGGTGAAGTCGCGCATGCCGGCCGCCTGGTTCGAGGTCGACCGCGCGGACTTCGTCGGGCTCTCGGCCGAGGCGATCGCGCTCGTGCAGGAAGAGCACGTCTTCTTCGAGCGCAAGGTGCTCCAGCAGCTCTTCTTCGCGTACTCGCACGCCATCGGAAAGGCCGCCGACGTCGCCTCCAGCATCAGCGACGCCAATCGGGTCGTCGCGATCCACGCCGCCCAGCGCAAGGACGAGGCCGCGCTCGAGCTCTCGCTCCGCTACTTCAACAACTACCTGCGCGAGTCGATGCGCGTGAAGCACGTGCGCAGCATCTTCGACGTGTTCCTGCAGTACCGGCTGCTCGCCGAGCAGCTCCACGATCGGCCCAAGCTCGTGCGCCAGATCGCGCGGCACATGGCGGCCTACGCCAACGATGCGCGCAAACAGGGCATCGGTGCGGTGCCCTCGTTCGCGGCCTTCGATCTGGCCGAGCTCGCGATCGAGTCGTTCACGTCTCCCCGCGAGGTGGCGCGCGCCGTCCTCGAGGCCGCGCTCTCGGTGACGAGCGGCAACACCGCCCACGACGACATGCTGGTCGAGGCCCGCATCAAGCTCGGCGGCGCGCTCCTCGGCATGGGCGCCGAGGACGCGGCCGAGCGCGTGCGGGCCTCGCTGCAGGGCCTGGCCGAGAGCGAGCTGCGCCGCTGCGCCGACGATCTTCTCTCGGCGCCCCGCGCCTATCACGAGGTGACCGATCGCCAGCTCGACATGCGCTGGACGCCGCCCGAAGCGCGCGCCGACATCGAGCGCTTCGTGGGCGTGTGCACCGCCGCGGAGTGATCGGCTCGCCCGCCCCGGCCCCTTCCGTCCGCGGGCGGGGCCCGCTCTCGTCCGGGGCCTTCCCCCGCCGGAGGGACGACGCGCGTGATACAACGCGTCGTGGCTCGCTCGCGCCTGCTCGCGCTCGATCGCTCCTCGCGCAAGCGTCGAGCCTCGGTCGACCCGAGCGCGCCGCCTTCGTTCTTCATCGCGCCGGTCGGCGCGGCGCCCGGCGTCGGCGGGCCTCGGGGGCTCGATCTCCTGCACGCGGCGCCGCGGCCCTGGGCCGATCTCTCCGGCGCCGCCGAGCTGGTCCGCTTCGCGTTCGAAGGGGGTGACTGCGCGGGCGTGTTCGACACCGTCCTCGAGGCCGTGCCGCTCGCGCCCACGACGTTCGTCGCCGAGTCGTTCGCCTCGCAGCTGCACCTCGATGCGCTGATCGACTGCGCGCTCTGCCTGCGGATCGCGTCGGCCCCCGCCGGCAAGGGCGTGCGCGTGCCGCACAAGAAGGTGCTGCGCCGCATCCTCGAGACCCCGCCGAGCGATCCTGCCGACTGCGGGGCGCGACAGGCCGTGCTGCGCGAGCTGCGCGAGACCTCGGCGCGACGCGTCGAGCTCGAGCGCTTCTACCTCGCGAGCCGCCGCCTTCGAGACGCGCTCGAGATGGCGACCGCGACCGAGCCCAACCTCGTCCGCCGCAAGATCGGCGTCCTGGTCGCCCTCCAGGAGTCGGTCGACGCCCTGGCCGACGGTTTCGAGGGGAGCACGTCGGTGCTCGCGCGGCTGCGCGACAAGGGCCGCGAGATCCGCGCCCGCGAGAGCTGGAAGCGTCTCACCGACCTCGTCGACATCGAGGGCAACCTCGCCACCGTCGACGTCCGCGTGCGCCTCGGATCGGACGGGAGCGTGCGCGGCTTCGGGGTGCTCGCGATCCGCGAGAACCGGGAGAGCGATCTGCTGCCCGGGCCGGTCGGGCGGCTCCTGCAGCGCATCCTCGCGTTCCTCCGCGGCCACCGATTCGGCGAGAGCGAGGTGATCGTTCGCCTGCTCGAGGAGGTCTTCGCGCCCTTCGTCGACGACGTCGTCGACCTGCTCGGCACCACGGCCGCCGTGGAGCTCTATCTCGCGTCGCTCGGGTTCGCCGACCTCGCCCGGGATCGTGGCCTCGAGGTTTCGCTCCCGACGTTCGTCGAGGGCACCGCTCCGCGCCGGCTCGAGGGCCTGTTCAACCCGCTCCTGTTCCTGCAGAACGTGCGGCCCAAGCCCTGCGACCTGCCGCGCGAGCGGGGGGATGCGCTGGTCGTGATCACCGGGCCCAACTCGGGCGGCAAGACGCGCCTCTTGCAGTCGCTCGCGCTCACGCAGCTGCTCGGTCAGGTCGGCCTGTTCGTGCCGGCGAGCCACGCCGAGCTGCGTCGCGCGCCGCGGCTCTTCCTCTCGCTCGTGACCGACGACGACGCGGCCCAGGTCGAAGGCCGCCTGGGGACGGAGCTGCTCCGCATCCGCAAGCTCTTCGAGCAGCTCGAGCCCGGCTCGGTCGCGATCCTCGACGAGCTCTGCTCGGGCACCAACCCCGACGAGGGCGAGGCCATCTTCGAGATGGTCGTCTCGCTCTTGCCGCGCTTGGTGCCGCAGGTCTTCGTCAGCACGCACTTCCTCGGCCTCGCGGCGCGCTTGGCGCGCGACAAGCCGGTCGAGAGCCTCGCGTTCCTGCAGGTCGAGCTCGACGGAAACGAGAAGCCGACCTACCGCTTCGTGCCGGGCGTCGCCACGAGCTCGCTCGCGCACAAGGTCGCCGAGCGTCTCGGGGTCACACGCGAGGAGCTCGAGGCGATCGTCACCGAGAAGCTCGAGAGGAAGAAGGAGCCATGAGCAAGCTCGTTCCTTGCGATCTCTGTGCGCGTCACGTGCGGGCGCGCGAGAGCGCGTGCCCGTTCTGCGCCGCTCCCCGCGTGCCGAGCGAGGCCCAACCGCGCGACCCGGCGGTCCGTCTCGGGCGTGCGGCGCTGTTCGCGTTCGCGCTCACGAGCGCGGCGTGCGGCAACGAGAGCCCGTCTTCCACGACCTCGCCCCCTCCGCCCTCCACGGGCATGCCGCCGCCGACCGCGATCGTGCAGCCGTACGGCGCCCCGATGCCGCCCGATCCCGAGCCGCCTCCGCCGTCGTCCGCGCTCGTTCCGGCGCCCTCGCCCTCGTCCGTCCCCGCCGCGCCGCCGCCGAGCGAGCCGGTCGAGCGCCCGCACTCGGTGGTCCATCCCTACGGGGCTCCGCCGATCCGACATCCCACCGAGCCCACGCTCGACTGAAGAGCCTTCGATGCGCCGGTGCCCGCGCCGGGCAGCGCGCGGAGCCGCACGCACGCGAGTTGGCTCGGCCGCGGCGTGGCGCTAGACCGGCCCGCCATGGAAAGCCAGCTCGACAACGGCGCCCGCCCGTCCACCGACATCGTGCGCGGCGGATCGATCCACAACGTCAGTCCGGTCGACGGGCGCGCGCTCGCGCCTCTGGCGACGACGTCCGCCGACGCGGTGAAGAAGCTCGTGGAGAAGGCGCGGGTCGCGCAGCGCGGGTGGGCGACCCGCTCGCTCGACGATCGGGCGGCCGCGCTGGTCCGGGCCGCGAAGGCCGCGCTCGATCGACGCCACGAAGTGATGGCGCTGATGCGCGAAGAGATGGGCAAGCTCGAGGTGAGCGCTCTCTTCGAGGTCATCGGCCCGCTCGACCAGGTCAACGCCTGGACCGCCGTCGTGCGTCCCGCCCTCGAGCGCAAGAAGGTCTCGCTCAACCCGATCGCGTTCCCGAAGAAGAGCGCGCACGTCGATCTCGCCCCGCGCGGCGTCGTCGGCGTGATCGCGCCCTGGAACTACCCCGTCGCCACCTTCTACCGCACGCTGATCCCGGCTCTGCTCTGCGGCAACGCGGTGGTCGTCAAGCCCAGCGAGTACGCGACGCGCAGCGAGCGCTGGCTCGTGGAGCGCTTCGCCGAGGAGCTCCCGCCCGACCTCGTCGCCCTCGCGGTGGGAGATCGCGCGACCGGGGAAGCGCTGGTCGAAAGCGGCGTCGACGCGATCGTGTTCACCGGCTCGATCCCGGCGGGCCGCAAGGTCGCCGCCCGCTGCGGCGAGCTCCTCGTGCCGTGCTCGATCGAGCTGGGAGGCAAGGACGGCGCGATCGTCCTCGAAGACTGCGACCTCGACCGCACGATCGCCGGCATCACCCACTGGTCGCTCGACAACGTCGGGCAAGCCTGCGGCGCGGTGGAGATCGCGTACGTCGACGCGCGCATCGCCGACACGTTCGCGCAGCGCATGGCGGCGGCCTGGAAGCGCCTGCGCACGCGCGACGGCGCTCCGGGCGAGACCGACCTGTCACCGCTCGCGAACGCCAAGCAGCTCGCGACGGTCGAGGCGCAGGTCGCCGACGCCGAGAAGAAGGGCGCGAAGCTGCTCTGCGGTGGCAAGCGCACCGGCGTCGGCTTCTTCTTCGAGCCGACCATCCTCGATCACTGCACCGATGCGATGGACGTCGTGAAGGACGAGACCTTCGGCCCGGTGCTCGCCATCGTGCGCGTGGACGGCGCAGCCGACGCGATGCGGCGGATCGCCAAGAGCCGATACGGTCTCACCGCCTCGATCTGGACCCGCGATCATGCGCGGGCGCTGCGCCTGGCTGAGCAGCTCGAGGTCGGTGTCGTGACGATCAACAACCACTCGGTGACGGGCGCGATGGCGAACCTCCCATGGAGTGGATGGCGCGAGACGGGGACCGGCGTCGCGAACTCCGAGCACGCGCTCTCGACGTACCTGCGCCCCAAGGCGGTCTTGCTCGATCGGAACGCCGATCCCGAGCTGTACTGGATGCCCTACGACAAGACGCTCTGGGAGCTCGGGAACCTGCTCGCCGAAGCGCAGCTCTTCAAGCTCGGGGGCGCCTGGAAGATCCCCTTCCTCCTCAAGAGGCGCATCGACACCGTGCGCAGCTTCTTCGCCCGATGAGGAAGATCCTCGTCGCGATCGTGAGCGCGCCGTGGCTCGCCGCGTGCGGAAGCGCGGTGCCGGCGAGCCCGCCACCTCCCGAGGATGGCCAGCCGCGCTTCGAGATCGAGGTCGGCGCGAGCGGCTACACGCCGGCCGAAATCGTCGCCCCCGCGAGCACCCTCGTGCACCTCGGCTTTCTGCGCACGAGCGACGAAGGCTGTGGGCAGGAGCTGGTGATCCCGTCGATGGACCTGCACCGCGATCTGCCGCTCGACCAGCGCGTGTGGATCGACGTGACGACGCCGGCGAGCGGGCGCTTGGCCTTCACGTGCGGGATGGGCATGTACCAGGGCGCCATCCTCGCGCAGTGACGCGCCGGTACCCGCGGGCGCGGCCGCAGCGAGCCGGGCGAGGTGCCGCGGTGAGACCACGAGCGGTCCCGACCGCGAGAGCCTGATGCCCAGCGGCGCACCGGCCATGACCTCCGAGGTCATGACGCGACGGAAGCGGAGCGCGTAGCATCTCGCGATGCAGACCTCGAGAGTCGAGACCGCGTTCGGGACGCTGCTGCGCCACCATCGATCGAGCGGCGGGATGAGCCAGGAGCGACTGGCGGCCCAGGCCGAGGTGTCGACGCGCCACCTCTCGTGCCTCGAGACCGGGCGTGCGTCGCCGAGCCGCGAGATGGTGCTGGTGCTCGCGAGCGCGCTCGAGCTGCCGCTCCGCGATCGGAACGCGCTGCTCGACGCCGCGGGCTTCGCGCCCGCCTATCGCGAGAGCCGGCTCGACGATGCGGCGATGCGCGAGCTCGACCTCGCGCTCACGATGCTGCTCGGCAAGCTCGAGCCCTATCCCGCGGTCGTCGTGGACCGCTCGTGGAACGTCGTGCGCGCCAACGGCGCGGCCACGCGCTTTCTGCCCTTGCTCCTGCCGCCGGACGTGCCGCCCGAGGTCGCCTCCAACGTCGTGCGCTCGATCGTGGATCCCCGTGGCGCACGCGCGTTTCTCGTGAACTGGGACGAGGTCGTCCACGCGATGGCCGAGCGGATGAAGCTCGAGCTCACGCGTGACCCGCCCGGCTCGGCCCGCCGTCGCCTCTACGACGAGATGCTGGAGCAGCCGGGTGTGCGCGAGGCGATCCGTCGCGTGCCCAAGCCGCAGGCGCCGAGCGGGCCGTTCGTCTCGGTGCACGTCCGACGAGAGGGCATCGAGGCGCGCTTCTTCACGATGCTCACCACGCTCGGCACGCCGGTGGACGTGACGGCGGAGGAGCTGGCGATCGAGGCCTACTTCCCGGCCGACGCGGCGACCCGCACCCTGCTCGAGTCGCTCGCGTCGAGCGCCTGACCCCGCACCAGGTCGTGGGCGTCGACGCGTGCGCGCCCACGCGTCAGCGCTGCGCGAGGGGGTAGTGCACCCGCAGCAGCGTTCGCGCGGGACACCCCGGAACGACGAGCTCGACGCGCTCGCCGTCGGTGGAGACGCGGTGCGGACGCTCCTCGCCCGTCCCCAGATCCACCGTGCTCCCGAACGCGCGCGCGGCGAGCTCGGTGGGCAGCCCGCGCACGACCAGGCGCGCCACGGACGAACGATACCGGTTCATGAGACCGACCCAGTCGAAGGGCGGGCTCGCCTCGCCGCGCACGCGACGCGCCTCGCGAAACGTGCGCAGGTGCGCCGCCGAGAGGTCGACCGTGGTCGCCTTGCCGGGTAGCAGCTCGATGCGCGCCGGAAGCGTCCGTGCCGGCGCATCGCCGACGCGCCAGGATCCGCCGGGCGCTCCCTCGAGGATCTCCACGTAGCGGCGGATCGCCCGCCCGCCGGCCGGCTCGATGCGGCGCTCGACGCGCGCATCGAGGCGCTCGCCACGTGGGTGGAAGGTCACCACCGACTCGTCCAGCGCCAGCGCCGGGCCGACGTCGCCGCTCCCGGGCTCCAGCAGCGGCGCGGTCGCCACTCCGCGCCCTCGCGCTCGGCCCAGAGCAGCGGTCGGTACGCGAGAGATGCGCGCGAGCGGCCCTTGTAGCCGAACGAGACCGTCTCGATCGTGAGCGAGGTGCCGTCCAGCTCGAGCACGTTGAACGACGGCCAGAGGCGCGCGGTGTCGGAGGCCGCGCTGGTCGTCCAGCGCTGTGCGATGCCGGCCGAGCCGGCCGACGCGAGCAGCACGTCGCCGTCGCCCTCGCGCATGCGCTCGAGCTTGCGCGCGATCGCGACGTGCTTGTGCCCGTGCAGTACGAGCACCGGCCGGCCCATCGCGTGCAGCATCGAGAGCGCCGTTCCGGCGCCGAGCGCCGTCATCGTCAGCTCCTCGCGATCGGCGTGGGCGACCAGCACCGGTAGCAGTCGATGCAGCGCGAGGTGGGCCGCGCGCGGCAGGCGATGCGTCTCGATCGCGTGCACGTCGGTGAGCGGCGTCGGCACGAGGTGGTGGTGCAGGACGAACACCAGAGGCAGCGACGTGTCCTCGTCGGCGATCTCCGAGGCGAGCTGGAGCAGATCTTCGCGTCGGACGACGCCTCCCGCGCTCAGGTAGCCCGTCGGCAGGAACGTCGAGTCGTAGGCGGCGAGCAAGAACCTCTGTCGGTGGAACGACGAGGGAACGAGCCGTGCGAGGAAGGGCGTCTCGCAGCCGTGCACGTGCACGTGCCCGGGCAGACGGGCTCGCAGTGCCGAGAAGACGTCGCCGCGGTGCGGGCCGAACAGGCCCATGCGACGTCGATCGTGGTTGCCCGGCACGAGCACGGTCGGCGTCGGGCGCCCGAGCGCGTGATCGATGCAGCGCAAGAGCGCCCCGAGCTCCGACGCGGCGCGCTCGGGATCGACGCTCGCACTGTCGAAGAGGTCGCCCGAGACGACCAGGAGATCGACGCTGCGCCCGCGCCGCTCGCGCTCGCGCTCGATCGCGAAGAGCAGCGAGGCGAGGATGGCGTCCGACTCGGGCTCCCCCGAGAGGAGATGGAGGTCGGAGAGATGGAGGACGAGCGCGATCGGCCGAGTGAGAGGCTCGTGCGTGTCGATCGCCCGTCGGACGCGTGACGGCTGGGGATCACGTGCCCGAATCGTCACCGTCATGAGGCAGCGCGCCACGACGAGGCAGCGCAGCGGGGCCGATCGGAGAGCGTCGTCCACCCTCGAGGCGGACACGCCGTGCGCGCGTCCACCCACTCGGCCGATTGTCGCCTCTCGTGATCGGTGCCTAGGGTGATCCCATCATCGTGCGCCGTAAGCGCGGTGTGGGGGAGCACCAGTGGGAGCATCCGGAGCACGAACACCGACCGAGACACCGAGCTCGCAGCCGCCGCGTACCGACGCGAAGACCACCGGACGCGTCTCGAAGCTCGCGCGCCACCGCGTGCCGGCGAAGATCACCGAGGCCCAGGTCGACTCGCTGGTCGGCGCGCTCGACGGGCTGCTGGCGAGGCAAGAGCCCTTCGCGATCGTGATCGAGCTCGACGACGAGGTCGGCATGACCGCGCCGCTTCGACGCAAGCTCGCCCTCGCCCTCGACGAGCGAGCGCGAGCGATCGAGTCGCACTGCGCGAGCATCGCGTTCGTGGCGCGGACACCGACCGCGATCGGCGCCCACACCGCCATCCGCTGGCTGGCGCCGGCGGCCTGTCCGGAGCGCGTGTTCGCATCGGTCGCCGACGCCGAAGGCTGGGCGCGCAGTCAGCTCGACCGTGCGCTGGAGGGGCGATGACGACGCGTGCTCTGGTCTTCGATCGCGACGGCGTCCTCACGCACTTCGACTTCGCGCCCTTGATGGCGATGTTCGAGGGGGTCCCGAAGGCATCCTTCGACTCGCTCTGGCGAGCGTGGCAGGCGCACACGCGCCTGGCGCCTCCGCCGCGCCGCGCGAGCGCCGAGCAAGGGTACGTCGCGGCCTTCTGGCGGACGGTGCGCGAGGCGTGGGAGCTGGACGAGGCGCTCGAGGCGCGTCTGAACCACTTCGACTACACGACGGCGATCCGTCCTTTCCCCGATGCTCGCCCGACGCTCGAGCGCGCCCGCGAGCACGGGATGCGCATCGCCGTGCTCTCGAACTTCCCGTTCGTCGGGCTCCAGGCGTCGCTTCGCGCGGCGGGCTTGCTCGACCTCGTGGACGTCACCTTCGCGGCCGGCGTCGCCGGCGCGCCCAAGCCCGATCCGAGCGCGTACATGCACACGCTCGACCGGCTCGACGTCTCGCCCGCCGAGTGCGCGCTCGTCGACGACGAAGAAGCGTGCGTCGATGGCGCGCGTCGTGTCGGCATCCGCGCCTACCGCCTGGATCGGCGGGCCAAGGACGCGACCGACGAGTCCGTGCCCGACCTCTCCGCGTTCCTCGAGGCCGCGCTCGGAGCGCCGGCGTCGCCCACCGCTCGCGCCGGCCCCCCTTAGCCGCTGCGTCGTTTCCGGTTCCTGTGCCTGCTTCGAGTCCATCCGGAGGTTTCGATGCGCGAAGCTCAACAGACGGGTTCCGTTCGCCTCGCGTTCCCGGACAAGTTCCAGGGCGTCTTCCTGCGCAGCCGACCGCGCTACGAGCCGCTGCTCGTCGAGGCGCGCGACCAGCTGCGCGCGCTCCTCGTGCCGGGCCCGATCGCGCCGTACTTCGCGTACGGCGTGCTCGACCACGAGCAGCCCTCGTTCGTGCTCGCGCCGCTGATGTTCCTCGCGATGGCCGAGAGCCAGGGCGGCATCACGGCGCGTCACCGCGCCTACCTGCCGGCGTTCCTGCTCATGGTCGAGCTGATCGGCATCCTCGACGACACCGTCGACCACACCCCGTACCGCTCCGGTCGCCTGACGTACTGGCGGCGCTTCGGGGCGCCGTCGGCCGCGCCCTTCTCGATCTTCCTGTTCAATGCAGCGCTCGAGCAGACGCGCGTGGAAGCGCCCGAGCTGGTGCCCATCGTCACGCGGATGTTCTCGGACATCTGCGCCGCCGAGGTGTGGGAGCACGACTCGCGCTACCCCGCCGTCGATCCCGCGACGCTCGCGGGCTGGCTCGCGCGCCACTACGACGCGGTCCCGGCGGCGATCGCTCACTCGCTCGACAGCGCGCTCGTGCTGCACGGCCGGGGGCCCCTCGATCACGTCGTGCACGCGCGCTTCGCCGAGCTGCAGCAGGACGTCGACGACATCGTGAACTTCGTCGAGCACCGCGAGCGTGACGGCGAGAACGACGATCTCAAGATGGGCATCGTGACCTACCCGCTCCTCTCGACGATTCGGAGCTCGCCCGACTGCGCGGCGCAGCTCGAGGCGTTCTGGGCTCGTCGGCGCGTGGCGGGAGAGGGAGCGACGGGCGACGAGGAGCTCTACGCCAGCCTCGCCAGCGAGATCGAGCGCGTCGGCATCCCGGCGACCTTGCGCAAGATCGCCGACGACGCGGCGGAGGCGATCGCCGCCGCGGCCCCCGCGGCAAGGCCGTGCGTGGCCGATCTGGTCTGGACCTTCGTCGAGCGGCTCTGTCGCGTGGAGTCGCTCCGAGCGGCGGTCGAGGCCCACTGTCCCGCGGTGCGAGCACAGCGCTGAGGCGCTGGCGAGCCGGCCGGAACGAGAGCGAGAGCGCCGAGAGGCGCAGTGAAAAGAGATTCGAAGAAGGGAAGAGAGGCAGAGCCCATGGCCAAGAGCACCGCACAGAAGTCCGCCGAGCCGGCGGGAACCATCGTGACCCGGCACCTCGAGGGAAACATCGTCGAGACCAAGCTCGACGGGGTCATCGCGTTCGACTCGGCCCTCAACGAGGACCTCTCTCGGCTGCTGCAGAAGTACCCGGGTGCCGACTGGCTCTACGACGCCTCGGGCGCCACGGGCATCGACGCCGGGAGGCGGGACAACGCGGGCAACACGATCTCGCTCTTCCGCAAGCTGGGTGGAGGGCACATCGCCGCGGTGGTCGCGTCCGGCCCGATCCGCATGGTCGCCGCCGCGCTCTCGTTCGGCTTCGACCTGCGGCTGAAGATCTTCGCCACGCGCGAGGAAGCGCTCGCGCACCTGCGCGCTCTCAAGCACTGACGAATCGACGCGCGCGAGACGACGCGGCGGAAGGAGGCTGCCTCTGCACACGTAACCGATCGGAGCCGATGAACTGAAAACCCGCATGCAGGAGGTCGCTGATGTCGATCGGAAGGCAGCTCGTTCCCCTCGTCCTCTTGGTCTCGGTCGGTTGCGTCGGTGAGCCGGGGGCGGAAGCGTCCGCCGCGTCGGCCGAGGCATGTTCTTCACCACGCGCTCCGGACGTCGTCTTCGACACGGACCTGGACTTCGACGACGCGACCGCGCTCGCGTACCTGTGCGCCGAGCATCTCGCCGGGCACATTCGGCTCCGCGCGGTCACCATCGAGAACGACGGCGCCGGCACGCCCGGCAGCGCGATCCGCCACGCCCGATGCGTGCTCGCCGCCTGCGGTGCGCCGGACGTCCCGGTGGCGGATGGCTCACCGGTCGGCGCGCACGCGGTCTCGCCGGAGCTGCGCGGCGCCGTCGAGCTGGTGCTCGAGGGCGCGCTCGCCGGATGCTCGGAGAGCAGCGCGCCGGCGGCCCAGAGCGCGCCCGACCTGCTTCGCAGCGTTCTTCGAGACGACACGATCCTCGTCGCCACGGGCCCGCTCACCAACGTCGCGACGGCGCTCGAGGACGACCACCACCACCGGCACGGCCGCCGCCGTCTCGACGCGGATCGGGTCGTGATCATGGCGGGCGCGCTCGGCGTCCCCGGCAACCTCCTCGGCACCGGCACCGAGACCTACGACAACACGCAGGAGCTGAACGCGTGGGCCGATCCGTCGGCGCTCGAGGACGTGCTCGCGGCATTCGGGGAGCGCGTCACGCTCGTTCCGCTCGACGCCACCAACGACGTGCCCGTCACCTTCGAGTACGTCGGGACGCTCGCGGCGTCGGCCGCCACCGCCAGCGCGGACATCGTGGTCGACGTGACGTCGCAGCCGATCGTCCAGTTCGGCATCTCGATCCACGCGTTCTTCTGGTGGGATCCGCTCGCGGCCGTCGCCGCGGTGGACGTCGCCGGGCCCTCGAGCGTGCTCGACACCGGTCGCGAGCGGATCGCCGTCGTGACCGCCGAAGGGCCTTCGTCGGGGCGGACCTACGTCTCGCGCCGCGGCACGAGGATCTCCGTCGCACGCCACGCCGACGCCGCGGCATTCGAGAGCGCGTTCCTCGCCGGGCTGAACCAGACCGATTGACGACGCGCCGGCTCGGATCTTCGCGCGATCGCGACGCTTCATCGCGTCGTGATCGCGTGGGTCTCGGCTCCCTCGACGGACGTGATCGACGCGCTCACTCGCGCTTGAGCAGATCGCGCAGCACTTCGTCGAGGTTCGCGTAGCCGGCGCGCTCGAGCAGGCGGTGCACGAGCGTCTTGATGGTGCTCTCGGCGACGCCCAGCTGGCCGGCCAGATCGGCACGCGGCACGCCGCGCGCGATCGCGTGGATGATCTCGCCCTCACGCTTGGTGAGGCCGTGCTCGCGGACGAAGGCCTCGGCGTTGCGGCTCGGCAGAGGGGTCTCGGTCGGGCGCGTGGCGCGCTCGAGGAACGAGTCGAGATGCGCCTTGCCGTACGGCTTGAAGACGAACTCGGCACCGAGGATCTGCGCCGAGTTGGCGTGGACGTGATCGAGCACCCCCGTCATGACGAGCGCGGGGGTGCGATCGCCCCGCAGCCGCGCCCACGCGAGGACGTCGAGCCCCGATCCGTCCGGCACGCGCACGTCGAGGATCCACGCGGCGTACGAGCCGCCGCTCTCGATCCGCATCTTGGCGTCGGCCACCGTCGCGACCATGTCCAGCTCGTAGCCTTGGAGCGTGCGCTCCAGCGCGCGGGAGACCGTGACGTCGTCTTCGAGGCAGAGAAGGCGCCTGCCCGCGTGCGTACTGCTCACCCAGCATGTGTAGCCGGTCCCGCGGGCTCTCGGCGATGAAATGTCCGTCCGCTCTCGTTTCTCGATCCGCCGCTCCGTGGACGCTGCACCTTTGGCGCGGCGGTGGTGAGAATCGCCGCATTTGGTGCGCGTTCGTCACCACCCGGACCGACGACGTCAGTCCTTGGCGAGGTGAGGCGGCTCGCCAAAGACGATCACGGAGTCGCGGGCGAGCGTGGGGTCGGTCTCCGCGTGATCGATGTTGTAGTGCAGGCCGCGGCTCTCTCTCCGGACGCTCGCGCAGCCGATGATCATCTCGGCGACGTCGGCGATGTTGCGCAGCTCGAGCAGGTCCAGCGTGAGCTGGTGCTTCCAGTAGTACTCGCGGATCTCGTCCTTGAGCAGCGCGACGCGGCGCGCGGCGCGGCGCAGCCGCTTGTCGCTGCGCACGATGCCGACGTAGTTCCACATGAAGCGCCGGAGCTCGTCCCAGTTCTGGCTGATGACGACGCCCTCGTCGCTCGGCACGGCCTCGCCGGCGTCCCAGTCGGGCACGTCGGGGAAGGGCGCGGTGCGGCCGACCTTTCGAATCGAGTCGGCGCCACGCGCCCCGTAGACGAGGCCCTCGAGGAGCGAGTTGGACGCGAGTCGGTTCGCCCCGTGCAGGCCCGAGCACGTCACCTCGCCCACACCCCAGAGCCCCGGGATGTTCGTCCGTCCCTCGAGGTCGACCACGACGCCGCCGCACATGTAGTGGGCGGCCGGGACGATCGGGATCGGCTGCGCGGTCAGGTCGATCCCGAAGCGCAGACACTCGGCGTAGATCGTCGGGAAGCGCTCCTTCAGGTACGCCGCGGGGCGCGCCGACATGTCGAGGTACACGCAGTCGGCGCCGGTACGCTTCATCTCGAAGTCGATCGTGCGGGCGACGACGTCGCGTGGCGCGAGGTCGGCGAGCGGGTGGTGCCGCTTCATGAACGCTTCGCCGTCGGCGAGGCGGAGGATCCCGCCCTCGCCGCGCAGCGCCTCGCTGATCAGGAAGCTCTTGGCCTGCGGGTGGAAGAGGCAGGTCGGATGGAACTGGAAGAACTCCATGTTCGAGATCAGCGCGCCCGCGCGATACGCCATCGCCACGCCGTCTCCCGTCGCGACGTCGGGATTGGTCGTGTAGAGGTAGACCTTCCCCGCGCCTCCCGTGGCGAGCACCGTGGCTCGCGCGACGAACGTGTGGATCTCGCCCTTCTGGGTGTCCAGCACGTAGGCACCGGCGATCTGGTGCGGGCCACCGAGCTTGGAGAGATCGATCAGGTCGATCGCCATGTGGTGCTCGTAGACCTGGATGTTCGCGTGCGCGCGCACCGCCTGCACGAGCACGCGCGAGACCTCGCGGCCCGTCACGTCGCCCGCGTGGACCACGCGCCGTGCCGTGTGGGCGGCTTCGCGGGTCAGGTCGAGCGGCGGATCGATGGGGCGACCGTCGACGACGACACCGGCTTCCTCTTCGCTGCGCGTGTCGAAGCTCGCGCCCAGCTCGATGAGGCGCCGGATGCCGGCCGGGCCGCCCTCGACGACCATCTCCACGGCCTTGCGCTTGTTCAGGCCGTAGCCGGCGTTGAGCGTGTCGGTGGTGTGCGCGGCGAAGCTGTCGTGCGGGTCGATGACGGCGGCGATGCCGCCCTGGGCCCACGCGGTGTTCGAGTCGGAGAGCGCGCGCTTGGTCACCACCGCGACGCGCCCGTGAGCGGCGGCCTCGAGGGCGAGCGTGAGGCCGGCCACACCGCTTCCGAGAACGAGATAGTCGCACTCGATCTTCATGCGCCGGCACTCTACCAGCGTTCCCGCATCGCGCCCTCGGCGGTCCGGCTTGATCGGAGCGCGCGGATGGGCGAATGCTCTCGTACGTGCTGCGCCGAGCTCGAGCCTTGTTCGCGATCGCGATCACCGTCTCGGGGTGTGGCGCCAAGACCGGGCTCGAGGTCCCACCGGTCGACGCGGCGCGCTTCGATGCGGGCCCACCGCGCTTGCCCGACGGCGGGCCCGTCTGCGTGCCCGACGTCGTCCTGCTTCCGGCGCACGCCGACGTGGTGCTCGTGCTCGATCGATCGGGATCGATGACGCGTCCCCTCGCGAGCTCGACCACCACGCGCTGGAGCGCGCTCCACGAAGCGCTCGGAGACGCGCTCCCGGCGTTCGACGCCGAGGTGGCGTTCGGTGCGTCGATCTTCCCGATCCCCGGCGCGACGATCTCGGGCGGCACGGTCTGCAACGTGGGCGCGCAGCTCGACGTCCCCGTCGCGCTCGGCTCGGGCGCGGCGATCACGTCGGCGCTCTCGGCGCACGAGCCATCGGGGGGAACGCCGACGGCCGACGCGCTGGCGGTCGCCACGCGAGCGCTGCTCGCACGTCGTCGCGAAGGCGTCCCGCAGTCGATCGTGCTGGCGACGGACGGCGGGCCGAACTGCGATCCGGCCGACGCGGCCGAGCCGTGGTTCGGGCAAGCCCCCGAGACGTGCGTCGAGATCGGCGTCGAACCCGAGCTCTGTCTCGATCGCAACCGGACGGTCGCGCGCATCGACGAGGCGCTCGCCCGCGGCGTGGCGACGTACGTGATCGCGATGGACGTGCGCGAGAGCTATCTCGTGAGCGTGCTGGCGCAGATGGCGTTCGCCGGAGGCCGTCCCGTCGTGCGCGACGCCGAGCCCTTCTACGACGTCCGCAACCCCGACGACCTGCGCCGCGCGTTCCAGGACATCGCGACGCGCGTCTCGAGCTGCTCCTTCTTCCCCGACGGCGCCATCACCACGACGGAGCCGGAGGTCGTGGTGGGCGGCGTGCTCGTCCCGCACGATCCCACGCGCACCGACGGCTGGGCGATGGGCGAGAACGGCACCTACGATCTGTTCGGCGAGGCCTGCACGCGCGCCATGGGCGCTGCCGGCGTCGTGCGCCTGCGAGCCCCCTGCCGCTGAACGGCGGCCACGGTGCCGACGTCGATCGTGACCCCCACGGCGATGCGCGATAGGCTGCGCGGCATGAGCTTCTTGCGCCTTTCCGCGACGATGGGTGGGCTGGTCGTAACGGTGGCGCTCGCCGGTTGCCCCGGGACCGGCGTCGGGAGCGTCGATGGTGGGGACCACGACGCCGGCGCGAACGATGGCGGTGGGCCGCAGCTGGACGCGGCACTCGACGCCCGGACGGAAGCCGGTGCCGTGGTGGACACCGGTGTCACCGTCGACGCGGCCACCACGGACGACGCAGGCGCCGATGCCCAGGCACCGACCGACGGGTCGACGGACGTCGGCGTGGACGCGCTCGTGCCCGACGACGCGTTCGTTTCCGACGACGCGCTCGTTTCCGACGACGCGTTCGTCCCCGATGCGTTCATGGCGCCGACCCTCAACGGGTGTACGCAAGCCACGGCGCTCGACATGACGAGCATGTCGAGCGTGACGATCACGCAGGCGGGCCTTTCGTTCACGCCGCCGTGCATTCGCGTTCGAACGGGGACGGTGGTCAGGTTCGACGTCGCGTTCGCGTTCCACCCGCTGCGCGCGGGGGAAGTCGTCGGGACCATGGTGAGCAGCGATCCGAGCTCGCCGATCCGCTCGACGGACACCGGCAACACGGCGTCGTTCACCATGTCCGCCGCCGGCGCGTACGGGTACTACTGCGCGGTCCACTACGTCGCCGGCATGTACGGCGCCATCTTCGTCGAGAACTGAAGACCGAGTCGCAGGCTCGCGCCGCGCTCACACGGGCGAGGGCTTGGTGCTCACGAGCGCCTCGAACGCGCGACCGAAGGTGCGCGAGAGCAGCAGGTGGCGGAGCGGCCAGAGGGGGCTCTTGCACGCCGCGACGGGGAGCGTGCCGGCATAGCGCTCGGAGAGGGCGGCGGCGGCCTCTCCGGCGAGCTTGTCGAGGTAGAGCTCGCCGAGCGCAGCGCTCGCCTTGGCGGGCGCGCCCGCGTAGGTCTCGCGCTCGTAGTACTGCTGCTTGAGCGGGAAGCTCCGGAGCAGCTCGAGGAGCGTGGCCTTCTCTCCGCGTTGGAGGGGGCGCTTGCCGCGCTCGGCCAGATCGAGCTCGACGGATCGCGGCGGCAAGGAGCCGTAGCTCCGATCCACGTGGGGCGCTGCGAGGTGAAGGAGCATCGCCGTCTCCACGAGCCCGCCGTGCGCGTCGCCGACGAGCTCGCTCTTCGGGATCCCGCCGAGGCCCCCGAGCAACGTCGCCAGATCGGAGCTGCCGCCGGTCAGGCGCGTGACGAGCAGCGAGAAGACGCTGATCATCTCCACCCCGGTGCGCGCGTGGGCGCGATGCGCGCCGACCTCGAGCGCGGAGACGTGTCGTGGGCCGCCGTGGAAGCTGCCGACCCACACGTGCTTGAACCCCTGCCTCCCGAGGCTCGTCCCGAGCTCTTCGATCACCGTGGCGACGGTGCGCGGGCTGAACTTGATCGAGCCGCGGTGCGGCAGCACGTCGGCCGCCAGGAACATCCACGGCAGCCGCAAGAACTGGATGCCCTCGTGCTTCTCGGTCAAGAGCTCCCCGGCCCGCTCGATCAAGCCCTCCGCCTCGCGGATGTCGGCCATCGTCGGCAGGTGCGGCCCGTGGACCTCGAGGGGCGAGCAGTGCACGAGCACGACCGTGCGAGACCGATCGAGCGCATCGATCTGGCGACCGCTGAGCGTGTGCCAGTCGAGGAACGTCGGCGCCGTCACGCGAACAGGTCGTTCAGGAAGTGGATGACGATCGCCTTGCGGAACGCGGGCGACAGCTCGTTCAAGATCTGGTTGATGCCCGCGGTCGACTCGGGCACGCCGGCCCCGCGCATCCCCGCCATCGCGAGGAGCTTGCCGAACGCCTCGTCGTCGAGCGCCGTCGGGTCGACGTACGAGGCCATCTTCGCGACCTCCTTGGCGGTGTCGTTCTTCGGGAGCGTCGCGGCCTCGGCGACCGCCTCGCGCAGATCGGCGAGAAAGGCGTCGACGTGCGGCACGTTGGCGGCGGTGATCGACAGGTGGACGTGCTCGCGCAGGCCGCCCGTGCCGAGCGTCGGCTGCACGTACCAGCCGCGCTTCTTCATCAGGTCAGGCAGGTGGAACACGCTGAAGGTGTCGGAGGTGAACGCCACGAGCGTCATGTCGGGCCGCGAGATCACGTGCACGCCGGGGATGGCGTCGATGCCGGCCACCAGACGCTGGGTCGCGTCGCGCATCGCCGCGGCGACGTCGAGGTATCCTTTTTCTCCCATGCAGACCATCGTCGCCCACGCGCCGGCCAGCGGCCCGCCGCTCTTGGTGCTCTGCACGGTGGCGTTGACGATCGTGTAGCCGGCCCACTCCGAGCACGCGTAGATCTGGTGCTTGCGGAGCCCCTTGTCGCGGTAGAGCACGACGCTCGCGCCCTTCGGCGTGTAGCCGTACTTGTGCAGATCCATCGAGAGGCTGAAGACGCCCGGGACGCGGAAGTCGAAGGGCGGCACGTCCTGCCCGAGCTTCTCGAGGAAGGGCAAGAGCACGCCGCCCATGCACGCATCGACGTGCATCCAGAGCCCCTTCTCGACGGCGAGGGCCGCGAGGCCGGCGACGTCGTCGATGACGCCGTACGCATACGAGGGCGCCGACGCCACGAGGACGAGCGTGCGATCGGAGAGCGCGGCGCGCGCCGTGGCCGCGCTCGCGCGGCAGCTCGTGGGGTCGACGTCGAACGTGCGGATGCCGAGCTCGAGGTACGCGGCCGCCTTGTGGAAGGCGGCGTGTGCCGTCACGGGGACGAGGATCTCCGGGCGCGCGCCGCCCGCGAAGAGCGCGGGGCGGTTCTTCTTCGCCCAGTCGCGCGCGGACTTCATCGCGAGCAGGATCGACTCGGTGCCGCCGCTCGTGAAGTTGCCCACGACCTCCGGCCCGCCGTGCACGTGGCTCGCGCACATGCGCACGACCTCGTTCTCGAGCCGCAAGAGCGAGGGGAACGAGGTGGGATCGAGGCCGTTCTCGCTCAAGAAAGCCACGAAGGCGCGCTTGCCGGCGTCGATCGCCTCGTGACGCGCATCGAAGACGTAGCCGAAGGCCTTGCCCTCGCGCCACGGAACGTCCTCGGCCCGGTAGCTCTCGAGCCTGCGGAGCACCTCGTCCTTGCTGGTTCCTTCGACCGGGATCGTCGCCGTCGTCGTCATCGCTTCTCCTCCCCGAATCCTTCTTCGAGCTCCGCGAACGTCTCTCGTCCGAGGCGCACGAGATCCACGCTCGCGCCGCCCTCGAGCCACTCGCGCAAGGTGGCGCGCACGGCCCCCACCACCGCCGAGGCACGCACGCGCGCGCGGCGGCGGGCCCGCGGCGTCGCCGCGCCGGTGGCGAGGAACGCTCGCTCGATGGCGAGCTCGCTCTGCCGGTCGTGGTGCAGCTCCGACGCGATCAGCGTCGGCTCCGACGCGACGATCCGCCACTGCGCGAGCATGCGCGCGCGGTCGTCCTGGTAGTGACGCGCGAGCGCGAGGCAAGCGCGCTTGACGGTGGCGAACGGCGTCTCGGCGGCGTGCGGAACCAGCAGGGCCTCGAGCGCGGCGAGCCGCTCGTCGCGAACCGGAAAGACGAGCTCGTCCTTGGTGGCGAAGTAGCGGAAGGCGGTGCGGCGCGAGAGACCGGCGCGCGCGGCGACGTCGTCCATCGTGGTCGCCGCGTAGCCCTTCTCGGCGAAGAGCGCGTACGCCGCCCCGATCAGCGCATCGCGCCGGTCCTTGGTGTTCCGGTCGCGGAGACCGAGATCCTCGCTGGGGGCCGTCAGCACGAGGGGGATCTAGCAAACTGGCACTTGGTGTCAAAAGAAAAATGACATCGAGTGCCGTCATGCTCGCGCGGTCACGAAGTGCGCGCGGCCGTGACCAGCGATCGCTCCCACGTGCGAGCAGCGTACGATGCCTGCGTGCCGGCCCCGGACGAAGTCATCGCAGGGAAGTACCGTCTCGTCTCGCTCCTCGGCGAAGGCGGCATGGGCGCCGTCTGGATCGCCGAGAACGTCGTCCTGCACAAGCGCGTCGCGCTCAAGCTCCTGCGCGCCGCGAGCGACGGTGACCGAGCGCTGCCGGCCGAGCACGTCGATCGCTTTCTCCGCGAGGCCACGCTCGCCTCGCGCGTCCGTCACCCCGCGATCGTGCAGGTCCACGACGCAGGTGTCGACCACGGCGTGCCGTGGATCGCCATGGAGCTGCTCGCGGGGGAGAGCCTCTCGGCGCGTCTGACGCGGGGACCGCTCACATCCGCCGAGCTCGTCGTCTACGTCCTTCCCATCGTCGATGCGCTCGCGGCGCTCCACGAGCACGGGATCGTCCATCGGGACCTGAAGCCGGACAACGTGTTTCTCGAGCGCTGCGCGGACGCCGTCGTCCGGCCGAAGCTGCTCGACTTCGGGATCGCCAAGCAGCAGAGCCTCGCGCCGCTCACCAAGACGGGCACGGTGATCGGCACCGCGTACTACCTCTCGCCGGAGCAGGCACGCGGAAGCCGTGATCTCGATGGGCGGTCGGACCTGTATGCGATCGGGGTCGTGCTCTTCGAGGCGCTGAGCGGGAGCTATCCGTACGAGGCCCAGTCGCTCACCGAGCTGATCGCCAAGATGTTCACCGAGCCTCCGCGCGACCTCGTGTCGCTCGCGCCCGCGACCTCACCGGCGCTCGCGGCGGTGGTGCGGCAGTGCCTCGAGCGCGAGCCCGCCGCCCGGCCCGCCACGGCACGCAGCCTCTACGTCCAGCTCGCACGCGCGCTCGGCACCGACGTTCGCGACGTCGCGACAGCGCCCACGATGCAGGCCCCCTCCTCGCCACCACCGATCGCAGTGATCGGCTCGCCCGCTCCGGCACATTCCGTCCGCGGGCCGGGCCCGCTCCCGTTCGGGTCCTCCGGGGCGAGCACTCTTGGCCGAGCAGTGCCCGGCATCTCGCCGTCCGCGGGCGTCGCGGGTCCCGAGGGGCTCGGTCGTCTCGCGATGCGGCACGGCTGGTGGCTCGCTCTGCTGGTGCTCTTTCCGTGCTGTTGCTGCTGGGGCTCACAGCTCTTGCGCGCGTGCGCGTCCGTCGGCGCGGGCGCGGTCGGAAGCCTCGGGCTCCAATGGGGAGGCAGCGCTCCCCTCGCCATCGACGTCGACGGGCACGGACCCACCGACGCCGTCGGCACGATCGTCCGCGTCGAGGGCATGGAAGCCGCCGCTCACCTCGCAGCCATCGATGGGGCGAACGGGTCGCTGATCTGGGAGAGCGAGCGAGTGCCGACACCCTCGCTCGCCGGGACGCTCGGCCTCACCGACGACGGCGAGATCGTCGTGCTCGCCGGCCCCGAGTCCGACGCGCTCACGTTCGATCGACGTGACGGGACGATCCTCGGTCGGGCGTCGCTTCGAGACCGCGCCCAGGGCCTGTGTCGCCCGGAGGAGGGAGGGCTCGCCATCGCCATCGCGGGCGGCCAGTTCGCGCCGCTCGACGCCGCCGGCCGGATCGGCGCGCCGCAGCGCGGTGATTGTCCGAGGGCTTCCTCGGAGAGTGTCGGCTTCGGACCGGGCCCGCACACGAGCGCGTTCGTCCCCGCGGACGACGTCGCGCTGGAGGCACCGGGGATGGAGGTGCGCTCCGTCGTCCGACACGTATCGGCGCCGCTCGTCGTGGGGCTCGGATGGCGCGCGAGTGGCACCGACGTTCCGATGATCGCGATCGTGCACGAAGGGACCCTGGTCGCAGTGACCGACATCACCGACCGCGATCCGCTATCGACGCGGAGCGGTGCGCCCGGTCCTCTCTTGCTCGGCGGCCCGCGCGTCATCGCGTTCTACTCGCGCACCACCGCGCGCTCGATCGCTTCGTTCGACGTGACGACGGGCGCGCGCGTCTTCGACGTGGACCTGCGCTCGACGCGCATGACGATGGGCGGCGCCGCGGCCTCGACCGATCGGATCTGGTGCGCGAGCTCCCACGTGCTGGACGCCTACGACGCGACGACGGGCGAGCACATCGTGCGCGTGGGCCACGACTGAGAGGCGACAGGAAACCCGTCGCCCTCTCTCGCGGAGCGATACGAGGGGGAGGCTCCATCGGGATTCACTCCCGATGGAGGGGGCCGCGTATCGGCCCCCGAGGACTGAGCCGTGGCGGCGCTCGGTCCACCTTCGGCGCCCCCACGGTTTCGCGCTCGACCTCCCGCTCGGCTTCCGCCACTCTCGCCCCGCAGCATGGTCACTCTCGCGCCTCCCGTTCCTTCCGTCGCGCAGTCCCGGGTCGGGGCCGTGGTCTCGGCTCCCGAGCGCGGCGCGCTCATCGAGCGTGCGATCGCCGCCTACGAAGGGGGGCTGCGCGCGCTCGTGCTGCGCGTCACCGTCCCCTTCGTCGCCGAGATCGCCGCCGAGATCGCCGATCGGGCCGACGACCTCACGGTCGGCATCTGCGACGTCGTCGAGCCCGAGCACCTCAGCATCGCGCTGGCGGCGGGCGCGGCGTTCGTGATCTTGCCGCACCTCGACGAGGAGCTCGAGAAGAGCGCCCGCGGCCGCATGACCGTCATCCCCGGCATCGCGACGCCCTCGGAGCTGCGCATCGCGCGCACGCGCACCCAGGGGCCGGTGGCCGTCTACCCGGCGGGCTACGTCGGCGGCGCGCCCTACGTCAGCCGCCTCGCCCGCATCCAGCCGGATCTGCCGCTCGTCGCGCTCGGGCACATCGGCGCCGACGATGCGCCGTCGTACCTCGAGGCGGGCGCGAACATCGTCATCGTGGATCGCGGGATCTTCCCCGCCGACAACGATCCGGCCTCGAACGACATCATCGCGATGCGCGCGGGCGCTCTGGTGGAGGTCTGCGGCGAGATCGCGCCGGGCCGCGTCAGCCGACCCTGACCGCGATCGCCGCCGCGGGGGGGGCTGGCATCCCGGGTCCAGATGGCCGAACATCGCGTCCTTCGGAGGGGACATGACGCGTTGGGCATGGCTGGGCTTGGTCGCACTGCTCGGGGTGATGGGCTGCTCGACGCCCGAAGCACCGGGGACCGACGCGGGGACCGAGGACTCGGGAGCGCCTCAGGACGGCGCTCCGTCGGATGCACGCGTCGACGCGGGCCGTGACGCCGGCGCGGATGGCGGCGCCATGGACGCCGCGATGCTGGACGACGCGGCGGTGCTGGACGACGCGGCGATGCTGGACGACGCGGCGGTGCTGGACGACGCGGCGGTACTGGACGATGCGGCGACGGCCGACGACGCGGCGATGGCCGACGACGCGGCGTTGCTGGATGACGCTGCGACGGCCGACGATGCGGCGGTGGCCGACGATGCGGCGACGGCCGACGATGCGGCGGTCGTCATCCCCGAGACCTGCAACGGTGTCGACGACGACGGGAACGGGCTGATCGACGACGGGCTCACGGCGACGACCGCCACCGTGCTCGGCTGTGTCGAGCAGACCGCGTGCGTGGGAGGCGTGATGGTGACCCGCGGCACGTTCGTCGCGCCGACGGGAGCCTCCGGCAACGACGGACAGCGCGCGACTCCGTTCGGCTCGATCACCACTGCGATCGCGGCGGCCGCCGCCATCGGTGGGGGTGTCGACGTGTGCGTCTGCGGCGCCGCCACGTACACCGAGAACGTCACGATGGTCGAGGGCGTTTCCGTGTACGGCGGCTTCGACTGCGGGACGTGGAGCGAGACCGCGCGGACCCAGGCCACCCTGATCCAGGACACGGACGCGAACGGGCTCGACATCGGGGCCACCATCACGGCCGCGACCGCGCTCGACACGATCCGCGTCACGGGAATCACGGCGACGACGGGGGCGAGCACGGCGATCACCGTCACGCGTGGCCGGCCCACGCTCACGAACGTACGTGCGACGGGGGGAAGCGCGCCCGAGTCCAACGGCGTCGTGTGCGATCGCTGCGGCGCGACCATCGACCGAGGCACCTTCACGGGCGGATCGGCCAGCTTGCTCTCGCGCGGCTTCGTCGGGTTCGGCCAGCTCACGGGGCTGGACGCGACGAGCACCGACTTCCGAGGTGGAGCGGTCAACCTCCCGGCACCCTCCGGCGTGGCGCTCTCGCAGGGCGTGTCACTCTACAACTGCACGGGCAGTCCGGCGTTCCACGAGATCACCGTGCGTGTGGACGGGCGCGGGACCACGTTTCCCCGTACGTCGACCTACGACATCGTGGGAATCGACGTGCGCGGATCGCTCTGCGCTCCGGTCTTCGGTTGGACGCGGCCGGGCCATCAGGTGTCGTTCGGCGGCGGAAACGCCACCTACACGGCGGCCATTCGCTGCGCGGGCGCGCCGTGCACGATCGATGGGGCGGGGATCGAGGGCCGGGCGGTTCGCAGCGCCGACACCATCGTCGGCATCGACTGCACGGGTTGCGCCGCCGTGTACCGCTCGGTCGTCGACCTCGAGGATGCGATGGCCGCGAGCACGCTCTACACGGCCGCGCTCCTCGACGGAGCGGTCGCGACGATCTTCGACCGCAACCGGATCTCGGGTGGCATCGGCGGAGACCCGCGCCTCGGCGCAGCCCCCTCTCCCACGATGCGTGCATCGTGCCCGACCTGTGTGATCACCAACAACCTCTTCGCGCCCGGGGTTTCGCGCGCCGCGATGCGCGACCAGGTCACGGTGGAGCTGCTCTCGGGCATCTTCGTCAACAACACGATCGAGACCGTCTCGACGCGGCACGGGGCCTCGCTCGCGCGGGACGTCGTGTTCCGCAACAACTCGATCCGCGTGCGCGGCACCGGTGCCGGGCCCTTCGCGCTCATCCTTCCCACCGCGACCGACTTCGCGGCCGCGTTGGATCACAACGCGATCGACCAGAGTCGACCGGACGTCGCCCAAGTGAGCGGCACCGTGACGACGTACACGATCGACCAGCTGAACGCGCTCTTCGGCGGCTCGATCGCGGCGAACGTGGCCGCCTCCTGTGGTCTCACGCGCGCCTCTTCGGCCGCGTGCGCCGATCGGGGCACGTCGACCGACGCGCCCAACCACGACTACGACGACATGCCACGCCCGGGCAGTGACGAGGTCGACATCGGGGCCTTCGAGCGATAGTCGCGTCGCGGTTCAGTCCCGCCGGCCGTCGAGGCAGAGCAGGTAGGCGACGAGGTCGTCGATCTCGCTCGCGCTCAGCGTGCTGGTGGTGCCGTGCTGGTCGCTCGGGTTCCGATCGACGAGCACCTCGCGCAGCGTCGCCGCGCTCCCGTCGTGCAGATACGGCCCCGTGCGCCACACGCCGTGCAGGGTCGGCGTGTCGATGCCCGTGAGCGTGCCGCCCAGACGCTGGCCCGATCCCGGGCCCAGCGTTCCGACGTCGTGCAGGAGCGGCGCGCCGGGAGAGACGAACACGCTGTCGGTGAGGTCGTCGCCCTCGTGGCAGCTCGTGCAGCCCACGTCGCCGCGCTCGAAGAGCGCGCGCCCGCGGACGGCGGCCGGAGGCAGCGCGCCGCTCGCGTCGCGGAAGGGGCTCTCGGGGAACGCGTCGAGCGAGCGCACGTACGCGGCGAGCGCGTCGAGATCTTCGGAGAGCCCGGCGCGGGCCGGGCCGAGCGTCGTCGGGTGGCTCGCCCAGTCCGTGTCGGAGAGCAGGCCGGTCCCGTGGAACGCGTTGCGAATGTCGCTCTCGAAGTCCTGGACCTCGTCGAAGTTGCCGCTCCAGTGGATGGGCGCTGCGCCGGCGCGGCCGACGAGCTCGATCGTGTTGCGCAGGCCCTCGCCCCGGTCGGTGAAGTCCCACACGCGGTGATCGTCGTGTCCCTCGAGGTGGCAGTGCGCACAGGCCATGTATCCGTCGCCGGCCAGGCGCGTGTCGGCGCTGTCGTCGAAGAGCTGGCCGCCGCGCGCCACCTCGGGCGTGAGCGGCTCGTGATCGACGATCGGGGCGCGAGCCCGGATCGCGAGGCTGGTCTCCGGCAGGTCGTCGACGAGCACCAGCTCGCGCGATCGGAACGCGTCGATGGCGAGCACGCCGTCCGGGCCGAGCGTCACGCTCTCGAGCGCGAGCCCGACGTCCTGGAGGCTGCCGCTCGCGACGTCGCGCAGCACGTCGATGCGCTCGATCGTGCGGTTGCCGCGGGTCGCGACGTAGAGGAAGTCGCCGAGCGGCGAGAACGTGAGGGCGCTCGCGAAGCCGCGGTTGTCGAGCTGCCGGCGGCGCGCGTAGTCCTCCGTGAGCGTGGCGAGGTCGATCGACACGACGAGGGCGCGGATCGCGGTGTCGAAGCGGAGGGGGCGACCCGAGCGATACCCGCCTTCGTCGAGCGAGGCCTGCAGCCCGGCGACGGCGATGCGGCGGCCGTCGGGCGAGACGGCGATCGAAGCGAGGTAGGTGGGGACGCCGCCGATCTCCGTGTCGGAGGCGATCTGGGGATCGATCGCGAGATCGATCGGCGTCCGCGTGCCCGTCGCGACGTCGATCACGACGAGCTCGCCGCCGGCGTCGGACGAGCGCATCCGGCTCACGACGACGCGGCCGCCCGGCAGGAGCGCCACCGCGCGCGCGTCGGGGACCGCCGCGATGGACTGCGCCAGCGCGCCGTCGGTGATCACCGCGAGCTCCCCGGTCGCTTCGAGGGTGACCACGAGCGTGTGCGCGTCCACCTCGATCACGCCGTAGGGGGCCGATGCGCGCGGGAGCGCCACGTACGTCGGCGCGCCGGTCCCGCTGGCAGGCACGAAGGCGACCCGTGCGTCGTCCTGGCATGCGACGGCGAAGCGGTCGGCTCCGACGGCGCAGACGGTGCGCGGATGATCGCAGACCGCCACGCGCCGCGGCGTGGTGGGCATGCCGCCGGCATCGAGGGTCACGAGCGTCAGCTCGTCCGAGTCCGGGCTGACCACGGCGACGATGCGGTCGAGCACCGCGACGCTCGAGGAGCTGCGCGGCGCCAGCACCGGCCGGTGGACGATCGTGACCTGGGCGTTCGTCGTGTGGCGCCGGCCGGAAGCGTCGTACACGAGGAGCGAGGCGGTGTAGCGGCCCTCTTCGGCGAACGTGACGCGCGCGACCGGATCGGTACCGCGCGGGAGCCGCCGTCCATCGCCGGGCCACCACTCGTACGCGACGGCGCCGGTCGACGCCGAGCCGTCGAGCACGACCTCTTCGCCCACGTAGCCCGTGACGTTGCTCGCGACGGCGCGCAGCGTGACGGGCGCGTCGACACCGGCGTCGCCCTGCGGCGGAGACCAGGCATCCTCGGGGCGGGCCGCGTCGGAGCCGGCGTCGAGACCGGCGCTCGCGTCCGCGCCCGCATCGGTCGCGCTCGGCGTCGGCGCCGTGCACGCCGTCAGGCCGAGGATCAGCGCGAGCACCGTTCGCTTCGGCATGGGCCGTCCCCTCATGGCGTCGTGCGGAAGCGATGGACGATGCGCGTGCCGAGGGCGTTGCCGCTCACGTCGTGGATGCCGCCCGCCGGCAGCTCGAGCACGTACTCCACGTTGGGCTCGAGCGGGCACGCCGGCACGAACTGCACGATGTGCTCCTGGGCGCTGACGAGCCCGGCCACCCGGCCGGCGTCGGGAGTAGCGGCGTCGGCGCGATACAGGCGCACCGATCCTTCCCAGGCGCTCTCGACCGCGATCATCTCCGAGAAGCTGACGCCGAAGCGCGAAGAGCGCGGAACGTCCTCGTTGAGCGCGTCGCCGATCGGCGGTGGATAGACCCACGTCTCGACGGGCGCGGTCGTGTCGCTGGCGCTCAGCCAGGGAACGAGCGCGCTGCCCTCGTTCGGGTTGGCCATCTCGTCGACCGACAGGATCGCCATCTGGCCGACCGGAACGGCGAAGTCGAGGTCACCTTGCAGGTCGAGCTCGAGCAAGGGCGTCGGCGGGATCACGCGCTCGGGATCGGCGTCGAACAAGTCGCTGACGTCGTACACGCGCGCGAGGTTCGACTCGCCGACCAGGATCCGGCCCTCGTGGACGTACACGTAGCCGCCGTTGCCGTCGTCGACCACGTCGGCGGCGTAGGCGGGGCGCGTGGGATCGTGGATGTCCATCGCGATCACGCCGCCACCCATCTCCTTGCGGGCGTAGAAGACGTAGCCACCGGCCATCGTCGAGAAGTACGAGTCGCGGGCCTCGCCCGACGCGTCGACCGCGCTGAACTCGCCGCCCGGAATGGGCTGGGGGCTCTCGGGGTCGGAGATGTCGAAGAGCACCGTGCGCGGGCCCTCGGCGGCGGTCGCGATCAGCAGGTTTCCGATGGTCTGCACCATGCCGACGCGCAGCACCGGGTCGATGGCGATCGTCGTCACCCACGACGGGTGAGCGGGGTCGAAGGCGTCGACGACGTGGACGCCGGTATCGGCTGCGCCCACGAACACGTACGAGCCCTGCCACGACACGCTCAGGGTCGGCCGCGCGTAGGAGTCCGGATAGAGGAAGTGAGGCAGCTCGAGGTCGGCGACGACCACCGGCGTGGTCGGGTCGGTGATGTCCCAGAACTGGATGCCGCCTCCGTGCGCGATCCGCGTCATCTGGTCGACCACCGCGTAGCGGCGACCTTCGCGCTCGTAGAAGCCGACGGTGTGCGTCTCGCGCATCGTCAGCGAGTAGGAGTTGCCCACGATCGTGGGTGCGCAGGGGTCGCTCACGTCGAAGAAGGTGAGCCCGCCGCGCCCCGTCTCCGGGGCCCACGGCAGCAGGAGGTAGCCGTCGACCATGACGCCCAGGTTGTGGTGGTCGGAGATGTCCATCTCGCCGCCGTCGAGGAACGCGCAGTTCGTCCCGACCGGATGCAGCGTGGTGTCGACCGCGCCGAGCCCTGGGCCGTGCGGAGGAGGAAACGCGCCCGGCGCGGGGTAGGGACCGGGCGGGGGAGCGGACGGGTCGCAGACCTCGATGCGCGGGTTCGGCGCATCGACCCCGCTGTCGCGCGGCGGGCGGTAGACGTCGGGGCGGACGAAGGCATCGACCAGCTCGCCGGCATCGACGCCGGTGTCGCGGGTGTCGACCGTCGCGTCCTCGGTCACCGGAGGCGTGCTGCACGCGCTCGCACTGCTGGCGGCGAGGGCGCAGAGAAACGATCGAATCGAGCGACCTCGCGTCATGGGCTCCCTCACGATCAGGCCTCGGCGCTCAGGCCGAGCTTGTTCTTCGCCATCTTTCCGATCTTGGTGCGACCCGCCTTCTTCACGACGTCGCCGAGCAGCTCCTGGCCGAGCGGGTGCTGCTCCTCGGCGAAGTGGAAGCCGACGTAGTAGAGGTCGTCGAGCTCGAGCGACTTGTCCTTGCGGAGCGCGGCCGCGACGTCGAAGGGCGAGCTCGAGAGGCCCTCGAGCAGCGCGAGGGACTCGTCGGAGGCCCGTGCCGCCGGGCGCGTGTCCTTGTGGCTCGCCCTGAGCAGCATGCTCGCGAGCCGGTAGCGGTCTTCCGGCGTGGCGTGCTCGCTGCGCGCGAGCAGCGAGAGAACGCTCTTGAGCGCGCTCTCCTTCTTGCCGCGCGCGAGCTTGCCCGCGAGCTCGCGCAGGCCCTCGGCGAGCGCCTTTCCGTCGGCCTCCCGCGCCACGTCGGCGTGGGCTTGCCATCCTTCGCCCTCGGCGAGCCGATCGAGCGCCGCCGCCACGAGCTTCTTGCGCATCGCGGGCGGTAGCGCGCGAGCGAAGGGCTTGAGCGCCTGGCGCAGCAGGTTCGCGCGGTCGGCGTCGCTCGCGTCGATCAACGCCTGGGCGAGCATCGGGCCCGCGCCCTCGCGCGGCTCGAGCGCCTTGATGGCCATCTCGGCACGGCGCCGGTCGGCGGCCGCGACCACGTCGACCAACGCCTTGGTGACGGCGTCGCCCGGCTGGCGCGAGAGCTTCTCGATCGCGATGCGCGCGCGCTCCGGATCGGGGTGTGCCGCCAGGCGCACGATGCGGCCCGCGTGCTTGGCGGGGAGCTCGACCGCCACCAGGCCCATCAGCGCCGCCTGCGCGAGCATGCGGTCGTCGCTCTCGGCGGCCGCGACCATCGTATCGACGATCTCGGCCGCGCGGTCTTCGTCCGCGAGCGCGAAGCGCAGCGCGATGAGCGCCTCTTGTCGCACCGAGAAAGGCGCCTTCGGATCGTGCGCCAGCTCGAGCAGCAGGTCGGTGCCCTTGGGATCTTCGAGGAAGCCGAGGATCTTCACCGCGGTCGCGATCGGGATCGGCGAGGGCGGAGGCGACTTGCGCATCTTGTCGAGGATGCGGAGCACCTCGTGCAGCCAGAGGCGACGCATCTTGCCGTCGGCCTCCTTGATGCGCGGGCGCACCTCGGCCGCGACGTTGCGTGCGACGTCGGGCTCGGTGCTCTCGAGGCCCTGCAGGAGCGCGGTGACGGCGTCCTTGCGATCGCCGAAGCGCGCGAGGATCGCGTCGAGCGCCTTGCGCTCGGCTCCCTCGGCCACCGACATGCGCTCCTTCACCTTCGGGACGACGTCCTCGCCGCAGGCGACGAGGGCATCGACGGCGAGCGCGCGCACGTCGGCGTCCTTGCTGGCCAGGAGCGGGAAGATCGACGGCGCCACGCGTGCGCTGCCGATCTTCACGAGCGCGCCCAGCGCCGGGCGCTGCAGCGGCGGGCTGTCGGTCTCGAGCAGCCCGACGAGGCCCTTGATCACCTCGGGCGTCTTGGCGCCGATCTCGCCGAGCACGATGGCCGCGGCGATCTGCTTCTCGGGTGCTTCGGAGCCCAGCAGGGTCGCGATCTGCTCGACGGGGGTCTTGGCCATGCCCTGCGTTTATCTCAGGGATCGTGGGCCGCCGTCGAGTCGGCTCAGGGCGTGACCTCGTCGAGGAACGCGAGGATCTCGGTCGTCATGCGCTCGTTCCAGAGGTTGTGCGGGCCGCCGGGGATCGTGACGAAGCGCGAGCGCGGGAAGAGCGCGTCGAGTCGTCGGCCGAGCGCATGAGGGATGACCTCGTCGGCGTCGCCGTGGAAATGCAGGATCGGCGAGCGGATGAGCGGGGCACGCGCCGCGCTGTCGAGCGCGTAGCCGTCACGCACGAGGTACGTGAGCGGGGCGCCGAGCACGGCGACCGCCATGTCGTGGAGCGAAGTGAAGGTCGAGACCACGACGCCGCCGGCGCAGCCGTTCGCGGGGCCCGCGAGCGCGGTGATCGCGGCCGCGCCCCCGAGCGACTGGCCTTGCACCACCAAGCGCTCTCGCGGAACGCCGCGCTCGTCGAGGAGATGGCGGATCGCTCCTTCGGCGTCGCTCTCGATCCCGCGCGCGCTCGGCGAGCCTTCGCTCTCGCCGTAGCCACGATACTCGGCGAGCAGCACGCTCGTGCCGTGCGTGGCGAGCGTGCTCGCCCACGGCAGCCCGTCCGAGGCCGCCTCGGCGTTGCCGTGGAACACGACGACCGTGCGCCGCACCGTTCCCTGTGCAGGGATCCAGTAGCCCTCGAGCCGCGTCCCGTCGGTGGCCGCGTAGTGCACCGTCTCGGCCACCGCGCCGTCGGGGGCCACGCCGCGGGTGGGATGGAAGAGAAAGGAGTGGAGGACCGCGTCGAGCACGAAATAGCCCACGACGAGCAGGAGCCCGATGCGGGCCCTTCGCAGCAGCCGCGCTCGGCGGTCGTCGGTCATCCGATCTTCCTACGACACGACCGGCTCGGCCATTTCTTCCCTCGCCAAGATCGCCCTCGCGTCCGGCGTCCTTCGATGCGAGGCGGTTGACCACCCCCGCCCCCGCCTCGCAGGATTGCCACGCCGATGACCACGCTCGCGATGACCGCCCGGAACGCGCTCGAGCTGCCCGTTCGGGGGCTCGACTGGGCGCGCGTGTGGTGGTTCCGGGCGCTCGGGCCCTTCGCCAAGCCGCTCGTGCGCTCGCGCGAGCTGCGGATCGCCGTCTTCGGCGTCGTCGCGGTGCTCTCCGCGCTCACCATGACGGCGACCATACCTCTCTATCTTCTGGCGATCGGGCCGCTCGTGCTGGGGATCCCGCACGTCGGGAGCGACCTGCGCTACCTCGTGTTCCGGCCGAAGCTGCACCGGCGCTGGTGGCTCGTCGTGCCGGCGATCGGGCTGTACGCGGCGCACGCCTGGACCTACGACGCGCGCTACGGGATCGGCGTCACGCTGCTCGCCGTGCTCTTCGCGCGCGGCCGTCACCACGGGCGGCGCGCGCTCGTCCTCGCGCTCGCGGCCGCCTGGATGGGAGCCGCCTTCTACGACGGTCACCTGACGGCGCTGGTGTTCGCGCACTTCCACAACTTCGCGGCGATCGCGTTCCTCTGGGCATGGCGCCCCCAGCGCGCGAGCAAGCTGCACTTCGTGCTGCTCGGGGCGATCACGCTCGCCGCGCTCACCGTGATGCTCGGTGGCCTCGATCCGATCGTCCAGCGGCTCGGCGGGTTCGTGCCGCTCGTCGGTCGCACGGGCATCGAGTGGAACCTCGCGCTCTACGCGCCCGGCATCCCGGCCCCGTGGGGCGCGCGCCTCGTGCTGCTCTTCGCGTTCGCGCAGAGCATCCACTACGGCATCTGGCTGCGCCTGATCCCCGAGGACGATCGCGCGCGCGAGACGCCGCGCACGTGGGCCGCCACACTGAGCGCGCTGCGGCAGGACGTGGGCTGGCCGGTGGCGCTCGTGATCTTCGCCGTCGCGCTCGGCGTCGCGGTGTGGGCCACGATCGACCTCTTCGCGGCGCGCCTCGGCTACCTGCGGATGGTGCTCTTCCACGGCTACATGGAGACCGCCGCGCTCGCCCTGCTCTTCATCGAGGCCCGACCGCTCCGCAGCGTGGACGACGTGGCGGCCGCGACCGGCCCAGCCGGGGCGTCCGAGGCGACGCCCTCCGCCGCGCTCACGGCGGCGTAGCGCGCGAGAGCGCCTCGAGCCGCGCCGCGACCAGCCAGCCCTCGAGCTCCTCGAGCCCCGCGATCGTACGGGTCACGGGGCCTCGAGCTCCGGGTCGAGCGCGGGATCGATCGCCGGCCCCGCGCGGTAGACGATCGCGCGCGAGAGGGCGCGCTCGATCTCGGCCTCCATCTCCGCGCGCAGGCCCGCCGACGCGGACGATCCCGTGAAGTCGCCACCCTGCGTCTCGATCACCTGGCTCGTCGTGGTCGCCGAGAAGCGGCCGGCGCAGATCACCTCGTGGCTCGCGTAGTCGTGCAGGTACGCCGTGCCCTCGGCGAGGCCGCCATCGAAGCTGAGGCCACCCGGCTCGACGAAGGGCATGCGCCACGTGTCGGCGACGATCACGACGTCCCAGGTCCAGAAGCCTGGGCCTTCGAGCGCATGCGCGCCCTCGACCACGCCGGCGATCGCCTCGAGCGTGCTCGGCTGCGCGATCTGGGAGCGCAGCGAGGCGATGCGCTCGCGCGCGTAGGCGACGCGTGGCGCCTCGGTCACCGGAAAGACCTCCCACGGGAAGGTCCGTCGGCCCGGAAACCCCAGGAGCTCGAAGTCGTCGTAGTTCACGTCGACCGACCAGCCGAGCTGTGCCGAGCCTCCTGCACGCAAAGGCACGTGCACCGGGCAGGGCCCGAGATCCGGACGCGGCACCAGCCCGCGCACACCGGCGCTCGCCTGGTCGAACGCCGCCTGCCGCGCCGGGAGCGACGCTTCGACGCTGGCGACCGAGCGCTCGAGCTCGGCCTGCTGCTCCGGGGTCGCGACGTGCTGGTGGGCGATGTGCCGCTGCTCCGACTCCGCCATCTCGCCCGTGCACGTCCACACGATGCTGCAGCACGGGTACAGCGCCACGCACGCGACGAGCGTCAGGCCGATCGCGAGCTGGATGCGGCGGCGCCGGATCTGGCGGAGGAGAACGACCTCGGGATCTTCGTCCACGCCCGCAACTTGTACCGCATGCCGAACGAGCGCGCTCCGACTGGCCCGATCAGAACCGGCCGCTCACGCCGATCCAGGCCTCGTCGGTGCCGACGCGGAGATCGGGCGAGAGCTCGAGCCGGTCGATCTCGCGCGTGAGCCGGCGGCGTGCGTGGTCGTTGTGCGCCCACCACACGGCACCGATGACGGTCGTCACGAGCGCGGCGGCGCCGATCGCCATCAGGGTTCCGCCGAGGATCGACTGGACCTGGGGGTCGAGCCGGCGCGTGCGGGTCGTGTCGCACGAGCTGACGCAGAGATGGTAGTCGAGCAGGAGCACCGCGATGCCGCTGATCACGCCGGCCGGCGCGAGGACGGCCGACGTCAGGGTGAGGGCGGCCGGGGCATCGAGCGGGATCGCCTCGCGCTCGGCGCGGAGCTCCTGCGCACGATCACCGGCGTCGAGCGAGAGCTGCGGCGCCCGCGGCTGGGCCGCCGCGTGGCTCGTGGCGAGCGCGCCGAAGCAGAGGACGAAGGCGGCGAGGACGGTGAGGAGCGAGGGAGTGCGCATGCCCGTCCCCGTCGCGAGGAACGTGCCGCCGTCCGCCACCTGGATTCGGCGGCTCGGCGGCGGCCCCGTGCAACGCACTGCACACGGAAGCGCGCGCGCGGCGCATCCCGCTGCACGCTCTGGGCGGCCGTCGGGCCGGAGCGCGCGTCAGCCGCAGAGCCAGCAGCAGGTGAGCGCCCGCGGTGCGCAGAAGCCCGGTACCGTCGGCGAGGGCTGCTGACAGACGGGGCGCGACGGATCGGTGCAGTCGGCGTCGCTCATGCACGTCGTCGAGCACACGCATCGGTTCTGCGGGCCGCCGGCCGGGCAGCACTCGCAGGACAGGCCGCGCGCACAAACACCGATCGTGCCGCCACCGCACGCGGGCGCGTTGGCGTCGTCTCCGGCGTCGCGTCCCCCGAGGCCGGAGTCCGTGCGCACGGCGCCGCCATCGGTGCCGGCGTCGCTCGCGAGGCCGGAGTCGGCGATGCCCTGGCCGCCGTCGGTGGGCGTGGCGGCGTCGTCCGCGGTGGCCGCGTCGTCGATCGTTCCGCCACCGTCGTCGGCCGTCGCCGCGTCGCTCTGCGTGGTGCCGGTGTCCTCGGCCGTCCCGGTGTCGCTCGTCGTCGCGCCGGTGTCGTTCGCGCTCGATCCGTCGGGGCCCGTGTCGGTGCGACCGCCGCCCGCGTCCATCGCGGTGGTGCCGGTGTCCGGCGTGTCGGGCGTGGTCGTGCTGCTGCAGCCGAGGTGGGTGAGGGCGAGGGCGGAGAGCACGAAGACAAGAATACGCATGCTCGGAGCGTACACCCCGCGGAGCAGCGAGCGCCACGACGAGGCGTTCGCGCTCGCTCCGTCGATCCGTTCGCCGAAGGGTTCCCGGCGTCGGGGGTCGCGAAAGTGCTTCACGACAACTTCGCCGGGCGCGCAGCGACGTGGGATGACCTCGCGTCGGGGCTCGGTCGGTCGTCGAATGCGGCCGGCGTGGCTTCGGGAAGAGAATCGCCGGGCTCGATATGGGCGCAGGCGACTCCAGCCCGGCCAGTCGCGTCATCTGGCGCGACGCGCGCGCAGATGGCGCTCGTGTACACTCGTCGTGGGGCTGCCCGAGCGCGCGCGTCCGTTTCGTACGCGGTGGGCATCGGAGGGACCAATGGATCGTCGAGTCGCAGTCGCTCTCATCGGCGTCTTGGTTCTCGCGGGCACGGGTTGCGGAGGCGGGGGCGGTGATGCACCCGCGGACTCCGCGTCGGCCGGCGACAGCGGCGCGAGCGATGTCGGCACGCCGCGCGACACGGGCGGCACCACCGATGTCGGCAGCATGCCCGACGTGGGGACGACGCCCGACGTGGGCACCCCGTCGGATGCGGGCGCGGGCGGTACGCGGATCGTCGCGGCCGAGGGTGGCGTCGTCGTCAGCGAGGACGGTCTCTTCGAGATCTGGATCGCGCCGAACGGCATCGCGGCCGACACGACGATCTCCATCACGCGCCTCGACACGGCCGACGTGCCCGCCGCGCTGGCGGCGCTCTCTCCCGTCTCCGGCGTGTACGCGCTCGAGCCGGACGGCCTCGTCTTCGCGCGCGACAGCGCGTACGCGCACGTCATCGTCCCGACGCTGCCGGTCGGCGTCGTCACCCTGGGGCCCCCCGCGCAGTACCCCGCGCTCGACGGTGCCTCGGTCCCGGATGCCGGCGGCGTCGTCGAGCACGTCGCCGCCGCGCAGACGTCTTACTTCGACGCGACGGCCGCCGACGTCGTCTATCCGCTCCGCCACCTCAGCGTTCACACCGTCACCACGCAGAACATCACGGTCGAGGTAGAGCTGGGCTCACGCACGCAGTTCGTCGGCGAGCCCTGGCACGCGACGACTCGATTGATCGCGGAAGACCCCAGCCGCATTCTCGACCAGACGGGCGCGCTCTCCGACTTCGTGCTCTCGGCCGGCGTGACGCAGGGACATCCGACGGTGATCGACCTCGTCGGCGGCCCGACCGACCCCTCCGATCGCATCCTCGGCCACAACCTGCCGGCCTTCCTCCAGTCGACGCGCATCAACGGCTCGGCGCTCTCGGACTACGTCTCCGTCGCGCGCGAGGCCTCGCTCGGGCCGGGCGATCCCGTCGGCGCCGCGGGCTTCTCGCGCGACGTCCGACCGCCGTCCGACCTCGAGCCGCGCTTCGTCTGCACCGCGATCGGCGACACCGAGATCTACGTGGGCGCGCGCGTCTACTACACCGACATCTCACCGCTCCACGACCTCGCGCCGCACGAGCGGAGCTTCCAGGTCTTCGCGAGCCAGTACATCGACTGCGTCGCGCGCCCGGTCATCGAAGCGCGCTGCGATGGCCAGCGCGTCTGTCATCGCTTCGACGATCACCTCGACTGCAGCGACCCGCCGGTCGTCGCGTGCGACGTGACGGCGCGCCCCGACACGACGACGACCGAGCACATCGCCGGCTCGCCCTGGTACGTCACCCTCTCGCCGGCCGCCGACCCGCCGAGCGCGGGTCCCTCCAGCATCACCGCGACCAGCGGCGGCGCGACGATGACCGGTACGCGCACCGCGACGGGCACCTACGACTCCTCCGTGAGCATGGGGAGCACTTGGGACTTCACGACCCCCGTCACCTGGACGGTCTCGGGGGAGATGCCCGAGCAGCTCGATCCGCCGAGCGCGCTCGCGGTCGACTACCCCGATCCACTGACCGACCCGCTGAGCGCCGACGCGCACGCGCGCTTCGACGGGCCCTTCCGCCACGAGCTCGAGGCCATGGTCCGCTGGGCGCAGAGCTTCGACTGTCACGGCGTCACGGTCTCGGACCTCACCGTCACCGGCACGCCCGACCTCGCGAGCTTCGTGGGCGGCGACACCGGGTTCGCCGCGCCCGTGCGCGACGCGATCGATCACGTCGCGAGCCACTGCGCGATCCCCGTCAGCCAGCTCGAGACGGCTCCGTTCTACGTCGAGGTCCGCACCACCGACACGACGCGCGAGCTCCCGATGACGCGCGTCCGCGTACGCACCGGCGAGAGCACGCGCGTCGACAGCAGCGCGCTCACGGCCACGTGCACGGGCAACCGCATCTACTGCCTCGATCGCTGCGTCGACCCGACGCGCGATCCGCTGAACTGCGGCGGCTGCAACCGCACGCCGCTCGAGGTGTGCAACGCGCTCGACGACGACTGCGATCTCGCCGTGGACGAAGGCTGCCCGGGCCGCATCCAGATCCTCGCCGACTCCCAGACCAGCCCGCACTTCGTCGACATCACGCGCCCGGCCGGCACCGCCGACAGCCTCCTCTGCTCGGGGAGCAGCGTGCTCAACGGCGTCTGCGGCTCGGTGAACCCCGACGGCTCGATCCGACAGCTGCGCGCCGCGTGCTCCTTCGTGACCCTGCGCCGCATCACGACGACGACGCCTTACACGTTCGCGATCGACGTCACGGAGACGCCCTTCGTCGGCTCGTGCGAGATGGGGACGACGGGCGGCGGCTGGACGGGAGGTGCCGGCCCGTGGTCTGCGCGCTGTCCCGCCGGCATGGTGGCCGACGGCTTCGAGGGTCAGGAGACCGGCAACATCGAGCAGATCGCGCTCCACTGCTCGAGCTGGGTCGTCACGCAAGACGCGACGGGCCTCTGGCTCATCCGACACGGCACGCGCACCACGACCACGCCGGGCGGCACGGGCAGCGGCACCCCGTTCGGCCCCTGGCTTCTCGCCGACGACCCGGTCGACATGCAGCCCGCCGTGATCCGCACGCTGCACTCGCGCTACTTCGATCCGATGATGGGCAACTCCGACCAGATCGATCTCTGGGGCACCGGCGCCTGGGTGCAGCTCAGACCGTGACGATCATCGCCGCGTGAACGTCTGGTCCGACGCCCCCACCAGACGGCGCGGCACGTCGAGCGCCTCGACGGTGCCGTCGAGCGAGTCGAGCACGCCGAGACCGACCCGGTGTCGGCGCCATCGTGGCCACGGCCCACGAGAATGTGAGGAGCGCCGCGACGAGCACGTCGAGGCCCACGAGGCCCATCAGCCCGCGCTCGACCCAGCGCGCGCGTTGCTGCGCACGGGGTCGATCGAGCGGCGGAGCCTCGGACACGCCACCACTGTTTCGTGCGCACCGCCGGATCTCGAGCTCCGATGCGCCCCCGCGCAGGGTCGCCGGCGCTCACGGTGAGGTCGCGACGTCGTCGAGAGCCGCAGAGCCGTCAGGGCTCCTCCCACCCGGGCCTCTCGATCTCGCAGCGCAGCTCGATGTGCGAGCCGAGAGGTATGGAGGGCCCGAGGAGCGAAACGCCTTGGTCGCAGTCCTCGGGCAGCCAGGCCTGCGAGCGCGGATCGCTCAGGTAGCCCCAGCCCAGCGTTTCGGTCGCCGCGACTTCCGTCGCCGGGACTTGCGGCACGAGGCAGACCTCGCGCGCGGTGGCGCCTCCGTCGAAAGGGTCCCGCGCGGGCTCGACCCGCGTCGGCGGGAGCCCGGGGGCGAGCTCTTCGCAGCGCTCGATGTCGGTCGAGGACCCGAGCGGCGGAAGCGCGAGCTCGAGACGGCAGGCGACGCGCTCCGACGCGTCGAGCGCCAGCGCACGCGGAAGGCAGAGCGCTGGGCCCGCGCGCCCCGGGAGCAGCTCGCGCACGACGTCCATCGACGCGACTCGCTCGGCCGCGCAGATCGGCACGATCTCGACGCGCGCTCCCCGCCGCCCCATCTCGCCAGCGAGCTGGACGAGACGAATTCCCGGGGTCGCGACTCGACCCGGGCCGCCGCACACGAGCGCGTCCTGATCGCCGAGATGCGCGAGGATCTCCTCGGGCGCTCCACTCTCGAGGCTCGATGGGATGCCTGCAGCGACCCCGAAGAAGGCCGTCTCGACGGGAAGCGCATCGGCGAGCTGCGTGGGATCGCGCAGGCGATCGGCGAACGTGCGACAGCGCAGGGGTGGCGGCTCGGCCGCGCCGGGCATCGCATCGTCGGCGAAGATCTCTGGGTGCTCCGTCGAGCAATCGTCCTGCGCGGTGACGACGACGATCGCGAGCTCGGCGCCCTGCGTCACCAGGCCCGCCTCTCGCGCGGGATCGAGCGCGCGCGCGATCGCATCGAGCGGGCGAGAGTAGGGGCAGTCGGTGTGGAGCGAGGCGAGCGCGCAGTCGACGGCCTCGGCGAAACGCCAGGGGTCGTCTCGCCCGGCGCGGAACCGGAAGACACCACCCGATATCGCGGCCGATCCCACGGGCTACGGCCAACCGGGTTGGCGCCGCACCCGCGCGCAGATTGACCTTTTCGGATCGCGCCTTGGTCACGCGCTCCCGCGGTTGTGCACGAGGCCTCGTCGCTGCGAGCATGGGGCATGTCGCTTCGCAGCCCGTGGCTCGTGGTCCTCGCGCTCTCGTTCGCTTCTCCCGCTCACGCCGACTGGCCGATGCAGCGGCACGACGTCGGACGCTCGGCCACCGGCAGCTCGACCTCGCGCGTCGACGCGCCCGCGATCGTGTTCCGCCACTACCTCGGCGGCGCGCTCGGCGCCCTGCAGCTCGACACCTACGACGTGGACGCCGACGGCGCGCGCGAGATCGTGATGGTGGTCGGCGGCGCCGTGGTCGCCAAGACCCAGGACGACGTCGTGGTGTGGGAGACGGGCGCGCTCGACGTCTTCCGGCTCGACGCCATCGCCGACCTCGACGGCGCCGGCGGCGACGAGATCGTCGTGAGCGCCGCGGGTGGGCGCGTCCACGTGCTCGACGCAGCCACGGGCGCCCGGGTGTGGTCGAGCCCGGTCGGCGAGATCGGGGTGACCGGGGCCGTGCGCCTGGCCGATCTCGATGGCGACGGCCACCCCGATCTCTACGTGGCCGACAACGCCTGCGGCTCCACCGGCTCGCTCGGGGACGTCGCCGTCGCCTACTCGTTCGGCGCGAGCCTCTCCTCGCCGACCCGCCTCTTCCAGCTGGAGCGCGGTCGCCGCGACTACGTCTGCGGAGGTCAGGACTCGCTCGTCGACGTCGACGGTGACGGGCAGCTCGACGTGCTGATCGAGGGCAACCACTTCTTCTACGTCTACTCGGGCGTCGACGGAATGCTGCGCTCGACGAGCGCGGACCTCGGCTCGCTCCCCTACGGCAGCGCACCGCTCCAGTTCGCCAACCTCGACGCCGACCCCGCGATGGAGGTCGTCGCGTACACGAACAACTCCTACGACCCGTCGATCAACTCGCGCCGCGTCTTGGTGCTCGACTGGAACGAGGCGACGAGCCGCCACGAGATCCTCTGGCAGCGCTCGGTCGTCGATCTCGCGGGCGATGCCCACGGCTACGGCACGGGAGGCCTCGCCGATCTCGACGGCGACGGGCGGCTCGAGATCGCCACCAGCTTCTTCACCGGCGCCGGCGCGTCGTGGACGACGTTCGTGCTCGATGCGCTCACGGGCTCCGAGCTCGCCCAGGTCAGCCGCGGCCCCTTCGTCGGGCTCGTCGATCTCGACGCCGACGGCCGGAGCGAGCTCCTCTCGGGCGATCGCGACGCCGGGATCGGCGTCTACCGGTTCGCGGCGGGCACGCTGACGACGGTGTTCGTGGCGCCGGGCATCCAGCCGCTCACCGCTCGCGCACGCGACGCGACGCATGCCTCGTCGATGGTCCTCGAGCCGCTCACGCTCGACGTCGATCGCATGGGCGGCCGCGAGCTCGTCGGCGTCTCCTACGCCGCGGCGACGCCAGCGCTCGTGGCGCTCTCGGCAGCCACCGACCCGCCGACGGTGGTCGCGAGCCTGCCTCTCGAGGGCGGCATCACGGTCCTGATGGCGCGGGCCTCGGCACCGGTCACCCGCACGTATGCCCAGCTGCTGCTCGCTCGCTCGGACGGCTACCTCTGGATCCTCGACGGCGCGCTCCACCCGACGAACGCGCAGACGACCGGCGAGTTCGCCTCGCGCGGTCTGCGTATCGGCGGCTTCTACAGCGGCCCGAACGGGATTCGCCCCGCGCCGCTCGCGGCCGACCTCGACGGGATGGCCGGGGACGAGCTCTTGGTCCGTACCAGCCGCGGCGTGCTGCAGCGCCTCTCGCCGCGGGATGCGACGCTGGTCCAGCCGCCCGACGTGGACTGGGAGGTGGCCAGCGGTCACGCCGCGATCGTGGAGCTCGACGGCACGGCGCCGCCGGAGATCGTGCACTGGACGAGCGACCCGAGCGCCGTGCTCCGCGCGATCCGCGCGGTCGACGCGGCGCCGCTCTGGAGCCGGACGCTCGGTACGAGCGCGATCGTCCCGACCAACGACCTGATGCCCGGCGACGTGAGTGGCGACGGGACCCCCGACGTGGTGTTCTCGCTCTACACGACGACGGTCGGAACCGTGCGCATCAACGCGCTCGACGGGCGCAGCGGCGCGCCTCTGTGGCCGGCCGACTTCGAGACGCTCGTGGCCGGCTCCGGCCTCGGGCACGGCTCGCTCGCCGATCGCGAGGGCGACGGCGTGCTCGACGTGCTCGCCGCGCCACGGAACCTGCTCTGGTGGGTCGACGGTCAGGACGGCACCGCGGGGGCGAGCGTGGATGCCGGCTATCCGAACTACGGCCTCGTCGCGAACCTCGACGCCGATCCGGCGCCCGAGATCATGGCGGCTGGCACCGTCTACGACGTGCGCTCGTTCGAGCTCGACCTCAGCGAGCGCTGGCGCAGCGCCGGCACGCTCCACACCCGTGTCGACGGCGTGGTCGCGACGTGCCCGACGATCGGCGCGGTGTTCGTCACCGGCCACAACGCCTCGCCCCGGCTCAGCGCCTACCGCGTCTCGACCGGCGAGATCGTGGGCGACATCGCGCTGCGCGCCGGTGCGAGCTACGAGCCGCCCACGACCGCGCCCGACGGGCCGGGCCAGCTCGGCGAGCTGACCGTCTCGACGAACCTCACGGGCTCGGGACGGCCAGGCGTGCTCGTCCCGTCGACCGACGGGTATCTCTACGCGATCGACCCTTGCGGCATGCGCATCGAGTGGGCCCTCGACCTGCGCTACCCGGTGGGCGAGGCGGTCCTGGCGGACACCGACGGAGACGGCGAGGACGAGATCGTCGTGACGGCCGCCGACGGGTTCCTCTACGGCATCGATCGCGAGGTCATCCCACGCCCCACCTTCGTCTACGAGAACGACGGCATGGGCGCGGCGCTCACGGCTGCCGAAGACGTCGACGACTTCATCACGGCGGACACGCTGCACGCGAACTGGGCGTCCGTCGACGGCGCGACCGCCTACGAGTACGCGGTGCTCACGCCCGAAGGCAGCTTCGTCACCGCCGGCCCGTTCGTGAACGTGGGTACGGCGACCAGCGCCGACCCCAGCGGGCTACCGCTCCTCTCGGGCCGTCGTTACCTCTTCGCCGTGCGGGCGATCGGGCCGATGGGCAGCTCGAGCGAGGCGCTCTCCGACGGCGTGGTGGTTCGGGCCGACCCGTGCGACGCGTGCTTGGTCGGACAGATCTGCGTGAACGAGGCGTGCCTGCCGGACCCGTGCAGCGGTGTGATGTGCCCGCCCGGTCAGACCTGCATGGACGCGGTGTGCGTCGGCACGATCGCGGACACCGGCGTCACGATCGACGCCGGCGTGCGTGATGGCGGTGGCGGCCCCGGCCCGGGCGGCGGTGGAGGCTGCTGCTCCGTCGCGGGACGTCGCGACGGTACCTCCGCCATCGTGCTCGCGCTCGGCCTCGTGGCCGCGCTGGCTCGTCGTCGTCGGTGAGCGCTCGGCGACCGCGAGATCGAGCGCCGCGGCCCGTCCGCGGGGCGCGAGCCCTCCCGCGCTCGCTCGGACCGAGTTGCGAGTGGAGCGCGAGCCGCGAGCGGCTCAGCGACCGCGGTTCGCGAACTCGCAGACCCCGTACGTGATGGCGGGGATCAGGATCGCGAGGGCGACGTAGACGATGGTGAACGTCATGACGAGCGCCTCTTACCATCGATCCGAGGGCTCGTGCCACTGGGGCCCGCACGCCCGTGCCGCGAGGGCACGTCAAGGAGGCGGCGCGGCCGGGGCCTCGCTCGTGCCGGTGATCGAGAGCTCCTCGCGGGCCGAGAAGCCCGAGCCGTCGAGGATGACCTGCTCGCCGCGCAGCGAGCGCAGGCCGATGACGATCGGAGCGAGCAGGTTCACCGTCGGCGGGCGGCCGTCTCGCGGCAGCGTCACCACGACCGCGACCGCGACCTCCTCGTCGCCCATCTTCGCCTGCGTCCGCGCGAGCTCCACGGGATAGCCGGGGTCGATGAGCGTCGCCTCCACGACCACGAGCCGCACGAGCGAGTCGTGGAGCGAGACGAGCGATCGCATCGCCGGGTAGCCGGGCACCTCGGTGAGCACGAAGCGCTGGTGCTCGCGCAGGCCGGGTAGACCCGCGGGGAAGGCGATCACGCCCTCGTTGCTCTCCTCGGAGTGCGGCGCGAGCTCGGCCGCGGCGCGACGGTTCTCTTCCTCGATGCGCGCGAGCACCTCGGAGCGCACGATGGCGAGGTGTCGCGGCGCGCGGATTCCCACGCGCACCTTGCCGCGCCCGATGTCGACGATCGTGATCTCGACGTCGGCACCGATGGCGATGCGCTCTCCTTCGCGTCTGGTCAGCGTGAGCACGGTCGTCAGCCCTTCTGTGCGAGGCCCGGCAAGGGCAGGCGGCTCGCGATGGAGACCGCCTGCTGGAGCGCGGTCTGCGTGGTGGTGAGCGCGGAGATCGCGTCGTAGGCGTCGGCCTCGACCGCGTTCGCGTGGACCTCGGCGATGCGGGTCTTCATGATCTCGCCGAGCGAGACCGCCATCGTCATCGTGCTCTGCGACACGCCGAGCGTGCCGCGTGCCGCAGAGACCTGCGCGGTGGCCGTCGTCATGTCGTCGATTCCGGTGCGGATACCGACGAGGTCGTTGCCGCCGAGCGCGGTCGCCAGCCGATCGAGGGCGCCCAGCACGTCGAGGCCACTCGCCGGCGCGAAGACGTCGCCCGCGGCGACCGAGATCGGCGCGCGCACGCCGGGCGCGACCTCGAGCGCCGGCACCGTACGATCGCCGACGAACGCGCCACTCGGATCGAAGGGCGCTTCGTCCTGCCGCATCCCGCCCATCACGTACTTGCCGTCGATGCGCGTGTTGGCGACCGCGAGGATCTGCTCGCGGAGCGCCCTCACCTCGGGCGCGAGCGAGGCGCGGTCCTGCGCCGATGCGGTGTCGTTCGCGGCCTGGACCGCGAGCTCTTGCACGCGGGCGAGCAGCTCGTCGACGTGCGAGAGGCCGTCGTCGACCGAGTCGAGCGTGCTCTTGCCGCGGGTGGCGGCCTGCACCATGCCGGCGACACGCGCCTGCTCGGCCGTCTTGCGGCGCCCGATCGCCGCGGCCGTCGGGTCGTCGGACGGCTTCTCGACGCGGACACCCGTCGAAGCGACGCGCTGCGCGGAGAGCGCCCGGTCTCGGGCGTCCGCGACGCTCGAGCGAGCCAGCTCCGTGATCATCGAGTCGGTGACGCGCATCTTCTGCTTCTTCTTCCGTCGAGATCTCCATCGTCCGAATTGGACGCTGGCTTCACCTCTTCATGGCGATCAGGTCCTGGAGCATGTCGTCGGCGGCCTGCACCACCTTGAGGCTCGCCTGGTAGGCCCGCTGGTACTGCGTGAGCGCCACCATCTCGTCGTCGCTGCTGACGCCCGAGACCGCGGAGCGCAGCGCGCTCGCCTGGCTCTTGGCGGCGCCGAGGACCTCTGCGTCGCGCTGCGCCGTCTGCACGGCCTCGCCCGAGGTCGCGACCAGATCCGAGAGCGCATCACCCGGCGTGCGCGTGCCTCCGCTCGCGACCGTCCGCGTCGCGAGCGCGTCGAGCGCGAGCGCGTTGCGGTTGTCGCCCTGGGGGAGCGAAGGGTCGGAGGCAGCCGCGATGCGATCGGGATAGCCCGCCACGTCGATCGACACCGAGAACGCGCCCGCCGCGCCGGCCACCGTCGCCGGAACCGTGAAGAGCTGGCGCCCGGTCACGCCGTCGAGCCCGGCGCCCGCCGCGTGGGCCGCCGAGTAGGCGGTGGCGACGTCCGAGGCGAGCTGATCGAGCTGCGCCTGGGCCGTGGGCAGGATGCGATCGCGCGCGGCCAGATAGCCGCCGATCGAGCCGCCGGTGATCTTGCTCGTCACCTCGAGCGTCTGGCCGCCGGCCGTCGCGGTGATCTGGCGCAGCCCTCCAGGGCCGACACGGGACGCGAGCGTCGCGTGGCCGCCCTCGGCCGCGACGAGGCCGATGCCGCCCTCGAGCATGACGCTCACGCCCTTCGCGCTCTCGACGACCTTCACCGGCACGAGCTTGGCGAGCTCGCGCAGGCGCTCGTCGAAGGTGTCGCGCAGATCGCTCGCTTCGACGCCGCCGAGCTCGCTCTTCTTGATCTGCTGCTGGAGCGAGTCGAGCTGCGCGACGAGGCCGTTCGCCGTGCCGACCGCGTCGCCCACGTGGCCATCGGCGTCGCTCACCGCCTGCGTCAGGTTGCTCGACGCCCGCTGGAACGCGGTGGAGAGCGCGTCGGCCGAGGCGAGCACCTGCGAGCGTGTCGGTCCGTCGGCGGGCGCCGACGAGAGCGCCTGGATCGCCGACTGGAAGGCGTCGAGCGCGCTGCCGAGCCCACCGTCCTCGGAGAACGTGGCGTCGAGCGCACCGAGGGCGCCCACGCGCGCATCGGCTTCCGCGTGAGCGGCGGTCGCGCCGAGCAGGCGCCGCTCGACGAAGCGATCGATCGTGCGCGCGGGCCCCGACGCCTCGACGCCATTGCCACCGATCGGCGGTCCGGGGAGCGGGCTCTGCAGCACCTCGCGCCGCGTGTAGCCGGGCGTCGCCGCGTTCGTCGCGTTCTGCGAGACGACGTTCACGCCGACCGTCGCTGCACGGAGACCGGAAGCTCCGACGCCGAGAATCGAGAAGAGCGACACGGGCTACCTCCTTTCGTGACGGGACCGGGGAAGCGTCGAGATCGATTCGAGATCGAGAGGGCTCAAGTCGGGATCGGGATTTGCCGAGACTTCGGGGGAGCGTCGGCACGATCGATGCCGGCGCGAGGGAGGTCAGAGACGACGAAGGGAGAGCGTGCTCGAGAGCTGGGTCGTCCCGTCGGGACCGTAGGTGACGGCACCCCGCGCCTCGCCGGTGAGGAGCGCGTGATGGAGCTCGGCGAGCTGGCGCAAGAGGCCGACGTTCGCGCGGGCCTTGCGCACGATGAGGGCCTGCGCGTCCTCGCTCGGACGCTCGGCCTCGAGATCACGGAACGCCTCGCGCTTCTGGGCCTGCAGCTCGGCGAGCGCGTCGACGTCGGCCGCGAGGGCCGCCGCACGTTCCGCGTCGAGCAGCGAAGAGAAGCGGACGAGGGCGCTCACCGCTCCTCGCGGAGCATCGCGTCGGCGATCGCACCGGCGTCGACGTGGAGCTTGCCGGACTGCACCAGGCCCCGCAGGCGCTCGATGCGGGCCTCGTCCGGCACCTCGGGCGCGCGGGCGGCCGCGAGCTTCTTGCTCGTGTCCGACACCTGCACCGACGTCGCCGTCGAGTGCGCGTGCGCCGCCTTCTTGTCGCCCGCCTTGCCGGCGCGGTCGGACTGGATGCGGCTGATCGCGGGCTGCGGAGAGTTGTGGTTGATCTTCATGGCGTGTGGCTCCGAGCTAGGTTTCGTACGGGGGGGATCACGGCTTGAGACAATTCGTTGACGTCGGGTCAGCGCTCTGACGTCGAGGACGGTGCAGCGGGGCGGTCGAGGACCGACGCGGGGGCGCTTCCGTGCAGAGGCTGCTCCTCGCGCTGACCCGCCTCGGGGCGACGAAGCTGAATGATCTCGATGCGATCGAGGCCGCTGCGGCCGCCCTCGACGCTCCCGTGACCATAGGTGCTCCAGGTTCGCTGTGTCAGATGCATGGCTCCCGACGACCTCGCCTCCCAGCCATCAAACACGATCCGGGCCACGCGACCTTCGGCGTCGTAATCGATCGAGTGGACGCGTTCGACGATGCCCATGTGGCCGTGATGGCCGTCGTGTCCGGCGCTCGTCAGCAGGAACGCGCCGCGCCCCTCGACGATGGCCGAGTCGATCTGCTCGGCGCGCGCACCCGTGACCACCTGACCCCAGCTCGCGCGGAGCTCGCCGTCGGCGGCGTCCGCCGTGACTGCATCGGGGCCCGGGTAGCCGTACCCGCGGGGGCGGGAGGCGACGGGGACCTCGAAGCCCGCGCGACGGGCGAGCTCCATCGCGAAGAGGTTGCACTTGTAGTAGCCGGCGAAGCCGCGGGCATCGCGCACCGCGAAGGCCGCCTCGCTGCCCGGCTCGCCCGTGCTGAACGTGCTCGCGAGATCGGCCGTCGTGAGCGTCCCCTCGCGTGACCACTGCAGGGCCACGCCGGAGTCGGGGAGCATCGCGTCGGCGGCCTGCTGCAGCGCGCCCGTCGCTCCGTCGAGCGGCGTCCCCGAGGCCGGGCGATCCATCAGCACCGAGGCGAGCGAGGGCGCGACCGAGTGCGTGAACGAGCTCGGCCCGAGCGGCGCGATCGGCAGGTGCGTCGGCGCGGGATCGGCGCCCATCGCGCGCGCGAGCACGTCGGCGAGGCCGACGCCGCCCGAGCGCGCGAGCGCATCGCCCATGTTCTGGTCGAACATCTGCGCATACATCTCGCCGCCCGTGCCCTCGAACATCGAGGCGCTCTGGCGCATCACCGAGACGAGCTGCTCGAGGAAGAGGCCCTCGAAGCGCTGCGCGGCCTCGCGTGCTCCGGCCGAGCGATCGACCTCGAGCGAGCGCGCAGCGCCCGCGACGGAGGGATCGATCGCGCCCGGGAACGTCACTGACGCCTCGAGTGCTCGCCCCGCAGGACCCGGACGGGAGCGGGCGTAGCCCGGGGCAAAGAGTGCTCGCCCCGGAGGTCCCGTACGGGAGCGGGCGTAGCCCGCGGACGGGAGGGCCCGGAGCGGGCGAGCCGATCCGTAGCCCGCGGACGGGAGGGGCCGGAGTGGGCGCGCCGATTCACTGTGTTTCGATCTCGGCGTCGAGGGCGCCGGCGGTGTGCAGGGCCTGGAAGATCGTGATCAGGTCGCGCGGCGAGGCGCCGAGGGCGTTCATCACCATCACGACGTCGTGCAGGTCCGCCGACTGCGCGACGTAGTGGAGGTCGCCCATCTGCTCCTCCATGCCGACCTGCGACTCGGGCGCCGCCACCGTCGTGCCGCCGCCGAAGGGCATCGGCTGGCTGACCGCGGTCGACTCCTCGATCTCCACGGTGAGCCCACCGTGCGCGACCGCGGCCTCGCGCAGGCGCACCGCGGAGCCGATCACGACGGTGCCGGTCCGCTCGTCGATCACGACGCGCGCCGACGCCTCGGGCTCGACCTCGAGCAGCTGCACCTGCGCCAGCAGGCCCACGCGATCGCCGGCGAACTGGTCGGGCACCGTGATCGCGACGGAGGAGGCGTCGACCGCCTCGGCGCTGCCCGCCCCGATCGAGGCCTCGATCGCCGTCGCGATGCGGCGCGCCGTCACGAACGAGGGATCGCGCAGCGTGAGGAGGATCGGGCCGTCCGTGGAGAACGTGCTCCCCGGCGCGCGGCGCTCGATGATGCCGCCGCTCGGCACGCGGCCGGCGGTGAGGTGATTGACGACCGTGGACGTGCCGCTCGCGCCGGTCGCGCCGAAGCCGCCGACCATCACGGCGCCCTGGGCGACCGCGTAGACGTTTCCGTCGGCGCCGAGCAGAGGCGTCTGGAGCAGTGTGCCGCCCATCAGCGAGCGCGCGTTGCCCATCGAGCTCACGGTCACGTCGATGGGCGTGCCCGGGTTGCCCTCCGGCGGCAGCGTCGCGGTCACCATCACGGCCGCCGCATTGCGCGTCTGGATCATCGAGGGCTCGATCGTCGCGCCGAGGCGCCGCAGCATCGCGGCCACGCTCTGGAGCGTGAAGCGCGAGGCGCCGGTGTCGCCCGTGTTCGCCAGGCCGACGACGAGCCCGTAGCCGATCAGCTGGTTCTCGCGCACGCCAGCCACGTCCGTCAGCTCGAGGATCCGCGACGCCGACGCCGACGAGGGCAGCGCGAGCGCGGAGGCGAGCGCGAGGACGACGACGAAGGTGAGCGAGCGCTTCATGGGGCGTCTCCGATTTCTTTTCGCTTCAGGAGCGGCCGGGAACGGACGAGGACGAGGAGGGGGAGAGCGAGGAGCCGCGTCGTCAAAATGGAGCGATTTGCTGGAGGATCTGCGCGAGCCAGCCGGGGTGCGTCGCGTCGGTCACGCCGCCGCGGCCCGAGAACTCGATCTCCGCGTCGGCCAGGCGCGCGCTCGAGACCGAGTTGTCCTCGATGATGTCGGCCGGGCGCACGACGCCCGAGACGTAGATGTGGAGCTCCTCGTCGTTGATCATCAGCACCTTCGTCCCCTCGACGAAGAGGTCGCCGTTCGGCAGCACGCGGCGCACGCGCGCGGCGATCGAGGCGTGGATGCGGCTCGAGCGCGCCGTGCTGCCGCCGCCCTGGAAGGTGTTGTGGCTGACGAGGCCGATGAGCTGCTCCGGGTTCAGGTCCGGATAGGCGCGCGCGATCGCCGCCGTCAGGCCGAAGAGGCCGTCGACGCCCATCTCGTAGCTCTGCTGCCGATCGGTCTGCACCTGCGCATCGCCCGTCGCGGTGGGGCTCTCGTCGATCACGACGGTGACGAGGTCCCCCACGTGCGCGGCGCGGAAGTCGGCGAAGAGGCCGCGCGAGGTGTCGCGCCAGAGCGAGCCCTGCGAGACCGCGTGCGGCTCCTCCTCGTAGGCGCCCGGGTCGTAGTCGCGATGACGCGCCGTGTGCGAACGGATGTGCTGCACTTCGCCGCAGCCGCTCAGCGTGCAGGCCGCGAGGAGGGTCGCGCCCGCGATCCAGAAGGCGACGCAGAGCATCGTGAAGAGGTCGCGCTCGCGCTGCGTGGGCAGGTTCATGACGAGATCTCCATCGCGCGCCGACTCACGGCCCGATCTCCACGGTGCTGGCGTCGACGACGCGGCCTTCGACGAGCGCGCCCGTCGTGTCGACGCGCACGTGCACGACGTCGCCCACGCGGCCCTCGCCGCGCACGACGCCGGGAGCGCTCGCGCGGACCGCGCCCGAGCGCGCGACGACCGTCACGTGGCTTCCCGAGCGGACGACGGCCTCCGGGCACGTCAGATCCACGCGGGCCGAGAGGTGCGTCGCGAGCGCGCCGCTGCGCAGGTCGAGCATCACGATCGCGGCGCCGTCCACCGGTCGCGCGGGCCCGGTCGCGTGCACGTCGAGTGGGCCCTCGCCGATCGTCGCGCTCGTCGTCACCACGAGGCTGTCCACCTGGCAGGGACCGACGGCGGCCTCGACCGCGTCGCGCACGCGCTCTTCCACCTGATCGGCGCTCAGCGTGATCGCGCGTCGCTCGATGCGCGCCTGGCGCGGGATCGCCAGGCCGTCCGCCGAGCGGCCCGCGGCGGTGATGGCCGCGAGGATCTCGGCGCGGCGGATCGTGCGCGAGGTGCCCGGTGCCGGCGCGGCCCCGAGATCGATCGCGCCGAAGTCGCTCCCGGCGAGCGCCGGGACGATCTCGGACAGATGCACGCGATCTTCCTGCGCGGCGACGAGCGCAGGCACGAAGAGGACGAGAGCGAGAGCGACGACGAGCGCGCGCACGGTCATCCCTCCGTGGCCTTGCGGAGCATCTCGTCGGCGGCCTGCACGACGCGGTTGTTGAGCTCGTAGGCGCGCTGGCTCGAGATGAGGTCGATCATCTCGGTCACGACCTCGACGTTCGATCCCTCGAGCATTCCTTGCGAGACGGTGCCGAGGCCTTCGTTGCCCGGCTGCGCCGTGAGCGCGGGGCCGCTCGCCGTCGTCGCGCGGTACAGATTGCGGCCGAGCGCCTCGAGCCCGGTCATGTTCGGGAACGAGGCGAGCTCGACGCGGCCGACCTCCTGCGTCTCGCCCGAGCTCGGCATCTGGCAGGTGACGGTTCCGTCGGCCGCGATGTTGATCGAGGTCACGCCCTGCGGGACCGTGATCGAGGGCTCGACCTGCAAGCCATCGCTCGTCACGAGGCGCCCCTCCGGATCGAGCGAGAAGTTGCCGTTGCGCGTGTAGGCCAGCGTTCCGTCGGGCCGGCGCACCTGGAAGAAGCCGTTCCCCTCGATCGCGAGATCGAGCGGGTTGCCGGTCGGGCTGAGCGTTCCCTGCGCCATCGACATCTCGGTCGACGCCAGGCGCGTGCCGGTGCCGATCATCACGCCCGTCGGGACGACCTGTCCCTGCGCCGTGCGCGCGCCGGGCGCGCGCTGCTCTTGGTAGACGAGATCGCGGAACTCGGCGTGCAGGCGCCGGTACCCGGTCGTCTGCACGTTGGCCATGTTGTTCGAGATGACGTCGATGTGCGTCTGCTCGGCCATCATGCCGGTCGCGGCGGTGTGCAGGGCTCGGAACATCGTCGTCTCCTTCTCCCGTCCGGGCTCTCCGGACGAGCACTTCTCGCTAGCCCTTCGCCAGATCGCGCGCGGTGCGATCGTCGAGCTGCTGGAACGTCTGGATGACGCGCTGGAACGACTCGAAGGTGCGGCTCGCGGTGATGAGCTCGTTCATCCCGGAGATGGGGCCGACGTTGGCGCCCTCGAGGAAGCCCTGGACGACGGTCGCGTCGCTCGCGTGCGTCGGCGCCGCGCCCGGGCGCACGGTGTAGAGCGCGGTGCCGTTGGAGATCAGGTCGCTCGCGCGCTCGAAGCGCACCAGGCCCACGCGGCCGAGCGTCTGCTCGCCGCTGCTCAAGGTTCCGTCGCTCCCGACCGTTACCTGGGTCGTACCGGTCGGGACGACCACCGGCGGGCGATCCGTTCCCGGCGGGCCGTCGGAGAGCAGCGGATAGCCATCGCGCGTCTGCACGACGCCGTCCGTGCCGACGACGAACGAGCCCGCGCGCGTGTAGCGCTCGCCGTCGGGCGTGCGCACCGCGAAGAAGGCGTCGCCGCCCGAGATCGCGAGATCGAGCGGGTTGCCCGTCTCGCGGAGTGGCCCTTCGGTCAGGTCGACGCGCGACTCCTCGATCTCGGTGAAGCGGAGCGTCGTGGGCGTCGGGCTCGTGCTCGTGGCGCGCGCCATCGTCTCGCGGAAGGCGAGGCGCTCTCCGCGGAAGCCGTCGGTGCCGACGTTGGCGACGTTGTTCGCCACGACGTCGAGCGATCGTTCGGCGGCGATCGCGCCCGACAACGCGGCGTAGATCCCGTCCGACACGCGTCAGTCCTTCTCGACGAACGCGGGGCCGATCGCGTGCGTCGCGAGCTTGGCGCGCAGGCGCGCGTGCGCCTCGCCGAGGATCTGGCAGACGCGGCTCTCGGTGACGCCCATGATCTTGCCGATCTCGGCCTGGGTGCACTCGTGCTGGTAGTAGAGCGCGAGCACCTGCTGCGTGCGCTCGGGCAGGGTCTGGATGGCCTTCACGAGGTGGCCGCGGAGCTCGGCCTCGGCGAAGAGCGCGGCCGGGTCGAGCGCGGCCGACGCGACGTCGTCCGGATCGTGCTCGCCGAGGCGGCCGATCGCCGGCGCGCGAGAGAGCTCCATCGCGAGCTGCTGGTACTCGGCCAGCGGGAGCTGCAGCTCGGCCGCGATCTCCTCCTCGGTGGGCGCGCGCTGCAGCTGGTGCTCGAGCTTGGCGATCGCGCGGCTCACCTGCGCCATGCGGCTCCGGCCGTGGCGCGTGAGCACGTCGGCCGCGCGCAGCTCGTCGAGGATCGCGCCGCGGATGCGGCTCTCCGCGTAGGGCTCGAAGCGATCGTTGCGCGTGGGGTCGTAGGCATCGACCGCGCGCACGAGCCCTTCGGTGCCGGCCGAGATGAGGTCGTCGACCTCGACGCTCGGCGGCAGACGACGCGCCATGCGGAACGCGATGCGTCGCACGAGCGGGATGCCGATCTCGATCAGGCGCTTGCGCTCTTCCGAGCCGCGGTGGTGTTGGGCTGCGTTCAGCATGGCTTCGTCACGACCTCCCGATCGAGCTGAGAAACGAGATCACCGAGAACCCGGGCCGGCTGAGAGCTCGGCTCCGCGAGAGCGAGGGGGACGCCGTGGGCGGCGCCTTCGGCGAGCGCGACGTCGCGCGCGAGACCACCGCCGTAGGCGAGGCGGATCTCGAGAAAGCGGGCGGCGAGACCGACGAGCCGCTCGTAGGTGCGGTGACCGTCCGAGAGCTGGTCGACCTGGTTCACGACGACGCGCAGGAGCGGCAGCGCCGTGCGCTCCGAGAGCACCTTGGTCATCGCGTACGCGTCGCGGAGGGCGGCGGGCTCGGCGGTCGTCACGAGCACGACCTCGTCGGCGTTGCCGGCCAGCTCCACGGCGGTGGCGCCGAGGCCGGCTCCCGTGTCGACGACGACGACCTCGAAGCGCGCCGCCACGGCGTCGATCGCACGTCGGAGCGCGGCGCGACCGCTCGCGCCGAGGTTCGCCGCATCGAAGCGGCCGCTCGAGGCCGGCAGGAGCTGCATCCCGAAGGGACCGCCGACGAGGACGTCGTCGAGCGCGGCGCGACCCTCGAGGTGATCCACGAGATCGAGGCGCGGGGCGACGCCGAGCGCGAGGTCCATGCACGCCAGGCCCAGATCGCCGTCGACGACGAGCGTCCGCCGGCCGCTCCGCGCCCAGATCGCGGCGAGGTTCGAGGCCACCGTCGTCTTGCCGACGCCGCCCTTGCCGCTCGTCACCGCGACGCGGAGCGGGGCCCCGGGAGCACGCTGGCGCGCGTGGCGCTCGATCTCGCCGGGACGCGGCATGCGCCGCAGCCCGGAGGCCTGATCGACCGGCGTGAGCGAGGGCCGCCCGAGCGTGACGTGCTCGGGACGCGCGTTGGAATCGATGCTCGCGAGCAAGGAGAGGCCGCGGCTCACGTGATCACCCCTTCTCCGAGCAGGAACGACGTCAGCTTCTCGGCGCTCGCCGCCTCGATGTCCTCGGGCACGCGCTGGCCGGTGGTGAAGTGCGCGATGGGCATCTGCGACGAGAGCGCCGCGAGGAGCGCGCCGCCCACGAGCTCGGCCTCGTCGAGCTTGGTGACGACGAGCGCGCACGGCGCGAGTGGCGCGTGCTGCTGCAAGATCTTGCCGAGCTCGGTGCTGCGGGCGTTGGCCGGGATCGCGAGCGCGACCGCGGCACCCGCCGAGGCGAGCGTCTGCGCCATGCGCTCCATGGCGGCGTGGTCGCGCGGGGAGCGGCCGGCGGTGTCGACGTAGATGCGATCGGCCCACGCGTACGCGGCCAGCACCTGCGCGAGCGAGGCCGGGTCGCTCGCCGCCGCGAAGGGCACGCCGATCAGATCGGCGAAGCTCGCGAGCTGGTCGGCGCCGCCGACGCGATAGTCGTCCATCGAGACGAGCACCACGCGCCGCCGGTGCAGGAGCGCATCGCGCGCCGCGAGCTTGGCGATGGTCGTCGTCTTGCCGACGCCGGTCGGGCCCACGAGCGCCACGATGCGGGCGCTCGCCGTGCGATCGCCGAAGCCGACGCGCGCTCGGAGGATCGCGCAGAGCGAGGTGCGGAGCTCGGCGAGGCTGCGCGCGGGGCGCCCTTCCTGCTCGGCGATCTCGCGCGCGAAGCCGGCGGGCACGTCGTTGTCGCGCAGCACGCGCTCGAGCAGCGAGGGCACGCGCGGCAGCACCGCGCTCAAGCGCGCATCGCCCGCGTCGGGCGCGATCGCCGGCGCGCTCATCTCCGGCATGCCGCCGAGCGTCGCGTGGACCTCGAAGCGAGTCGGCCGTCCGGGGACGTCGATGCGCCGCGAGGAGACGATCAGCGCGTCGGGACCGAGCGCCCGCTTGGCGAGCGCCATCGCCTGGTCGAGGTCGCGGGCCGAGAACGTGGCCTCGAGCGGGCCCGCGGTCTTCGTCGAGATCCCGCTCGGCGGCTCACCGATCCGCGCGCGCCGCGCGTTGGCGTCGGGCGCTTCCGGGGCGAGCACTCGTGCGGGCTGCTGGCTCATGGAGGGTCGGCTCTTTCGGTGAGGCGTGGCGAGCGGACGGAGCGAGCCCGGCGCGCGGCCATGCGCGAGGCGCACGACCGGACGGGCGAAGAGGGGAGAGCGACCGCGGGGGGAGGGGGGGATGGGTTCCGCGGACGCTCTCGAGCAGAAGGTCCAGCAACGCGTGTGCCGTCGTCGCGGCGAGCCCACGCGCCGCGCGAGGGCGTGAATTCGGCGCCGTTTTCTGGACACGCCCCGAAACGCCGAGCTTCCGGCGCGGGCCCGCGACGAGCTTTTGACGGAGCGCTCGTGATCCGCCGACGCCCTGGCGCCGAGTCACGTCCTCCGCCTGGAGACCGGCGTCAGCGAAGCCGGAGGCGGCGCTGTGGCCCCCGCCGTGGCGAACGGCGAGGCGGGCGCGCTAACTGACTCGAGGGCGCGCGTTCGCCGTCGCCGATCACCCTGGGAACGAGGGCTCGCCGCACACCGCACCCGCGGGCGAGCCGATCACGACTCGTGCGCGCGAGCGACCGGCGAAGGCCTCACAGCGGCGGTCGCGGCGCTTGATCGCGTCGCTCACTTGCTGTTCCTTTCTCCCGAGGGGCTGCCCGCAGCCCCTCGCCCACACCGGCAAAGCCGGATGTGGGGCCCCTCCCGCCGAGCCGCGCTCTCACGTTGGTTTCGGTTCCCTCCACCAACGTGATCGACGCTGTCAGGGCAGGAGGTCATCCACGCGAACCGCACTCGTGAGCGCGGAGTGCGCGATCGACGCGCCGCGGGCGTGATCGACGCGCCGCGCGTAGCGCGCGGTCGCGTCCGTACCGATCGGCTGCGTGTAGACCTCGACCGTGAAGTCGACGAGGTTCACGATCCAGTAGGTCTCGATCCCGGCGCGCGCGTAGATGCGCGCCTTCGTCTCGCGATCTCGTGCGAGCGTCGTGTCGGCGATCTCGACGACGAGGGTGGTCGCCGAGGCCGGCGGATTCGAGCCGGCGTAGTCCTCGGTGCGGCCGCGCACGATCACCACGTCGGGCTCGGGCTCGCTATCGCTCGTCACGATCGGCTCCTGACTGTCCACGTACCAGCCGCTCGTCAGGACGGCCTCGAGCGCTTCGCGCGTGCGCTTGGTCGCGATGCGGTGCGGAGGGTTCTTCGTCATCTTGTCGATCAGCAGCCCTTCGAGCAGCTCGACGCGATCGTCGGGCGTGAGGATGCCGGCGCGACCCATGGCGTCGTACTGCGCGACCGTCAGGCGGCGGAGCGCGTCGATGGAGGTGGCGGACACCCCGAGAGCGTAGCCGGGAAACCACGGTGCGTCAGCGCCCGCGCTTCCGCGGCGAGCAGGAATTCCTCAGGCGCGGTCGTCTTCACGAGGACGACGTCGGGTGTGCGTGAGGGCGATCGGCGCCGGATCGAGCCAGGCGATCCCTCCCGCGCAGCGAGCGCTCGCATCGCCCCCGCTCGGCGCCCCGCCGTCGGTCGTCGCCGCGGCCGGGTCGTGGGCGAGCCCGCGGCCGGCCATCGTGAGGACGAGCACGAGGGCCCCCAGGCCCGATTCCAGCGGTGCGTGGCGTCTCGTCGAGGTCTGCGTCGTCACGAAGCGGGCATCGCCCGCCGCGGCGCCCGCAGGCCCTCAACGTGCCCCAATCCTCGGCGCGGCGGGCGACGCCCCGCGTCGGTGCGTAGCGCCCGGCGAGGGCTCAGGTCGCGGTCACGATGCCGAGCGAGCGCACGCTCGTCTTGGGGTCGATCTCTCGGTACGAGAGCACGGACAAGCCCGGAACCCGGCGCGCCAGGAACGTGGCGACCGAGCGACGCACGTCGGGCGCGCACACGATCGCCGGCGGCGTCGTGACCTGCGCGAAGCTGCGCGCGTTCTCGTCGAGGCTGCTCAACAGGCGCTGGGCCGCGCCCGCATCGAGGCCCTTGCGGAAGGACTCTTCCACGCGCGGATCGAGCACCAGCGCGGCCACGCGGCCATCGTCGTCGCGGAAGCGCGAGGTCACGTGTCGCGCCAGGCGCTCGCGCACCAGATCCGCGAGCTGCGCCGGGTCCTTCACCGTCTTGCCGTGATCGGCGAGCGCCTCGAGCACGCCGCGCAGATCGCGCACCGACACGCCCTCCGCGAGGAGCGAGCGCAGCACCTGGATCACCTCGCCGAGCGAGAGCACGTTCGGGATCAGCTCGTCGACGAGGCGCGGCTCGCGCTTGGCGAACAGATCGAGCAGCTGCTGCGCCTCGCTGCGCCCCAGCATCTCGTGCGCGTGCTGTCGCAGCGCCTCCGTGAGATGCGTCGCGGCCACCGTCGCCGGATCGACCACCGTGTAGCCGAACGCCTCCGCGCGGTCGCGCTCGCTCTGCGGGATCCAGCGCGCGGGCAGGCCGAACGCGGGCTCCTTCACCTTCTCACCACCCACGTCGGGCAAGGTCCCGGTCGGATCCATCGCCAGTAGGCGCGTCACGCGGAGCTCGCCCTTCGCGATCGAATCGTCGGCGAGGAGCAGCCGATACTGCCCGGGCCTCAGGCGCAGGTTGTCCCGGATCTGGACGGGCGGGATGATGATCCCGAGCTCGGCCGCGAGGTTCTTCCGGATCGCGCCGATGCGCTCGAGCAGCGCGCCGCCGCCCTCCACGAGCGAGACGAGATCGAAGCCGACCTCGAGCGCGAGCAGATCCACGTGCAGCGCACCCTCGAGCTGCTCGCGCTCGCTCGGCTTGCTCGGCACGTCGGCCTCGGGCTCGGCCGCCTTCGCGGCGGCGCCATCGGCCGCACGCGCCGCGAACACGAGCAGCGCGCCCAGCGCGGCGAACGGGATCAGCGGCATCCCCGGCACGAGGCCGACCATCCCCACGAGCGCCGCCGTCGTGTAGAGCGGCGTGCTCGAGCGGCCGAGCTGCGAGAGCAACGTCGACGAGATCGAGCCGCCCGCGGACGCACGCGTCACGACCACGCCGGCCGCGGTCGACATCAGGAGCGCCGGGATCTGCGAGGCGAGGCCGTCGCCGACCGTGAGGATCGTGTACGTCGAGGCCGCGCGCGCCGGCTCCATGCCGTTCTGCAGGACGCCCACGAGGAAGCCGACGACGATGTTGATGCCCGTCATGAGCAGGCCCGCGATCGCGTCGCCGCGCACGAACTTGCTCGCGCCGTCCATCGCGCCGAAGAAGTCGGCCTCGTGCTCGACGTCCTTGCGCCGCTGGCGCGCCTGGTCCTGCGTGATGGCGCCCGCCGCGAGATCGGCGTCGATCGACATCTGCTTGCCGGGCATCGCGTCGAGGGTGAAGCGCGCCGACACCTCGGCGACGCGGCCGGCGCCCTTCGTGATCACGACGAAGTTGATCACGATGAGCAAGACGAACACCGTCGCGCCGACGAGGTAGTTGCCGCCGACCACGAACTCGCCGAACGAGCGGATGATCTCGCCGGCCGCGCTCGCGCCCTCGCTGCCGTGCAAGAGAATGAGGCGCGTGGAGGCGACGTTCAGCGAGAGCCGGAGCAGCGTCCCGAAGAGCACGAGCGTCGGGAACACCGACAGATCGAGCGGCCTCTCGAGATAGAGCGCGACGAGCAGCAGCGAGAGCGAGAGCGCGATCGAGCCCGCGAGCAAGAGGTCGTTGAAGAAGGGCGGCAGCGGGACGAGCATCAGGAGCACGATCCCGACGAGCACGAGCGGGACGAGCGCGCTCCCGCCGACCCGCGACTTCAAGGTCTCCCACGCGGTCACGCGTTCCCTCCGCTCTCTCGGGGCAAGGCGCCCTGGATCTTCATGACGTGCGCGATGATCCGCGCGACGGCCTCGTAGAGCTCGACCGGGATCGTGCGACCGACCTTCGCCGTGGCGTGCATCGCGCGCGCGAGCGGGCGGTTCTCCACGATCGGCACGCGGCGCAGGCGCGCCTCTTCGCGCATCTTCAGCGCGAGCTCGTCCTGGCCCTTGGCGAGCACGATGGGCGCGGCGTCCTTGAGGCGGTCGTAGCGCAGCGCGATCGCGATGTGCGTCGGGTTCACCACGAGCACGGTCGCGTTCTTCACCTCGGTGATCGCGCGCTGCTTGGCGATCTTGGCCGCGCGCGCCTTGCGCTTGGCCTTCACCTTCGGATCGCCCTCCTGCTCCTTGTGCTCGTCCTTGAGCTCTTGCTTGGTCATGCGCGCTTCGGACTGGAAGCGGCGCCAGGCGAGCCCGTAGTCGATGGCGGCGAGAAGGAGCAGCGCGCCCAGCGCGCGTACCACGAGGCTGGATGCCACGCCCTGCACCTCGTCGACGGCCGCCAGCACCGGCAGTCGAGCCAGCAGGCCGAGGCGAGGCAAGGCGCCCCGGATCACCGTGCCCACGACGGCGCCGAGGACGAGCACCTTCGCGATCATCTTCAGGATCTCGAGGGCGGTGTCCTTGCCCGGGATGATGCGCGAGAGGCCCTGCTCGGGCGAGAGCTGCTCGAAGTTGCGGCCGAGCTGCCCCATCGAGAAGTAGCCCCGCGTCTGGGCCAGCCCTGCGACGACGGCGGCGCTCAGGGCCGCGCCCGCCACGGGGACCACGATGGACGCGAACAAGTTCCCGGTCGTGGCCACCGCCCCGAGCGGTCGCCCGTGCTCCGAGAGGCTGAAACAAGCGGTGGTCATCGCGCGCAGCGACCCGCTGGCCGCGCCGAGGCGCTGGACCAGCACCCAGGCGCCGACGGTGAGCGAGAGCGCCCCAGTGAGCTCGGCGCTCTTGGACAGGACTCCCTTCTTGCGCAGCTCGTCGAGGCGATGGGGGGTCGCTTCTTCGGTCTGCGCTTCGCGGTCTTTGTCCTCGGACTGGGCCACGCCGGCCCCCGGTGCACGGGTCGGGCCACCGCGATCGGATAATAAAAGCTCGAAACTATTAGGTTATTGTGTCATTCGCGCCGTCAGACGGCCGTCTCCAGCGCCAGCGCCCCGCCGATCGCGCCGGCTTCCCGACGCGGAGGGACCGCGAGAATTCGAGCAGTCTGGCTCAACTTTTGGCCCGGACGTCCGACATCCGGACATGCGACGGAATTCTGACGCCCCGGTGCAACAAATGTTGCGTCGACACACGACGCCGGGCTTGGGAGCCTCGGGCTCGGCGGTGGAGCGGTCGGACCAGCACGAGGCGTACGAGGACGGGCCGTCGACCCGTTTCGCCAACATTCTCATCGTCGACGACGATCGCATCGTGCTACGCATGGTGGCCCGCGCCGTCAGCCACCTGACGCGCGAGGTCTGCCTGGCCAGCGACGGCGCCACCGCCGAGGCGGTGCTCGAGGCCGGCGTGGACCTGCTGATCACCGACATCCGGCTCGGGCCTGGCCCGAGCGGGGTGGAGCTGGCCGAGTTCGCGAACACCCAGACGCCCCGGCCGCTGATCCTCGCGATGACCGGCATCGGCGACGTGCACGACGGGCTCGCCCTCGGGCGCGCCGGGGTCGCGGCGCTGCTGCACAAGCCGTTCGGCCGCGAGGAGCTGCTGCGTGCGATCGACGGCCTCGTGCGGACGGCATCCCCCTTCGAGGACGTCCTGACGCGCGCGGTGGGACGCCGCCCGATGCCGGACATGGTGGACATCGCCCGCCGCACGATGGTGCTCGAGGCCCTCCGGCGCACCGGCGGCAACCGCGCGCGCGCCGCGACGCTGCTCGGCATCAGCCGCCAGAACCTGCAGAAGATCATCGGCCGCGGGCGCTTCGGGATCTGAGCCGCGAGCCGCGATCGCGATCAGAAGCCCCGCACCCGAACGGGGCTCCGCCGGCCGACGGTGGTCCCGTCGCCGAGCTGCCCCTCTTGGTTTCGGCCCCAGCACCAGATCGAGCCGTCGCACAGCCGTGGTTCGTCCCAACCGCGATCTGCATGGCATCGTCGACGTCGACGACGCGGACGGGCGCCCCGCTCCCCGTCGTCGACCCGTCGCCCAGAAAGCCGCTGAGGCCGAGCAGGCCCCAGCATTCTGCCCCCGCGCTCGCAGACAACGCGCACGTATACGAGTTGCCTGTGCTGATGGACGTCACCGCGCGCAAGTCGGGCACGATGACGGGCTCGGTGACGAAGCCGAGCGGAGTGCCTCGCCCGACAGCGAGCGCGTAGTTGTCTCCCCAACACCACGCGGCGCCATCGCTCGCGATCGCGCAAGTGTGGAGGAAGCCAGCGGTGATCGCGACGGCGAACCGCGGCGTCGGAGCGCCAGCTTCGGATGCGCCGTCAGTGGCCGGGGTGTGTGAAATGTGGCACCCGGCCGCTCCCGCCGCGGCGAGGAGGCTCGCGAATCGCCTGCCGAGGTTCGCGTGCGGCATCGCTACTCGCGGAGTTGCTATTCCGACCACAAGTAGCCGGCCCCCGCGGATGGCGAGCTCTCGTCGAAGAGATCGCCGCCGACACCGGTGGCGCCCGACGACTCGAGATTTGCACCGATCAGGACCGCGTGCCCGGGCTCGGCCACTGCGACGGCGCAGCCGAGCTCGTCGCCCATCTCCGCGTTCGGGGCCTTGTAGAGGGTCCGCGACGCCCACTCCGTATCCGTGCGCACGAGCTCGTAGACGGCGCCGGCATGCGGCGCCGTGTCGTCGGCGGGATCGAGCGCGCTGCGCGAGGCCTCGTAGGGCGCCCCGACCAGCAGCCGCGCTCCGACCCGATCGAGCGCGACCGCATAGCCGAAGTAGTCACCCGCGTCGCTGTTGCCGGCGACGCTTGCGCTCCAGAACCGTCGACGACGATCCATGGCTCCCCCGCATCGAGATGGGCACGATCAGCGTACTGCCGGCCACAGGCGAGTGTCGAGCGCGGTTGTCAGTCCTCACCACCGCGCTCGCGATTCTGGTTGCGCGCGATCAACGCAGGATCCAGGCGATGCGCTCGGGGATGTCGCGCACGAGCGCCTGGATGGCCTCCGCCATCGCGGGGATGGCCACGAAGAGCGTGAGCAGGCCCACGGACGCCGCCACCGCGAAGGAGATCGTGAAGACCTGCAGGCGCGGGGCGGCACGGGCCGCGAGGGCGACCCCGAGCTGCACGACGAGCATCGTACCCACGACCGGGCTCGCGATGCGCAGTCCCGCCGCGACGAGGCCTCGCGCCAGCTCGAGCGCCGAGAGCGCGAGATGCGGATCGAGCGCGGCGCCGGGGGGCGCGACCTCGATCGATCGAGCGAGCCCCGCGATGATCGCGTGGTGCCCCGAGAGCGCGAAGAAGGCCACGGTCGCCAGGAGGCGAAGCGCCTGCGCGACCACGGGGCTCTCGGTGCCGGACCCTGGATCGATCGTCTGCGCGAAGCCGAGGCCCATCGAGCTCGCGACGCTCTCGCCCGCCGCCTCGGCGGCGCCGATCGCGAGGCGCGCCGTCAGACCGATCGCCGCGCCGACGAGCGCCTCGCCGAAGCCGGCCGCGCCCAGCCAGATCGCGTCGAGCGGGAGCGCGCGCGCGTCCTCGACGTGGGGGATCGCGATGGCGGCCGCCACCAGCACGCTGAGCACCGCGCGGACCTGCGCCGGCGAGCCGCTGCCGAGCGGCGCGGGCAGCGACGCGAACGCGATCCCGACGCGGATCGACACGAGCACCACGTAGGGCACGAGGTGCACGAGGTCGCTCAGGTGCGTCATCGTCGGCCTACGCGCCGGGCCCCATCGTCGCGATCGCCTCGAGGGTGAGCATGGCGAAGTCGCGGATCCGGAGGAGCATCCACTCGCCGCCCACGGTGAGCGCGAGCAGCACCGCGATCACCTTGGGCGCGAAGCCGACGGCCGAGTCGTTCACCTGCGTCGCGGCCTGCAGGATCGAGACGACGATCCCCACGATCACCAGGAGCGCGACGGTCGGCGAGCCGACGAGCGTGGCGGTCCAGAGCAGGCGCTGCATCCAGTCGAGGGCGTGGGCCACGGTCATGGGAGGACCTCCGTCGGATCAGGAGCCGAAGCTCGCGACGAGCGAGCGCACCAGCAGCGCCCAGCCGTCGACGGCCACGAAGAGCAAGAGCTTCAGCGGCGTCGAGATCACGGTGGGCGGCATCATCACCATGCCCATCGCGCTGAGGATCGAGCCCGCCAGCAGATCGACGAGCACGAAGGGGAGGAACACCAGAAAGCCCATCTCGAAGGCCGTGCGCAGCTCCGAGATCATGAAGGCGGGCACGAGCAGGTGGAGCGAGACCTCGTCGATGGTGGTCGGACGCGCGGTGTGGCTCACGTCGTAGAAGAGGAGCAGATCGTCCTCGCGGGTCTGCCGGAGCAGGAACGTGCGCACGTCCGCCGAGGCGAGCTCGTAGGCCTGCTCGCCGTCGATCGTGCCCTCCATGTAGGGCTCGAGCGCGTGCTCGTTCACGCGCGAGAGGACGGGCGCCATCACCACGCCCGTGAGCAGGAGCGAGAGCGCGAGCAGCACCTGCGTCGGCGGCGCACCCTGCGAGCCCATCGCCTGGCGAACGAACGAGAGCACCACGACGATGCGCGTGAACGAGGTCACCGAGATGAGCAGCCCGGGCGCGACCGCGAGCACCGTGAGCAGGACCAGGATGCGGACCGCCGAGGAGCGGCCCGCGTGATCCCCTTCGCCCGGCACCGAGATCGTGATCGAGGGGCCATCGGACGCGGGCGTCAGCGCGAGCGCTCCGGGCTCGGAGCTCTCCTGCGCGCGTGCGACCGAGAGCGGCGCCGCGAGCGTGCCCATCGCGAGCGCGAGCGAGAGAGCGATGGCGTGGAGCGCGCGCATGACGTGCTCCCGGTCAGCGATTCGCGACGGCGCGCAGGCGCACGAGGCCGGCGACGGCGTCGCTGTTCGCGGGCGCGACCGAGGCGAGCGGGCTCGGCGGCGGCACCGCGCCGAGCGCGAGCGCCGTCGGCGCATGCCCGCGCGAGCTGCCCTTGTCGACCAGGCGCATCAGCTCGGCGCCGAACGACGCGGCGGCTGCCGGCGCGCCGAGGCCTGCCGCGCCGAGCACGCTCGGGCGCGAGAGCCGCAGCTCCGGAACGAGCTCTTCCTCGGGGCGGGGGATCTCGGTCGCGGGGATCGAGAGCAGGCGCTCGGTGCGACCCGGCTCGAGCGCGATGAGGTGGTCCTGTCCGAGCGCGCGCACGACGACCAGCTGCTGCTTGGGCGAGAGGCGGGTCGAGGCGACGACGCGGATCGACGGCCCCTGCGCGGCGTGGGCGTTGCGGGCCCGCATCCACTGCACGATGCCGAGCGCCGCCGCGAGCATCGTGGTGATCCCGAGCAGCGTGGCGAGGGTCGAGGGGCCTTCCGGCGTCGGAAGGCCGAGCGTCGCGGGCGAGGCGCTCTCGGGCGTGGGCGCGGCGTCGGCGCCGGCCGCGAGGGCCTCGGCCGCGGTGCGCGGCTCGCCGTCGGCGCTCGCGCTGCTGGCGGTGTCGGCCGCGGGCGTCTCCGCCTCCGGCGCGGCCGTCGGGGCGGGCGTCGCGGCG
>JBGALT010000230.1:0-9632 GCA_044223665.1 Sandaracinaceae bacterium | reverse complement strand
TTGAAGAGCTGTCGGCCGAAGCGCGGCCCGGACCGGTGAAGACCCGCCTGAAGAAATCGACCGCGGGCAGTTGACGGGACATACGGCGCGACGTATAGAAAGGGGGTGCCCGAGACGACGGGCAGAAAGACGAGACGACCATGACGACGACCGAGCTGTTGCAGAAGATCGCCCGCGAGACGCCGCGCTCCCAGATTGCCGCGGAGGTGCGCGACCTCGCCACGCGCCGCGGCGTGCTGCCCGGGCCCTGCGAGCGGTACGCCTTGCTCCTCGCGAAGGACGCCACGACGGAGCGGCTGCCGACCGAGAAGGAGCTCGCGGAGCTCGGCGCCCTCGCCCTCGCGATCGATGCCGCCTCCGCCCGCGCCGCCGCGATCCCCGCGCCGGTGAAGACGACCGCGACGGGGGAGCGCATCCGCGACTCGTACGACTGGACCTGGCCTGCGGCGGGTGACTACGACCGCGACACGGCGCCGCTCCTGCCGGCGGGGTGGAAGCTCTACTCCACGCTCTGCCTCGACGGGCACGCCCTCGGCAAGCCCGAAGACTGGCTGCGCCTGGCGGGCAAAGACTTCGGCGCGACCCGAGACGACGGCCGCGCGTACGTCCTCGGGATCCGCGAGCTGGACGGCGAGACAAGGGAACTCCACGCGATCGTGCCGAGCAAGCAGGGCGTGACGGGGCGCCGCGAGGTGTTTCCGGTGGGGGAGCTGCCGGCGGCGTGCCGGTGGTGTGACGAGCAGCTCGCCGAAGGATCGGCCTCGTGATCGGCGATCCCCTGCACGAGGCGTGCGGCGAGGCGGCGATGGTCGACCTCGTCGGCGCCGACGACCTCCCGCTGCCACCCGAGCTTGCTCCGGGCGGCGAGGCCGACCCCGATCGCGATTGGGCGTGGCGCGATCACGAGGCCACGGACGCGGAGCCCGTCGAGCCCGACTACGGGTATCCGGCGGACGAGTACGACCTGCGTCCCGAGCCCGACGGGCCGGACTTCTGATCGCGGCGTGCGCGGGCGTAGGCCCCTTGGGTGCAAGTCCCGGCGCACGCGCTGATCCTCGTCTCGGAGCGCCCGCGCGCATGGTGCGGTGGCGGGCGCTCGCACCCCGGCGAGCCCCACCTCCGAGACGAGGATCGTTTGCGAGGAGCCCCACATGTTCAAGGTGTTTTCTTCGGCCCTGCGCGACCCGACGACGGGCGCGGCGCGGCCAGTGACGATCGAGGTGCACGGGCAGGCGCTGCTCGTGAGGCTCGGGCAGGCGATGCCCAAGGGCGAGGACGCGCCGCACCACGCGACGGCCGACTTCACGGCGCAGCGGGCGGAGATCGTCGCGGCGCTCCCCGAGGTCGCGGCCGTCGTCGACGACCTCGCGCGGGCCATCGGAGGCGCGAAGGCCGAGCGCGAGCGCGTCGAGCGCCTGATCGCGAAGCACATGGTCGACGACGTCAAGCGGTGGGCGCTTCTCGCGGACATCCGCAGCGGGGCGACGTCGTGAGCGCCGGTCACGGCTCCGGGCCGCCGCTCGACGAAGAGGCGCTGCTCACGCGCGAGGAGCTGCCCACGTGGGTCCGGCCCGACGTGCACCACGCGAGCAACGTCTCGGTCTTCTTCTGCCGGCCCAACGTCGCCGAGGTGTGGCAGGCGGTCTTCGCGATCGACGCCGTCGGCGCGATGTTCCTCGACCTCACGCACCACACGCCGAAGAAGAAGCGGAAGCTGCACGACGGCGACGTGACGCCGCTGCCGGGGTGCGTGCTGATCGCCGTGGGCGTCGAGCAGATCCGTTGCGCGAGGGCCGGACGATGACGACTCTCACCCTCGGCGGGCCGCTCGCGATCGAGTGCAAGACGTGCGGACAGGGGCAGGGAAGCCCCTGCCGCAACGTGCGCTTGTCGTCGCCGGGCGGACCCACGAAGCCCCACGCCGCGCGCGTTCTCCGAGCGCCGCCCATCGTCGAGGCGCGCGTCGGCGACCTCGTGCTCGTGAACCTGCGCGGCACGCACCTCGCGCACCTCGTCGCGATCGGCGAGTCGTGCTCCGTGCGGATCTGGCGAGCCGCGGCGCAGACGTTCGCGTCGCCGCGCCTCGTGCCCCGCGCGGCCGTGATCGCCCTCGCCCCCGAGGACGCCCGCGCGAAGCTCGCGAAGGAGGAGCTGGAACAAGAGGCGCGGGCGGCAAGCAGCTCCATCACGAGGCCCGGACATTCGCCGTCCGGCCGCGACGCCGCCCCCATGGCGGGGGCGATCGATCCGTGGTCCAATCCCATCACGCCCGAGACGACGGGCAGAAAAGGCTGGTAGACGACATGGGAAAGCAGCGAATCCCGCGGCCGAAGAGCGACGTGCCGCGGCGAGCCTGGAACAAGGCGCGCGTGCGAGCGCGCATCACCGACCGCCGGCAGGCGCACCGACAGATCCGCGAGATCGAGCAGCGGGTCGCCGCCGCGCAGGAGACGACCGATGCGAACCAATGACGACCACCGGACCGAGGCGGACCGAAGCGCGGCCGATGATCAGGAGCTGCGCGCGATCAGCGACGCCCTCGCGCCGATCATCCGGGCAGGGAAGGCGCGCGGCTTCCTCTTCGCGCTCACGCGGGCCCTGCTCGTGACGTTCCAGCGCCCGAACCACGGCGCCTTCACGCAGACGATGCTCTCGCTCGCGATGTGGCTCACGCACGCCGAGGCGATCGACGAGCAGCGCACGGTGCGGCTCCACCCCGAGGGGATGCCGCTCGTGATGAACGACGTGTACCACGCGGCCGATCTGACCGCGGCGCGCCTGTGGGCGCACATGAACGCGCCGATCCCGATCGAGTCGTGGATCACCTACGACGTGGCGGTGACGCTGCGCCGGGCGTGCGAGTGCACGATTTTCCAGACGAGCCTCGCCGAGCGCACGCTCCTGCCGCTGGCCCTCCGCGACGCGCGCCGGCTCTGCGTGGCTGCGAAGATGCCCGGCGACGAGATCGAGGCCGTCGTCGCGCGCTTCGGCGGGAGGCCCTCATGAACATCGCGGAAGACGTTGGATGGCACGAGGAACGAATCAGACTGCATAACCGCACGTGGCGCCCGGTCGCTCAACTACGGCGCGCCGTGCGTCTCTGCACGACATCCCCGACACGTCTCGCCCGCGCGCGCCGCTCGCTCGTTCTTCGCCTCGCCGCCGCGCACGAGGAGCTGCTCGCGAAGCACGGCGCCCTCTACGACGCGGCCTCGAAGCTCGCGATCGCCGTGCGCTCCGGCCGCGGCGTGACCGAAGCGCTCGCCACCTTGGAGCTCGTGCTCGACCCCGAAGGCGAGGAGGTGACCGGTGGCTGATCCTCCGAAGGTGGCGCTCGTCGGGTGCGGCAGGGCGAAGGGCCCGGCGCGCGCGCAGGCGATGCACCTCTACCGCGGCGGCCTCTTCCGCGCCGCGATCGACTTCGCGACGGCGACGCATGCCCACGTCTTCATCGTCTCGGCGAAGCACGGGCTGATCGATCCCGAGCACGTGATCGAGCCGTACGAATTCTCGATCGAGGACATGACCGCGACGCAGCGGGAGCGATGGGGCGATCGGATCGCCCACGACCTCGCGCTGCTCATGAACGCCCCGATCGCCCCCACGCTGCTCTTGGGCGAGTCGTACGCCCGGTGGCTGCGACCACCCCTCGAAGATCTGGCGAAGGGCGAGGGCTGGATCGCGCCGGTGGAACCCCTCGCCGGGATCGCCGGTTTCGGCCCGCGGATCCGCAGGCTCCGTGAGCTGCTCGCCGAAGCGGGAGGGCTGCCCACGTGACCGATCTCGAGCTGGAACGCGACGCCCTTGCGACGTCGCTTGAGCGCGAGATCCGACGAAACGCCGACCTCGCCGACGAGATCGCGACGCTGCGCCGAGACCTCGCGCGGGCGCAGGCCGACCTCGCCACATTCCGCGCCGCCGCCATGGGCGCGGGCCCCGTGACTCCGTGACGACCGAAAGGACGAAGACGACATGAAGACGAGCGAACAGACCGAGAAGATCGATGCGGCCATGGCCGCGGTGCAGGCCACCTTGGGGCCGATCGCAAAGAACAAGATCGTGGACACCTCGAAGGGTGACGGGGAGCGCAGCGGGTGGAAGAGCGGATACACGACGCTCGACGCGCTCTATACGGCCGCGCACGACGTGCTCACGGAAAACCGCGTGGTGGTCTATCAGGGCGGCGACTTCGTGCAGGGGCTCGGCGCCGTGCTCGTGACGCGCCTCTCGTGCGACGGGCAGTGGATCCAGAGCTTCTTCCCGGTGAAGACCTCGCGCGACGGCGCGCAGGGCTTCGGCGGCGGCGTCACGTTCGCGCGCCGGTGGGGGCTGTGCTGCATGGTCGGCCTCGTGCCGGCGGACGCCGAGGAAGGGCAGGGCTACAAGGACGCCGCGCGCGAGGGCAAGGCGCCACGTCGACAGGCGGCGCCGGGCGGGCTCGGTGCGGCGCTCGAAGCGATCCGCGGCTCGACGCTCGACAGCATCGTCGCGGCGGCCCGGAAGGCTCGCGCGGAGCACCCCGCGGGCGAGGCAAGCGCCGCCGTGGAGAAGACGATCGAGTCGTGGTTCGTGGCCGCGTGCGACGCGTGCAAGACGCTCGACGCGCACACGACGATCCGCGACCTCGCGAACACGATCAAGCCGCGCGGCACCGACGTGCGCCTCGCGATCCAGCGGGCCGGCGCCGCCTTGGAGCCCCGACCGTGAACGAGCAGAAACCCCCGCCGCCGTGGGCCGGTGACGAGAGCGCGCTCGTGCTGCTCGATTGGTCTTGGTGGCTCAACAAGGCGTTCCGGATCGGCGGGCTCGAAGGCATGACGTCGAACGTCGTGGGGTGGCTTTGCGGGCTGCTCGCGTGGCGTCCGGCACACCTCGCGATCGCGCTCGACTGCGAAGGCCCGACGCACCGACACCGCATGCAGCACCCGACGGACGAAGCGTGGGTTTACAAGGGCGGGCGCGATCCGAAGCCGAGCGACTTCTACACGCTCGCCGAGCGCCTCACGAAGATCGCGGAGCTGCACGCGATCCCGATCCTGTGGGCGCACGAGCGCGAGGCCGACGACGTGATCGCGACCGCCACCGGACGCGCGCGCGCCGCGGGATACCGCGTGTGGATCTGCTCCCACGACAAGGACCTGTGTTCCCTCGTCGAGAGCGATCCGAAGAGCGGGATCGTCGTCGGGACGTGGGACAACTTCGAGGGGAGCTTTCGCGGCCCCGAGGAGGTGCGCGCGCAGTTCGGCGTCGAGCCCGCGCAGATCCCCGACCTGCTCGCGATCTGGGGCGACGCGGGCGACAAGGTGCCGGGCGTGCCATCGCTCGGCCGGGAGAAGGCGGCGACGATCCTCGGCGCGTGGTCGACGCTCGAAGCCGCGCTCGCGGCGCCGCCATGGCCTGCCGAGCAGTACACGATCACGGAGGGACATACGAAGGCGCTCGCGAAGCGCCTGAAGATCACAACCGACCCCGCCAAGCGCGCCGAGATCGAAGCGGAGCGGGCGCGCATCATGGGGATCCGGACGCTCGCGAAGGCGCACGCGAAGCTGCACGAGCACGCCGATGCCGCCCGCTTCTCCAGGCTCTTGACCGCGCTCGACTGCGACGCCGCATGCTCGGTGCCGTGGGAGGATCTGCCCGTCGGCGGGTTCCACGTCGACGAGTTGCGCGCATGCTTCCACGATCTCGGCTTCACCCGCCGTGCCGCGGAGGTGCCCGCGTGGAAGAAGCGCGCGCCGTGGGTGATCCCCTACGAGGCCGACGACGCCGCGAGGGCATCATGAGCGCGCCCGTCCTCTGCCCAACGGGAACGCTCCGCGCGGCCGTCGAGCAGCTCACGGCGGATCTGGATGCGGCCGTGAAGCGCATGCGCACCACCCTCGAAGGCGGCCGCGGCGAGGAGGCCGACGCGGGCGAGCTGGTGGCGCTCACGGGCGCTCAGGTGAAGCTGCTGAAGACGGCCGGCCAAGTCGACGCCCTCGCGGCGAAGCTCCTCGCGGAGACCTCGCGCCTGCGCGACATGCTCGGGATGCCGATCACGGAGCACGAGATGCTGTCCGCGTGCGACTGCCCCGACTGCCGGACCAAGGTCACGGCGCCCGGCACGCTGCACTAGTCCCCCAGCTTCGTCACCCGCCGCGCGTCGTCGCTCACGGGCACGGCGCCTCGAACGCGGATCGAATCCCCATCCCATCGCCCGGCCGCCAGATCGGCCAGCGCGCGCACCGTCCCCCGGCGAGCCGCAAGGTCGCGCTCGAGGAGCTGCACCCGAGCGCGCGCCAGGGCCGCCCGCTGCCACCCCACGACGCCCCACGCGAGGCCTCCACCGGCGAGGAGACCGAGCACGACGACGAGCAGTCCAGGAGCGTCCACGGGAGCCTCCGCGCGGGGAGGTGCGAGCGAGGGGAGCCAGCCGTCGAGGGCGGCGAGGGAAGGCTACGCCGGGCGACGGGCGCGCGCGAGGAGCACGATCACCGCCCCCCACGTCGCGAGGTAGAACGCCCGCGCGATCCACCAGCGCGTGAACGGGTCCGACGCGAACGGGCCGACGAGCGCGACCATCGTCTCGCAGCTCACGAGCACGACGAGCGCCACGTCGGCCGGCCCCCACGGGCGCCGCCGCCCCCGCCAGATGCCGCGCCAAGCGAGCGCGACGCAGAGCACCTCCCACGCGAGATAGAGCCACCGCAGGAACGCCCGCGGCGGCGGATAGGCGAGCACGAGGAAGACGACGGCGCCGAGGTAGAGGCCGGGGAGGAGGCGTACCAATCGCGAGACATTCCGCGCCGATGCAAGATTTTGGAATAATCCGCGCCGCTTTTCGTGTTCGCGCTCTGCCGGTTTGGCCCCCTCACTTGAGGTCGAAGAGGAGCCGCAGGCCCACGCGAGCGCCGCCGGCCACCCGAGGACGAAGATCGTCTCCACGTGCCACCCGAGGCGAGCCCACCCCGCGAGCGGCCGCGGCGCCCCCTCGAAGAGGAACGCGTGCAGGAGGGCGAGCACGACCTCGTCGACGAGCGCGAAGGCGAGGAGCGCGACGAGGGGGGCACGCACGATGCACAAGAGCCGCGGCATGCCCGACGACAACCGCTTTGACGAGCCGCCCGACTCAGACCCTATCCCGCAGGCGAAATGCGAGCGCCCGCTCGACTGCGGCGGCGAATGCTGCTTGCCGCCGGGACACGACGGCCCGTGCATGTGCGTGGGAGACGAGGGCGAACCCGGCACCTGTCCCGCGTGACGCACCGCGAGCCCCACGGCCGCCACCTCCGCGCCGAGCAGCGCGCCGAGGAGGAGGCCGGGGGCGTCCACGTTCATCCGCCCGCCGGGGTGTTCGGGTCGGTGGGGCCGCCGATCGCCTTCTCCAGGAGGTCGCCGATCGCGGCGATCTCCACGGCGACGAGGTGCGGGTCGGTCGGGGGCCGATCGCGGAGGGCGCACGCGCGATCGCGGGCCTCCGCGAGCAGCGAGACGGCGTAGGGCAGGGGTGCGATCGAGGGTGCGACTTCGGGCATGGGGAGGAGGCTACACCACGGGCGCGGGGGCGTGCAGCAGGAGCGCCCACGTCGCGGGCCCCACGATGCCGTCGACCTTCAGGTCGTGGTCGCCTTGGAAACGCCGCACGGCCGCATCGGTCTTCGGGCCGAAGATGCCGTCGACCGCGAGCGCCGCGCCCCACCGATTGAGGTCGCGCTGAAGCTCACGCACCTCGGGGCCGGCGCTGTCGCGCTTCAGCAGTGCGTGCTTCGCCTCGCGGCTGCGGAGCTCCGTGAGCCCGGCGAGCTCGCGCAGCTCGTCGGGGCTGCCGGTGAAGACGTCGTGATCGATCCCCCCTGGCTTCGCGCCGTGGTCCTGGAGAATCGCGACGCGCTCCCAGGGCTGCGCCGGGGGATAAGGCGCCGTCCAATCCGCGAGCCACAGGAGGGTGATCGCGGCGACCTCGCGCATCGTCATCGGCGCGGCCTCGAAGAGCTCCTGAAGGAACGCGAACGAGCCGTAGACGAAGAGCACCCTCGACGACGCGCGCACCCGCCGGGCGAACTCGAGCAGGATGTGCGCGTACCGCGTCCGGGGCCACGGCTCGTGACCGGGGAGATCCTCGACGTCGACGCCGAGCATCATCTCGCCGCCGAGGATCGCCTCGCGGGTGAGCAGGAGATCGGCCTGCGCCGCGCCGTCCTGCCCTTCGAGGTAGTGGTACGCGCCGAGGATGATCCCGGGGTTCGTGGCGCGCGCACGTGCCGCGTGCCGCTCGGCGCTCTCGTCGACGGTGAGGCCGTAGGAGACGCGGAGGAAGGCGAAGCCCCACGCCGCGAAGGAGGCGGGGGTGGCGTTGTGGTGTGAGAGATCGCAGCCAGAGGTCTTCATGCTGCGAGGATACGCGATCAGGGCGTGGCGCTCGGCGCAGCCGTTGCCGTCGTCGCAGGGCACGGAGGCAGCCTCGCGGGGGCGTTGCCGCCCGCTTCGACGATCGGCCTGCTTGCAGCTTCGAGGGTGCGCGCGAGCACGGCGACGCTCGCGACGAGACCATCGATCGTGGCAGCGTCGGCCCCGTGCGCCTTCGCCGCGGCGGCGCTCGCTTCGAGGAGCGCCTGCTGCATCTTCGCAGTCGTCGCGAGCACGTCGGCTGTCGAGCCGTCGCCCGCACCGAGGAGCGCGCAGCCCACCGTCGCGACCTCGCGCGCCGTCCTCGCGGCTTCGAGCGCCGTGCAGCCGACGAGGAGACGGACCGCGGCAAGCAGGAGCACGACGACGCCGAGGAAGCGCACGACCTGCGTGACGCGCTCCTGCACGAGGTCGCGGCCGTTCGCCGCCGCGAGAGCCTCCCGCCGCGTGTCGTTCTCGATCATCGTCACCGGCACGACGTCGAGCGTCACCGGCTGCGGATCGATCCGGCCGTCGTGGGTCACGGCTCCCCCTTCTCCGCGCTCGGCGCGTCCTTCGCGATCGGGAGCCTCACGCGCTCGACCGGGTCGCACGGGAGCAGAACCGGCGCGGCGTGGTCGCGCGAGACGGCGCCGAGGAACGCGAGCGCCAACGCGTGCAGCACGCCCGCGATCGCGCGCGCCCATGGTGGAATCTCGGAGAGGGCGGCGAGGACGGCAAGCGCCGCGAGGACGCCAGCGAGGGTGGTGCGCCAGGACATGCCCCGTATCCTACGCCGCGAGACGCGCGAAGGCCGCTTCGGATCGTGGTAGGTTTCAGGTGCCCGAGACGACGGGCAGAAAGAGACGACCGATGAACGAGACTGGTATCGGCTGGACGGACTTCACGTGGAACGTGTGGAGCGGCTGCAAGAAGAAGAGCGCCGCCTGCGCGCACTGCTACGCCGAGACCTTCGCGGAGAACAAGCGCGGCACGGTGGGCTTCCCCCACGGCTTCGATCTCACGGTGCGGCCGCACAAGCTCACGGAGCCGCGGAAGACACTGAAGAACGCCGGTCCGGCGCTGATCTTCGTGGGCTCGATGACCGACATCGGGCTCGACGACGACGAGCTGAAGCCCGACGAGATCGATCGGATGTACGCCGCGGGCTTCGAGAGCATGGATCGCCTGCGCGACGCCGTGTTCGAGGTGATCGAAGCGACGCCGGAGCACCGGTATCAGCTCGTGACGAAGCGCCCGCGCGTGCT
>JBGALT010000021.1:30680-70176 GCA_044223665.1 Sandaracinaceae bacterium | reverse complement strand
CCCTTCGTGCTCGGCCAGCGCACGTGCGCGCGCCGCGAGCTCGCGGACCGGGAGCGCGAGCAAGAGAGCCACCGCCACGATGCCGGCGCCCCGCGGCAGCGCCGGCGCCTGCTTCGGCCAGCCCCACGCCCGTGCCGCGTTCACCGCGAGCCAAGCGGCGCCGTACGCGAGCAGGAGCTCGACGAAGCTCGACGCGTGCGCGAGCCCGGCGAGCACGAGCGCGAGCACGAGCGTCGCGAGATCGGCGGCGCGGTCCTTCACGTGGCGCCGAGCATACGGGCCCGGGGCCGGCCCGTCGCGCTCTGCTACATCGTGGCCATGGCGGACGCGACGCTCGCGATCGAGTCGAGAGACGGGGCGGTGCGCTTCGCGGTGCTCGTGGCCCCGCGCGCGAGCCGCGAGAGCGTGCTCGGCGTGCACGACGGCAGCTTGAAGATCGCGCTCACGGCCCCACCCGTGGACGGCGCGGCGAACGCAGCGCTCGTGGCCTTCCTCGCGCGCGCGCTCGGCGTGGGCAAGAAGGACGTGCGCATCACGGCGGGAGAGAGCTCGCGCCGCAAGCGCGTCGAGATCCACGGCACGAGCGTCGAGGCGGTCCGCGCGCTCGTTTGATCGCCTGTCAGGCGCGGCGCTCCGGCGCGTGGCGCCTTGGACAAAGTGTCAGCGCGCCTCCCGCGCTCGGCCCGAGATCGGCCTCGATCACGGCCGATCTCACCCATGCTCCGGACGGCACGGGACCTGCTGAGGCGTGGGTCATGGAGCTGTTCGGACTCACGCGCGCGCAGGTCGCACTCTGGTCGTTCACCGCCCTGGCCGTGCTCGGCCTCGGCACCGCGGTCGCCGATGCGATGGTCGAGACCGACGTCGAGCGCCTCGACGAGGTCGTGCGGGTCGTCGAGCAGCGCGAGCCCGGCGCGCGGGTCGATGGCCTGCTCGCGTGGGCCGACCCGTCGCGCGAGCCCGTCTACCTGACGCACGGCCGCACGCGCTACCGCATCGAGGACGGGACCGAGCTCCCGGACGCCCTCCACGACGTGCTCGCCCCGCTGGATCGCGATGGCTCGCTCGACGTCGTCCAGGACGACGTGAGCGTCGACGGCGACACCGGCACCGTCGCGATCGGCGCGCGCGTCGACGGTGAGCGCGTCGACGTGCGCCTCACGTTGCGCCGCGAGGGCCAGGGCTGGCTGCTCTCCGGCGTCAGCGCGTACTGACCCGCGCCCTCGGCTACCCCGGCCGCGCGCCCGTGCCGCCTCGATCGAGCTCGCGAGCGAGCTGGTCCACGTACGCCTCGGCCTTCCGGAGCGGCACGTCGGCGGCATCGACCATGTCGTGCGCGATGCGGTCGCGAGGCTCGCCGCGAGAGAGGCGCTGGCGGATGGTGTTCCGGAAGCGCCCGAGCGCCGCTTCGGCGTCCACCGACTCGCGCGCGCGATCGATCGAAGCCTTCGTGGCCGCGTCGCCCGCGGTGCCGAGCGCGATCTCGCCGAGCCCCGTGGCGAAGTGGAAGACGTTCGAGGCCGAGTAGAAGAGCGTCATCACGAACGAGATCGAGCCCCACCAGCCGAGGAGCATGTTGAGCCCCTGCATGGTGGCGAAGTTCCTCGCGAGGCAGCGCACGCAGTGCCGCCCGGACACCGTCTCGGAGCGGCGCATGATCAACATGCCGATGTTCCGCGAGAACGTCGCCTCGACGGCCTTGCCCTCGCGCACGCAGAACTGACAGCCCCTCGCCATCGCGCCATCATGAACCGACCCGGCGCCGTGTGCGAAGCCGGGCAGGGCGATCGCGATCAGAACGCGTTCTTCGCCTCGCGCACGCGCGCGAAGACCTCGTCGTCGCTGCCTGCTTCGCCGCGTGCCGCCGCGAACGCGCGGACCGCCGGCTCGCTCCAGCGCAGGAACGGATTGGTGGCGCGCTCGAGGCCGATGGTGCCGCCGACCGTCGGCTCCCCGACCTCGCGCTGCTCGGTGGCGCTGGCCAGGCGCGAGGCGACGTCGCGGTTCTCGGGCTCGACGAGCTGCGCGAACTCGAGGTTGCGCACCGTGTACTCGTGGCCCGAGAGCACGCGCGTCTCCGCGTCCAGCGCGGCGAGCTTGGCGAGCGAGGCCCGCATCATCGGCATCGTCCCTTCGAACACGCGCCCGCACCCTCCGGAGAAGAGCGTGTCTCCCGTGAGCGCGAGCCCCTCGCCCACGTACGCGAGCGCGCCCAGGGTGTGCCCGGGGATCGAGAGCACGTGGAAGCTCGCCTCGCCGAGCGTGACGACGTCGCCCTCTTCGAGCACCCGGTTCTGACGCGGGATGCGCCCGTGCTCGCGATCGTAGCGGCTGCCGAGCACGTCGATCGCGCCGAGCGCCTCGACGATCGCTTCGATGCCTCCCGTGTGATCGGGGTGGTGGTGCGTGCACCACACGGCCTCGAGCTCGACCTCGCGCCCGCGCACGACGTCGAGCACCTTGTTTCCTTCCGATGGATCCACCACGACGGCGCGCCGCGTCTCCAGCTCGACGAGGAGGTAGGCGTAGTTGTCGCGGAGAAGGGCGATCGGCTCGAATCGGATCGTCATGAACGGGCCTCGTGAACGACCTCGCCGAGGCGCCGCTCGAAGCGAACGCCCTCGGGGAAGAGCCTCTGGCCTTCGAGGCGCAAGCGCGGCGCGTGCTCGCGCTCGTAGGCGGTGAAGGCCTCGCGGGAGTCGAACGCGTAGCGCACCTCGAGCGCGAGCGGCGCGTCGTCGAAGCGGGCCAGCGACGCGCTCCGTGCGCCGGCGCGCACCACGTCGGCCATGTGCCCGGGCACGAGCCACGCGTGGACGCGCTCGAGGTGAGCGCTCGTGCCTGTGGTGATGCGGACGACGTACTCGATCGGGGCCATGAGACACCTCTCTTTACCCCCGGACCGCCGGGCTTGCATGTCGCGAGCGGACGCGCGAAACAGAAGGTGGAGGCTCGCTCATGACCCAGACGAATCAGACCCCGATCCTGGGGCAGCGCATCGCCATCGGCTCCAACCGCGACGGGCGGCTCGAGGTGTTCTACGTGTCGGCCGAGGGTGCGTTGAAGCACAACTGGCAGCGCACGCCGAACGGCCTCTGGGCGGGTGAGAAGACGCTCGCGAGCGCCGCCAAGAGCGTGGCCTGCGGCGTCAACCAGGACGGCCGGCTCGAGGTGTTCTGGATCAGCCCCGAGGGCGCGCTCGAGCACGACTGGCAGAAGGAGCCCGGCGGCGCGTGGTTCGGCAAGGAGAAGCTCGCGGCCACGGCGAGCGCGGTCGCGGTCGAGAGCAACGCCGACGGCCGGCTCGAGGTCTTCTACGTGGGCGCCGACGGCAAGCTCCAGCACGACTGGCAGACCGAGGCGAACGGCGACTGGAACGGCGCCGAGACGCTCGGCGAGAAGACGGTGAGCGTCGCCGTCGGGCGCAACCAGGACGGCCGTCTCGAGGTCTTCTACGTGACGACGTCGGGCGAGCTGCGCCACGACTGGCAGAAGGAGCCGAACGGCGACTGGTTCGGCCCCGAGAAGCTCGCCGACCAGGCGCGCGAGGTCGTGGTCGGCAGCAACGCCGACGGGCGCCTCGAGGCCTTCTGGCGCGATGGCGAGAGCGTCATCTGGCACGACTGGCAGACGACGCCGAACGGCGACTGGGCCGGTGCGGAGTCGCTGAAGACGAAGGCGCGTCGAATCGACGTCGCTCGCAACCGCGACGGTCGCCTCGAGGTGTTCTTCATCGACGGCGAGGGCCGCATCAAGAACACGTGGCAGGTGAGCCCGAACGGCGACTGGGGCACCGACAGCGAGGTGCTCGGCGAAGCCGCGACGGAGCTCGCGCTCGGCCAGAACCAGGACGGTCGCCTCGAGCTCTTCTACTGGGGCAAGGGCAACGAGATCTGGCACAACTGGCAGCCGCGCGCGGGCCAGGGCCCGTGGAACCCGATCGTCCACTACGACGTGCAGTCGGTCGGCTGATCGCGGATCGGCCCGCCCGCTCCGGCCCCTCCGTCCGCTCGTCGAGCGCGCCGCGGCTTGACGCGAGGGGTACGCGACCGCAGAAACGGCGCGATTCATGGCCTCTCTGACCTCCGAGCTCGTCTCCGCCGCCATCGGCGGCGTGATGGATCCGGTCTTCGGTCGCGCGATGACCGCGATCGGCACGCTCTCGCTCGTCGCGGTCGAGGGCGACGCGGTGAAGCTCGCCGCGAAGCTGCCGGCCCCGTCGAAGGAGAACGAGCAGCGCGTCCGCGAGCGCGTCGAGACCGTGCTGCGCCCGCTCGCGCCGAGCACCATCGAGATCGCCTTCACCGTCGAGGTGCCGACGCGCGAGGTGATGGGTGACGACCCCGTCCCCGGCGTGAAGAACGTGCTGCTCGTGATGAGCGGCAAGGGCGGCGTGGGCAAGAGCACGACGGCCGTGAACCTGACCGTCGCGCTCAAGCGCCTCGGCATGCGCGTCGGCCTGCTCGACGCCGACGTCTACGGCCCGTCGATCCCGACCATGATGGGCGTCTCCGGCTCGCCGGTGTCGAAAGACGGAAAGACCATCGCGCCGCACGAGCGCTTCGGCGTGAAGATGATGTCCATCGGCTTCATGCTCGAGGACGAGAAGCAGGCGATCGTGTGGCGCGGCCCGATGCTGCACTCCGCGCTGACGCAGCTCCTCAAGGACGTGGACTGGGGCACCCTCGACGTGCTCGTGCTCGATCTGCCGCCGGGAACCGGCGACGTCGCGCTGACGATGGCGCAGAAGCTCAAGGTGACGGGCGTCGTGATGGTGACGACGCCGCAAGAGGTCGCGCTCGCCGACGTCTACAAGGGCGTGAGCATGTGCGGAAAGCTCAACCTCCCCATCCTCGGGGTGGTGGAGAACATGAGCTGGTTCATCGACCCGGCGGGCAACAAGCACGAGATCTTCGGGCGCGGCGGCGGGCAGAAGGTCGCCGAGCTCGCGCAGGCGCCGCTGCTCGCGCAGATCCCGATCGTGCCGAGCGTGCGCGAGTGGGGCGACAAGGGCATGCCCATCGTCGAGAGCGAGCCCACGAGCGAGCCGGCCCTCGCGTTCATGCAGCTCGCCGAGCGCGTGAGCGCCGCGATGGCCCAGCACCACTTCGCGCGCACCGGCGGCGAGAAGGCCCCTGCGGGCAAGGGCCCGACGCGCCTCAAGATCGTGCGCTGATCGACGGCGGCACGACGGCGCTCGCGTCCTCGCCGACCACATCCCGGATGCGCGCGCGTCGCTCGACGCGGCGCCGACGGATGCGCGCGCGCGTCGCTTGACGCGGCGCCGACGGCTGAGTACACCGGTAACCAATCGCTCACCTTTCATCTCGAGCGAGGACGGAGACCCATGGCGACGAACGATCTGGACCTGAGCTTCGACTACTACGTGGCAGCGCCCATCGAGGCGGTGTGGAAGGCGATCACGGACGGCACCCAGACCGAGAAGTACTTCTACGGGACGCGGCTCGAAGGGCGGCTCGAGCCCGGAGGGAAGCTCGCGTACAAGGCGGGCGGCGCGAGCCTCGTGGAGGGGGAGGTCGTGGAGGTCGAGCGTGGAAAGCGGCTCGTTTCCAAGCAGCGATCGCTCTGGGACGACAAGGTGGCGGCCGATCCGGCGTCGACGGTGCGCTGGGAGCTGACCCCGATGGGACCGAAGGCCACGCGCCTGGTGCTGGTCCACGGCGGGTTCGCGAAGCAGACCGAGACCCACCGCCAGTGCGCGCAGGGCTGGCCCGTCGTGCTCTCTTCACTGAAGACGCTCGTCGAGACCGGCGCGCCGCTCGTGCTCCCGCAGGAGAGTGCCTGATCGACGAGATACCGATCGGTGACGCGTCGAGCGCGGACGCGGTCTCCCCGCGCTCGACCCGAGCCGTGATGCCGGCGAGGGTGACGCGCCGTCAGCGCAGGATCGGCGCCGAGAGCATCGGCAGGATCTCGTAGTGGAAACCGAGGCCCGATCTCACGACGGGGTCACCGTCGGTGAGCGCGCGCGCCTCGGCATCGCCTGCGACCTCGACGAGGCAGAGGCCCCAGACGGCCTTCGGATCCCCGATGGGGCCGGCCGCGATGACCGTGCCCGCGGCCGCGTGCTCGCGCAGGTAGACCGCGTGCTCGCCCATCGCCTTCGCCTCTTCCGGTCGCATGTCGGCCGGGAACGTGGGGCGCGGTGGGATCAGCCGGAGGAGGAAGAACTCGGCCGGCGCGCTCCCGGCGCCCACGTGGCCCGACATCCAACCGAGCACGCGCTCCCAGCCCTCGCCGTGACCGCGACACGAGCCCACGCGATCGGCGAAGCCCTCGTGCCGCACGATCACGCGGGTACCGCCTTCGATCGGCTCGAGGCGATAGGTGATCCTCGTCTCGTTCCCGCCGTCCCACGCGGCGCGCCAGGTCCACACGAGCTTGCGCGGCGCGTCCACCTCGACGATCTCGCCCTCGACCGAGAAGGGCGTGCCGTCGGCGTTCTTGCCCGATGCACGCCAGCTCTTGCCGGCCTCGAGCGGCATCACCCATTGCTCGGTCCAGTACACCCCGTCCTGGCCCCACCACTTCACGACCTCGGCGCCGTTCGTCAGCGCGGAGAACACCCGCTCGGCGGGCGCCGCGATCTCGATGCTCGCGAAGATGGTCCCGGCGCCCACGTCCGCGATCGCACGGGCCCGACTCGTCTTCTTTCCTGCGCTCGCCGTCACGTGCCCTCCACGTATCGCTTCAGGTTGTCCAGGTTCGTCAGCCAGAACGCGCGGTAGCCCTCGACCCAGCCGGCGACCTTCGTCAGCGGCTCGGGTCGCAGGCGATAGACGCGCGCGCGGCCCACGCGCTGCTCGGCCACGAGGTTCGCGCGCTTGAGCACGAGCAGGTGCTTCGAGATCGCGGGCCGCGTCTGCTCGAAGTCCGACGCGAGCACCGTCACTGCCGCCGGGCCCGCGCGAAGCCGATCGAGGATCGCCCGCCGCGTGGGGTCGGCGATCGCACGGAACACGTCTTCGTGGGCTTTCGCGCGGTGCATGATGCGTAACGGATTGGTGACGTATACACGAGGCCGGGGGCTGCTTCAACCCGCTCGATGGAGGTCTTGGGATCGCGGGCAGGCGCCGGTACCATCGTGGGATGCGTCCTTCGTCTCGGCTCGCCGCCTTCGTCGCCGCCCTCTTCGCGCTCACGCCCTCGCTCGCGCGCGCGCACCCGGTGCGGGTCGACGGCAGCCCCGCGGACTGGAGCTCCCGCTCGCCTTCCGGCGCGAACCTCGGGATCGTGGTCCGCGACGCCACGAGCCAAGGGGAGCTCGTGTGGCGGGACGAGCTCCGCGACACGCGCACCGACCTCTCGACGCCGGAGGACGCCGCGGACCTCGCGGGCTTCGCGGTCACGGCCGATCGCACGAGCCTCTACTTCCTCGTCTCGTTCCCCGCGGGGGTCGCCTGGCCGCCCCCCGGCGCGACGCCGCAGATCCAGATCGCGATCGACCTCGATCGGGTCGCCGGGAGCGGCAACGACTTCCTCGCGGGCTTCGCCGACACACGCACCTCCGATCGCGCGCGCTGGGAGCGTCTGATCCAGACGCAGGGGCTGAGCAGCGCGGTGGTGCTCGACACCAGCTACGCGACGGTCGGCACCGCGACGATGGTCGTCCAAGGCAACACGGTCGAGATCGGCGTGCCGTGGTCGATGCTGGGAGGAATCGCTCGCCCCGACGTCGTCCGCCTCACGGTGGCTACCTTCCGCGAGCTTCCGAGTGGGATCACCGTCGACATCGGCGGGCCGGGCATCTCGAACGCGCTCGACGTCGTCAGCGACTACGGTGACCCGCGCGCCAGCATGCAGCCCAACACGTTCGCCGAGGTCTCCGACCAGGTCGTCGACGACTTCCTCGACGTGTGGGTCGATCGGACGAGCGCGGAGGTCTACGCGCCGCTCGCGATCACGCGGTTTCTCTCCGCACCCGCCACCGGCGGCGTCGAGTGGATCGAGCTGCGCAACCAGACCCCCGCGAGCTGGGCGCTCGACGGGACGTGTCTGGGCGACGAAGAGACCCCCGACGGCACCGAGTCGATGCGCTGTTTCCCCGCCGGCGCCACGCTCGCCGCGGGCGCGACGGCGATCGTCGCCGCGAGCGCGGTGGCGTTCCAGACGCGCTACGGCGCCATGCCCGACTACGAGGAGGCCGCCTCTTCCGCCGGGGTTCCGGATCTCACCGGGCCGAGCGCTTGGGCGAGCACGGTGGCCTTCGGCCTGGCGAACGTCGGCGTCGAGATTCTCGTCGCCGACGCGACGTGGACGCTCCTCGACGTGGTCGTCTTCGGCACCGGCGTCTATCCGGGCATCACCTCGCTCACGCCGGCACCGGCGAGCGATCGGGTCGCGGTGCGAAGAGCACCGACGACGGATACCGACGACTGTCTGGCCGACTTCTCCGCCGCGGAGGCCACGTGCGCCGCGTCGCCCGACTGTGGGCGCTGCCGCGTCTGCGGCTCGTTCGTCTGCGCGATCACCGCCGGGAGCAGCTGCGACGACGGCAACGCGTGCACCATCAACACCACGTGCGACGCCGCGGCCGCGTGCGGTGGCGGGACGCCCCGCGCGTGCAGCGACGGAGATCCCTGCACCGCCGACGCCTGCGATACCACCTCCGGATGCACGTTCTCGCCGACCCCGGGCGCGATCTGCGACGACGGGCGCAGCTGCACCACGGGCGACGTGTGCGTGTCGTCGTCCTCGAGCCTGACGTGCACCGGAACCGTCTCCTGCGACGACGGCAATGCGTGCACGGCCGACGCGTGCGCGCCGTCCGGCGCCTGCGGGCACACACCGTCGACCGGCGCCTCCTGCGACGACGCCAACGCCTGCACCGGGCCCGATCAGTGTGACGCGAGCGGCGCTTGCCACGGCGTCGCCACGAGCTGCGTGGACGACGGCAACCCATGCACGGCCGAGCTCTGCGATCCGGTCCGCGGATGCACGTCCGTGCCGACGAGCGGCGCGTGCGACGACGGCGACGGCTGCACGATCGCCGACCACTGTTCGGCCGGCGCGTGCGTGGGCAACGCGCGCTCCTGCGACGACGCGAACCCGTGCACGGCGGATCTCTGCACGGCCGGCGCCTGCGCCGCGACGCCGCTCACCGGGACGAGCTGCGACGACATGGACGGCTGCACGCTGGCCGATCGCTGCACGGCGGGTGTGTGCGGTGGCACGCCGCGCACGTGTGACGACGGCAACGCCTGCACGGCCGACACGTGCACGGCGGGCGCGTGCGCCTCGTCGCCGACGAGCGGGACGCCCTGCGACGACGGCGACGCGTGCACCACGAACGACGTGTGCGCGGCGGGCCTCTGCGGCGGCACGCTGACGTGCATCGACGCGGGGTCGACGAGCGACGCGGGCAGCGACGTCGACGCGGGCAGCGACGTCGACGCGGCCGGCGACGTCGACGCGGCGAGCGACGTCGACGCGGCCAGCGACGTCGACGCCGCCAGCGACGTCGACGCGGGCAGCGACGTCGACGCCGGCACGACCGGAGACGATGCCGCGAGCGCGGGCGACGCCGGCGGCGCGTCCGGCGCCGGGCGCGACGCAGGGCGCAGCGACGCGAGCCTCGATGGCTCGACCTTCGACGCCGGTGGTCCGCCTCTCGTGATGAGCGGCGGCTGCGGCTGTCGCGCCACGGGTCGACCGTCTTCGGGAGGCTGGGTCGGACTGGGCCTGGGGCTCCTCGCGCTGGCCCGCCGCCGCGCGCGCCGCTGACGAGACGCCCCGCGCCGGGCGCGCCGCGAGCGAAGCGCTCGGTCTGGCTCAGGCCGCCTGGACGCGCCGCGCGCTCTTGCCGAAGACGTTGCCGCCGATCTGGATCGAGCGCTTCCAGACGCCCGTCGTCTCGTCGGTGTGGAAGACCGGCGCGCGCGAGGGGACGCCGTCGAAGATCGCGCCCATGCCGACGTTCGACGCGAGGCGACGCCACACCACGCGGCACGGGAAGAGGTACTCGACGCCTCCGTCCTCGACGCGCACCACGATGCGCGTCCCCTGGGCCGGCGGCCGCGCCGTCGCGATCGCCACACCGCTCCCGGAGATGTTCTTGATCTCTCCGGACTCGAAGCCGCCCGGCAGCGTGAAGACGACGCGCGCCGGCACCGGGGCGCGCGGCATCGTCCGCCGCCCGCCCTCGGCCTCGCCGGTGAGCAGTCGCGAGAGCGCCAAGAGGCGCGCGCGCTCGTCGTCGTCGAGCGGCACGTCGAGGCGATCCTGCTTCCCGCGGAGGAGCTGGTACTCGTAGATCATCTCGAAGAGGTTCTTCATGGGTGGCTCGCTCGGGGTCGGTGCAACCGAGGTGCCACGCTCCCGTGGACGACGAGGAGGGCTCCCTCTCGCTGCATCGACGTGAGGATCGGACGCGGATTCACGCGAAAAGTTCTTTCGAGCACCGGCACGCTGGAATCGCCCTCCCTCCCCGGCTCGGACAAGCGTGTCGCGGTCGCCCTTGGATCGTGCGCGGGCTTACACGGCCGCCGCGTAGCAGGCGTGGCGCTCGATGCGTGGGGCCGCGCGCAGCACGCACGTACAGCGCTGGGCGATCGCGCAGGTGGGGGAAACGGCGCATCCCGCGCGTACGAAGAAGGGCCCCCCGGGCCCGGGCGCTCGCTGCGTGTCATGGTCGCGGCGGATGTCCTCCGACCTCTTCGATCGCCGCGAGGAACGCGACAAGCCCGGCGCGCCGCTCTCCGAGCGCATGCGACCGCGCAGGGCCGCCGACCTCGTCGGGCAGTCGCACCTGCTCGCGCCGGGAGGCGTGCTGCAGCGGGCGATCGCCGAGGATCGCATTCCGTCGATGATCCTCTGGGGGCCGCCGGGGTGCGGAAAGACCTCGCTCGCTCGCACGCTCGCCGTGGAGAGCCGCGCGGAGCTCGTGCCCTTCTCCGCCGTGCTCAGCGGCGTGCCCGAGCTGCGCAAGGTGCTCGAGGCCGCGAGCGAGAAGAAGAAGCTCCACGGGGCTCGGACGATCCTCTTCGTCGACGAGATCCACCGATGGAACAAGTCGCAGCAGGACGCGCTCTTGCCGTACGTCGAGCGCGGCTCCGTGATCCTCGTCGGCGCCACCACGGAGAACCCGTCGTTCGCCGTCAACGCCGCGCTCCTCTCTCGCGCGCGCGTCTTCAAGCTCGAGCCACTCGCGGGCGTCGAGGTGCGGTCCCTGCTCGAGCGCGCGCTCGCCGATCGCGATCGCGGCCTCGGCGGCCTCGAGGTGCGGGCCGACCCCGACGCGCTCGACGCGATGGCCGAGCACGCGCACGGCGATGCACGCCGGGCCCTCGACGTGCTCGAGCTCTCGGCGCGCGACGCGCACTCGCGCGGCGCGAAGATCGATCGCGCGTTGGTCGCATCGGCGCTCGCCGCGCCCTCGCTCCGCTACGACAAGAGCGGCGAGGAGCACTACAACGTCGTCTCCGCGCTCATCAAGTCGATGCGAGGGAGCGACCCCGACGCGGCGATCTACTGGCTGATGCGGATGCTCGAAGCGGGGGAGGAACCACTCTTCGTCCTGCGCCGCCTGATCATCTTCGCGAGCGAGGACGTCGGCAACGCCGACCCCCAGGCGATCCAGGTGGCGATGGCCGCCGACGCGAGCTTCCGTCGCCTCGGCATGCCCGAGGGGCTCTTCCCCATCGCGCAGTGCTGCACGTATCTCGCGAGCACCGTGAAGAGCAACGCGAGCTACGAGGCGTTCACCCGTGCGCGCGAGGACGTACGGCAGCACGGAGCGCTCGAGGTGCCGCTCCACCTGCGCAACGCGCCGACCAAGCTCATGAAGGAGATGGGCTACGGCGACGGGTATCGGTATCCGCATGCCGAAGGCGGCTTCGCGGAGGGCGTCTCCTACCTGCCGCAAGAGCTCGCGGGCCGGCGCTACTACGAGCCCAAGGACGTGGGCTTCGAGGCGCGGATCAAGGCCCGCCTCGCCAAGCTCCGCGGCGAAGGCGGGTGAGCGCGCGGCCGGTCGCCGCTCACGGCGCCCGCCGATGGCGCCGCGCCGAGGGCACCTTCGTCTACCGCTCGCGCCGCGCGTCGAGCGGGCCGAGGTCGAGCACGATCCCGTCGGCCGAGCGGAGCGCTCGCTCGATCTCTTCGGCCGACGGCTCGGCGGGCGAGTCGGGCGTGATCACGGGCGCGGTCGGCGGCGTCTCGGGGGCGCCCGACGCGGGTCCGACGTCCGTCACCACGACGTGCGTCGCCTCGCCGGGGCCGCTCTCGTCGACCCAGCGCACTCGCTCGGATCGCACGTCGAGGTGGACGAAGCCGCTCGTGGGATAGACGCCGATGCCCGCGTGCGGCTCGTCGTCGAGCAGCGCGCGGATCTCTTCGATCGACACGCCCTCGACGCGCAGATCGAGCGCGCGACCGAAGCGATGGCGGCTTCCCGAGCGTGCGCTCGGGCGGTAGCCGCTGACGATCTCCAGCGCGCGTCCGGGAAAGTGCTCGGCGAGTCGGGCGAGCAAGGGCAAGAGGCCCGCGTGCAGCCGGCGGATGCCGGGCGCGATCCACTCGTCGCTCTCCGTGTCGATCGTCGCGGGCGCGTCGGTGCCGCGCGGGCGCGCCAGCAACGAGAGCCGATCGAGCGCGTCCGCGCCCGGCGCGCCGTCCACCCCACGGAGAAGGAGCGTGTCGCTCTCTCCGCTCCCGTCCCCGACGCGCACCACGCGTGCCCGGATCTCGATCAGGGCGGGCGGCGCGACGGGCCCAGGCTCCGGCGGCGGCGTGGTCTCCCGCGGAGGCTCGACGGTGGCGAGCGGCGTGATCGCGGCAGGATCGGGCGCCGGCGGCGCGTCGTCGACGGCCCGGACGAGCTCGGGCGCCGGCTCGGCCACGGGAGGCGGCGCGGTGGCGGCCTCCTCGGGCGGCGCGGTTTCGGAGCCCTGGCTGTCGAAGAACACGACCGTCAGGTCGGCCCGTGCCGGTCGGCTCACCGCCAGCACGGTCACGATCGCGACGAGCGTGGAGAGCCTCCGCAGCACGATCCGAATGGTCCGAAGGCAGGGCTCGCCGCGTCAAAGAAACGGCGCGTCCCGCGCGCGGTGCGCGACGTCACGACGAGGTCTCGACGCGGGCGGCCGGAGCGCGCGAGCGCCGTCGCGTGACGATGGCGAAGACCGCCGGCAGGATCAGCGCGATGGCCAGGCCGACGCGGATCGAGACCTCCTCGTGTCCGAGCCAGGCGCCGATCACGACCGCGAGCACGGGGTTCACGTACGCGTAGCTCATCGCGAGGGCCGGGCGCGCGTGCACGAGCAGGTAGTTGTAGGCGGTGATCCCGACGAGCGAGCCGAGCGAGGCGAGGTAGACCACGGCGAACAGCGCCTCGGGCTCGACGTGGTCGGGGATCGGCTCGCCACGCAGGCGCGAGACCAGGAGCGTCAGCGCGCCGCCCGACACCATCTGCATCGCGCTCCCCATCGCGCCCTTGCCCACCTCGAGCTTTCGCACGAGGACCGAGCCGAGCGCCCATCCGATCGGAGCGAGGAGAAGGAGCGCCGTGGACGCTCCGTCGGCGTGGAGGTCCCCTCCGAGCGCGAGGACGACCACGCCCAGGAAGCCGACGCCGAGCCCGATCCACTCGCGCGACGACACGCGCTCGCCGACGAGCGGCATCATCACCGCGCCCCAGAGTGGCATCGTCGCGCAGACGACGGCGACGACCCCGGATCCCATCTGCACCGACGCCAAGGCGACGAACCCGTTGCCGATCACGAAGAACAAGAGCGCGACCACCGCCGAGCTCGCCCACGCGCGCGGCGGCGGGACCTTCTCGCCGCGGAGCCGCGCCAGCACGAGCAGCACGAGGCCCGCCGCGAGGTAGCGTGTCCCGGCGGTGAGGAAGGGCGGCAGCGTGCGCACCGCGACGCGGATCGCCAGGTACGTGGTGCTCCACACGAGGTACACCGCCGCGAGCGACGCCAGGAGCCAGGGATCGACCCGCGACGCTCGAGACGCAGACGCGGGCGCGGTCGACATGGCCTGGATGCTGGTCGCGCGCGCGTCGGACCGCCAGGATCCAATCCGAGGAGCGCGAGCGCTCCGCAACGGACCAAGATCGGCTCACCGCGGCGCCGCGCGCGCGGCGGCCGCTCGTCAGAAGCGGACCGTCAGGCCCGAGGGACCGAGCGAGACCGACACGCCGGTGGACGGCGTCGACTCCTGCACCGTGAGAGCCAGGACGACCCCGAGCGTCACCAGCCCGAGACCGACCCCGAGCGTCACGTCGGCGCCGAGGTCGAGGGTCTCGAGCGTGGACACGCGCGCGGGGCTGCACCCGAGGCCACACTCGCGCGCGAGCGCGTCGTCCTCGGCCAGCGCGAGACCTCCCAGCACCGCGAAGGCGACGAGGGTCGCGGCGCCGGTGCCGAGCACCACCCATGCCGCCGGATGCGGCTGCGTGCTGGCGGCGGGAGCTTCGGCGCTCGGCGTCGACGCGGATCCCTCGGACGCGCTCCCCGCGCCTTCCTGCTCGATCGGCGCGAGCGGTGGATCGCTCGGCGGGGTCGCCTCGTGCGCAGCGGCGCGCGCACGCAGGCGCGTCACGCGCTCGGCGAGCGCGTCGCGGTTGGGCGCTTCGGGGGAGGCGGCGAGGTAGGCCTCCAGCTCGTCGGCGGCCTCCTGCTCGCGATCGAGACGCTCGAGGCAGGAGGCGAGGTTGAAGTGGAGCTCGGCACGCCCGCTCAGCTCGAGCGCGATCCGGAACTCGCGGAGCGCGCTCTCGTAGTCGCCACGGTGGTAGGAGTCGTTGCCGGCCTGGAAGTGGAGCTGGCCGCGCTCGTCGGCCGCCGTGGGCGACGACTGCGCGTGCGCCAGCGCCGTCGGCGAGGCGAGCCCGAGCAGCGCCGCCGATGCGAGCGCGAGGACGAGGACGGGGAGTCGTGCGCAGGGGACCACGGAGCCCCGCCGCCCGAAGGCATCGCATCGCGTGGCGTCGTCGTCGGAGCTCATGGCACCACCCTCACCGCATCGGGCAGCGTCGGCGCCGCCGGCGCGCCGCACTGGCCGTGGTTGTTCGAGCCCCAGCACCAGACCTCGCCCGTGCCGCGCTCGATCGCGCACGAGTGGCCTCCGACTCCGCGGCCCGCTGGATCATCGGCATGACCGAGCGCGATCGCGTCCACCGCGAGAGCGCTCGGGCCCGGCCGCGGGAGCGCCGGCGCCGCGATCGACGTCGTGGTGGCCGCGCGCGGGGAGCGCCCGTGCGCGAACGTGTTGTCGATGCCCCAGCAGCTCGCGGTGCCTGCGGCGTCGATGCCGCAGAGATGGCCGGTGCCGCCGAGCTGCGCGAAGACCCTCCCCGGCGCCGTCGTGGGTGCCGTGCGGAACGGCGGCACGTCTGCTAGGTCGAGGAGCTGGAAGCCGAGGGCGTAGCCCCAGCACGCGACGCTCGTCGCGGTGCGAGCGCAGGCCGAGTAGTTGCTGGCGACGACGTCGACGAACGTGACGCCGGGGGCCTCGACCGGCGCAGGAACGTGCGTCACGCCGCTGGTCGTCGCGGCGCCGCGCCCGAGGATCCCCGAGTCGGCGCCCCAGCACTGGATCGTTCCGTCCGACAGCCGGGCGCACGAGAAGTTCGTGCCGAGCGCGAGCTGGACCGCGTCCGAGGGGAGCGGGACGGCCACGAGGTCGGGGAACACGCCCGCGCCCATCGACGATGGGATCCCGACCTGCCCGGTCGCGACGCCCGCGTTCCCGTTGAGCCCTGCGCAGCGCACGTTGCCGGTGGTGGTGCGGACGCAGACGTGGTTGTAGCCGCACGCGACCTCGACCGCGTCGACGTCGCGCGTCCACGGGGCCGCCCCGGTCGAGAGCGGGCCCACGCCGAAGCACTCGACCCGTCCCGCGAGGACGACGCACGTGTACGCGACGCTCGCGCATGCGTCCCGGACGTCGGTGTAGCGCGAGCGGATCGGCATCGGCGCGTCGCTTCCCGCCGCGACGCCGAGCTGACCCGCGTCGTTCGATCCCCAGCACCAGAGGTCTCCCGACACGCCGAGTCGAGCGCAGGTGTGGAAGCCTCCGCCGACGAGCTGGACCGGCTCGTCGCAAGCCGTCGTGGCGCCGCTCGTCGCGCAGCGTCTCCACGGGCACGCCGCGCTCACCGCCGGCTCGGCGGGATCGAGGACGCCATCGCAGTCCGCGTCGACTCCGTCGCAGAGCTCGTCGGTCGCGCCCGGGAGAACGTCGCCCCGCGAATCGTTGCAGTCGTCCCCGCGCGCGACGAGCACCAGCCCGCTCTCGGCGCATCCGGAGACGAAGGCTCCAGCTCCGATCCCGTCCCCGTCCCCGTCGCGGTAGCCGTTGACGGGAGTGCATGCGTCCGGCGCGGTGGGCGCGTCGAGGCCGAACGCGTCGTCCAGCGCGGCATCGGGGGTCTCGCCGCCGGTGTCGCGCATGCTCGCATCGAGGAGCTCACCGGCGTCGCCCGAGGATGCATCCATGGCCCCGCCGTCGATCCCCGCGTCCGGTACGCGTGCATCCCCGATCCCGGTGTCGCCGCTCCCCGCTTCGCGACCGGCATCGGTCGATGCATCGGACTTCCCGGCGTCGTGCTCGGAGCTCCGCCGCGAGGCCGGCACGACGAGCGAGCACCCCGCCGACGCCGTCGCGACGGCGACGAGCACGAAGGACCAGCCGGCGCCCGCGTACGACGTCATACTCGTTTTCTGACACGGGCGGCCTCGCTCCCATGAGGAAGTTCGGCTGAAATCACCTGACACGGACGGCACCGATCCGGAGAAACGTCCGTGATTCTGGGGTCTCGACGCTCGCGGAGCCGTCACGGACGCCGGGGACGACGCGGCGCCGACGGGCCGGGGCGGTGACCGACACGGAGGCGATCGAACGGCGCCCGCGACGTGTTACACCCGCGCCATGAGCAAGCTTGCGCAATCGATCGTCGTCGCGACCGACTTCTCCGAGGCCTCCGAGCTGGCCCTGCGTGCGGCAGCCATTCTCGCTTCGCAGAACCAGGCGACGCTCTACGTGATGCACGTCTTCGTGCCGCCGGACAGCAGCGCGCTCGTGCGCGACGAGGCGACCGGGCTGTGGATGGCCGACGAGGACACGCGCACGAAGCTGCATGCGGATCTGGACGCGCTCGTGGCGCGGATCATCCCCGACGCCAAGCCCCGCGTGGCGATCGCCACCAGCCGCAAGCCAGCCGACGGCATCTGCCACTACGCCGACCACGTCAACGCCGAGCTGATCGTCGTGGCGACCCACGGTCGGACGGGCGTCGGCCGCTTCTTCATCGGCAGCGTGGCCGAGGAAGTCGTTCGTCGCGCGAACTGCCCGGTGCTCACGCTCCGCTCGAAGCTCAAGGGCTGACGCCCGGGGCGCGGAACGCCTCCGCTCCGTGCCTGCGCTAGAAGCGACGCCGAGGGCGAGGCCCGATCGCACCGGTCGCGAACGGCACAGCCGCGCTCGGCGCGGTCGCGGTAGACTGCCGAGGCCGATGACCGACGCCTCCACTCCGGACGGGCTCCAGAAACGAATCGCCGAGCTCGAGCGCGAGGTCGCGCTCTTGCGCGAGCGCTGGGAGCTCAACGACGAGATCGACGACCTGGCCGAGATCGCCATCCGCGATCGGCTGCCCGTCGACCACACGCTGCGCCTGGTGCTGCCCGCTCTCTGCGCGCGAACGGGCGCGACGCTGGCGTTCATGCGCACCTACGACGAGTCACTCGCCCTCCACGACTTCGTGCACGCGACGGGGGAGAGCGCCGAGCTGCCGCTGGGCGCCGACGTGATCTGCGCCGAGGTGGAGCGGACGAGCCCGCTCGTGCGCACGCTGGAGGTCGAGGGAACACCTCTGACCCTCGTCGCGCAGGCGCTCGACGTCGCGGGCGAGCCCTTCGGAGCCACCGCGATCCTCGTGCCTGGCGCCGCCGACGCGGCCGAGCGCGAGCGTCTGGTGGACCTGCTCGACACCTTCGCCGAAGAGATCGACAACCACCTCGCGTCGATCGCCGTCTCGCGCAAGAAGACGATGCTCACCGCCGCGATGAGCGAAGCGCTGCGCGATCCGGTGCTCGACTCGGGGCTCGCGCGTGCGCTCGGCGTCCTGCGCGAGAACATACCGTTCGAGGACATGATCCTCGTGTTCCGCCACGAGGACGACGTCTCCGGCACCACGCTCCGCTACAAGATCCTCAAGAACCGCGAGCTCGTGCACGACTCGAGCGTCCGGTCGGACAACGACATCGACACCTTCATGCGGAGCAACGCCTTCCGCCTCATGACGGGCGACGACGAAGGCGTCCGCGAGCGCTTCGGCATCCGGCGGTTCCGCGAGGAAGTGATGATCACCGGCATGCGCAGCGCGCGAGTCATCGGACGCGTCATCGTGACGAGCCGCCGCGGCGAGTTCAACACCTTCGACCGCGACCTGCTCGACCGCTTCGCCGACTCGCTCCGCCAGCGCATCGTGGACTTCAACCGCGAGTGGAAGGGCTTGAGCACCGGGTTCCCGAAGGAGGTCTGCGAGCGCCTCCTCCGGGAAGAGGACTACGCGGAGAAGTACCTCTCGCCGCGCGAGAAGACGTGCGCGATCATGTTCGCGGACATCAGCGGTTTCACGCGCCTGTCGGAGCAGGTGCTGGTCGCGCCCGAGGCCATCGGCCGCCTCGTGGACACCTGGAGCGCGCGTGTCGTGGAGATCCTCTGGGAGACCGGAGGCGTCTTCGACAAGATGGTGGGCGACTGCGTGATCGGCATCTGGGGCCCGCCCTTCTACGAAGAGTCGCCCGAGCAGCTGTGCCGCAGCGCTGCCACGGCCGCCCGCCGGATCCGGGAGTACACCCGCTCGCTCACGGCGCACGAGGCACTGCCCGAGCTCGTCGGCCAGCCGGTCGACGTCGCGACCGGGCTCAATTTCGCGCCGCTCTTCGTGGGCACCTTCGGCCCCGATGCCGACTTCACCGGCTTCTCGAGCGGGATGAACAACACGGCGCGCCTGCAGGGGCAGGCCAAGGGCGGCGAGATCCTCTGCATGGACAGCTTCGTCGAGGCGCTCCGGGACGGCTCCGAGTTCGGCGAAGAGAAGGAAGCCGCGGTGAAGAACGTCGCCAGGCCCCTGAAGTTTCGACTCCTGAAATGAAGACCGGGCCATTGCGACCGATAGGTCGCAATTCGGGAGCCCGACCCACTTCGCCCGCTTCGACGTATCCTCGATCCTCGACGTTCCACCGGAGGCTCCGATGTCCGCCGTACGCTTGCTCTGCTTGGCGTTGCTCCTCGCCGTTCCCGCGTGCACCCAGCCACGATCCGCCGCCGGCGACGTGGGACCGGGGGGCAGCTTGGATGGCGGCTCCACCGACGGGCGCGTGCGCAGCGACGGCGGGCGGATCGATCCCTTCGATCCCGACGCCGCGTGCGGCATCTCCACGATCCCGACCCAGCAGGTCCCGGGAAGCCTGCTGCTCGTGTTCGATCGAAGCGGCAGCATGAACGACCCCGCGAGCGGCAGCAGCGGGCCGACGAAGTGGGACCTGGCGGTGCAGGCCATCGACCACGTGCTCGCGAGCGTCCCGAACGAGCTCTCGGCGGGCCTCTTGCTCTTCCCGACCGGTCAGGGCGCCGAGTGCACGATCTCGCTCGCGCCCGGGAGCGTCCCGCACGTGGACGTGGCGCCGCTCTCGACCAGCCGCGCGCAGATCTCCTCGGCGCTCGCGAGCGCCGATCCGAGCGGCGGCAACACGCCGATGTTCGCCGCGCTCCGCGCCGGCTACGACTACCTCGACACGCTGGACACGACCGGACGCCGCGGCCTCGTGCTCGTGACGGACGGCGCGGAGACGTGCGACCTCGACCAGCGCGACGCGGTCCTCGCGCAGGTGGCCGACGAGTACGGCACGCACGGCTACCTCACGTTCGCCGTCGGCCTCGACGAGTCGAACAACGAGCTCTCGACCATCGCCTACAACGGCGGCACGCCGCGCAACGACACGTGCATCCCCGCCTGCACGGGCGCGACCTGCACGTCGGCCGCCGAATGCGCGAGCGGCGTGTGCAGCGACACGATGGTCGCCGGCATCCACGTCCCCGGCCAGTGCGGCTGCGTGACGGATGGCGACTGCCCGAGCCCGCTCACCTGCGAGCAGCCCATGCCCTGCCCCTTCCCGCCGTCGAACCCGGTCTGCGACCTCTGGCCCGACGACGCGATGTGCGACGGCCCGACCAACTGCTGCCACTACGACGCGGCCGGCAGCACCTTCCAGTCCGACTTCGAGGCCGCGCTCGACGAGATCGCGCGGCGCCTGCTCGAGAGCTGCGTGTTCGAGGTGCCCCGCGGCACCGATCCGGGCAACTTCGATCCCGCGCGCGTGAACGTCGGCGTGACCTTCGCCGGCCAGAGCCGCACCGTGCTCGCGCGTGGCACCGATCCGACGATGGACTCGTGGGACTACGTGCCCGGCACCGACTCGCACTCGCTCGTCATCCAGGGCCCGATCTGCGATCAGCTGCTGGCGAGCTCGGCGACGGTCGAGATCGTCCTCGGCTGCCCGACCATCGTGTTCTGACGAAGGCGAGCGGGCACCGATCGCAGAGGCGGTGTCCCTGCTCGAGCTCCGCAGGTCCCTCACCCTAGCCCTCTCCCGCGGTCGCGGGAGAGCTGGGCTGCGCCGGCGGCGCATCTGCGGTGAACGAAAATGGGGGGCCTCCCATCGAGTGATCGCCTGCCGCGCCGGGCGGGTGCGCCCCTCTGCCCACGCCGTGCGAGCGAACCGCGGCTCGCTGCGGAATGTGTTCAGCGGAGCGCCGTCGTTCGCGCGGAGCGTCCGCGGGCAAAGGGTCGCTCCCGACCGACGCGGCCTGTTGATCGACAGCCAGATCGGTGTCGAGCGATTCTCGATACTTAGACCTTCATTTTCGTACCACGGAACCGCGACGCGCTTCGCAGTGGCGTCGGCGCGCGCTGCTCGGCCGCGCGGGACCGGGATCACTCCTCGTCGAGGAGGCGCTGGATCGAGGCGTCGCGGCGCAGCTCTTCCATCAGCGCGGCCTCCTGACGCTGCATCGCGTCCTGGCGCATCTGGTTGTAGAGCTGCATCCGCACGCTCTCGTAGCTCGGCACCGACTCCGACGCGTAGTGGCGCGCCCGGAGCAGGAACACGAAGAAGCCGCGGCTGCCGCGCACGACGGGGCTGACCTCGCCCTCCTCGAGGTTCATCAGCGTCTCTTCGAGCTCGCTGTCGAGGCTGCCCTGCGAGAGGTTGTGGAGCTCGCGGCCGCCGTGATCGGCCATCGCGTCCTCGAAGTCGTCCTCGTCGTCGATGTCGTCGCGGACCGCCTCGGCGGCGCGGCGCACGCGCGCGATGTCGGAGGCGGACGCGTGGTCGCCGACGGGGAAGAGGATCTGGGCAGCGTCGAAGTGCGCCGTGCGGCGAGCCCGCGCGACCTCTTCGTCGTAGCGCTGCTGGACGTCTTCTTCCGTGATGTTGACCCGGCTTCCCATCCGCTCGTTCAGCAGGCGGAAGTGCACGAGCTGCGCGCGAATGTCCGCGCGGTACTCCTCTTCGGTGCCGAAGCCCTGCTCGGCCACCGCGGCCCAGAACGCATCGCCGGTCAGACCCGACTGCTGGCGCACGTTGTCGATCGCCGCCGTCACGTCGGCGTCCGTGACCGTGATCTCCTCTTCCTCGGCCGCCTGTTCGACGAGCTTCTGGTCGATGAGGTGGTCGAGCATCTGCGCGTAGATCTGGCGGATGGCTTGGAGGCGCTGCGCCTCGGTCGGCGCGCCCATCGCGCGCGAGAGGTAGGGCGCGGCCTTCTCGCGCAGCTCGCTGAGGAAGATCGCGTCGTCGTTCACGACGGCGACGACGCGCTCGATGACGTCGGCTTCCGTCGGCTGCACGACCACGAAGGGCGCCGCGAGCGAGCCCGCGAGCGCTGCCAGCACCAGAGCCACACGAACGTGTTTCATGGCGTCGCTCCCGTCGTGGGCGGCGTCGGAACCGGCGCGCCCGGCGGCAGGCGCGGCGACACGGGTCCGTCGACGGCGCCCTCGGGGATGGCAGGGTAGCTGCCGCCCTCGTCCTCGATGTGGATGGCGTCGAGCACGTCGAGGTGCTCCTCGACGTCGGCCTCCGAGGTGAGCCGCTCGACGAGCGCCTCGATCTCGTGCTCGCGCCGCTCGCGCACGAGCCGGCTGCGGATCGGCCGCGAGGACTCCTCGAGCGAGCGGTCGAGCGCGCCGCGGCGGCCCGTGAGCTTCACGATCTCGTAGCCGCGCGCGCTGTGCACGACCTCGCCGTAGACGGCGCCGATCGTCTCGAGCGAGAAGGCCGCCGTCGCGACCTCCTCGGGGACGGTCGGCTCACCCTCGCGGCGCTCGGCCGGGCGCGAGAAGAAGCCCACGTCGCCGAAGCGGTCGCGGGTGCTCTCGTCGGTGTCGAATTGCTCGGCGAGCTGCCGGAACAGGCGCACGTCGGAGGGGCTGGCCTGGAGCTGACGCAGCACGCGCTGCGCGTCGGCCTCGCGCGCGAAGAGGATGTGGCTGATGCGGACCTGCTCGGGCTGGTGGAACTCCGTGGGGTGCGCCTCGTAGTACGCGCGCACCTCGTCGTCGGTGATGTCCTCGGGCTGGATGCGCTCCTCGTACTCGTGCTCGAGGAAGCGGCGGATCACGAGCTGCTGCTCGGTGCGCCGCACCTCGGGCGCCTCGTCGAAGTGCTGCGCGTGCGCCTCCTGGGCGAGCAGCTCGAAGCGCACCATCTGGTCGAGCAGCTCGCGCCGGCGCTCGGGGCTGTTGTAGCGGGCCGAGAGATAAGGCCCCTTGTTGGCGATCGCCTCGGCGAACTCGCCCACCGTGATCGTGTGATCGCCGATCTTCGCGAGCGTCTGCGCCGCCTGCTCCTCGGTGAGCCCGTGCACGCGCGGCTCGTCCGGCCGGCCGCCGCCGCCCTGCTCGCCATCGCCGCCCGAGCAAGCGAGCGCGATCGATCCGACGACCGAGGCGCAGAGGAGCGCGAGAAGACGGCGATTCATGGACGAAACCGAGGCCGGATTAGCACGGTCGCCGAACGGGCGGCAACCGGGCCGGGGGGCGGCGGGCCTCGGCGCGCGTGGGGGGCTGGTGCCCTCACCTAACCTCTCCCACGTCGCCCACGTCGTGGGGAGAGGAACGAGCTCCGGGGCGAATCGCCAGGCAGTCCGTTACGGCGAGCAGCGGCGGGCACGGAGCTCGGCCCCTCTCCCACGACGTGGGAGAGGCAGGGTGAGGGCGCCGGCGCGCCCAGCTCGCGTACCGACGTCCGCGCCGCGCGTACGGGCCGCCCGCTCCGTGCCGCGATCAATGCCGGGCCGGCGGTGTCCGGAAGAACGTGCGGGCGCTCTCGCGGTTCGCGTCTGCGCGGGCCGCGCAGAGCTCGATCTCCTCGACGGCGCCGTCGAGGTTGCGCGGGCCACCGCTGGTCTCGGCCATGCGCGGCGCGAAGAAGGCACGGACCTCCTCGGCGCGCGCGTGCGTGCAGAACCCGGCCGTCACGAGCGGCAGGTAGCCCGCGTACTCGGGGCCGATGTGCTGGCGCAGGCCGTCGTAGTTGGCCTGGAGCCAGGTCCACGCCGCGTCGCGGCCCGCCGGGTCGCCGAACTGGCCGGAGATCGGGCGGAAGACCTCGTTCACGCGCAGGCGCTCGTCGAGCGCGAGCGCGAGCGCCCGCGGTCGCAGCGCGTCGTCGTCGACCTGGGCGATCGCGCGCAGGATGTTGCCGCGCACGACCGCGTCCTCGCTCGTGCCGAGGATCGACACCAGCGAGTCGAAGAACGCCGCGTCGCCCTCCTGCGCCGCCACGGTGAGCGCCATCTCGGCGAGATCGGTCGGCACCGCGTCGGCGTGGATCGTCCCGCCCGCCACGTAGGCCTGCCCGCGGCGCGCCGCCTCGCGCCGCACGCCCGCGTCGCGCGCCTCGAGCGCGAGGAACGTGAGCACCGCCGCGCGCAAGAGGCGCGTGTCGCCGTCCTCCGTCACACCGCGACGCGGCGCCCAGCCCAGCGTGCGCAGCTGCGAGGCGTAGAGCTGGCTGCCGTAGCGCTGGAAGGCCGCCCCGTCCGAGGGCTCGAGCAGGTAGTCGTGCGCGAACGAGAGCAGACCCGTCGGCGCCGTCGCGACGAAGCGATTGGTCGAGCTCGCGAGCGGCGCGAGCGTGCCGAGCGCCGACGCGAACGGGATGCGCCCCGCCTGGAAGCCCGCGCCCACCGAGTCCGCCACCGTCACGCGATCGCGATCGCTCAGCACCGGGATCCCTCCGCGCGGCGTCGGCGCGCTCATCGCTGTGGCGAGGCGGGCGAGCCACTCGTCGGGCAGCGTGAAGCGTGCGTACGAGCTGCCGTCGGCGTTGGGCTGCACCCACGCGGGGCAGGCGTTGCCCTCGAGCGTGATCGAAGGCGACTCCGCCGACACCACGCCGCACGTCGTCTGCACCGTGGTCGTCGGATGCGCCCCGGCGCTCGACACGCCGTAGCGCACGCAGAGCGGCACCGGCCAGCTCATCGCGCTCTCGGCGTGCGAGCCCATCGGCAGGTAGCGGCTCTGCGCGAAGCTGACCGTCGCCGGCGCGCCGTCGGTGCACGTCACGGTCGTGGCGAGGAGCGGAATGCCGGGGCGCAGCGTGAAGGCGTCGAGCACCGGGCCGACGTCCTGGTGGCTGGCCGCCGAGAGCGCCGCGACGAGGTCCGCCGTGGTGGCGCTGCCGCGCGCGTGCGAGGTGAGGTAGCTACGGATGCCCTGCTGGAAGGCGTCCGGCCCGAGCCAGTGCTGGAGCGTCATGATCACGCTCGCGCCCTTGCTGTAGGTGATCCCGTCGAACGCGTTCGAGATGTCGTGGCGCGACTCGATCGGCTGCCGGATCTGGCGCGCGCTCGCGAGCGAGTCGGCCTCGAAGCCCTCGAGCTCGGTCGTCAGCTCGGTGAGCTCGGCGTGGAACTCGGGGAACACGCGCTGGACGATGCCGGTCTCCATCCAGCTCGCGAACGCCTCGTTGAGCCAGAGGTCGTCCCACCACGCCATCGTGACGAGGTCGCCGAACCACTGGTGCGCGAGCTCGTGCGCCATCACGAACGCGTACGCGCGCTGCTGCGAGACCGGCGGATCGGCCGAGAGGAGAAGGAGCGAGTCACGGAAGGTGACCAGGCCCGCGTTCTCCATCGCGCCGGCGGCGAAGTCCGGCACGGCGACGATGTCGAGCTTGTCGAACGGGTAGGCGATGCCGAACCACTCCTCGAGCGCCTGCACGATGGCCGGCGTGTGCTCCATCGCGAACGCCATCTCGGCCCCGCGGCCGCGCGGCGCCAGGCCCCGGAACGGGAGCGGCGTCGAGCGCACGCTCGAGGGCGGGATGGTGCCCTCGACGACGTCGATCGGGCCGACGGCCCACGCGACGAGATACGTCGGGAGCGGCTCGGTCGTCGCGAAGCGGTGGCTCGTGAGGCCGTTGCCCGCCGTGCCCGTCTCGAGCTGCCGCGTGTTCGCGAACGCGCCGAGCGCCTCGGGCGCCACGAGCGTGACGTCGAAGGGCGTCTTGAAGCGCGGCTCGTCGAAGCACGGGAAGGCCTTGCGTGCCGCGATCGACTCGAACTGCGTGAAGGCGTAGTGGTCCTCGCCGACGTCGACGCGGTAGAGGCCCTCGAGGGTCTCGTCGAAGTGTGCGGTGTAGCGGATGCGCAGGCGCACGTTGCCCGGGCCGACGGGGCGCTCGAGCACGACGCGCGCGATGCCTTCTTCGTCGTCGACGCTGCGCCACTCGCCCGAGATGGGCTCGCGGCCCGACTCGGTGGCGACGATCTCGCTGACGGTGAGGTGCTGGCCGTGGATCCAGATGCGCGACTGGCGGTGCTCGAGCGTGACGTCGATCTCCGCGACGCCGGTGAAGACCTGCTGCGCGGGGTCGATCGCGACGGTGAGCGCGTAGCGCGTGGGCGTGACGTCGGTCGGCAAGCGCAGCGGCGTCGCATCGGCGTCGCTCGTGGCGTCACCGCCCGACGTGGTGGCAGGAGGAGGAGGCGCCGTGTGCGGCTCGGAGCTCCCGCCGCCGCCGCCGCAACCAATCACTCCCGCCAGAGCCAGGACCACGAGCTGACGCGCCTTCGACATGGCGCCGGGTCTAGATCACTCGGGCGCGTTCGTCACCTCCCGCGGCTCGGTGCGCGCCGGCCCCATCCGCTGCGTGTCATCCTGCCTCTCCGGCTGCATCGAAGGTTGCCCGCGTGGGCCGATCCCCCGCTCAGTGACTGAGCTGGATCGGAAGCGCCTCGATGAGCGCTGGCTCGCTCGGGCCGATGCTCAGCGTGATCATCGCAGGCGCGTAGCCGGTGGTCACGGCGGCGCCGCCGAATCGGCCGCGCGGGACGTTGGCGAGGGTGTAGTAGCCCTCGGCGTCGGTCTGGGCGGTGGCGACGAGGTACGACTGCAGCTGCGCCTGCGAGAGGCGGCCGACCTGCACGAGCGAGAGCGTGGACGCGAGATCGACGCCCGGGCGCGCCACCATCACGGTCGCCGAGGGAACGGCGGCGCCGGTGCTCGCGTCGATGACGCGGCCGTGCACCGAGACGGGCGGGCCCACCACGGTCGGTGGCGGTGGCGCCGTGCGCGCCCCGTAGCGTGGCGGGTACGGGCCGCGCGGGCCGTAGCCGTAGCCGGGCGGGACCGGCGGATAGCCGGCGACCGAAGGTGGCGGCGGCGCCGTCGTCTGCTCGAAGTGCAGCGTGAAGTCGACGGGGGCGCCGTCGTCCGAGCGGGGCACCAGCACCGCCAGTGTGAGCCCCGTCGGATCCTGCGCGTAGATCTGCACCGAGCCGCGGCCCTCGCGCCCGATGTCGCCGCTCGGGCCGATGAGACCCACGGGGAGCGAGGGAGTCACCGCGATCAACGCCGGGCGCTCGTCGGGCACGCGGTAGTAGAAAACCTCGGCGCCGTCCATGCCGCCCGTGTCGCCCACGGCGTGGTCGGTGAGATCCGTGCCGGCCACGAGGTCGGTGATGCCGGTGACGATCTGATCGTCGATCGGCGGGTGCGCGAGCGCGTGGGTCCACTCGCTCGGGATCCGCTCCACGGGGCGCGCGAGCTCGATCGGCTCGAGCGTCTCGCCGCTCGACACCACGGCCGTGGGCACCGCGACGAGGCGCCCCTGGCGGTCGACGAGCATGCCGCCGGAGTTGCCGGGGTTGAACTCCGCATCGGTGCGGATCCAGGAGACGAGCGGCGTCTCCGAGCCGCTCGCGCTGCCCATCTGGAAGCCCGTCATGTGGCCGCCGGTGACGTTGATCGTGCGCACGCCCATCGGGAAGCCGAACGCCCACAGGCTCGAGCCCGGCTGGAGCGCGTCGGTGCCGGCGAGCGGGACCGTGGGGAAGGTGGTGCCCGCCGCGAGCGGCGTGCCGTCGGCGTTGGCGACGATGCGGATCAGCGCGAGATCGAGCCGCACGTCGCCGCGCACCACGCGGCCGATGTAGCGCGTGGTCGCGGCGTCGCGCGCCGAGCTGACGGTGGCGATCTGCACGTGGTCGACGTCGTAGAAGCTCGCCGGCCCGCCGTGGCTACCGTGGCGCACGTTGCCCACGACGTGGAAGTTCGTGAGCACGTAGCCGTGCGCGTCGATGATGCTGCCCGAGCCGATGCTGCTTCCGCCCGCGACGTCCACCTGGATCCGAACGGCCGCCCGCGTGCAGCGGTCGATCGCGCGATCGCTCATCTCTTGGGCCGCTGCGGGCGCGGCGCCGAACGCCGGCGCGAGAAACGCCAGCGCCGCGAGGGCCGCCAGCACGATCGGCTCGCCCACTCCGGCCCCTCCCGTCCGCGGGCGGTGCCCGCTCCCGTCCGCGGGCTCCGGGGCGAGCACTCCTTGCGGATCACGGATCGGGCGCGGAGCAGAGGTCATCACGGCAAGCGTACCGAGCACAGACGACGGATCAACCCCGCAGCGCGCCCGACATTCCCACGCGCGGGCCACCGCTCGGGCTGCGAGCGCGCCCGCTGGCGCCGTCGGACGAGCCGCTCGGGCCGGAGCGCGAGACGGCGCGCGCGGCACGCGCCAGTCTGCGCGCATGGCCTCGGCGAACGCCCCCTCGCTCTCCTCGGAGCACGGCACCCTCCCCGTGCCGGACCGCATCTCCTTTCGCGAGTTCTGGGCGCACTACCTGCTCCACCATCAGCACCCGATGACGCGGCGCCTGCACTTCCTCGGCTCCGCCGTGTGCCTCGCTGGCTTCGCGCTCTCGGCGCTGGATGGAACGCCGTGGATGGCGATCGCCGCGGTGGCGATCGGCTACCTGTGCGCGTTCGGCGGTCACTGGTGGATCGAGCGCAACGCGCCGATGACGTTCCGCGCACCGATCCGCGCGGGCTTCTGCAACTGGCGCCTGTTCGGCGTCGAGTGCCTCGCGCTCGTGGGCGTCGGCGGCGGCTTCGAGGACGCGCTCTCGCAGGCCGTGAAGCAGGCCCCGCACGTGCTCGCCTGGATGCAGAGCTCGGCCAACCAGTGACGCTGCGCGATCTCTCGCTCGCGGCGCGCTCGTTCGTGGCCGTCGCGACCTCGCCGGCGATGCCGCGCTGGCCGGCGTACCGCGAGCGTGTGGAGGCCGACCGCGCGCGCGCGCCGCGCGAAGTGGTGGAGCGCGCGGCCGACCTCGAGGGCTTGTGCGCCGCGCTCGGCGCGCGCCCGCTCCGCGTGAGCGGCTCGCCGGTCCGCATCGTCTCGGCTCTCGTCTCGTTCGCCGACGATCACGACGCGCCGCTTCCGTCCGAGGCGCTCCCGCGAGGGAGCGCGCTCGCGCTCCTCACGCAGCTCGAGGGCCACGCGGCATCCGGGGCGCCTCCACTCTCGGTCGCCGAGCAGCTCGCGCTCGCGCTCGAGGTGGAGCCCGACGCCTGGACGGCCCTGCTCGCCCTCCACCTCGCGACGCGCCAGCTCGCGCGCGAGCGGGACGTGCGGGCTCTCGGCGAGGAGGCGCGGCGCGGTCTCGAGCGGCGGTGCCGCGCGGGCTGCAGCATCGCCGGCTTCCCGGCGACGCTCTCGCGCGGCGGCGATCCGCTGGGCGACACCTATCACTACTGGGCGAACGTGGCGGCCGGCGTGCTCGCGGAGACGCTCGGGGGCGTGCCGGCGCGCGGGGCGGCCATCGCGCGCCCTTCGACGCGGGGCCCATGCGCGCCTGCGCGAGCGCGCGCGTCGGAAGCCGCCTCTTCTACGGCAATCACGCGGCGGTCGATCGGCTCGGCTCGGCGCACGGACGTGCGCTCGCCGCTCACGCCGCGGGCGCTCTGCTTGCGCGGGTGAGCCCCAGCCCGATCATCGAGAGCGTCGCGATGCCGATCTGCGAGACGCGCGCGAAGAGCGCGATGGACACGGCGCGCGCCGGGTAGGCGGTAGGCACCCTCGAGCACGCCGACCTGGTTCGGGACCAGGTCACCGAGACGGGCCAGCGGGGTCGGAAGGCGCAACACCAGGTATCGAGCGCATCGATGCTTCGCGGTGGAACCAGCCCCCGTCGACACTGCGGGGGCACCGTGGGAGCATGCCTCGCAAGGGGTGGCGCCATGCGATGTCGGTCCTGTTTCCTCGCTGTCGTTTCGGCGCTAACGCTCCCTTCATGCGGCGCTCCGATCACCACCACGGGGGACGACGCTGCGGTCGTCAGCGGCGACACCGGCGCGAGCTGCGCGCGTGATCTCGATTGCGACGACGGCCTCTATTGCAACGGCGTCGAGCGGTGCGCGCCCACGGGCTGCACCCCATCATCCGCCCCTCCGTGCGCCCCACCCGATTCCTGCGACGAAGCAATGAACCGCTGCGTGGCGGGTACCTGTCCCGACGCCGACGGTGACGGCTCGCGCGCTGCCGCGTGCGGCGGCAGCGACTGTGACGACACGGACCCCGACCGCTACCCGGGGAACCGGGAGGTCTGCGACGCCTCGGACGTCGATGAAGATTGCGATCCCCTGACGTTCGGCTTCCGCGACGGCGATGGCGACACTCACCCCGATGCGCGCTGTTGCAACGTCGACACCAGCAGTGCTCGCCACTGCGGGGACGACTGCAACGACATGCAGCCGAGCATCTATTCGGGCCTCGTCGAGGCGTGCGACTCCCTCGACAACGACTGCGACGACGCGACGGATGAGGGAGTGCTCCGGACGTTCTTCGTCGATTCGGACGGCGACGGGTTCGGCGACGAGACCATGCCCACCGTCATGGCGTGCACTCCGCCCGTCCTACACAGCGAGATGGGGCGCGACTGCAACGATACGCGCAACGACGTCAGCCCGGTGTCTCCCGAGATCTGCGACCTGGACCCGATGGACGACGAGGACTGCGACGGCACCGTGAACGAGGACTGCTCGTGCGTGGGCAGTGGATCGCGCCAGTGCACGCTCCCGGGACGCTGCGCCGCGGGCGTCGAGCGCTGCGCGGCCGGCAGCTGGGGCGCGTGCTCGATCACCGGGATCGCCGAGATCTGCAACGCGGAGGACGACGACTGCGACGGACGCGTGGACGAGTCGACGCTGGTCACCTGCTACGACGACAGCGACGATGACACGTACCCGGAAGCGGCCGCGATGCCGCTCGCGGTGTGCCCCGACTCGACCCGCGCCCCCGTCGGGGGCTGCCCGTTCGGCCTGACGAATCGCGTTCCTGGCGCCGACGCGAACGACTGCGACGACGCCGACGATGCGATCCACCCGTCCGCCACGGAGCTTTGCGACGCGGCGCGCGCAGACGAAGACTGCGACCGGGTCGCCAATCCACCTTCGCTCTGCGCCTGCTCGGGCGTCGAGCGCCGCTCGTGTGTGGCTATGGGCGTCTGTGCGATGGGTGTCGAGACCTGTGCGACGGGCGCGTGGGGCCCGTGCTCGGTGTTGCCCGGCACCGAGTCCTGCAACATGGCGGACGACGACTGCGACGGGCGCATCGACGAGACGGCGACCATCGTCTGCTACACGGACGGGGACAACGACACGTACTCGCCGGGCGGTGGCCCGATGAACGTGTGCCCCGTGCCCGGCCGCATCGACGTCGGCGGCTGCCCGATCACGCTGACGAACCGCTCACCCGCAGCCGGCACCGACTGCGACGACACGCGATCGGTCGCGTACCCGGGCGCGCCGGAGTCGTGCACCGGGGCGTTCGACGACGACTGCGACATGATGGTGAACGAGGGCTGCATGTGCACGGTCGACGACATGCGTCCGTGCGCGCTCCCCGGCGTGTGCGGTCTCGGGACCGAGCGCTGCGCTCTGCCTGGGCCGGCATGGGTCTGCGATCGCAGCCCGGCCGCGGAGAGCTGCAACGCGGCAGACGACGACTGCGATGGCCGCACTGACGAAGGAGTGCTCGCTCGGTGCTGGGCCGACGGTGACGGCGATTTCTACGCGCCGACGGGCGCGAGCTACACCGACGTATGTGGGGCGTGTCCGGCGAACACGACCAACCGAGATCCCGGAATCGTGGCGATGGCCGACTGCGACGACGCGACGGCGAGCCGTCACCCCGGCGCAACCGAGCTGTGCAATCGGCTCGACGACGACTGCTCCTCGGGCGGCGGCGTGGCGGTTGCGGAAGACGCCGACAGCGACGGTTACGCGCCGAGCGCGGCGCCCTGCATCGGTGGACCGCTGCCGCGCACCGATTGCAACGACCTGGACGTGTCGATCAACACGGCGGGCATCGAGGTCTGTGGCGGTGCCGACGAGAATTGCAACGGCATGATCGACGAGGAGCCCGCGGCGAGCGCCGCCTGCGGCGCGGCGCACGGAACGGCGGAGTGCGTCGCCGGCGCCTGCGCGGTGATCTCGTGCTCGCCCGGCTGGGCGGATTGCGACCGGAGCTACGGCGGCGGCTGCGAGGCCGATCTCGTCAGCGGTGCGGGGAGCTGCGGCGAGTGTGGCGTGACCTGCCCGTTCGGTGGCACGTGCACGCAGGGCGAGTGCCCCGCGATCCTCGACGTCGCCGTGGGCGGGGCGCACGCGTGCGCACTCGTGGGCTCACCAGGCATCGTGCTGTGCTGGGGCGACAACACCTACGGGCAGCTCGGGAATGGAACGACGACGACCTCGGCGACGCCGGTGCAGGTGACGGGCCTGACGAACGCGACGGCGATCACGGCGGGCGCCGATCATACCTGCGCCCGACGCATCGACGGCACGGTCGCGTGCTGGGGGCGGGACGATCAGGGCCAGATCGGAGACGGGACCGCCGGCGGAGGCTCACGTACCTCGCCGGTCACCGTCGTGGGCCCGGGCGCAGTGGTCCAGCTCAGTGGGATCGTGGAGGTCACCGCCGGCGGCGCCCACACGTGCGCGCGCCAAGGCGCGGCCGCCTTCTGTTGGGGTGACAACGACGAAGGACAGCTCGGTATCGGCTCGAGCACCGGCGACTTCGCCCGGCCCCAGGCGATCGTGGGAGGGCCCGGTAGCCTGAGCGTCATCGCCGCGGGTGATGGGCACACGTGCTCCGTCGGATCGAGCGGAGGAGCCTACTGCTGGGGCCGCAACTCGAGCGGGCAGCTCGGTGACGGCACGACGACGGAGCGCACGTCGCCGACCGCGATCGCTGCTGCGACGTCCGCGACGCACATCGCGATGGGCACGAGCCACACGTGCATGCGGACGTCCCTCGGAATCCAGTGTTGGGGGGACAACGCGCATGGCCAGCTCGGCGCAGTCGGCGCCGGCTCGCTCACACCCCAAGCGGTCGCGTTCGCCCCGTCCTTCGTCCCGACGGACGTGTACGCGGGCGCCGACCACAGCTGCGCCCGGCGCGCATCGGATCGCTCGCTCTGGTGCTGGGGCCGATCGCCCGGCAATGGGCTCGCGGCAGACGCCACGGCGCCTACGGTGCTCGCGCAGCTCGAGGACGCTCACGCCGTCGTGAGCACGGGCGACACGATGGACGGGGGCGGCGGCAGCACGTGCGTCCTCCGCGCGACGGGCGCGCTGGCTTGTTGGGGATCGAACGGTTCCGGCCAGCTGGGCGACGGAACGATGACGACGAGCATGGCGCCTGTCCTGGTCCGCTCGCTCGCAGCGCCGATGACGAGCGTCTCGACCGCGCAGGGCGCGACCTGCGCACGGCGTGCGAGCGGCGAGATCTCGTGTTGGGGCTCGGCGACGTACGGGAAGCTCGGCAACAACAGCAACGTCGGGAGCGAGGCCTACCCCATCGGTCACTGGAGCCTCGAGAACGCAGGCGCGGTTGGTCTCGGTGCTGCGCACGCCTGCGCACGCTCGGCGAGCGGGAGTGTCTCGTGCTGGGGACGTGGCGACCTCTTCGGAAGTCTCGGGGACGGGACCGTAACCGACTCGTGGACGAGCGTGCTCGTGTCGGGGCTCTCGACCGTCTCGTCGATCGGCATCGGCTACTCGCACGGGTGCGCCGTTCGCACGACGGGCGACGTCCTCTGCTGGGGCCGCAACGATCAGGGCCAGATCGGCGACGGGACCACCACGCAGCGAAACACGCCGGTTCCCGTCACGCTCTCCAACGTCAGCGAGGTCGCGCTCGGCACCCTCCACACGTGCGCGCGCACCGCCAGCGGCAGCGTGTTCTGCTGGGGCGACGATTCGGCCGGCCAGCTCGGTGACGACGCGACGCTGCTCGACCAGACGCTCCCCGTGCAGGTCTCCGGCATCGGATCGGCGGTGGAGATCGTGGCGGGCGAGATGCACTCGTGCGCTCGGCTCGCCACCGGTGAGGTGCGCTGCTGGGGGCAAGGAGGATCGGGTCGACTCGGCAACGGATCGACAGTGGACGCACCGGTCCCGGTCGTCGTCTCGGGGGGTGTCACCGATTTCGTCGATCTCCACGCGGGCTCGCGGCACACGTGCGGAGTGCGCGCAACCGGAGCGGTGATGTGCTGGGGCGCGGACGGGACGGGGCAGCTCGGCGATGGCGTCACGCTCATGGATCGACCGACGCCGACCGCCGTGATGGGGGTTTCCGACGCGGTTCGCATCGGACCAGGGCCCTCCGCCAACCACGTGTGCGTCGTGCGTACGAACGGCTCGCTCGCGTGCTGGGGCGACAACTTCCAGTACTGGATCGGCGATGGTTCGATGACGACGCGGCCGACCGCCGTCGGCGTCGTCGGCCTCCCGGAGCGGACGGGCCGCCATCACCCTCCGGCGATGGCGCCGCGGTCGCGCGGCGACGCGTCGCGCGCCCCGCGTTCGGTGGCAGACGAAACGACCACCGTCGATCCCGGGCTCACGCCGCGGGCGCTCTGCTTGCGCGGGTGAGCCCCAGCCCGATCATCGACAGCGTCGCGATCGAGATCTGCGAGACGCGCGCGAAGAGCGCGATGGACACGGCGCGCGCCGGGTCGTCCCCGAGCGAAAGCGCGTCGGCGAACACGCGGTAGGCGCCCTCGAGCACGCCGACCTGGTTCGGGACCAGGTCGCCGAAGCCGGCGCCGACGAGGTGGACGGCGAGAGAGAGCAGCGTGCCGAGCAGCGTCGGCGCGATGCCGACCGCGACCAGGAGCCCTGCGTACATACCGACCTGGACCACGCGCGCGAGACAGGCGAGCCCGATCGCCCGACCCAGCTCGGCGGGGCTCGCGCGCAGGCCCTCGCCCAGCCCCTCGAAGCGGGCCGCGAGCTGCGGCCAGCGCTTGGCGATGGCGGTGCCGAGGCGGTCGTGGCGTAAGAGCGCCCACGCGACGATGGCGAGCACGAGCGTCACGGTGCCGTTCACCGCCAGGAGGCCGGTCAGCCAGTGCACGCCGAGCGCGAGCAGACACGCGACGAGGCATGCGCTCGAGATGAACGTGTTCCCGACGAACGCGGCGACCTGCACGTTGGTGCCCGCGGCAGTGCTGCGCCCGGCTCCCACGTAGGGCGCGAACGCGGCGGCGCGCGCGATCTCCGCTCCGGCGCGGCCCAGGGGCAGGAGCGATCCGACCACGTAGACGAGCGCCGTCGAGCGCACGAAGACGCGGGCCGGGATCTGGGCCGCGCCTCGGCCGAGCACCGCGCGGTGGGCGAGCGCCTCGCAGACGAAGTAGCCGGCGTCGCAGAGCATGACGAGCGGCAGCGTCCAGACGCCCGCCACGATGGTCTGCCAGACGCGCTCCGGCCCCGTCTCGTGAACGAGGTAGACGACGCCGGCCACGCCGAGCACGAGAGCCGCGACGTGCAGCCAGCGACGCGCGTCCTCGCTCACGGACGTACGCGCCCCGAGGTCCGAAGCAGCGCTCAGCTACCCGCGCGCGCGAGCTTCGGCGCGCGCAGGGGAACGACGCGCGGGCGCTCGATCCGGCGTACGCCGTCCTTGGCGACGACCGGCGACTCGACACGGCCGGTCTCGACCCGGCCCGTCTCCACACGGCCCGTCTCGACACGGCCCGACTCGTCGGGCGCATGCTCGATGCGGCTGACGGCGTGGCGCGCCGTGACCGTCTCGCGCTCCACCGCCGGAAGGCGGCCGCGCCAGTGGTCGGCCTCGGCCGGCACCGACCCACGCCCGGAGAGCGGGAACGGGCTCTCGAGGTACGCCTCGCGCGCCGTCAGCGACTCGAGCTGCGCCCACATCGCGCGGTGCCGCGGGCGCGGGTCCATCCGCTTGTAGCTCCAGCCCTCGAACTGCATCGCGCGGCGCAAGCCCTGCAGGACCGCGTCCGGGCAGTGCTTCTGCGCGAGGTAGAGGAAGCCGCGCTGCGCCTCGAGCCGCAGCTCGGGGCTGCGCGAGGTGGAGCCGCCACCGACGTGCACGACCTCGTCGGGGATGAGCTCGAGGTGGTAGCCGGCGCGCATCGCGCGGGCGCACCAGTCCCATTCCTCGTTGTAGAGGAAGAAGCTCTCGTCGAGGCCGCCGATCGCCTCGAGCACGTCGCGGCGGGTCATCAGGCACGCGCCCGAGATCAGCGGCACGCGGGTCGGCGTCTTGATGGGGAGCCAGTTCGGGAAGTACCAGGGCCCGAACACGCTCTGCTTGGTGCCGTCCTCGTTCAGGAGCACCGGGCCCACGCCGGCGAGGAGCTTGTCGCTCGCGAGGCGCGCCTTCATCGTCTCGAGCGCGCTGCGGCTCACGAAGAGATCGGAGTTGCAGAGCAGCAGGTACTCCCCCGTCGCGACCTCGAGCCCACGGTTGGTCGCATGACCGAAGCCGTGGTTCTTCATCTCGAGCAGGACGACGTCCGGGAACTCCGCGCGCACCATCTCGGGCGAGCCGTCGTGCGACGCACCGTCGACGACGATGACCTCGGCCTCGGGGGCGGCGACCGCCAGCGTGCGCAACGTGCGGCGCAGAAGCGTGCGCGCGTTGTACGACGGGATGACGATGCTCAGACGACGCATCTCGCTCATTCGCTTGCCTTGGCCTCGAAGGGAAGGACGCCCAAGAAGAGACGGGGCGGCCGAGCCATAGCACGATGCTCCCGAGCCGCCGCGTTTTCTTCCATTCCGCCGGGCGAGATTACACGTCCCGTGCCACGAGGGAATGGCCTGGATGTGCCCGGAGCGGGAAGCGAATTGCTCACTGGGATCGCCCCGCTGCGTAGCCCGTTACACGGTACGTCGTGAAGACCTCGAGGGGCTCGTCACTCGGCCCGTAGGGCAGCCCTTGCCAGACCGCGTAGTACCCCTGCCGCGTCGTGATCGTGCGGGCGATCGCCGACAGGCCGGGGGGGATCTCGGTCTCCTCGACTTGCGTGAGCACGGCCTCGTCAGCCGGGTCGAGCGCCTGGGGATCCGGCAGTCGGGGCCGGACCAGCAGGTCGCCCGGGGCCAGGATCGAGACTCCGGGATCGTAGGCGAGCATGCCTGCGTCGGCCGCGTACCACTGCCAGCCCCAGTGGCCGACGAACCAGACGCGGCCCGGAGTGGCACCGCGTTCACGGTACCGTTGCCCGGCTTCACGGTATGCACCGGCCTGCACGCGGTCGGCGCCCGACACTGCGAGCCCGATCAGGATCGTGGCCGCTCCGACGGCGATCGCCCGCGCCCGGGGCACCTCGGCGCGGCGCAAGACGAGCAGGGTCAGGGCGGGCAAGACGAGCAGCGCGTGGCGCACGGCGATGAAGGGCGAGAGCACCACGACGAAGGCCGTGAGGAGCGCGACGGATCCGGCGAGCAGCACGTCGGAACGATCCCCGAGGTCGACCGACCGGCTCACGCGCACGAGCGCGAGCACCCCGGAGAGGAAGAAGAAGGCACGGAGCAGGGTCACCGCCCAGGGCTCGTCGCGCATCTCGGCGGGGCCGACGGCGGCCACGATGCGCGTCGCGATCACGAGCGCGACGAAGGCCAGCGCGCCGATCGAGAAAGGGCGCCGCGCGATCGTGAGCGCCCATGGCGCGGCGGCGATCGCCCCGAGCGTGAGCACGAAGAGCGCGGCGCGCGCGAATGTGATGCCGATGCGCGCGGCGATCCCGAAGTCGCCCACGCCGCCGGGGTGGCGCTCGAGGATGTGGATACCGCCGTAGTCCGCCACGTTGAACGCCGCGTAGGCGGCGAGGAGCGCCAGAGCGACCCCCAGCGGCAAGAGACGGCGCGCGTCGCGGGCGCGCAGCGCATCGAGCACGAAGATCGGTAGTAGCGCGAGCGCCGTGTACTTCACGAGGCACGCGATCCCGAGCGCCGCGCCCGCCAGCGCGAGCCGAGACCACGGACGCGATCCTCCGGCCGTGACGAGCGCCCAGCTCGCGACGCAGATCAGCGAGACCAGCGGCGCGTCGCACATGACGTTCTGCCCCGGTAGAAAGCCCGGGCCGAGGAAGACGAGCACCGTCGCGAGGCGCGCGTGGGAGGGCTCGCGAAGCAGCGTGAGCCCGAGCGCGTGGAACGCGAGCATTCCGGGCAGCACGAAGAGCGCGAGCACGAGCTGCGCGGCGACGAGCGAGCCGTGCGAGGCCCAGAGCGCGCCCGCGATCGCGTAGAAGAAGAGGTGCGGCTGGTTGAGCGCGTGAATCGGCTCGGGATGTGCGCCCCAGAACACCGTGCCGCGCATCGGGTGGAGCGGATCGCGGAGGATGTGCTCGGCGATCGCGAGGTGGGCGCCGTCGTCGACGTGAGCGGCCTTGCCGACGTTCACGAGCGTGGCGATCATCCACGCGGCCAGCACGAGGATCAGGTCGGCCGGCGACAATCGCCGGGCCGCCGGAATATCGGTCGTGGGCGCCGCCGTCACGCCGCGGCGCTCCCCCCGCGGACCGCCGCCGCGGGACGCACGATCGGCTCGTCGGTCGTCGACATTCGCGCGGGTTCTACTACACCGCTCCCCTCCCTGCGGCTTGCCGCGAAGTTGACCCCCTGCCCGACCTCGTAGAGACGGTCGGGACATGACGACCGCCACGATGTCCGACGAGATCTCCTCGCCCGTCGAGAGCCCGAAGAGTGACCCGCCTGGTCGGCAGGGAGTGCTCGCCCCGGAGGTCACGGACGGGAGCGGGCGCAGCCCGCGGACGGTAGGGGCCGGAGCGGGCGAGCCGATCCACGGCGGCTCGCGCCGGTGGGTGATGTTCGGCGTGAAGGCGGTCGTGAGCCTCGCGATCCTCGTGGGCATCGGCCGCTCGATCGCGGCGCAGCAGGGGCTCGGCAGCTTCGGCGCGGCGATCGCCGAGCTCGGCTGGGGCTGGGTCGCCGCCGCGCTCGGCGTGCACCTCGTCGGCGTCGGTCTGAACGTGGTGCGCTACCGCGAGGTGCTGCGCGGCCAGGGGATCCACGCGAGCTGGCGGTTCCTCCTGGGCAGCTTCCTCATCGGCCGCTTCTTCGGCGCGCTCTCGCCGGCCGGCTTCACGGGCCTGGCGGGCTGGCGCATCTACGAGGTCGGCACGCACACGGGCAAGTTCGCGCGCACGACCGCGGCGATCACCATCGACACGATCATCGGCCAGCTCGCGTTCGGCGCGATGGTGATGATCGGCTCGCTCTTCGGCGCCCGCATCATCGGCTCGAGCGGCGTGCTGCTCGTGAACGCGGCGTTCGCGGCCATCATGGGCGCCGGCGTGCTCGTGCTCGTCCGGCCCGGCCTCTTCGCGGCGATCGCGGCGCGCCTTCCGGCCCGGATCCGCACGCGCGGCCAGACGCTCGTGGACGCGATGCAGGCCTACCGCGGCCAGACGCGCATCCTGCTCGTCACGCTGCTCTGCGCGATCGGCGTGCACGCGGCGCACTTCTTCGTCTACGTGTGCACGGCGCAGGCCCTCGGCGCGCACCAGATCGGCACCGGCGAGGTCTTCTTCGGCAGCGCGCTGCAGATCCTCGCGACGATGATGCCGGTCTCGATCAACGGCATCGGCCTGCGCGAGGCGACCGCCGTGGCGCTGTACACCTCGCCCGCGATCGGCGTGCCGATGGCGATCGCGGTGCTCATTCCCTCGATCGGGTTCGCGGTCGAGATGAGCGTGTCGATCCTCGGCGCGCCGATCTGGCTGCTGCGCCGCAGCGGCTACGCGCCGTCCATCACCGTCGACGATCCGGATCGCGAGCAGCCGGCGATCGCCGCGATCCCGGTCGCGCTGGAGAGCACGTGGC
>JBGALT010000021.1:0-30666 GCA_044223665.1 Sandaracinaceae bacterium | reverse complement strand
GCGCCGAGCTCGGCCTCGGCGCGGGCATGCTCGCCGGCCTCGTGATCGGCCTGGTGGAAGGCGGCGTGGTGGTGGGTGCCGCCGCCGGGCGCGCGGGCCCGTGGGTGATGGCCTACGGCGCAATCGCCTACGCGCTCTTCTGCGGCGCGGTCGGCGCGGCGGGCGGCGGCGCGCTCGCGTGGGCAGGCCGCAAGATGCGGCGCGAGGCGATGCCCGAGGCGGATGCGTGGGCGCGCTGGATCGCCGGGCTCTGTGCCGGCATCGGCTTCGGCCTCACGGCCTTCCGGATCCGCCGCGACGTGTTCCACGAGGAGCTCGCGTGGCGTTCGCTCCCGGGCCTCGGCGTCCTGCTCGGGTGCGCGGCCGGCGCGGCGCTCGTCTACCTCGCGCTCTTCTTCGCCTTCCGCTTGCTCGCCGGGCGCGGCAAGGTCCTGCTCCGTCCGCTCGGCACGCCCGCCGTCGTGCTCACCGTGCTCGCCGTGCTCGTGCCGACGACGCTCGCGATCGGCGAGCCCAGCACGAACGATCCGAACGTCGTGCACGCCGCCGCGGCGCCCGAGGGCGCGGGCAACGTGATCGTCATCGTCGTCGACACGCTGCGGGCCGATCACCTGCCGAGCTATGGCTATGCGGCAGGCCGCACGCCGAACCTCGACGCGTTCGCCGAGGACTCGATCCGCTTCGAGCAGGCCTTCAGCAACGCCAGCTGGACGCGCCCGAGCTTCGCCTCGATCATGACCGGCCGCTATCCGTCCTCGCACGTGACGATGGCCAAGAGCGCGTCGCTCCCGGACGAGGTGACGACGATGGCCGAAGCCTTCGCCGCCGGCGGCTACACGACGCGCGGGATCGTCACGAACTACAACGTCGGCCCCTACTACAACTTCCAGCAGGGGTTCGACGACTACGAGTACCTCTCGCCCGACTTCGTGCTCGGCGCCGACGACACGGCCGCGAAGCTCTTGCTCGTGCAGTTTCTTCGTCAGCAGATCGAGACCGTGCGCGACGCCGCGCTGGGCGTGCAGCCGGGCACCGCGTACCAGGACGCGAGCGTCGTGAACCGCCACGTGAGCGCGTTCCTCGACGAGGTCGGGAGCGACGACGGCGCGCACGCGCCCGGGCCGTGGATGCTCTTCGTCGGGTACATGGACCCGCACGATCCCTACTTCCGTCATCCCTACGACGGCACGGCGTACGGCCGCGCGGCGCACCCGAGCCCTTCGCCCGACGAAGCGGCGATGCTGACGTCGTTCTACGACGGAGAGATCACGTTCTGGGACGAGCAGTTCGGGGCGCTGATCGCCGACCTGCGCCGCCGCGGTCTGTACGAGTCGACGACGATCGTCGTCACCGCCGATCACGGCGAGGAGCTCTGCGAGCACGGTGGCTTCTGGCACGGCACGACGCTCTACGACGAGCAGATCCACGTGCCGCTCTTCGTTCACCTGCCGGACGGTCGCCGCGCGGGCACCACCGTTCGGCACTGGGTGCAGAGCATCGATCTGATGCCGACCTTGCTGCGCGACGCCGGCCTGCCCGTTCCCGACGGCGTCCAGGGCGGCGACCTCCACGAAGGCAGCGATCACCTCTTCGCCGAGGAGAGCCACGAGGGCAACGTGCTCACCGCCGTGCGCGAGCACCGCGGCACCGACGAGCTGAAGCTCATCACGGCCAACCCCGGCAACCCGCGACACCTGCCGGAGCACGAGCTGTTCCAGATGGATCTCGATCCGGGCGAGCAGCACGACCTCTCGACGACGCAGCCGGACGCGCTCGAGGCGCTCGAGGCCGCGACGACCGCCGCACGCATGCACGCGGCCGAAGGTGCGGCGGAGGGGCACACCGTCGAGGTCACCGAGTCCGAGCAGCGGCAGCAGTGCGCGCTCGGCTACGCCGATCACGACGACTGCTGTCAGCGCGGCTACCTCCCGCCTGCCTCCTGCACGCCCTGAAAGCCGCAGCGTTTCGCGCCCACGCCGCGCCGCGTCATCCCTCGCGTCGGCATGCCCCACGGGGGGGTCGCGGCCGGTGCGCGGTTCGGTTTACCATCGGAGGGTCGTTTCGCTGGAGGCCGTCGATCATGAAATGCAGTGTGTGGGGACGCATCGTCGGACTTGCTTTCGTGACCGTCGCGCTCGGCGCCGTCGGATCGGGATGCGCGAGCTCGGAGACCGGGACGCCGCGACGAGACGCAGGCACGGCAGACGTGGGCCCGGTCGACGCCAACGCGGACGCGCGCAGTAGCGACTCCGGACGCGACTCGAGCTACGACGCCAACGCCGACGCCGGCCGCGACGTCGGGCCCCACGACACGGTGCAGACGTGCGAAGCGTGCACGACCAACGACGACTGCGACGCGGAGTCGTTCTGCGCGCATCTCGTCACCGGCGAGCACGCGTGCTTGCCCGGCTGCAACATGGAGTTCCCCAGCTGCCCGCGCGGCTTCACCTGCATCTTCGATGCGACGGGCACGGGCGTGAACGCCAACGTCTGCGCGCCCGTGGGCGGGCCGTGCTGCGTCGACGAAGACTCCGACGACTACGGCGTCGGCGTGGGCTGCATGGGCCCCGACTGCAACGACAACAGCGACACCGTGCATCCGGATCGCGACGAGGTCTGCGACGGCCTCGACACCAACTGCAACAGCCGCGTCGACGAGAACCCGAACGACTGCGGCAGCGGGCGCTGCACGCCCGACGGCGATGGCAGCTACAGCGCGATCGTCGGCGGCATGTGCGTCTCGGCGACCTGCCAGAGCGGCACGACGAGCGACTGTGCGCTCTACACCTGCTCGGAGGGCGGCGATCGGGGCACCACGTGCGCCACGACGTGCGCGCCGGCCGGCACCGACGACGACACCTACTGCATCGCGACCGCGCACTGCGACGGCGGCGTCTGCGTCTCGGACGTGCCCGACGGCGGCACCTGCGACGAAGACAGCGACTGCAACACCACGCACTGCGACAACGGATACTGCTGCGGCTCGGGCACGTGCTGCGCGACGGACGGCGACTGCCCCGGCGGCGGCATGCCGACGCGCGTCTGCGACAACCCGCGCGCCTGCCAGGGCCACCGCGGCGTCGTGACGTGCGAGTCGAGCACCTGCCGCGCCGTGTCCGGCATCGACGACGACACCGCGTGCACGGCGGCCGTCGAGGCCATCAGCTGCGGGCTCGTGAACCCGGTCCAGTGCGCGGGCGGCGACCCGCAGCCCACCGGCGACCGGACGTGCCCCGCCATGTGCCTCACGGACGGCGACTGCATCGCGGCCGCGCACTGTCAGGTCGGCTTCTGCGTTCCGGATCTCCCGCCGGGCGGCACCTGCGGCCGCAACCAGGACTGCATGCCTGGGTTGACGTGCGTGGACAACACCTGCTGCACGTCGGTCTGCAACGGCAGCTGCGAGGCCTGCAACCTGCCCGGGAGCCAGGGCACGTGCACTCCGGTCCCCCCCGGCGCCGATCCGGCGGGCGAGTGCGCGGGGTTCGCCTGCACCGGGTACTACGCCGGGTTCCAGGGAAACGTGTGCTCGCCGTACGCAGCGGTCAGTGACTCCGTCGCGACGTGCGACGGAGCGGGCGCGTGCCGCACGCCGGCCCTGCTCTGTCCGATGCAGACGATCGGCTCCCCGCCGCAGATCACCTGCAACCCGACCTGCCAGACCCCGGTGGGCGGCACCTGCTCGGGGACGACGCCGGGCGCGTGCACGAACCTCGACAACCCGATGGTCCAGACGACGTGCGGCACCGGTGCATGCCAGCGCACCGTGCAGACGTGCGTGGGCGGTGCGGTCAACATGTGCATGGCCGGCACGCCGGTCGCCGAGACCTGCGACGGGATCGACAACGACTGCAACGGCACCGCCGACAACGGCGGCGACATGCTCTGTCCTGCGCAGCCGAACGTCACGACGCAGAGCTGCAGGGGCACCATGGGGTGCGCCATCACGGGCTGCGCGGGCGGATGGGCCGACTACGACGCGACCCGGGCCGGCTGCGAGTGCAGCGTCGCGAATTCCGGTCCGACCTGCGCGGGGGCGCGCGCGCTGGGCTCGTTCGCGCCCGGCACGTCCATGACCGTGAACGCCAACATCAACAGCGGGAACGTGGCCTGGTTCTCCCTCTCGTTCCCGCCGATGAGCGGCGCGGGCGGGCGTGGCGGTACGCCGACCATCTCGATCGCGCCCGCCGCGCTCTACTCCATTCGCATCACCCAGAACTGCGCCGGCACGGCGTTCACCTGCAACGCGAGCGGCGATGTCCCATCGTCGGCGGCGGCGCAGCGCCAGTTCGAGTTCTCCGACACGATCCCGAACGGGCCGACCGGCTACACCAGCAGCCTGGAGACCTGGCCGGACCCCGTCTACGTGCAGGTCACGCGGACGTCGACGCCGACGACCTGCGAGGCGGCGGCCTTCGATCTCACCATCTCGCGCTGACGCGTCGAGCGACCCGACCGTTCACGTCTCCGAGCGGGCCGCCCAGCGATGGACGGCCCGTTCGCGCTCCGCCGGCGAAGCGAGCTCGAGCCAAGCCCGGAAGCTCTCCTCGGAGATCTCGATCTCGACGACCCCCGTCGAGGCAGCGCGCGCCTGGCAGCCGAGACGGCTCTCGGGCCGGGGCTCCTCGCACGCGAGCTCGATCACGTCCCGCTCGTCCTCTTCGGCAGCCGTGAGGTGCTCGGCTCCGGCCCGCACGTAGACGTGACACGTCGAGCACGCGCAGACCCCGCGGCAGCGTGAGCCCTCGGGCGCGCCGACCCGCTGCGCCGCGTCGAGCACACGCTCGCCGAGCGGTAGCTCGCACTCCAGCGCGAGACCTACGAAGACGACCTTGAGGGTGGGGCCGCCCGGCTCCTTCGTGCTCATTCGCGATCGAGCACCACGAGTCGGATCTTCGCCGCCCCGCGCTTGACGCCGGTGCGGCGCTCGGGCGCCTGCGTGACGCGCGGCGTATGCCGGTGGACGGCGCCGCGCTCCCACACGAGCGGCGCGACCTCGGCATCGCCGTAGATGTCGAGATAGCCGCGCCAGACGCCCTCGCAGACGTCGGTGAGCGCGCAGCGGGAGCAGGCGTCGGTGTGATGCTTGAGGTCGAAGCGCTTGCGATCCTGCCAGTTGAAGCGCGCACGTCCTCCGTCGAACGACGCCACGCCGTACTCGCTCTCGGCACGGATCGAGCAGTCCGTGGACAGATCGCGGAAGATGTCCCCGCAGTACTTCGCCAAGAGATGACGGCTCCGGAGCAGCTCCTCGGGGAGCACGCAGAGCGGGAAGCCGCCGAACGTGAACGTCTTCTTGAAGTGGTACTCGTTCAGGAGAATCGCCTTGAGCAGCAGCGGGACGGTCGCGGTGTAGGTCGGAACGAGGTCGCCGTTGCCTTCCGCGTAGCCCTCCGGCCGCACGAAGTTCACGCGCAGGTCGTCGAGGCCCATCGTGTCGAAGAAGAACTTCATCATGGCGAGCAGGTGAGGCCCGTTCTTCGCGTTGAGGACGATGTTCACCGAGACGCCGTCGGCGAGATGTCCCTCGCGCTTGCGCAGAAGGAGATTCCGGATCGCGGTGCACTTCTTCTCGAAGGCCCCGGGGACCATCACCAGCTCGTCTTCGAGACGCTTGGTGTGCCCGTGCATGGAGATCGTGACGCGCGTCAGGCCGGCCGCGAGGAGCTTGTCGAGGAACTCCATCCGCCGGAGCATCATCGCGTTGGTGGCCAGCGCGATGCGCGTGAAGCCGAGCGCTTTCGCGTACGCGACCGACTCGACGATCTTCGGATAGGTGGTCGGCTCGCCGCCCAGGAAGCCGACCGAGAGATGTCCCTCGGCGCGCCACCGCTCGAGCTCGGCCTTCATCGTGCCGAAGTCGATGAACGCGAGGTCCTCCTTCGTCGGCATGCCGTCGATGCAGAAGACGCACTTGTTGTTGCACGTCTTGCCGACGTTGATCTCGACGTTCTTGCGCAGGTCGCGATACGTGCTCGCGACCTGGTTCGTGCTCGGGGCGAGCGGGGCATCCCCATCGGCGCTCATGGCCCCTCCTTTCCGAACGGCACGAGGCCGCTCGTGTCGAAGCGCTCGGCGAAGCGATCGAAGACGCCCATGCACACGTCTCTGCGGGCGCAACCGTCGCACGCGCGCGTGTGGACGCGCTTGCGGTCGGGCGCCCACGAGTAGATGCCGTCGAAGACGACCTTGCCCGGCGCGCTGGCCCACTCGACGGTGACGCGCGGATCCCAGTGTAGGTCGTTCGACAAGAACGCGTGATCGCCCAGGACACACATCGGCGTACCGAAGAAGCGTACCACCGCGCGCGGGGCCCGACCGGGAACCTGCGGAAGGACGCGGGCGAGCGTCTCGAGGCTCACCGCGAGGCGCTCGTACGCATCGAGGCCCTTGCCCTCCGGGGTGAGGTTGGAGACGACGATCAGCTCGGCGCCCAGGGCGTCGGCGAGCGCGGCGGTGTCGGGCAGGGCCTCCACGTTCTCGCGCGTGACGACCGTGTTCACGAACGCGCGGAAGTCCGGCCGCAGGGCGCGGGCGTTGGTGATCGCGGCGCAGACCTGCTCGAAGCTGCCCTCGCGCCCGGCCACCGCGTCGTGGACCTCGGCGCGCGGCCCGTGGAGCGAGAAGAGCGCCTCGTCCAGGAACGGCATGGCGCGCTCGGCGAAGTCGCGCCGCGCGATCATCGTCCCGATCGTTCCGATCGAGGTGCGCATGCCGAGCTTCTTGGCGAGCGCGAGGACCTCGACGAACTGCGGATGGATCGTCGGCTCGCCGCCGGTGAAGTGCACGTTCTTCACGCCGCGGGAGGCCTGCTGGCGCAGGACCGTCGCGACGCGCGCCCACGTCACCGGGTACGCCTTGTAGGCGCTCATCCGGTGATCCTCCGAGCAGAACGAGCAACGCTCGGGGCAGGTGTACGTGAGGTGGAGCTCGAGGCGCTCCATGATCCGCCCGTTCGGCCCGACCCAGGGCGTGAGCGAAGGCGCGGGAACCGCGCTACCGACCACGGGGAGCGAGATGCCGCTCATGCCGCGCTCCTTCCGCGCGCGCGCCGGCGCGCCGCGATCCAGCGCGGCAGGAGCGCCCGACAGAAACGGGTCAGCGCCGCATCGACGGCGAGCGTGGAGCTCCACACGCGCGGCGGGAGCGAGCGCTCGAGAAGCGCGTTCACTTCGCGCTGCTTGTCGGCCAGCGCCTCGGCCGTCGGTGGCGCGTCGAGATCCCCGCAGCGTGTCTCGGCGAGCAGCTCCTCGAGCGCGCCCGAGAGGCCCACGTTCGAGGGATGGATCGTGCGATCGGCGTCGACGACGAGCCCCGTGTTGAAGAACGGCGTGGGCGCGCGGGTCGTCAGGTTGCGGACGTAGAGGCGCTCGCCGGCGTCGAAGGCGCGCGCGATGCGCCCGGCGATCGCCCCGAACGAGACCTCGAGCGCCTCGAGCTGGGCATCGGTCCAGGGCAGGTAGTAGCCAGGCAGGAAATTGAACCGACGGAAACCGAGGCCGAGCAGGTGCTCGAAGTTCTCGGCCGCCGCGCCCGCGGTCGCCGGCGGGATCGTCTGGGTGACGACGACGCGCGCCATGCGCGAGAGGCGCGGCGCGAGCGACTTCACGCGATCGTAGGTGTCGCCCACCTGGGGCAGGGACCGGCGATGGCGGCGATGGTCCTCGGGGCGGCCATCCATCGAGATCTGGAGCACCGTCTTCTCGTGCGCCGACACGAAGTCGAGCCACGCGTCGTCGAGCATCAGCCCGTTCGTCGAGAGCTGGATGGAGCGCACGCCGTCGAGCGTCTCGGCATGGGAGAGCGCCGCGCGCACGACCTCCGGCACGAGCAGAGGCTCGCCGCCGAAGATCTTCACCGCGCCGCCACCGAAGCCGCCATCGCCGACCGGTCGCGCGAAGAGGTCGAGCGCGCGACGGGCGTCGTCCGCGCTCAGCGAAGGCCATCCATCCTTGGCCGTCGGACAGTAGCTACAGCGCAGGTTGCACTCGCGCGTCACGGTCAAGACGAGCAGAGAGCCGGCATCCGCGGACGCTTCCGTCCGAGGACCCGGCTCCACCGTCTCGATCGCCACGGTCGCGCCGCGCAGCGCGCGCACCGGTCACCTCACCACTGGCCGTGGCTGCCGTGCGAACCGTGCGAACCGTGCGAGCCGTGGCTGCCGTGGCTGCCGTGCGAGCCGTGGCTGCCGTGCGAGCCGTGGCTGCCGTGCGAAGCGTGCGAGCAGTGCTGCGCGAGGATGATTCCGCGACTCGTCGGATCCGCGAGGAGATCGTCGGCCGCGAGCAGGAGGTCCGTCGTGCGATCCGGACGCGTCGCTTGCTCGGCTTCGCGGGGCTGCATGAACAGCGCCGGCGAACGGCGCGCCTGTGGCAGCACCGGCGCTGCGGAGGTCGAAGGCCCACGCCCGAGCTGGACGAGAGGCTCGCCCGTAGCGGCCGGCGTACCGTTGTCGTCCCTCTTCTCGCCTTCAGCCATGACTGCTCCTCGCTTCCAAGATGCGCCTTACGACAGAATACCTACAAACGCGGTCCGGAGAAAGCCCACCGCTCGAAGTCACCCGGGCAGCTCCCGATCCCGCCGCGCGGCTGGGGGTCCTAGCGCCCCCGATCCGGCTGCGCGATCAGACTGCGCAGCTCCGATCAGACTGCAGCTCCGATCAGACTGCGCAGCTCTGACCTTGCTCCCGGGGGCGAGTCAGAATCCACCGCCGGAACATCGGCTCGATGTCGCCCGTCGTATCTTTCGCGAGCCGCTCGAGGAGCAGCGTCGCGATCGTGTAGTGCTCCTTGCACTTGGGCGAGGTCGGGCGCTGACCGAAAATATCGCCCTGTTTCATGTAGTTGTGCATGGGACAGACGCCACAGAAGGGCTTGTTCCAGCACGTGTGGCAGCCGGGGAGCGAGTCCTGCAGCGACGCGACCGCCATGGCGCGGACCGTCGGGTGCTGGATCATCTCGGCGTAGGTGGTCGTGCCCGCCTCGCCGATCTGGAACAGATCGTTGCCCATCGCCGCCGTCATGCGGGCTTCGTCGCAGGTGAACAACTTCCCGTCGTAGTTGTACGCGACCTGCCCGGTCCCGGCGCCACACGGCGATCGGATGTCGACGAAGTTCGGATCGTCGGGCGTCAGCATCTTCGCGAGGAAGGTCGCTGCCGTCCCTTCGACGAAGGTGATCTTCTTGGTGCGGTTCAGCTCGATGATGTAGTCGAGCGCCTTCGCGTAGAAGTCGAGGTACTCGAGCGGCGTGTAGCCGATCGCCTTCCACGTCGCGAGCGCGAACCCGTACGGGTTGAGCGGGCGAAGGTGGATGGTGTGCATGCCGAGCTCGGCGTAGAGGTCGACGACCTCTTTCCAGCTCTCGAGCGTCTTCTTCGTCGTCGTCATCAGCGCGTCGACGTGCCAGAGCTGCGGGTCGCGCCCGAGCTCCACGTAGCGACGGTTGAAGTACGCGATCCAGTGCCGGACCGTCTCGTACGCGCCGGCCTTGCTGCCCTTCCAGCCCGAGTCGTGGACGTTCTCCGGGCTCTGCTTCCAGGCGCGGTTCCAGTCGTGCACGTGCTGGGGACCGTCGAGCGAGGTGCACACCAGCACGTCGTTCGCGATCAGCCACTCGGCCTTCTCCTCGGTCATGAACGTCATGTTCGTGACGAGCGAGTGGACGAGCTCCTTCTTCTCGACCTTGTTCTTCTCGCGGCTGTACTCGACGACGAACTTGATCGCGTCGAAGTTCGCGGTGGGCTCACCGCCTTGGAACTCGAAGTTGATCGTGGGCGACGTCGACTGCATCGCGTGATCGACGACCTTCTTGGCGGTCGCGATCGACATGTCGGTGTCCACGCGGTCCATGTCGGTGCGGGACGCGTGGCAGTACTTGCAGCTCTGGTTGCAGCGCAGCGTCGTGATGACGATGTGCAGGTGCGGGCCGTACGAGAGGAACGCCTTCTTCCTGCGCACGCGGGAGGCGAGGTCGTCCACGTCGAGGCCGTCGCGCAGGAACCCCTTGGCGCGGAGCGCCGCGTGCTCGGGGTGTCCCTCGACGATCTGGCCCGCGAGCAGCTTCTCGAAGTCGGGCTTGTCGAGCAGATGCCACTGCCCGGCGTCGTTGGTCACGATCATGCGACCGGCGATCTCGCCCCAGCGAAAGAACGCGAGGCCATCGGTCACGAGGGGCAGGCGCCGCGCGCTGACGGTGCGGATCTTGGCCGGCGTGGCGGTCGTCATCGGGTCACCGTCCGTGTGCGCGCGACCGTCTCGGCGAGCGCGAAATTGGCAAGCTCGTCGGCGAGCACCGCGGCGACGTTGGCGCGCGGCTGCTCGATGTGGACCTGGAAGTCCTCGGCGTTCTCGGTCAAGCGGATCGTCGCCAGGTCGGCGAACGCGCGCACGGCCTCGTCGATCGCCTCGCGCGAGTAGAGCGACCGATGGAAGCGGATCGACTCGCCCGCGACGGCGGCCGCCGGCTCGCTCGCGACCGCCTTCGCCTCGGCCTCAGCCACCGGCCTTTTCCTCGCCGGCAGGCTTGCCCGCCTTGTCCCACGGCACCGGCACCTCGAGCGGCGCCTCCGCCATCTCTTCGGCATCGAGCTCGGCCAGCAGCTGGTCGATCGTGCTCTTGCCCTCGGACGAGAAGAAGGCCCGCGCCATGTAGTACTCACGGATGCGCGCGGTGGACTCGCCGACGCGCAGGCGCAGGACTTGGTTCAAGAGCTCGTTGGCGAGCTCGCCGGCGAGGGCCTCGAGCTCGGCCTCGGTCGCGGGGCCCTTCGAGCGGAGCCGCACCGCGATCTTCTTGTCCGCGGGCCGGTCGAGCAGCACGTAGCAGCGGTCGATGAAGATGTAGACCGCACCGAAGATGGCGTCGCGCGGGTAGACGTCCTCGTCGATGACGAACCGGATCTGGCGCTCGGAGAGCTCGTACTCGAAGTCCGCCGTGGTGGCGGCCGCCTCGGTCATGCGCGCTCCTCTTCGGCCCGCGCGACGCGCTCCTCTCGGCGCAGCTCGACGAAACCTCCGTGCGAGGCGAAACGCTGCTCGTGGGTCTGCAGCGCGCGGAGCGCGGTGCGTTGCGCGCGAGAGAGCCCGCTGTCGAGAGCCGCCGCTTCGACGCGGCGCAGGCGCGCGGCGAGGCCCAGCACGGCCAGCCCCGCGTGCTCCTGGGTCGCCTCGACGCCGTCGGCGCCGTTCATCCAGCGCAGATCGAGCAGCCGCGTGGTGGCGAGGCCCGCCGACACCGGCGAGCGGCGGAAGACCTGGAGGATCGCGCGCGACCCGTCGGCGGTGACGAGCGTCACGCGGGCCGAGCCCAGCTCGACCTCGGACACCGACTCGACGCGATAGCCCAGCGCGATCGGACGGCCGATGATCGGGGCGAAGAGGAAGTCGAGCGACGTCGAGCGCCCGGCATCGACGCGCGGCCGCGCGCGCTCTGCGATGCTCGGATGCGTCGCCTCCCACACCGGCAGCGCCGCAGCCGCAGCGCCCGCACCCACGAAACCGAAGAACGTCCTTCGTTGCATGTCGTGACTCCCTAGCGTCGAGCCGTCCTCGATGCCCAACCAGAATACGCTGCGTCCGCCTCCGCGTGAAGAGGGGACTGATCCATCCGCGAGGGCGAGCCGATCAGGGGATCCGCGAGGAGTGCGCCCCGCAGGCCCCCCCGCGGATGGAACCAGCCGGAGGGGCTCAAAGGGCCTGGGGACCGTCGTAGCCGGCCACCAGAGCGTTGGCGACGACCTCGCCGAGCCGCGTGTAGCCGCGGATGGTGTAGTGGACGTGGTCGGACTGCGCCCAGGCCGGATCGGCGGCCGCCCACTCCATCATGTGGCCTTCCCCGCCGCCGAAGCGCACGAGGTCGAAGAAGCCGCACCCGTAGTCGCGAGCGACCCGACGCTGGACCTCGACGACCTGGGCGGTGCGCGGACGCGGCTCGAACGTCCCGTCGCGGTGGACGACCGGGCGATCGCTCGGCCCGACCAACATGCACGACGCGGTCGGCACGGCCGACTGGATGCGGCCGAGCACCGCTCGCACGTCGCGCTCGTAGGCGTCGATGGGCTGATCGTCGTCGCCGCTCTCGTTGGTGCCGTAGGCGAGCACGACGAGATCGGGCATGCGGCGTCGCAGCTGCTCGGCCTGGAGATCGGTGTTCCAGAGCAGCTGCGAGGCCGCGCGCGCACCGTTGATCCCGAGCGCGTCGACGATCACGCCGGGTCGCTCGCGCTCGACGGTCGCGCCGTAGACGGTGACGGTGCCGTCGCCGCGCGTACGGATCTCGAAGGTGTGGGGTCGATCCTCGGTCGTGACGACGGCATACCCGGCGTCGGTGGAGTCGGCCCGCGTGTTGAGGCGACGATCGAGGCGCCCGTCGACGAGGACGTCGATCGTGCCGCCATCGGGCCGGTGCGCGTACCAGAGCTCGAAGCGGCTCGCCGGCTCCGACTCGGTGTCGATGCGTCCCCACGCGTGGGGCGCATCGGTCGTGAGGGTCACGCCCATCACCCCGTAGAGCTGCGGCTCGGTCTGGCCGATCCGGACGCGGAGGATGTCCCAGCGACGGTAGTTCGAGGTGACGTCGAGATCGGAGACGCGGTAGCTCGGCCAGGGCTCCACCGGCAGCACGAACCCGTGCCCCGCGTCGCCGAAGCGCTCCTGCAGCAGGCGACGGACGGTGCCCGTGTAGAGATCGGCAGCGACGTGCGAGGCGCCGTAGAAGACGACGCGCGACTGGCCTTCGCCCGTGGCGGCGCGACGGAGCGACGCGTGGAACGCGCGCAGCGCGCTCCCACTCGGATCCTCGATCTCGACGTCGAGGCCGTAGACGGGATGCCCGTCCTCGTCGAGCGGCCAGACCGGCGCCGGCGGCGCGAGGTCGATCGCGGTCGACTCGGTGGCGATCGTGGTGGCGGCCTCGGTCGCGCTCGTGGTCATCGGAACGACCGAAGGCTCGACCTGCTGGGCGATCGCCGCGCGCGACGGTGCGTGCGCGACGAGCGATGCGCCGCCGAGCGCCAACATCGCGCCCAACGCACGCCACGCCCAAGACCGCCCGGGGGCTCTGGTCACCACGGGATACAGGCTGCGGAGCGAGAGGCCTCTCGTCAAATTCCCCGCCGACCGAGCGCAGCGGGCGCCGTGCTCCGGGCCCGGCGCGCGCTACACTTCGGGCCACGATGAAGCGCCGCTCCGTTCTCACCGGCGCCGCGGGCGCGCTCGCGCTCGGCGCGCTCGGATGCGCGCCGGAGAGCGCGCGGCTGCGGGCCATCCCGGCGAGCGGCTCCGGGCACGCGCTCGGCTCGCGGGGCATCGCGGGGCTCATCGACGCGCGCCACTCGGTCGACGGCGCCGGCGTCTCGCTCACGCGCCACACGGCGACGGCGGCGCTCGAGGCGCTCGATCCCTTCGTCTTGCTGGACGAGATCCACTCGAGCCGTCCTGCCGACTACGAGCGCGGCTTTCCGAGCCATCCGCACCGCGGCTTCGAGACCGTCTCGATCATGCTGAACGGTCGCTTCCGCCATCGGGACAGCCACGGCGGCGGCGGCCTCGTGGTGCCCGGCGGCGCGCAGTGGATGACCGCGGGCGCCGGGATCGTGCACAGCGAGATGCCCGAGAACGATCCGGGCAGCACCGAGGTCTTCGGCTTCCAGCTCTGGGTGAATCTGCCGCGCGCAGAGAAGTGGCAGCCCGCAGCCTACGAAGAGATCACGCCCGACCGCGTGCCCGAGGTCGCGCTCGACGCGGGCGGCGCGATGCGCGTGATCGCCGGCGAGCTGCTCGGCGCGCGCGGCCCGGTCGCGACGCGCACGACGCAGCCGGTGCTCGCGACGCTGCGCATGGCGGCGGGCGAAGACGTGGAGCTCGCGATCCCGCGCGATCACGCGGCCTTCTTGCTGGCGGCCGAGGGATCGCCGCGCATCGGGAGCCGCGAGGAGATCGTCCCCGAGGGCGCGCTCGCGCAGCTCGAAGCGCGCGGCGAGCGCGTGCGCATCCGGAGCGAGCGGCCCTCGCAGCTGCTCTTCCTCGCCGGCGCTCCGATCCGCGAGCCGATCGCCCACGGCGGCCCCTTCGTGATGACGACGCAGGAAGAGATCGAGCAGGCGTTTGCGGATTACCGAGCCGGCCGGCTCGGATAGTCTCCGTTCCGCAGATGCGGAACATCCTCTTCGTCGCCCCCTTCCCGCTCGAGACCACCATGCGCTTCGCGCGCGCCGCCGCGAAGCTCGAGGACGTGCGCTTCCTCGGCATCTTCCAGGAAGAGCCGAAGGGGCGCGACCGGAAGATCTTCGACGACGTCGTCAGCGTGAAGGACGGCCTCGACACGAAGCTGCTCGCGAAGGCGGTCGATCACTACCGGAAGAAGTACGGCCGCCCGCACCGCATCCTCGGGATCCTCGAGCCGCTGCAGGTGCAGCTCGCCGAGCTGCGTGCGCACTTCGAGATCCCGGGCACCGATCCGCGCACGGCCGATCTGTTCCGCGACAAGGCGCGCATGAAGGACGCGCTCCGCGCGGCGGGCCTGCCAGTCGCGCGCCATCGCTTGCTCACGAGCTTCGAGAGCGGGCAGTCCTTCGCGCGCGAGGTCGGCTACCCGATCGTGCTCAAGCCGCCGGCCGGCATGGGCGCCAAGGCCACGTTCCGCGTGCAGGACGACGAGTCACTGCGCGGCGCGCTCGCGTCGATGCGCGTGAGCGACAAGAGCCCGATGCTCGCCGAGGAGTTCCTCCGCGGCGCCGAGTTCAGCTTCGAGACGATCACGATCGCGGGCGAGCCGCGCTTCCACTCGCTCAGCAGGTACCTGCCGAGCTGCCTCGAGGTCCTCGAGAACCCGTGGATCCAGTGGTGCTGCCTGCTCCCGCGCGACATCTCCGGCAGCGAGTGGAACGAGGCCAAGCGCATCGGTCACGCCGCGGTGAAGGCGCTCGGCCTCGACGACGGCTTCACGCACATGGAGTGGTTCCGCCGCCAGGATGGCTCGCTCGCGATCGGCGAGATCGCGCAGCGCCCGCCGGGAGCGAACATCACGCTCATGACCGGGCTTGCCCACGCGATGGACCCGTATCGGGCCTGGGCACGCTCGGTGGTCGACCGCGCCTTCGACGGCCCGTACGAGCGGAAGTACGCCGTCGGCTGCGCGTACCTGCGTGGGCCGGGGCAGGGCCGCGTGGTGCGGGTCGAGAACGCCGACCAAGTAAACAAGAAGATTGGGAAATACGTCGAGGAGGCGAAGCTCCCGACCCCCGGCACCCCCAAGAGCGACAGCTACGAAGGGGATGGTTTCGCGGTCGTGCGCGACCCCGACACGAAGACCGTCGAGGACGTGCTCCGCTTCGTGATCGAGAACATCCGCGTCGTTTACGCGTGATCCCGCTTGCGCGGCGCCTAGATAGAGGCCAACTCTCGGAGAGACGAATGAGAGTCAGAATCAATCTGACGCTCGAGCGTCCGACACCCGGGGTTGAACGCATCGATGGGACATCCGCGCAACGCTTCCGCTCTTGCTCATTCTCCGCTGGTGCTGGCACGGGCGAGGCGCCCGCTCCCGTCGGGGGCCTTCGGGGTGGCCGTCGCGTGCACGCTCGGCGCGCTCGCTTGTAGCGGCCCCACCTATCCTCCCTACGATCGCGATCTGCTCCTCGAGGAGACCGGCACGCTCGTCATCGTGCCGGCGTACGAGGACGCGGCGACGGCGAGCCTCGCGCTCCACGACGCCACGCGTGCGCTCTGCACGAGCCCCGACGCGAGCTCGCTCTCGGCGGCGCGGAGCGCGTGGCACGACGCGTTCGTCGCTTGGCGCACGACCACGGCCTTCCAGTTCGGCCCCGCCTCGCGGCTCAACCTCGCCGATCTCGGCTCGAGCCAGGGGGCGATCACGACCGCCGCCAACGAGTCGATGATCGAGGCGAACCTCGCGGCCGCGACACCGGCCCACTTCGATGGCCCCTACCTCGACGCGCTCGGCGGTGGCAGTCGTGGCTTCCACGCGCTCGAGTACCTCCTCTACGCGTACCCGGGCTGGACGGGCACCGCCGACGACGCCATGACGCTGGCCGCGCTCGGCGACGCGCGCCGCTGCGAGTACGCGACCTTCGTCGCCGATCACCTCGCCCGTCAGACCGCCGCGGTCCGCGACGCCTGGCTCCCGGCAGGGGGAAACTACCTCGCGACGTTCACGACGACCGGCGGCACGAACCCCGACTTCACGAACGACCAGGCCGCGGTCAGCGCGCTCGTGGGCGGCGTGCGCGACGCCGTCGAGAGCACGAAGGTCCACCGCCTCGGCGGGCCGCTCGGCCGCTCGACGTCGAGCGCCGAGATCGAGTCGCCCTACGCCCACGCGTCGGTCGCCTCGATGCATGCCTGTCTCGAGGGCGCCCACGATGCGTGGACCGTGGCCGAGCACTCGCCCGACGACTTCCTCCGCACGCGGAACACGATGCTGGCCGACGAGGTGATCGAGTACTTCGATGCGTCGGGCACCGCGCTCGCGGCGCTCGAGAGCCCGCCGCTCGCGACGCCCTTCGAGACCTACGTCGACGGCAGCGATCACGCGGTCGGCAACGCCGCCTACGACGCGCTCGGCTTGCTCGAGCGCGAGCTCGCAGGCGACGTGGCGTCGACCCTGGGCCTCAGCATCACGAGCGCCGCCGACGGCGACTGAGATGCGCGCTCGTCGTCACGCCGGCGCGACGCGGATCGCGATCGGCTGCTGCTGGTGGCTCGCGATGGCGTCGCCCGCCCTCGGGCAGTCGGCGCCTCCGACCTCCGGCGAGGAAGAGGCCGACGCGAGCGGCGCGCTCGACGACGAGTACGCGTCGGACGAGGACGATCTCATCGCGACCGACGTTCTCGTGATCGGCGCGCGCATCCCCGATCCCGACAGCACACCCGATGCCTCGACGACCTACGACGAAGCCGACCTGCGACGGCAGCAGCCGCTGAGCATCGTCGAGGTCGTGCGGAGGGCCCCGGGCGTGACCGTGCGTGACGAGGAGGGCGTGGGCCTACGTCCGAACATCGGCTTCCGCGGCCTCTACTCGGACCGCAGCCGCAACGTGCTCGTGATGGAGGACGGCGTCCCCATCGCGATGATGCCCTACGACTACCCCGAGCTCTACGTGGCGCCGGCCGTCGAGCGCTACCGGAGCGTGGAGCTCGTCCACGGCGCGGCGATGCTGCTCTACGGGCCGCGCACGATCGGCGCGGTGCTCAACTTCGTGACGCTCGCGCCCCCTGCCGAGCTGACGCTCGTCGGCGATGCGCGCATCGGCACCGACGGCTACGGGTACGGCTTCGCGAGCGCCGGCGACACGATCGGCGATCTCGGCGTGCTCGTCACCGCGATGTACCAGCACTTCGACGGCCCGCGGCACCTCGATCTGAACCGCCTCGACACGATGGCGCGCTTCGCGATCGATCTGCACGACGCGGGCGAGCTGCGCCTCAAGCTGCAGTTCTACGACGAGAGCTCCACCAGCACGAACGTGGGTCTGACGCAGATCCAGTTCGACAACGGCCTGCTCGACAACTACGCGCGGCACGATCGCTTCCCGATCCGCCGCGGCGCCACGCAGATCACCCACCAGGTCGCGCTGAGCGAGGACACCACGCTCTCGACCACGGCGTACTTCAGCCTCACGACGCGCGACTGGTGGCGTCAGGACTTCGACCGCGGCGAGGTCCGCGGCGCGCCCGTCGAGCGCATCGTGAACGGCGCGGGATTCACCCTCGACCCGAGCGATCCGACGATGCGCGCACCCAGCGACGGCTCGGCCGTGTACTTCCTGCGCACGAACGTGGGGCGTCTGCGCGAGTACCTCGTGACGGGCCTCGAGCCGCGCGTGACGGGTCACTACGACGTGGGCTGGATGCGGGGTGAGATCACGGGCGGCCTCCGCGTGCACTACGAGCGTGGTCGCGACACGGACTTGCTCGGCGCGAGCCCGGATGCGCGCAGCGGCACGACGCTCAACGCGCAGGTGCGCGACGTCTTCGCCGTCGCCGGCTACGTCCGCCCGACCTTCGAATTCTTCGATCGTCACCTCGAGATCGCGCCCGGCCTGCGCGTGGAGACGATGATCACGAGCGCGACGCAGACGGTGCAGCTGCAGCCGGGCGGCGTCGCCCCCGACGGATCGTACCTGCCGCAGTCCGGTCTCGTGCTCACGACGCCCACGCTCTCGGCAGGCTCCAGCGTGGCGCCTCTGCCCGGCGTGAGCGGCGTCGTGCGCCTGACGAACGAGGACGAGCTCTCCGTGTTCGGCGGCGTGCACCGCGGCTACGTGCCGCCCGGCGTGCGCGACTCGATCCTCGGCACGGGGCGTGACGTGCAGCTCGCCGCGGAGTACTCGTGGAACTACGAGCTCGGCGCCCGCGGCACCGTCGGCAGCTGGCTCGACTACGAGACGAGCGCCTTCGCCATCGACTACGAGACCGCCGTGCTGATGCCGACCGAGGCGAGCACGACCGCCGCCGGCGGGCTCTCCACCGCGGGGCAACAGAGAATGTACGGCGTCGAGGCCCGCCTCGAGCTCGATCCGATCGCCGCCGCCGGCCTCGACTGGCATCTGCCGCTCACGGTCTCGTACACGTACGCGAGCGCGCACTTCGGCTCCGGCTACGTCCGTGACGCCGCGGGCCGAACGCTCTCGGGCAACGTCATCCCCTACGTGCCCGAGCACACCGTGTCGGCCCGCATCGACTTCGCCCACCCCATCGGCATCGAGGCGCAGGCGAGCGTCGACTACGTGAGCTCGCAGTTCGCCGACGCATCGAACACCGTCGAGTCCACGCTCGACGGCGTGACGGGCGTCATCCCGGCGCGCGCCGTCGTGAACGGCCGCCTCGCGTACACCTACGCGGACTGGGGCCTCACGTTCTACGTCGACGTGCGCAACCTGCTCGACACGCACTACGTGTCGAGCCGCGCGCCGGCGGGCATCAACCCCGGCATGACGCGGCAGATCTTCGGCGGCATCCGGATCCGGTACTGAGAGGGCGCGTGCCGACGGTCGAGCGTGCGCGAGAGTGGCTCGGCGGGCGGGTGCCCGCGCACTCGCTGGCGGCGCTCCGCATCGGCTTCGGCCTCGTGATGCTGATCGCGACGCTCCGCTTCGCAGCGCTCGGATGGATCGACTCGCTCTACGTCGCGCCGCCCTTCCACTTCACGTACTACGGCTTCTCGTGGGTGCATCCGTGGCCCGCGCCGCTCTTGTACGCCCACTTCGTGCTGCTCGGGGTCGCGGCGCTCGCGATGGCGCTCGGCGCGTTCCATCGCATCTCGTCGATCGCGTTCGTCGTGCTCTTCGGCTACGTGGAGCTGCTCGACGTCACGACCTACCTCAACCACTACTACGCGATCACGCTCGTCGGCATCCTGCTCGCGGCCACGCCGGCGGCCAACGTGGCGAGCGTGGACGCGTGGCTCGCGCGCCGGCGCGGGCAGCCCCTGCCGGAGACCGTTCCGCGCGCGGCCGTGCTCGTCTTTCGTGCGCAGCTGGGGATCGTGTACTTCTTCGCCGGCGTCGCGAAGCTGGGCTCCGACTGGCTCTTCCACGCCGAGCCCCTCCGCACGTGGCTGCTCACGCAGACCGACTTCCCGCTCGTCGGGCCCTGGCTCGCCGCGCCCTGGCTCGCCTTCGCGATGAGCTGGGCCGGCGCCGTCTTCGACCTGACGATTCCGATCTGGCTCTCCGTCGCGCGTACGCGGCCCTTCGCCTACGCAGCCGTGGTCGTGTTCCACGTGGTGACCGGGCTGCTCTTCCCGATCGGGATGTTCCCGTGGGTGATGATCGGGCTGACGCCCATCTTCTTCGCGCCCGACTGGCCGCTGCGCCTCTCGCGACGCAGGGCGACGGTGCCGGCGACGCCCGGACGCGTCCCGCTCTCGCCCGCGTGGACCGCGCTGCTCGCGCTCTGGCTGGTGATCCAGACGGCCCTCCCGCTGCGCCACTTCCTCTACCGGGGCAACGTCCTCTACACCGAAGAAGGCTTCCGCTGGGGGTGGCTCGTGATGATCGTCGAGCGTCAGGGCTCGATCACGTACCGCGTCGAGACCTCGGACGGGCGCCAGCGCGACGCGACGCCGGACGACCTCACGCCCTTCCAGCGCCGCATGATGGCGACGCAGCCCGACCTCATCCTCCAGTACGCCCATCATCTGCGCGATCGATACGCGGCAGAGGGCCAGCCCGTGCGTGTGTTCGTCGACGCGTGGGTCTCGACCAACGGCCACCGCCGACGACGTCTCGTCGACCCCTCGGTCGACCTCGCGGCGCGCGAGGACTCCATCTTCGGCTTCGACTGGGTCCTCACCGAGGACGACCCGCGCGGAATCGATTGATCGGGCGGGCGCCGGAACGCATCATCCGCGCGATGTTCAAGAAGGTCCTGGTCGCCAACCGTGGCGAGATCGCGGTCCGCATCCTCCGCACGCTGCGCGAGATGGGCATCGCGTCGGTCGCCGTGTACTCCGACGCCGATCGCGACGCCCTCCACGTGCGGATGGCCGACGAAGCCGTGCCGATCGGCCCTTCGCCCAGCCGCGAGAGCTACCTCGTCACGAGCAAGATCATCGACGCGTGCAAGCGCACGGGCGCGGAGGCGATCCATCCGGGCTACGGCTTCCTCAGCGAGAAGTCCGAGCTGCCGCGCGCCTGCGCCGAGGCCGGCATCACGTTCATCGGGCCCGACGCGTCGGCGATGGACGCGATGGGCTACAAGACCTCGGCGCGCGAGCGGATGATCGCCGCCAACGTGCCGGTGGTGCCGGGCGCGAACGCGGGCGACTTCGACGCGCTCGCCGCGGCGGCCGAGAAGGTGGGCTACCCCGTCATGCTCAAGGCGGCGGGCGGCGGCGGCGGCAAGGGCATGCGCTTCGTGACGCAGCCGAGCGAGCTACGCGCCGCCTACGACCGTGCGAAGAGCGAGGCGAAGAACGCGTTCTCCGACGACTACGTCTACCTCGAGAAGGCGATCGTCTCGGCCCGGCACGTCGAGATCCAGGTGCTCGGCGACAAGCACGGCAACGTCGTTCACCTCTTCGAGCGCGACTGCTCGGTGCAGCGGCGCAACCAGAAGGTCGTCGAGGAGACGCCGACGCCCTCCCCGGTCCGGACGCCGGAGCTGATCGCGAAGATGGGCGAGGTCGCGGTGCGGGCCGCGAAAGCGGTCGGCTACCACAGCGCCGGCACGGTCGAGTTCCTGCTCGCGCCCGACGGCTCGTTCTACTTCCTCGAGATGAACACGCGCCTGCAGGTCGAGCACACGGTGACCGAGCTCGTCACCGGCCTCGATCTCGTGCGCGAGCAGGTGCGCATCGCGTGGGGTGAGCCGCTCGGCTACACGCAGGCCGACCTGCATCAGCGCGGACACGCGATCCAGTGCCGCATCTACGCGGAGGACCCGGCCACCGGGTTCCTTCCGAGCCCGGGCCGCATCGAGGTGCTCCGGACGCCATCGGGCCCGGGCGTGCGCGACGACTCCTGTGCCTACCAGGGCTGCGAGATCCCGAGCTACTACGACCCGCTCGTGAGCAAGCTCTGCGTCTGGGCGCCGACGCGCGCGCTCGCGATCGCGCGGATGAAGCGAGCGCTCTCGGAGTACGTGGCGCTGGGCATCCGTACGAACTTGCCGTTCCATCTCGCGCTGATGAACGAGCCCGACTTCGTCGCCGGTCACTACGACACCGGCTACATCGGCCGGCACGAGAGCGTGCTCCTCACCTCCGGCACCGCGGGCGAGGCCGCCGACGCGATGGCGATCGGCGCGGCGATCGCCCGCGCTGCCGAGGACGATCGCGCCGCCCGCGAAGCGGCGCAGCGCGCGATGAGCGGCGGCGGCGGTGTCGGCATGACGCCCTGGCGCCTCGGCGGCCTCTCGCGGCTCTGAAGCGCCCGTCCTCGGCTCCGCGAGGCGCACGACGACGAAAGCCCCGGCTCGACGAGCCGGGGCTTTCTGCATTCACGAGGATCGACGCTCGATGGGCTCGCCCGGAACGAGCACTCGTTGCTCAGGGCTGACCTTCGGCTCGCTCCTGCGCCTCCTTCCGTCCGCGGCTGCGCCGCTTCCGTCCGGAGGCTCCGGAACGAGCACTCGTTGCTCAGGGCTGCGCGCCCGCGCCGAGCAGCGCGGTCAGGCGACGCACGATGTCGATGTTGTCGATGAAGCGGCGGAGCGGCTGTCCGCCGCCGCGCGTCTGTAGCCGCTGGGCGTGGAGCAGCATCTGTGCGCCCACGCCGGTCTCGCGACCGCCCGCGGGGTAGCTCACGGCGTGGTAGGTCAGGCCGCTGACGTCGTCGACGAAGTCGATGACCGTGTGGCCCGGCGCGATCACGACGCCTTCGGACGCGCCCTCCACCCAGATGCGCGAGCGGTTGAGGAAGTCCTGGTCGTAGGTCTGCGGGATGTACGCCATGCCGAGGACCGTCGCGTAGAGCTCGATCGAGAAGCCCACGCCCGGATCGATCGGCGTGCCACCGGGGCCGCCCGCCGCCAGCTCGGCCGGCGTCGGGTAGACGACCTCGAAGCCGCCGTCGAAGCGCGGGCCGATCGTCGCCCAGTCCTCGCCCATCGTGCCGCGGAAGAAGCTCGTCATCGCCGGGCCGAAGGTGCTGCCGAAGTTGATCTGGTAGCGGCGGATGTCGGCGTCCGTGTCGCGACCGATGAAGTGCGTCTCGGGGTCGGTGAGGACCTCGAGCGCCACGACCTTGTCGTAGAAGTAGCCGACGCGCTGGATCTGATCGAACCAGTAGTAGCCGTCGTCGAAGTTCCACGTCGTGTCGATGTAGCGGCCATCGAAGGCGTTGATGCGGTGAGTGCCCGCACCGCTGCCGCCGGTCGACCAGACCTCGGTCCCGTCGGCGGTGATCCGGCGCGCGTAGGTGTCGGGCGTCGGGGCCGTGACGACGCGCGTGAGCAGGCCGTACGACGTCGCGACCGCCGCCGTCCACGCGCCCATGCCGTGCTGGCCGGTCCAGAACGAGGCCGGAATGGTCGAGCCGAAGATGTCCTCGTAGAAGGAGCGGTCGAGCGCGTAGATCGAGTTGCCGTTCTGCAGCTTCTCGAACCAGCGATCGTGGACCCGGGAGACGACGCTCTCCGGCTCGAAGCCGATGCGCTGCCGCCGGAAGTTCGTGAACGGGTAGTAGTTCCAGTACGTGTCCGCGATCGACTGGAGCGTCTCGTACGGATCGGCGCCGGCGTCGTACCGGAGGCAGTCCGGCCCGAGGTCCGCCTGCTCGTCGGAGCAGAACATGTACGGAACGGCGATGCGGCCCTGACGGTCGGCCAGCGGCAGGTCGATGTCCTGCGAGCGCAGGTAGGCGTTCTGCCCGAGCGACGTGTAGGGCACGTCGACGCGGTTCTGGATCGAGTCGATGCCGCCCAGCACCGTCGGCCAGTCCGTGTACTCGTAGGCGGTCGGGACACCCGTGGTGAACGTGCTCTCGCGAAGGCCGATGCTCCAGCCGTACTGCTGGATCGCCGCCCAGAACGCGACGTCGTTGGGCATGGCCGCGTCCGCGAAGACCTCGACGAGGTCGCCGTAGCCCATCTTGATCGCGGCGCGGTCGTAGTGACCGATGTGCTGCGAGTCGGTCGAGATGAAGTTCTGGCCGTAGTCCATCACGGTCGAGTACTGGTACTCGCGGATGCGGCCGGCGGTCTCGGCGGGCGACTCCGGATCCCAGAGGCGAGGCGCCATCGTGCCGTCGTTGCGCAGCGTCCAGTACGTCGGCATGTAGTTCAGCGCGTCGTAGCTGCCCGAGAAGTTGTGGCGCAGGCCGATCGTGTGGCCGACCTCGTGCGCCGTCACGGCCTCGAAGATCGGATGGCGCAGCATCGTGCGCACGAGCTCGTAGTCGATGTTGCCGGCGTCGTCGGAGATCCGGTAGGCGACGCCGTACCACTCGATCGTGTGGCTCCCGTGCGCCGCGTCGACGATCGCACGGGCCAGACCGAGCACGCCGTCCTCGGCGAACTCCGCGTCGAGCATGCAGCCGTGCTGCTGGATCTGGTCCCGCAGCTGGCGGAGCTGCGCGAGGTGGTTCGCGCTCATGCCGCGCAGGGGCGAGGCGCGCTCGAGGACGTCCTCCGAGACCTGCGTCGACGGGTCGAGCCCGGCGGCCATCAGCATCTCGGGGGTCGTCAGCGCGCGCTCGATCTCCGAGCCGTAGAGCGAGGTGGCGCGCGCCGAGCGAAGCGGGCTACCGAACGCGCCCGCCTCGTAGAGCCGCGCGTGCGAGCTGCGCTGCGCGTCGAGCAGCTGGGGCAGCGTCTGCGGCGGGACGCGCTGCGCGTCGGTGCGAACGTCGCGCGCCCAGCTGAAGTCCATGCCGTCCGTGATCTCCTCGAGGTGCGCCGGATCGATCGGCACCGCGTGCGACGAGCTCGTCGGCGACGTGTCGTGCGCGGCGGCCGACGCGTCCTGGCGGTCGAGCCAATCCTGCACCACGGTGCCGTTCTCGATGTCGGTCTCGGAGACGTCGCCGTTGAGGAGGCGGATGATGTCCCGCGCGAAGCTCTCGAGCGTCTCGACGCCCGCGCCGTAGATGAACGCGTTGCCCATGATGATCTCGCCGGTGATCGGGTCCGCCGACGAGGGGCCGTAGCCGAGGGGGCTCGCGAGGAAGGGCTCGTTCACCCAGCCCACCAGCGAGTAGCGGAGATCACCCGGGCGCGCCTCGGTGCCCGCCGGACCGCAGGCCGGATCGGCGCCTTCCGGCACCGGGCTCGGGCAGAGGATGAACATGTGCTGCGCGTCCTCGCGCGTACGCTGCGCCGCGCAGTCGGTGCCGCCGTAGGTGTTGCACTCGATCTCGCGGAGCGAGCCCACCGTGTCCACGAAGGCGCTGTTCCAGTCGGCGGTGAAGGCCGCCGCGTCCGGGACGAGGTCCTCCGGGAAGTTGCTCGACGTGTAGTACACGATCGGCCGCACCTCGCGGTCGCGGTACGGGATCGTGCAAGCGCCCGAGAGGTGGCCGTTCGTGTCGAGCGTGCGATGCGCGCGCGCGAAGTCGAGGTCGCAGAGCGAGCCCCCGCCGCCGCACTGGTCGTCGGCCGTGCAGGGCACCAGCGTCCCGTCGGCGTTCGTGCGGTGGCTGTCCTGCCAGAGGTTGTGGCGGTTCACGAAGTGGAACCGCGCGCCCTCGACCACGCCGTACTGCTCGTCGTAGCCGGCGCGGAGCGTGTTGAAGTAGCCGAAGTGCTCCATCCGGTCGCCCGTGTAGACGAGCGGCTGGTACTGGGCCTCTTCGGCCGGATCGACGCGCAGGAACGAGTTGCGGATCGTGATCTGCGACGCCGTGCAGTCGAGGTGGTCGTGGTAGTAGAGGAAGCAGACCGGGATGTCGCCGAAGCCCTCGAAGTGCACCGACTCGGGGCGCACGAAGAGCTGGTTGACGATGTCGATGTAGTTGACCGCGTTCGTCGCGTCGCGCTCGAAGCGGGGCGCGTTGGGGTCCTCGGGGTCCTGGACGTAGTACGCGACGGGCTCGGCGCTCACGCCGTCGATGATCCGGTGCAGCGCGAACAGGTCCGTCTCGGCCACGAGGTTCGTCGACCAGTCGACGCGCATGAAGCGGCGCTCGTACCAGGGGCGGTCGGTCGTGTTCTCCTCGATGACGTTCAGCTCTTCGCCGGTGACCGGGTTGTACTGGCGGCGCACGTCGAAGTGCGACGAGATCCGGTACATGGCGATCGCCGCGCCGGCCTCGGTCGTGCCGTTGATGCCCGTCGGCTCGCTGCCCGCGATGAACTCGTAGCTGCGGCGCGCGATGAGGTAGTCCTCCTGGATCTCCCACCGGATGCGCTCGAGCTCGCCCTGCTCGCCGACGAACGTGAAGCCCACGCTGTACGGCGTGTCGATCACCGTCTGCTGCATGTACCACTCGCCCGCGAACATCGACTTCTCGAGCGCGTAGGGCTGCACGCGGTTCACCGGCGCCTGCGGGTCACCGCAGCCGGGCACCGCCGCCGTGACCACGCCGGTCGCGAGCAGCGCCGCGAGCGCGAGGCCCCGCCGGAAGGAAGAGGAGGAAGACGACGAGAGCGACATGTTGGCTCCTTGAGCGCCCGAGGTCGGCCGCGCTGAGAGCCGGCGGCAACTTTCGTGCAAGCGCGAGGGGTAGCCCATTCCCGCGATCTTTCCAGCGCGATGTGGCGCGGCGACCGACGCTCGTCAGTGGAGTGACGCGCGAGGGTGAGTGGGCTTACGCCGCCCGGTTCGCCGGCGTGGCGATCCAGGCCGAGCCCTTCGGCCGGGAGCCCTGATCTACTACGTCCCAGAATCGTCGCGGTGCGCGACGATTGGGACGATGCTGGTTGGCGACTCGCGCGTCGTGCGCCAGCCGAGCTGCGGCAGCGCTCGATCGCCACGGCGTGCTTCCGAGACCGCGCGCCGCGCTGCGGCGCCGATGTCGTTGGGCTGCGGGCTACGCCCGCGCTGTTCAACTACGTCCCAGAATCGTCGCGTGACGCGACGATTGGGACGAGGCTGGAGGGCGAGCCTCGCGTCGTGCGCTGGGAGAGCCGCGGCAGCACTCGATCGCCACCGCCTGCTTCCGAGACAGCGCGCCGCGCGGCGGCGCCGATGTCGTTGGGCTGCGGGCTACGCCCGTTTGAGGCTCGACCTCCTCGATCAGGGCTCGCCGACGTGCAGGTGATAGCGGCCCATCACGCCGGACGAATAGCTCGTCACCACGACCTGGTACGTGCCCGACTCGGTCATCACGACCTCGAGCCGCGAGTTGAGGTTTCCGAAGCCCGAGTCGTCGTTGAACATCTCGCGACCCGAGGGGGCGCGCACGACGAGGTACGTGTCGAAGTCGGGCGAGTCGAGGCTCAGCACCACGCGCTCGCCGGCATCGAACGAGTACTCGTAGGTGTCGGCCAGGCCGCGGCCCGGGTAGTAGGAGTCGCCGTAGGCCAGCGTCCCGTCGACGTCGGGCACGTTGGCGGCCGCACCGAGCGAGCCGAGGATGGCCAGCCCGGAGATCAGGACGCCGAGCCCGAGGATGCCGAGGCACCCCACGCCGGAGACGATCACGAGCGGCCAGAGCCAAGGCCGTGCAGCGGGCGCGGGCGCGCCCGGCGTCGAGGCGAGGCCCGGGGTGGACGGGAGCCCCGGCATCGCGCCCGAGGGCGGCACGTAGGGCGGCGGGGGAGAGAGCACGGGGGCCGAAGGCGTCGCGAAGGACGCCGATCCGCCGCCACCGGCCGGCATGGGAGAGGTCGCGCCAGCGCTGCCGTACGGAACGCTCGGCGGCGAGAACATCCCGGGAGAAGAAGGTGCGGCGGTGCCCGGAACGGAAGGCATCTGCATCGGCGCCGTCGGGAGCGATCCGGTGCGTGCGCTCGCCGTCGGTGCGCTCGTCGAGAACGAGGACGGTAGCGACGAGTCGAGGGTCGACGGCAGCGCCGCCAGGTCCGAGGTCGCGACCCGCGGGCCCGGCAACGCTCCGCGGGCCTGCCGCAGCGCCGTCCACATCTCGCCGGCGTCGCGGGGCCGCTTGGTGGCGTCCTTGTCGAGACAGCGATCGACCAGCGCTGCGATCGCGGCGGACACGCCGCGCGTGACCTCGGCGAGGGGCCGATGAGGCTTGGTACAGATCTCGACCACGACCGTCGCGATCGTCTCGCCCGCGAAGGGCGGTGCGCCGCTCAGCGCTTCGTAGAGCATGATCCCGAGCGCCCACACGTCCGTCGTGAAGGTGACGTCGCGCGCGCTCATCGCCTGCTCGGGCGACATGTAGTGCGGCGTTCCCATCGCGGTCCCGGCCTGCGTCACGGTGTCCTGCCCGGCGAGATCGCGTGCGATGCCGAAGTCGAGGACCTTCACGACCTCGTGCCCGTCGCGCTTCTTGTGCAGGAAGACGTTCTCGGGCTTGAGATCGCGATGGACGATCCCGGCCCGGTGGGCCGCGGCGAGGGGCTGCAGGAGCTGATCGAAGAGATCGAGCACCTGCTCTTGCGTCATGCCGCCGCGCGCGAGGCGCTCGCGCATCGTGTCGCCCGTCAAGAGCTCCATCGCGACGAAGAGGCTGCCCTCGCCGGGATCGAAGCCGGCGTCGTAGATCTCGACGATCCCGTCGTGCCCGATCTGGGCCGGGGCCGCGACCTCCCGCAGGAAGCGCTGGCGCGTAGTCTCGTCGCGACCGACGGCCGGGTTGAGGATCTTGAGGGCGACGGTCTTCTTGGAGAGCACGTGCGTCGCCTCGAAGACGGTCCCCATCCCGCCCTCGGCGATCTGTCGGCCGACCTTGTACCGGCCTCCGACCACGCGCTCGGTCACCACGGCCGAGAGGCTAAACCATCGGAAGCGCTCGCGCTGCGGTCACGGGCACCATGGCGGTCGGGGCCCGTTCGCTTTTTCCTTGCCCCCCCGGCGAGCCCGGTTCACATTCTGCGCCCTTTTCGCGCCGGCAAGCCCGTCGCGGAGCATGGCGGCCTCGGGCGGACACGTTCCGACGAGGCAACTCGAGAGGAAACGGCCATATGTACGCAGTGATCAAGACCGGCGGGAAGCAGTACCGCGTCAGCGAGGGCGACAAGCTCCGCGTGGAGAAGCTGCCCGGTGACGCCGGCGCCACGGTGACCTTCGACGAAGTGCTGATGATCGGCGGCGAGAAGGTCGCGATCGGCAAGCCGCTCGTGAAGGGCGCGAAGGTGACGGCGAAGATCCTGACCCAGGACCGCGCCAAGAAGGTCATCATCTTCAAGTTCCGGCGCCGCAAGAACTACCGCCGCAAGCGTGGTCACCGGCAGCCGTTCACCGAGATCCAGATCACCGGCGTCGCTGGCTGAATCGTCCTCCGAGGAGACACACGACATGGCTCACAAAAAGGGACAAGGCTCTTCGCGCAACGGGCGCGACTCCAGCGCGCAGTACCGCGGCGTCAAGATCTACGGCGGCCAGGAAGTCTCGGCGGGGAACATCCTCGTCCGCCAGGTCGGCTCGAAGTTCCACGCCGGCACGAACGTCGGCGTCGGCAGCGACTTCACGCTCTGGTCGCGCATCGACGGCATCGTCAAGTACGAGCGCGTCGGCAAGGACAAGCAGCGCATCAGCGTCTACCCGAAGGGGGACGCCCGGCTCGCCGTCGCGGCGAGCTGATCGCGCATCGCGACACGTTCGAGCGGAGGCCGGCGTCCCGAGGACGTCGGCCTTCCGTGTTTCCGTCGTCGCGCCCCGAGGTCGGCGAGGAATTCGGGAGGCCGGTCTTGCACGTGACGTAACGGTGCCTAGCCCGAGGACGCGTGCTCGGGGCACGCGGCTGTACGCCAGCGATGCGACGAACCGTGCTCTCTTGGGTGATGTGCGCCGCGCCCTTGCTCGGCGCGTGCGCGCCCCATCGCGCGGGGGGCGCAGAGCCGGACGCGGGCCTCGCGCTCGCCACCGAAGAGCGCACCGTCGAGCTCGTCCCGCGCACGCCGTACATGCCCACGTATCCCTGCGGGGAGCAGTGCCACGACGCGCGCACGCCCGATCCGACGCCGCGCCCGCTCACGCTCTTCCACGTACGGCGCGAGATCCACCACGGGCCCGCGATCCACTGGTGCGACGACTGCCACGACATCGCCTCTCCCGATCACCTCGTCGCGCTCGACGGCACCGCGATCGCGTTCGACACCTCCGACCAGCTCTGTGCCCAGTGCCACGGTGAGCGCCATCGCGACTGGGAGCTCGGCCTGCACGGCGGCACCGCGGGCGGCTGGCGCGGGCGCGTCCAGCGTCGCGTCTGTACCGCGTGCCACGACCCGCACGCACAGCCCGAGCGCATCCACCTCGAGGCGCTGCCGCCGCCGCTACCAGATCCGCGGATCGGAGAGGACGGCGAGCCGTGACCGACGCGCCCGACGACGACGCGTCCGGCGACGCGAAGAGCCCGGCGACCGAGCGCGAAGCGCCGGAGCCCGCCGCTGATCGTGGGACCAGAGACGCGGCCTCGGCGCCCGAGGGCGCGAGCGAGAACGAGAAGCCCAGCGAGGGCGATCGCGCGATCGAAGGCGAGAGGCGCGAGCAGGCCGGCTCGGCGGAAGGCACGCCCGCGCGAGCCGAAGAGGCCGCCGCCCGCGCCAAGCGCCACCTGCCGATCGCCGGCCAAGGAGCGCCGCGCGCGCCCGTCGATCCCGCGCTCGCCGAGGGCATGGCGAAGGCCCAGCGGGGGCGCCGTGCCTTTCTCGGCGCGCTCGGAGCCATCGGGGCCGGCGCCGCCGCGGTGACGGCCAGCGGCGCCACGTCGCTGAACTGGGAGAGCTTCTTCCGCCAGCACTTCCGGCGCATCGACGACGACGCCCGCGAGCAGCTCTTGCGTGATCTCGAGGCGCGCGAGCTCGCCCAGCGCGGCGTCGAAGTGGCGATGAGCGCGCCCCCGCCGCTCGAGGGCGTCGAGCTCGCGTACGCGCTGAACCTCAGCGCGTGCACCGGGTGCCGCCAGTGCGAGCACGCGTGTGCGGTCGAGAACAACACGTCGCGCGATCCACAAATCCACTACATCCACGTGCTCGAGCTCGACGCAGGCACCTTCGAGCCGGGGCCCGAGGCCGAGGACTACGAGGGCACGGTCCCTCGCCCCGGCAAGATCTACATGCCGGTGTCCTGCCAGCAGTGCGCGAACCCGCCCTGCGTTCGCGCCTGCCCGGTCGATGCCACGTGGCGCGAGCCCGAT
>JBGALT010000229.1:0-9739 GCA_044223665.1 Sandaracinaceae bacterium | reverse complement strand
GTCCCGTCAACAGGCCCCGCGACGCGTACTCGTACGTCAGCTCTTGCAGCGCGACCGGCTCCGGCCCCGCCATCCCCGAGCGCAGCGTCTCCATCCGGCCGCCGGGCGTGTACGACGTCACGCGCCCGATCGGACCGAGCAGCTCCACCGTCGGCTCGCCGCGCGCGTTCTCCGCGCGCAGATCCCACAGCGCGTGCTCGCCTCCCGCTACTGGCACGTTACTCGGAAACAGACAGGGTCTTGGTCACGGACCTGAGGACCATCATCAATCCAATGAAGTCCTTGTACTTTCCAGACGGCCCGTAGGCGCCAGCAACGCGCAGGAACCGGAAGCCATCCTTCGTTCGCACACGCAGTCCGCTTACTCCCTTCGTCCGAGGGCTTTCGTAGCCGACGATGTCGCCGAACGCGATTCGCTCCTTCGTGTCGCCCTCAGCGGACCAGATCGCGTGCGACGTGAAGACGAGAATCGATCCATCCCAGGGCGTCGGGTTCTTGTACCATCCTATCATGACTTCGCCATCGGCAAGCGAGACGGTCACCGGAGCTAGCTTGCCCTCGTCGCAGAGCACGAATCCGCTAGTCCCCTTCATGTAACGTCGCACTATGGAGTCGGTGAGCAGAGTCAACGCGGGCCTCCCCTAAGAATGAAGGTCATTAGATCGCGACCACCCACACTGGAGTAGACACCGCCAAGCGCTTCCGTCGCTGACGCGGCGAACCGCTCCAATCCGGGATTGGCGAACGACGTCTCGATTTGAAGCGTGGCCATGCCGTCAGCGCGGGCGGCGCTCACGATACGTGGTAGTGCGGACCTCAACTGCGGGAGGGGACTGATCTCACCGGCCTCAATGTACCCGACGCTGATGATGCGCGTCGTTCCGGCATCCGTGATCGTGCCCTCGAGCGCTCTCAGGGCGGTGTTGGGGGCAAGCCCGACGTCAGCCGCAACAAGCGCTCTCGGCGAACTGGCCCGACCGAGCGTTGCCCGCGGCCCCGGAATCGCCAAGAATACGGCCGTGCTCAGGGCCGTTCCTATGAGCTCACCCTGCGCGCTCGCCCGCGCGATCGGGTCGGGGGCGCTCACGGCCGTCGCAGCGGTCTGGCCGAGATGCGTCGCCTGCGCCTCCGCGTGTTGACGACCCAAGGTCGCTACGAAGCCGAGCGGCGAGGGGTCTCCGTGCAAGGCGGTCTCGACCATCGCCTCGAGCACCGCCGACATCGTGCTCGACGCCAATGCGGAGCTGGTTCCCTCGGGATCTTCGCGCAGCTGCTGCACGAGCGGCGCGATGCCGAAGGAGAGGTTCGCGCCGAGCGTCGCCATCGTCGAGCGGAAGCGCTCCTGGCCGGGCGTCGGTGACGCGAGTCCGGCCGATGAGGACGAGGTCGTCCCCGGATCGCTCCCGGTCGCGGCAGACGCCACCTGCTCGCCGGTCGACGAGTCCGAGCCGCCACCGCCGTCCCCGTCTGCTCCCGCGCCGCTGGAGACCTCGGCCGGCGTGACTGGCGCCGGCGGCGCTCCGGTGATGACGAATGGACCGAGCGGGATGGGATGGCGTGGCGTTCCAGCACGGTCCTCCGGGTCTCTCGCGCGCGCTTGCCAGCCGCTCGGGTCTGTCGCGTCGAAGGGCCGGTTGTGGACGTAGGCGTAGCGGTTCAGCCCTTGCGTGCCGGGCGCGAGCAGCGGGTCGCCGGTCAAGAAGCGGCGGATGCGCGGGTCGTAGATGCGGCCGCCCATGTTCACGAGGCCGAGCTCGCCGTCGTGCTCGTGACCCGTGTAGCCGTGCGTCGCGTCGGGCGTCGGCGTGCGGTCCTCCACGACGCCGCCCGCGTCGACGACGCCGCCGAACGGATCGTAGAGCACGTGCTCGGGCGCCTGGCCGCGCACCCACGTCGTCTCGACGCTGCCTTGGTAGTCGGTGAGCAGCCAGCGCTCGGTGTCGCTCACGCCGCCCTCCCCCGAGCGGCGCTCGACGGATGCGACGACGCCCGCAGGCGTGGGCACGTAGTAGCGCTCCACCACGTCCATCCCGCGGCGGCTCACCTCGTACAGGCCCGCGACGTAGCCCGTCAGATCACCGCCCGGTCCGACCTTCGCCGCGCGCTCGCCGTCGGCCGTGTACGAGAAGTCCACCGCGCCGACGCTCGGGTCCTCCACGTGACGCGGAAGGTCGTCCGCGTTCCACGTGTACTGGCGAGCCCCCGCCCCCGTCGTCGCCGTCACCACCCGACCCGCCTCGTCGTACGCCAGCTCCTCCCACAGCGCGCTCCCACCCTGCTGGTACATCGTCGCCAGCTGTGGGTGGGACGCGTCGTCGAACCGGATCTGCTCCTCCCCCGCCGCGCGCAGGTTTCCAAGACCATCGATCTTGAAGCCCTGTGTCCGGCTCGACGAAGCGTCCGTCGTCGTCAGCGAGATCAACCGGCCCAGGCTGTCGTGCTCCATCGACTCGTGCCGGCCCGTCAGCGCGTTCGTCCGTCCCGTCAACAGGCCCCGCGACGCGTACTCGTACGTCAGCTCTTGCAGCGCGACCGGCTCCGGCCCCGCCATCCCCGAGCGCAGCGTCTCCATCCGGCCGCCGGGCGTGTACGACGTCACGCGCCCGATCGGACCGAGCGGCTCCACCGTCGGCTCGCCGCGCGCGTTCTCCGCGCGCAGATCCCACAGCGCGTGCTCGCCCCGATGCACGCGCACGAGCTGCCCCGAGCGCGGCTCGTAGTCGAACGCGACCGCGTACGGCGTGTCCGAGATCGCCGTGGGGTACGTCAGGCTCGTCACGCGCCCCTCGCCATCCCGCGCGATGGTCATCGTCAGCGGCAGCCCGTTCAGCTCGCGGGTCATCCCGCTCGGGCGCGCGAGCTCGTCGTACTCGATGCGCTCGATGATCGGCACGGCGCCGTCGACGGCCGACGAGTCGAGCATGCCGAGCACCGCACGCCCCGCACCCGAGATCGCGGTGTCCCACTGCCAGCGCGCCGTCCGCCGCGCACCGTCCGCGTACGTCTCTTCGCGCGACGTCAACCGACCGAGCGCGTCGCGCGTGAACGTCGTCGAGTCCCCCGCTGCGTTCGTCGTCACCCGCAGCTGGTCCCACGCGTCGTACTCGAACGTGCTCACGCCCGTCGACGGATCGTCGAGCAAGATCCGACGACCCAGGTCGTCGTACAGGATCTCCGTCGTGCCGTAGGCGCGTGCGCCCGGGGCATCCAGCCGCGAACGTAACCGAGGCTCGGCGGGCTGCGCACCGCAACAATCGTTGCAGTCTCAAGGTTGAGTCTCTGCCCGACTCTGCCCCCACCGACGATCCTCGCCCCGGCGGCCCGCGGCAGGTGAGCCCTACGAGTCTTCGCTCGCCCGCGGCCCGAGGCGCAGCTGCGCCGCGTGGAGCACGTTCTGCACGGCCGCCGCGGGCAGGTCCCAGGGCTCGGCGTCGCGGCGCGGGTAGAGCTGGACGACGACCTCGGAGCGCTCGCGGCGCAGCTCGGCGAAGAGCTCGTCGCCCCGCCAGATCTCGACCACGAGCTGATCGCGGTCGGGGACGCTCGTCAGCGCGAGCGTGAAGCCGTCGATCGCGCCCGCGGTCCGGGAGCTCATGGTGCGCGCCGCCCGCAGGGCGCCCGCAGAGCCACCTCTCCCCGGTCGTCGCTCCGAGCACGGCGTCGGCGTCGCCCGCTCGCTGCGTAGGCTCGCCACACGTGCGTAAGCCTCGGGGGCGCCGCGCTTGCTGTCAACGCCTGCGCGCTCATCGCGACGAGGAGGAAGGGATCACCCGCGGCGCACCGTTGCGCTGCGCGCGATGCGGGTCTCGCTCACGGGACATGCAGGGCGATCCGCACGAGGTGCTCCCGGCCGGCCGATCGCGCGAGACGCGCATCCGCCGCGACGCGCGCGGGTGGTGGCGGGCGAGCGAGACGCCCCCGTCTATCGCAGCGGCCCCACTACCGACACTGCCTTCGCAGTCCCTCTCCCCAGCCCTCTCCCGCTCGCGCGGGAGAGGGAGTCGCTCGTCTCGACTCAGCGGCCGCCGAGCAGACCGGGTGCGCGAGGGCAGAGCCCTCGCCTGCTCGCCGAAGCGGCGGAGCCGATTCGGCTGTGGAGGTGCCGAAGGCGCCGCGGAAACCAAACCAGCCACGGACCACCCCCAGAAGCGGCGGGCACGGGGGGTCGACGAGCGCCCGCGTGCGCGCCGCCGTTCGCGCGCGATGCGGTAGCGAGGAGCGCCCCCCGTGACCGCCGCGATCGCGAAGGCGACGGATGGGCGGAGCTCGATCGAGCGCGCGAGGCCTACGACGCCTTCGGCGCTTGCTCCCCTTCGTGCATCCACTTCTTCACGAAGGGCGTGAGGACCGCGAGGATCACCGCTGCCGCGAACGACGCGATCGCGATCTTCACGAACACGTCGGAGTAGAGGTGCAGCGTCTCCGAGGGCGGCGGGATCACCTGCGGACCCTCGCTCTCCTCGCCCGACACGCCCGTGAGCATCGCGATCAGCCCCGCGAAGAACTGCGAGAACGCGGTGGCGAGGTACCAGGCGCCCATCATCGTCGCCACCATGCGCGCCGGCGACAGCTTGCTGACCATCGAGAGCCCTACCGGCGACAAGCAGAGCTCGCCCGTCGTGTGCAGCAGGTACGCCAAGACCAGCCACGTCATCCCGACCATGCCGCGCTCCGTCGCGCCCTCCCCGCCGACCCAGAGCACGAGGAAGCCTCCCCCCAGCTGGGCCAGCGCGAAGACGAACTTGGTCGGCGTGGAAGGCTCGATGTTGCGCGCGCCGAGCCAGGTCCAGAGCGCGGTGAACACCAGCCCGAAGAGCAGGATGAAGATCGGGTTCGTGGCCTGGAAGATCGAGGCCGGGACCTCCGAGCCGCCGACGCCCATGCCCACGTGCGCGCGCGTGATGTGCCAGCTCGCGTGCGCCTCGCTGTTGCCTGCCGCCTGCGCCGCGGTGCGCGCCTCGCTCAGGCGATCGAGGGTGAACACGCCCGAGGCCCCCGCCGCGCCGTCCGGATAGCCCAGCTGTTCCTGGTTGAGCACCAGCTCGACGTCCTGCCCGACGTCGGCCTCCGTGATGTGGCGCGCCTCCGTCACGCGATCGACGTTGCGATCGGTGAAGTTGTTGATCGAGCTCCCGGCTTGCTCGAAGAAGGCCCAGAAGAGCATCGAGAAGACGCACATGATCAAGATGACGAAGAGCCGCTCGCGCTCGATCTTCGAGACGCGGACGGCCTCGAAGAGCACGTAGCCGAGCGCGACCGCGCCGACGACGTAGAGGATGTAGCCGGCGACCGTGGGGTTGCGGCAGAGCCAAGCGAACGCCGGCACGGCGACGAGAACGACGGCGATCACCCCGCCGAGCTTCTGGTTGTAGTTGTCGGTGTTCTTGGGCTGGCCGGCCTCGGCGGGGAGCGCGCCGTTGGCGAGCGCCCAGAGCGCGAAGATCATCGCGACCACCAGCGAGATCGCGACGAACACGTTGAACGCGAGCGCGATCCCCGGCTGCGCGAGGCCGGTGAAGATCAGCGCGACGGCCGATCCGGCCGCGCCGAGGCCGATGAGGACCTGCGTGACGATCGTGGGCGCCACGAAGATCGCCAGGCCGATCATCATGCCGATCGTCGCGAGCCCGAACCCGTAGTGCCAGCCGTAGGTCTCGCCGACGTAGCCGCAGAGCAGCGGCGCCATCGCCGCGCCGAGGTTCACGCCCATGTAGAAGATCGTGAAGGCGCCGTCGCGCTTGTGATCGAGGCGCGGCACGCCGTAGAGCGAGCCGAGGATGGTGCCGATGTTCGGCTTGAAGAAGCCATTGCCACAGATCAGCAGCGCGAGCGCCGAGTAGAAGGCCCAGTCGTTCTCCACCGTCATCACGAGGTGGCCGAGCGCCATCAGCGAGCCGCCGAGGATCACGGCCGCGCGCTGGCCGAGGAGCTTGTCGGCGACGAGCCCGCCGATGAACGGCGTCATGTACACGAGCGCCGTGTAAGCGCCGTAGACGCCGTAGCTTCGGTTGTCGTCGTAGTGGAGGAACCCGCGCGTCATGTAGAAGACGAGCAGCGCGCGCATGCCGTAATAGGAGAAGCGCTCCCACATCTCGGCGAAGAACAGCGCGAAGAGCGCCGGGTGGTGCCCGACCCGCTTCTCGAACGGGGTGACGGGGGAGTCGACGACGTTGCCCGCGGAGGGCGCTTCAGCGCTCATGGAAAGGCGTCGATATCGCGGGATGGGCCAGGAAACAAGGCCCGAATGGCGCCCCTCTCGGGCCGAGGGTCGCTCCCCCCGCGATCAGGGGCTCATCAGGATCGCCGCATCCGAGGCGGTGGGCGCCCCGAGGGCAGGATCTTGCTGGAGCTGGCCACGGTCGTTCGCGCCCCAGCAATAGAGCGCGCTGGTCGACGAGATCCGGACGCAGGCGTTCTCGAAGCCGACGACCAGAGAGCCCCCGCTGACGTCGTCGAGGACCAGGCCTCCGACGTCGAGCACGGGGTGCCCGAGCGCCGCCACGCCCGCATCGGTCGGGTCAGGCACGCCCGACTGGAGCGCGCGGTTCTCGCCCCAGCACTCGACGTGGCTGTCCGCGCCGGTGATCGCGCAGCTGAAGCTGGCGTCGCCCTGCGTCACGGCGTTCGTCAGGTGCGCCATCGCGTCGATCGCGCGGGGGGAGCAGGGCACGCCGCAGTCGAGGAGCGAGGCGTCGGGAGGATGGAGCAGCGAGGAGAAGAGATCGCTTCCCCAGCTCGCCGTCACGTCGTGGTGGTGGATCGCGACGCCGTGGTCGCGCCCGGTGCCGATCGACGAGAGCCAGGTCGGGCGCACGCCGGCCGACATCGTCTGCCCGAGCGAGCCGTCACCCCAGCAGTAGGGATCGCCGTAGACGTCGATGCCGCACGCGAAGCCGCGACCGAGCGCCAGCCACGCCAGCGAGCCGTTGCCGGAACCGGCCGCGCCGACGAGCACCGGCGTATGCGAGTCGGCGAAGGTCCCGACGACGCCCGTGTCCCCTCCCCAGCACCAGAGCTTGCCGGTCGAGGGCTCGAAGACGCACGCCTGAGCACCAGCGGCGAGGATCCGGGCATCGGCGCCCGGCACGTCCGGTCCGCCGAACGCGACACGGACCGCGTACGACGAGCAGACCGCCGCCGCGGGCTGCCCGAGCTGTTGCCGATCGTTGCGGCCCCAGCACCAGACCTCGCCGGAGCCGAGATGGGCGCACGCGAACTCGGCGCCACACGCGACTCCGTCGGCACCCGAGAGCGCTCCGCCCGCGGTCTGCACGACGCCCGCCGAGATCGAGTAGTCCGACGCGCCCGTGAGCGTCGTGCAATCCGCCGTGCCCGGGCCCAGGGCGCCCCACTTCGCGTCGCCCCAGCAGTGAACCTGGTGGGCGGCCCCTTCGATGGAGCAGATGAAGCCACCCCCGCTGCAGACGTGGGCGGCCGGCATCACGGGCGGCGCGAAGCCCGCGTCGCCCGCGTCGGCTCCGGCGTCGCCCGCATCGTCGCCGCCATCCGTGCCGACGTCCGGCACGAGCTGCGCGGCGTCGACGCCCGCATCGTCGGGCACGGGACCGGCGTCCGGCGCGGGGACGCGCACGTCGAAACAGAACGAGATCGCCGTGCCGGGCACGGCTCGACACTCGCCGTCGATCGGGCAGTCGGACGCGCGCTCGCAGGTGCGCACACACTGCCCCCCGAGACACGTCAGCCCCGTCGCGCAGCTCGTGCCCGTCCCGCCGACACAGGAGAGATCGACGTCCACGCTGCATGCCCCGGTCGCGTCGCCCGAGAGGAAGCACGTCGAGCCGCTCGGACAGTCGTCGTTCCGGCTGCACTCCGATCGACAGCGGCCGAAGCGACAGACGAGGCCGCCCGAGCACTCGCTCGAGCGCGTGCACGCGGCGCCGAGGTTCGGCGCCGACTGGCAGCCCGCCGAGGCGAAGAGAACGACGATCGGGACCGCCCACCCGATCGCGCGCTTCCCGAGAGCCGAGCTCAAGCGAAACAAATCGTCGCGGACGTGGCGACCCCCGTCAACCGCGAACGATCTCGCGGCGTGAGGTCTCCCGCGGCCCACGTCGGGGGTTTCCCCGACGCTCTCCGCGACGCCATCGGGCACAGTCGAGGACGGCTTCCCCGCCATGCAGACCTCGCCGCACACTCTCGCGATGCGCCGGTACGCGATCCGCTCGGGTCGGCAGACCTTCGGTCTCACACCGGGGACCTATCGGATCGGACGCGGGCCGACGTCCGACATCCGCCTCGACGACGCGAGCGTCTCCCGCTCGCACGCCTGCATCCGCGTCGAGCCCGACCGCGTGCTGCTGCAGGAGCTGGGGTCGCGCAACGGCGTACGCGTGAACGGCGCGCCCGCCCGCGGGCCCGTCGCGCTCGCGCCGGGCGACAAGGTCGAGATCGGGACCGTCGAGCTCGTGCTCGTCGAGGCCGATCCCACGCCGACCGAGACCGAGGCGGCGGCGACGCGCCCGGTGCCGAAGCTCGCGACGATCTCCGAGCGCCCGGCGGCGGTGCTCAGCGGACGCGAGCGCGAGGTGCTGGAGGGAATCGCGCGGGGCGTGACGCAGCGCGAGATCGCCGAGTCGCTCGGCGTGAGCATCAAGACGGTGGAGACGTACCGCGCGAGGATCGCCGACAAGCTCGGGCTGCTCACCCGCGCCGAGCTCGTCGACTACGCGCTGCGCTCCGGCCTGCTGCGCAAGGGATAGCCGCCGCGTCGGTCGACACCGCTCTCTCCCCGGCTCAGGGCGTGAACGACACGAACGAGATCGGAGGCGAGACGCCCTCGGTCGTCGTGTAGAGGCCCGCCGCGCCGAGCGTGATCGACTCGCCCTTCGCCTCGAGCGGGACGGGCGCCGCGCAGGGCAGCGTGCCGAGGATGGTGTCGCCGATGCTCACGCCGGCCGCGCGTGTCCACACGTTGATGGCCCGCAGGCCGCGGATCGCGATGAGCGCGCCGTCGGGCGAGATGTCGGCCGCGGTGACGGCGATGTCGGTGCCGTCGCCCGCGAAGACCGAGCCGAGCAGCTCGAGCTCGCGTGCGACTGCCGGCGTGTGCGGCGCGGCGAGCCGGAACAGCTCGTTCGGCCGCGTGAAGCCGTTCTTCGTCACCAGGTACAGGTCCTCTGTGGCGGGGTCGACGAAGAGCGCCTCGGCGTTGTCGCGGTGCCCCGCCGGGTAGGTGAGCGGGAGCGGCTCGACGCGGTCGAGCATCCCGGTGACGCGGGCCTGATCGAAGCTCACGTCGGGCTCGGGCGCCCGATAGACCACGATGGTGCTGCGGCTTCCGTCGTTGTCGCCGATGTCGGCGACGTAGAGGTAGTCGACGGTGGGGTCGGGCCCGGGCCCGATGGCGAGGTCCTCGTAGTCGACGGCGCTCCCCGCGACGCGATAGGTCGCGAGCAGGCGCCCTTCGTCGCTCACCGCATGCACGACGGCCGCGCTGCCGCTGTCCTCGATCACCCAGAAGACGCGCGGATGGCGCCGGCTCGCCGCCATGCCGCTGATCTCGTCGAGCGAGGCGTCGGTGATCGTGCCGACGACGACCGGCGCGGCGAATCCACACGCCGAGAGCGGCGGGCGACGGGGAATGGCGGCGTCGACGTGCGCCGCGTCGCGCCCGGCGTCGTCGAGGCTCGCCGCGTCCCTCGCGGCGTCGGCCGCGCTCGCGGCATCGACGGGCGCCTCGGCCGCGTCCATCCCCGTGTCGGGCGCCACGAGCGCGTCG
>JBGALT010000228.1:0-9811 GCA_044223665.1 Sandaracinaceae bacterium | reverse complement strand
TCGACGAACCAGCCGGTGCGCGGAAACCCTCGACCAGGAACGGCGAGCACGCGCGAGCACGAAGAACGTGAGCGCGTCGAAGACGGTGCTCACCAGGCCGAACGCGATCATGAAGCGGCGCACGAAGCGGAGGTCCCAGCGGCGCGGCGTGCTGACCATCTCGGGATCGACGCCATCGCGGGCGAGCGCCATCGCCGGCAGATCGGAGAGGAAGTTGTTCAGCAGCACCTGCTGCGCGAGGAGCGGCAGGAAGGGCAGGAACAGAGACGCGCCTGCCATCGTGACCATGTTCCCGAGGTTCGCGCTCTCGGTGGTCAGCACGTACTTGAGCGTGTTGGCGAAGGTGACGCGTCCCTCGGCGATGCCGCGTGCCAGGACGCCGAGGTCGTTCGACAGGAGCACGAAGCCCGCTGCCTCGCGCGCGACGTCGACCGCGCCGTCGACCGAGATGCCGACGTCCGCGACGTGCAGCGCGAGCGCGTCGTTGATTCCGTCGCCCATGAACCCGACGACGTGTCCGCCGCGGCGGAGCGCCTTCACGGCGCTCTTTCCGCGAGGATCGACCTCGGCGAAGATCGTCGTCGTCTCGGCGCGCGCGGCGAGCGCGGCGTCGTCGAGCGCGCGATCTCGCGACCGCCGCCGAGCGCGCCCTCGACGCGCGGCAGGCCGATCGCCTCGGCCACGTGGCGCGCCACGTCCCGGTGATCGCCGGTGATCACCTTCACGCTCACGCCGAGGCCCGCGAGCTGGCGGAGGGCCTCGTCGACGCCCAGGGAGCGTCGGCGAAGACGAGCAGCCCCTCGAAGATCAGCGCGCGCTCGTCCTCCATCGTCGGCGCGCGCTCGCTCTCGAGCGCCCTGCTTGCGACCCCGAGCACCGCGCACCGCGCGCCGCGTGCTCGAGCACGGCCGCGTGGAGCCCGTCGCGCGCGGCGTCGTCGAGCGCCACCACGTCGTCGCCGACGCGCACGCGGTCACAGATCTCGAGCACCTGCTCGAGCGCACCCTTGGTCACCAGCATGGGCGCTCGCTCGACGACGATCGCGACGCTCACGCGCTTGCGCTCGAAGTCGAAAGGCAGCGAGCCGAGCTCACGCGCGGCCGCGAGCTCGGGCGACGCCGCGAGGATCGCCTGATCGAGCGGGCTCGAGCTTCCGGCCTCGACCCTCGCGTTCATCGCGGCGAGCGCGCGGGGACGCGCCGTCTCGTTCCCCGAGGCGTCGAGCGAGCGCTCGAGCGCGACGACGCCGATGGTGAGCGTCCCCGTCTTGTCCGTGCAGAGCACGTCCATGCTGCCGAGGTTCTCGATCGCCGGCAGGTGCCGCACGATCACGCCCTGCGCCGCCATCGCGCGCGCGCCGTGCGAGAGCGTGACGGCGAGGATCGCCGGCAACATCTCGGGAGCGAGGCCCACCGCGAGCGCGATCGCGAAGAGCATCGACTCCAGCATCGGCAGATCGCGGAGCACGCTCGCCACCGCCACGACGAGCGCGAGCACCAGCATCACGCGCACGAGGAGCAGCCCGAAGCTGCGCACGCCGCGCTCGAATTCCGTCACCGGCGGGCGCTTGGCCACGTGCTTGGAGAGCGTGCCGAGCTCGGTCTCGCCCCCGGTCCGGACGGCGAGCAGCGTGGCCTGTCCGCTGCGCACGCTGGTGCCGAGGAAGAGCACGTTGGCGCGCGCCTCGAGGCCGGCATCGGCAGCGCAGCGCGCGCTCGTCTTCTGGATCGGGAACGACTCGCCCGTCAGCGCGGTCTGCTCGGCGAAGCAGCCGCGTGCCTCCAGCACGACGCAGTCGGCGGGAACGAGGCTGCCCGGCGCGACGAGAACGATGTCGCCCGGCACGACCTCGCTCTGCGGGATCACCTTCTCGACGCCGTCGCGCCGCACGCGTGCGCGCGTCGACAGGCGCGCTCGGAGCGCCTCGACCGCGAGCCCCGCGCGCCGTCCCTCGAGGAACCCGGCCAGCCCGCCGAGCACGAGGATCGACGCGATGACGCTCGCCTCCGTGAAGTCGGACGAGGCCGCCGAGACGAACGCCGCGAAGAGCAAGAGCCACGCGAGCGGGTTGTTCAGCTGGTCACGCAGCGCCGCGAGCGTCGGGCTCGCCGCGCGCGCGAGCGGCGGCCCGCCGCGACGCGAGGCCGCTTCGGCGTCGCTCAAGCCCTCGATCCGCGAGCCGAGCGCGGCGTGCAGCTCGGGCGCCGAGAGCGACCAGTAGGCCTCCGGGGTCTCGTTGCTCGGGCCGGCCACGTCGGGCGCATGGTGGCCCGTTCTCGGGCCCGCCGCAGCACCGGAGGCGCTACGGTGCCCGCCCGTTCGCGAAGTCCTGGGCGATCGTCGTCGCGATGGTGTGCACCGCGTCCGGATTGTCCGTGATCAAGCCGAGCTCGCGGTTCAGGTCGATCGAGGGCTGCGTGAGGTTGATCGAGCCGACGTAGGCGAGCGCGCCGTCGACGACGATCGCCTTGGCGTGGATGTCCGGCGTCGAGAGCTCGCGCACCGCGATGCCGGAGGCCATCAGGCTCATGAGCGCCGTCGTCTGCGTGGGGTTCGTGCTGCCGCCGTCCACGAGCACGCGGATCGTCACTCCACGCCCGGCAGCGCCCACCAGCGCGTTCACGATGTTGCGGTCGCTGACCACCTCGCACTCGACGTCGATCGTGCTCGTCGCCTGCGTGATCAACGAGTAGAGGCGCGCCTCGGCGTTCACGGGCGCGAGCAGGAGCGGCCCGGCGTAGGTCGGGTAGTCGGTCCCGGCGTAGTCGGCCTCGAAGATCGCGTTCGCGTCGGCCACGTCGACCGGCTCGCGATCGACGGCCAGGTACTCGCGGTTCGACGTCGGCGAGCTCACCGTCGTGTTCATCGTCATGATCCACGCCTCGCGCCCATCGATCACCACGCACTTCTCGTGGGTGAGCGCGTAGCGGGCGTGCGCCCAGTGCACGCCGATTCCGGCGGCGGCGAGGGTGTTGAACGCGTCGTCGTTGGTGGTGCCGCCGGTGGGGAAGTCGCGGTTCAGCACGACGCGGACGTCGAGACCGCGGCCGTGGGCGCGCACGAGCGCGTCGATCACGTCGCCCGAGGTCAAGAGGTACATCGTCATGTGCACCGACGAAGTGGCGCCGTCGATGGCCGCGATGAGCATCGCGGCGTTGTCGCTCGGCTCCACGATGATGCGGACGTCGTGGGTGACGAGGTCGGTCGGGACGAACGTGTCCTCGAGCGTCGCGGTCCAGGCGTCGGGCGGGTCTTCGGTCGCGGGCTGGGTCGGGCAGGCGGTCAGAGCGAGCGCCGCGGCGGCGACCCAGAGCTTCCGGAAAGGCGAAGTCACCGGTCCATGATGCACGGCACGCCGCGTCCGGGCTACCGCTCGTGCAGCAACCGTCGCAGCACGCGGTACATCTCGCTGCGGTGCGCGCCCATCAGCTCACCGACGTGGCGGTAGCGCACGCGCCCCTGGCGATCGACGAGCAGGAAGTTCGCCTCGTGGTCGGCGCAGTCGAAGGGTGCCGCCTGCAGCACGCCCTCCCAGTCGAGCAGGATCTGGATCCCGTACTGCGAGGCCATCGCGCGGATCGCCGTGCGGGCCATGTCGCGCACCACGCCGTCGATGCCGCGCACGTTGGCGACGCCGTAGTTCGTGACCTGCCCCTCGAGGTGGTTGTCGACGATGTACTGGTGCAGCTCGAGCTTCAGCGCGTGGTTGGTGTCGGTGTGCTCGCGGTCCTCGTACCAGATCACGACGACGCGCCCGCGCAGGTCGCGGAGGTTCCGCGTGACGCCGCTCGTCTCTTCGATGTCGAAGTCGACCGGCTCGCCGGGCGTCGCGATCACGTCGGCCGAAGGGGCGGCCGGGACGCTCACCTCCTGGGCCGAGACGAGCGCCCAGGGCGCGACGAGCGCGAGCGCGAGAGCGAGAGCGACCGGCCCAGGCGTCACGCGAGCGCTCATGCGCCATTCCTCTCGAGCCATCGGGCGACATCCCCCGCGAACGAATCGAGATCGACCAGGCCGGCGGTCGAGGCCACGAACGCCGCCCGCACGTCGAGCGCCGCGTAGCCGTGCGCCACGACGTTGCGGAAGCGAACGGCGCGTCGCATGGCGTCGCACGTCTCGGCCGTGACGACCCCGTGCTCGACGAGCCGATCGAACGCGCTCGCGAGCGTGGAAGGAGCCGTCCACCCTTCGTCGGAGATGATGTGCGTGGCGATGTCCGAGCACGTCTGCACCGCGAGCATGAGGTTGAAGCAGACCACGTCGAGCGCATCGCGATCGGCGGCCAACGCCTCGACGGTGGGACGCTGGTGCGCGCGAACGCGCGCAGCCCGCTCGGCCAGCTCGGCGAGCTTGCTCCGCAAGAGGTCCCCGCGGACCATCAGCCCCCGAGCCCTTCGCGCGCGACCCGCGCCGTGAACCCCTTCTGCATGCGCCGGAGGTTGGGAAGATCGGTCTCGAGCTCGCACAGAGTGCGCGAGGTCCAGCGCGCATGCGCCCCGCGCTCGCGCTCGAAGACCAGGACGCCGTCGCGAAGCACCTCGAGCAAGAGCGCGTACGGCGCTTCTTCGAGCGAGGTCACGTCGACCGGAGCGCCGGTCTCTCGTTCCAGCCGCACGGAGAGCGCGATCCGATCGAGATCGCCAGATGCCAGCACCGCGAGATCGACGTCGGAGCAGGCGCCCTCCGTTCCGCGCGCGCGCGAGCCGAAGAGGACGGCGAGGCGCACGTTCGTGCGTGCGAGCGCAGCGGCAAGCGTCCGTACGAGAACGTCGCGGTCCACGCTTCACTCTACCACGCGGGCGCGAGCGCGACCGCGTGGCAGGCCTGCGTCACACCGTCAGCGACGCGCTCTCGCTCGCCGCGCCGACGGCGCGCGCGACCTGGTCGAACACCTGGGCGAGCGAGCCCGTGCTCTCGTGCTTCTTCACGCGACCGAGGCAGCGCTCGAGGTCGCGCGCGATGCCGGAGAGCTGCCGCCGGCGCGCGCCGCCCTCGGCCTCGTCGCTCTCCAGGCGCGCGCGAGAGATCGTCGTCTTCCACGACGCGAAGTCGGCCGCCTTGGCGAGCTCGGCGCCCGCGCTCGGCCCGAGCGAGACGAGCGCGCGCAGGAAGATCTCGTTCACGAGCTCCTCGGCGAGCACGAGCTTGTCCTCCATGTACGCCGCGGTCTCGGCGGGCGTCATCGCCTTCTCGAGATCGAGGTGGAGGTTCGCCAGGATCGACGGGATCGGCGGCAGGTAGATCGCCTGCCCGTCGGTCTCGTCGTTCGCGCGCGCCGCCCACTCGGCGACGATCTTCTGCGCCCGGAAGTGGAGCTTCGCGAAGCCGACCGCGATCGGCTCGAAGCGCTGCTGCTCCTGGACCGGGAGCGCGTAGATCTTCTGGAAGAACCACTGGCACACGAACGACCAGTAGTTGAAGTCGTCCCAGTAGATCTTCGCCGGCAGCGCCTTGGGCGCGCCGTAGACCTTCGCGGCCTTGCGGTAGGTCTCGGTCGCGACGTCGAAGAAGCGCAGATAGAACTTGTCGTAGTACTCGGCGCGCGGGCGGAAGTCCTCGCCCGCGAGGTCTTCCCTCACCAGCTCGGTCGTGAGCGAGTTGGCGATCGCGATGAAGTCCGAGCCCGGTGAGTAGAAGGGGTCGGCGAACACGCCGGCCTCGCCGACGAGCGCCCAGCGCTCCTTCGAGAAGACCTGCTTGCTGCCGTGCGAGAAGTGGCGGAGGCAGAGGAAGTCCTCCATGGGCAGATCCTTGATCTGCTCCCAGCAGCGCGGCTCGTGCTTCTTCACCCACTCGAGCGAGCGCTCGTAGGTGCGGATGGTGTCGAAGGGGTGCACCGAGTCGTGCACCACGATGCCGATCGACATGTGCCCGGTGCCGAGCGGGATGTACCAGAGCCAGTAACCCTCGCCCATGAAGTGCGTGGTCGAGTACCAGCGGATGTGCTCGGAGTCGCGCGCGTGCCACGCGGTGACGCTCTCGGGCACGAGGTCCTTCACGTCCACCTTGCCGGGCACGCGCCACCACGAGGAGTTGGCGAGGTGGCCGCTCGGCACGGTGAGACCGAGCTTGTTGCGGAGGATCGCGCGGCGGCCGCTCGCGTCGACGACCCAGCGCGCACGGATCGTCTTCTGCGCGTCCCCGCCCAGCGTCTCGATCGAGACGACGTGGCCGTTGTCCCCGTCGAGCGCGACGTCCTTCACGCTCCAGCCCTCGAGGAGCGTGGCGCCGTCCTCCTCGATCATGCCACGCAGGTCTTGCTCGAGGCGGCCACGATCGAGCTGGAAGGAAGGGACCTTCGCGAGCTGCGGGGGACCTATCTCGGTGCGGTTCTCGACCGCGTGGGTGGCGCCGCCGCCCGGGAAGAAGCGCAGGCCGTTCTTGATGTAGTGCGTGTCGCGCAGGTACTTGCCGAGGCCGAGGCGCTCGCCGAAGTAGTGCGAGCTGAGCTCGACCGAGCTCTCGCCGACCTTGTGCGTGGCATCCGGGATCGGCCGCTTCTGGCGCTCGACCACCGTCACGCGCGTGCCGGGGATCTCGCGGCGCAGCTGCCGCGCGAGCGTGAGGCCGGCGAGGCCTCCCCCGAGGATGACGACGTCCTGATCGTACTGGCTGCTCATGCTCGTCCTTCTGTCTCGCTCTCGTACGTGAGGGTCCCGGAAGAGGCGACCTTGCGCCCTTCGGGCAGGGCCCGCTCGATGCGGAATCGTAGCGTCGTCTGCGCGCCAGGCTCGCGCTGGAGCGTGAGCGAGAGCGCATCGCCGGGGAGGATCGTGTCCTGGAACTTGAGACGACTCACACGCGTGGGCGCACCGAGCGTGCCGAACACGCGCTCACCCTCGCGATGCGCGATGGCCACGAGCTGCGCGACCCCCGGCAGCATCGGCATGCCCTCGAAGTGCCCCTCGAAGAAGCGCGAGTCGACCGGCACGCGCAGCGCGATCACGCGCTCGTCGCCCGCGCCCGTCGTCTCCCCGACCTCGAACCGCTCGGTCCCCATGCGCGGCGAGTCTTAGCACGCGACCTTCGGGGGAAGGCCGCGTGGGTGATGCGAAGACCCGCTCTGCCGGATCAGCCGCGCCGCCAGCCGGCGTTCTCGACGTCTTGCGTCGCGGCGTAGCGCGGCTGGACGCGCAGCACGTCGCCGTACTGCTCGGGCATCGCCGAGGCGAGCGCGAGGAGCACGCGCCCCGTCGCCTCCGCGTCGAACGCCGCGCGATGCGCCGACTCGAGCGGCACGCCCAGGCGCGCCGCCACGTCGACGAGCTTGAAGCCCTTCTCGAGCTTCTGGATCTCGCGCGCCCACACGAGCGGGTCGATCCACACGCCGTCGTCCGACCACGCGGGCGGCACGTCGTCGCCGCGCGTCGGCAGCCCCGCGCGCCGCAGCTCGGCCCAGAGGAAGCGGCTGTCGAAGCCGTGGTTGTAGGCGACCGGGATCCGGCCCGAGAGCGCCTCGCGCACCTCGTGCGCCACCTCGTGGAAGCGCGGCGCGTCCTCTAGCATCTCGTCGGTGATGCCGTGCACGTCGCTCGACTCCTTCGGCACCGGCACCGTGGGGTTCACGAGCCAGTTCTTCGAGAGCACGAGCTCGCCGTTCTCGAACGCCGCGATGCCGATCTCGAGCACGCGATCCACCTCGGGATCGAGGCCCGTGGTCTCGAAGTCGATGACCGCGAACGACGCCCTCGCCCACGCCGTGTCCGGCGCGAATCCGCGCGCGAGCCCGACCACGCGCGCCAGCACGCGCAGCCGATCGGCGATCCCAGGGTAGTGCCGGCCCGTGGGGAAGCAGCCGCAGACGTCGACCGAGGGGCGCATTCGGGCCCGACCATGCCCAAGCGCGGGATCACGCGCAAGGCCGGAGTCGCCTCTCGGTCGCGGCCGTCGTAAGCTCGACGCCGTGGGAGCCGCACGAAAGCTCTTGGACGAGGCCCTGGCTCTGCCTGCGGAAGATCGCGCTGCGTTGGTCGACGCGTTGAGCGCGAGCCTCGAGCCGGTGGAGCTGACCAACGAGTGGCGCATCGAGATCCAGCGCCGTATCGACGCGATCGAGCGAGGCGAGGCCGAGCTCGTGCCCTGGGACGAGGTGCGCGCGCGTCTACGGGCGAGGCTCGGCGCCCGTTGACGCTGGCGTTCGACGCGAACGCCTCGCGCGAGCTGGACGAGGCCATCGATCATCACGAGCGCGAACGACCCGGCCACGGCGAGCTTCTTCTACTCGAGGTCGAGCGAGTCGCTGCCCGTGCCCAGCGCTTGCCGCGTAGCGCGCCGAGAGCTCGTGAGCTCGAGCCGTACGACGTACGCTCCTTCCGGCTCGATCGGTTTCCGTACGCGCTCGTCGTGGCGGAGCTCCGCGGGCGCCAGATCGTCGTCGCGTTCGCGCACGAGAAGAGAGAGCCCGCCTTCTGGCGCGATCGGCTCGGCTGAAGGTCGCGCCGGTTGACGGCGCCGCGCGGCGCTCCAAATTCCGCCCCATGACTGCGTGGTGGCGGCGAGGATCGATGGCGCTGGCGCTCGGGATGGCGATCGCGTGCGGTAGCGGCGGGGGCGCGAGCGCGCCGACGTCGAACGAGACGCGCGCAGAAGAGACAGGCGAGATCGTGACGCCGCCCTTCGCGGTGCACGGCGCGGCCGACGACCTGATGCTCACCTGGTACGACGAGACGGGCCCGCACGTGGCGACGAGCCGTGCCGACATCCCGACCGAGCGCCGCGCCGAGGTGCGCGTGGACTCGCTCGAGATCGCGCCCGACGAGCGCGACCCCGACCACGTGTTCGTCGCCGACCTGCGCACGGCCGACGAGGCCGGGAACTACACGGTGCGGCAGCTCCCGCGCGAGACGTTCGAGGAGCACGTGACGAGCTACGTCGCGCAGGCCCACACCGAGACGGGCGGCGGCGGGTCGAGCGACGTGATCATCTACGGCGCGTCCTGGTGCGGCGCGTGTCGCGAGGCCCAGGCGTACCTGCGCGCGCGCCACATCCCGTTCGTGGAGCACGACATCGAGCGCGAGCCCGAGGCCCGCGCGCAGATGCAGCGCCGCGCCGCCGAGGCGGGGATCCCGACGACGAGCATCCCGATCATCGACTTCCGCGGCACGATGATCCGCGGCTTCGACCCCGAGGCGCTCGACCGCGCGATCCGCGAGACGAGCCCGGATCAGGCGACGGGCATCAGCATCTGATTGGTGCCGGGCTCGTCATCCTGAGGCCCCAGGCTTCGTCGTGACAAGCTCCACGCCCGTGCCCCTCGCGCGCACCGCGCTCCTCGCGCTCCTCCTCCTGCTCGCGCCCACCTCGGCGCTCGCCCAGTCTCGGCCGCGCACGCCGGTCTCGCCGTACGCGCCGCACGTCAGCTTCGCGGCGGCGCTCTCGCTCGGCCTCGCGGCGGGGCTCACGCTCGGGGATCCCACGCCGGCGCCGCGGTGGGGCGGCAATCCCTTCGACGACGCCGTGCGTGACGGGCTGCGCCTCCCCGATCGCAGCGGGCGCATCGGCGCCGGCCTCGCGAGCGATGCGCTCGTGCTCGGGCTGGTCGCGTTCGTGGGCGGCATCGACGGCCTGCTCGTTCCGCTCCTCGAAGGAGACGATGCGCTCGCGTGGCAGGCCACTGCGGCCTTCGCGCTCACGCTGGGGCTCACGGTGAGCCTCGACGAGCTCGTGAAGGTGGCCGCGGCGCGCGCGCGGCCGCTCACCGTCGGCTGCGATCCGGGCGCCGACCCTTCCTCGTGCACACCGCCCTCCCCGGGCATGAGCTTCTACAGCGGGCACTCCGCGGTCGCGTTCGCGAGCGCCGGCTTCTCGTGCG
>JBGALT010000020.1:0-71197 GCA_044223665.1 Sandaracinaceae bacterium | reverse complement strand
CTCGCTTCCGGCGGCGGCGCGCCACCCATGGCCACGTTGATCGAGCCCGACGCGATCTTCGCGCCGTCGATCGAGGCCGTGCACTCGAACTGCGCCATCGGCGGCATCGCCATCGTGCGGACCGCCTCGATCGTGATCGCTCAGCAGCACTTGCGGGAGTTTCAGATCCCGCAGCTCAGTACGTCCGTACCGCCGAGCATCGTGAGCGAGTATCGGTCACCGACCCAACGGAAATACGGCATGTCGTGGGGGAACGCAGTGCGCTCGATGTCCTCGGCTTGCATCACCGTTCCGTCGCCGCGCACCCGGATCAGGACCGTGCGCGTGTCGGTGGCGCTCAGCGTCTCGACGAACGCGAAGCCGTCGACGTCGCCCGCCTCCCGCACGCCCCGCACGCGCGGCGCGCCGCTGACCGTTCCATACACGGAGTGCGGAGCGAGGCGCACCGCTCCCGAGCTGGGATCGAAGCGCGCATGGCTCAAGGCGCCGCCCGGCCCACGGAAGAGCACGCCCCAGTCACCGTCGACGTCGCCGACGAACGCACCCGGCTGACCGACCGCAATGCCGACCGGCACGGGGGTGGTCGACGTCCCCTCCGGAGTGAGCTGGACGACCTCGAAGCTCGCGGCCGCGTCGCACGGCACCAGCGCTGCAGCCCAACGGTCGCCGCGCCACACCGCGTACACGGCGCTGCTCGTCGCGAACGCTCGCGCGCCGGTATCGCGGCGAACGATGCCGTCGAGCCCGACGACGAGACCGCGGAGGGTCACGCCGCACGTGGGTTCGACCCTGTACGTCATCGCACGAACCTCCTCGCAACCGACGTCCAGCGAGCCGATCACGACCCCGGCGCCCAAGGGGATCAGCGGCGCGCGCAGGGCGCCGTGCGCGTCGTAGATGGCGAGCAGCGTCTGCGCGCCATCGTCGATCGACACCGCCACCGCATCCACGCCGCTCGTCGCCGCCTCCGGCCATCCAGCGCTGGTCGGCACGCCGGGCGCGCCATAGGGGTACCCCTCCAGCGGAAGCGAGCGATCCTGACTCGCGATGTCGAGCGGTATGCGAGCCATCGCGTTCACCGGCGGGCTTCCGTCCTGCGCCGAGGCGAACACGAAGACGCCGTCGATCGGCCCGAGCGGATCGAAGTAGGGGAACGGCACTGGCCGCCCACGCAGCACCATCCTTCCGTCGCAGGCGATCTGCGACGCGTCAACCGCACCGCAACCCGCGTCGGTGCCCGGTGCGTCGGCCGCATCGAGCACACCCTCATCGGCGGCATCGGGTAGGCCTACGTCGACGGCCGGCGCATCCGGAAGCTGTGCGACGTCAAGCTCCGCGCCCGCGTCGTCCGATGTGTGGGTCTCGCCACAGCTGCAGCCGACGAAGGCGAGCACGACGACCAGTACCGCTACCGACAGAGCCGACCGCACGGTTGCAGCCTGTGTCAATTCGAGAACGACTGCCAACCAGCCGGTTTGATGGTTCCCCAGAAACTCCAGATGGACGTGTAGCTGCTGTCCACTGTGAGCCCGCCGGGCGACTGCATCATCCCAGGGCCAGCCGCCTCCAGCGGCACGGCGCGTGGCTGATTGCTGAGGTCGACCCATAGCACCCCTGGGCTCAGCTCGATGAGAGTAGCGTACCAGAGCTCACGCTGTCCGCCGACCGTCCCCACGTTGGTCGTGAAAGCCATCCTGAGGCGGGGCGTGCCCCCGCGCTGGAACTGAGCCAGGGCAACGGCGTGATCGCTCGACACCACTCCAGCGGGCATCCCCGATATCCCGCTGTACAGATCCGAGATACTCAGCGCCGTCGTGCTCCATCCGCCCGCGATCGAGTACGAGGTGTAGCGGATGTTGTGCGCGCCGCTGCTGTCTGGGCGTACGAAGTACACGCGATCGTAATACGGGAAGCCCACCATCGCGGGCGCAATCGAGGAGTCGAAGGATGGTCCGAGGTCGGTCGCAGTCGTGCTTCCGACCCACGTTGCGTAGAAGAAGCTCGGATGCGCCGATGGGTGATAGACGACCATGACTCGGTCGAGCGCCGCCGTCTCGTAGATCGGCGCGACCGCGACGGCACCCGTCGCGATGTGGGCCGTACCCATCTCGAGCGGCCCGCTCACGGCGTACGTCGTGGTGTCCAGCGTTCGGTAGCGGATGTGGGAGTCCGTGCCCGTCCAGAAAACGTAGACCATGTTCCGATTGTTCTCCCATCGGAAGGTCGCAGCCGGCTCGGACACGGCGGGGTCACTCGCCGAGTTGAGCGTCGCAGCCGCTCGCCACCCGGTGGACTCACGACACGACCAACGGATGTTCGTCGAAGTGCGAAAAAAAATGCAAGGCGTGCGGGCCGCAGATGCGGTCGGTCCGACCGCTGCGATTCGCTCGTCCACCGAGGAGAGCCCCCCGAGCGAGCTACCGGTGCTCGTCGTAAGCGTTGCGTTCGGCGTCCAGCCGCCAACTGCGTCTCGCGCGGCGACGTACGAATTGTAGGTCGCCGACCCAGGTCCGTAGAGGTCACGCGCTGCAACGATCTGTTGGTTCCACCAGTCGAAGTAGTCGTTGCCACCGGTGAAGTACAGGTCCATGGCACGATACCAAACTTGATCGAAGGCCGTCAGCGGGACAGGTGCGACGGACACGCCGTGATAGGTATAGGGTGTACCCGTTCGAGAGAGCAGCCACTGGTGGCAGTCTCCGATCGCCTTGTTCGTCTGCAAGTCAGGAATCGCGGCGTAATGTAGATAATGCACGTGATCGTACGCGCTGCAGTCGTATCCGACGGGCAGCCCTTGGTAGCGGAAACCGTGAACATCGGCGCTGGACTCATTCGCATCGATCGTCTGATTGTAGAAGCCGCTGAGCCCGTTGAAACCGTACGTGCCGTACTGCAGTGCGTGTCCGAGCTCGTGGCCGTGAAGCTGAGCGCTCGTCCCGCCTTGCCCAATGCTCACTTGAACGAACCGAAAGCTGGTCAGCGGCTCGTCGTTGCCGATGTGCACCGGTGTCGTGAGGCCGGCCCAGCCCACACCCCCGCCAGAAGGACAGTCCGAGGTCGTCGCGACGTGTGACCGCAACATCAGCCATCCGCCCGTCCCATTCCACGAATCGCGTCCGAACGTCGATAGCCAGTAGTTGTAAGCGTTTCCGGCGTTGTTCCAGAGGGCGAGCGAGGTGCCGTCGCCCGCGGAACATTCTGGCTCGCCGACCGGGTCCCCGTTCGCAACACAGCCGCCGCTGGACTCGTCGTACTGCCAGATGGTGCTTTCGCACGCCGTCGGATCCCCTGGAGCTGCTTCGTCACGGCACGCACAGCGGGCGCACTGCTCGCGATCTGTCGCGCATGCAACACAGGCCGCCCGCGTACACGGCGCGACACACGCGGGCCACGCGTATGACGTGTTGGACCATCGCGTGCACGTGCGGTTGTCGTATCCGCACTGGACCTGAGTGTCGGTTAGTGCTCGATGAATGGCCGGTCGTCCGACCGATAGACGACCGAGAATCTCACCATCCCCTGCATCGACGAAGACGTGCTGCCGATCCCCGTCGTCGCCGCTTGCGACGACATCCCATGCGAGCCGTGCGGGCGTAGCGGTGTCATCCACCAATCCCGACCAATAGACTTGCGCGCGGGGCTCGCCGTCGCCAATGCGGCGCGCGTCGATGGCGTCGACGACGCTCTCGGCGGTGGCGCCCGGGACGACCGGCACGAAGCTCCCGACGACGCCGAGAATGTCGCGAGTGCGGCTGTCGACGACTACCGCGATCTCTGCGCCGACAACCTCGCGACCGTCATGAACCTGAGCGAACACCACGCGGTCCGCGTCAGCGCCTAGGGGGCTGGAGTGGTGGTCGACACGAACGCTCGCCGCATCAATCTCAGCAGCATCGACATCCCAGAGACCCGCGAACCGATGCAGGAAGGCGGTCGCGATCTCGATCGCGTCGCTGCTTCGCGGAAGCCCGAGCGCATGTGCGCGCACGCGAAACCCCGGGCCGAGAATCGAGCGGACGCCGCCACCGCGGTGGTACCTGACCGGAAGGCCTTCCCCGAGCTCCGAGCTCGAAGATCCATCGATCCGCGTGAGCATGAGATCGTCCAGCACCGCAGCCCGTGCTTCTGCATGGGCGTCCGGGGTCGAGACGGCTGCCGCTGGCGTGCTCTCGAGCGGCGACGGATCGGAGCTCCGCGCTCCGTCAATCGAGGTACTCATGCACCCCACGAGAATCGCGGCGAGCAGCGACAGCGCGACGAGTTCGCTCCGCATAGTAGCTCCCTTCAAGTCCATGAAGCCACCGTTCGGCCAAAGAGCGTATAGGACATCCGAACCTGGGAAAAGCGTACCGGGCCGCGCGGTCGGGCGTCGGCGTCCGCCTGCTCGCCGCACGGAACCCGTTCGGGTCGGGGTGATGTTCGCCCCTCGGGCGCTACGCGGCATGCGCGAGACGGAGCTATGCCGTCCGGGCGGTCGGCTGCGCCGTCAGCCGGTGAAGTCGAGGCTGAGCTGGCCCGCGGGCGCTAGGCGTGCGGGCCGTGCTCGGGGCGTGCCGCGCGGGCCGAGGCCGAGGTCGAAGAGCACGCGCGAGGCGTCGCGCTGCCGTGTCGCGATCTCCACGACGCGCATGCGGCCGCCGCAGCCAGGGCGCTCGCACGTGGTGACGTCGGCGGCGAAGACGCGCATGAGGAGCCACGACGACGGGTGACGCGAGGGCTCGGCCTTTCGGGGCGGCGACTCGACGGGTGCGCCAGTCGATGGAAGTAGAGGCAGCTGCTCGCCGCCCAGGGGCGGCGGCGCGGGCGCCTTCGCCGGGACGACCTCGGCGCGCTCGGCGGCGTTCGCGATGCGCGCTCGGTCGCGGCCGTCGAGTGCGACCTCGGCGTGCACGTCGACGCCATCGACGTTGGCGTGGGCGCGCGCGCCCGCATCCGGCGCCGCTCGCACGGGACGCACGAGCTTGGTGGTGCGCTGGCCGGCGCGCGTGCCCAGGAGCTCGACGTCAGCGGCCGAGTGAGCCTCGGACCGGTCAGATGCCTTCGGGCGGATGCGCGAGGCGCTCGTGCTCCGCACGCAGGCGCGCGATCTCCGCGTCGAGCCGTGCTTCGGTGGCGGTGTCGGCGCGCTCGTGGGCGTCGAGGCGCTGGTGCTCGAGCAAGCGCACCTGCGTGCGCAGCTCCCCGAGCTGCTGCTCCAGCGCGGCTGCGGGAGCGAGCGCCGGTGAAGGCTCGCTCGAGGCCGGAGGCTCGGCGGGGGCGGGCGGCGCGATCGAGGGCGCGGAACCGATCGAGGGCGCGGGCGAGGTCGGGGTCCCGTGCGAGGGCGAGGCCGAGGGCGAGCTCGGCGTCGCGTCCCGGGCGCCGCTCGCGAGCGAGCTCGTCCCGGCGCGGCAGCGACCGAGCAGGATCGCGCCCAGCACGAACGCCATCACGACCACGGCGATCGCGAGCGCGCGCGGTCTCAGCACATGCCGCCGTTGACGCCGATCACCTGGCCCGTGATGTAGCCCGCGGCGTCGCTGCACAGGAACGTCACGATCGCGGCGACGTCGTCGACGGTCGCGATGCGGCGCATCGGGATGTGCTTGAGCACCTCCTCGAGCGGCGTGCCTTGCGCGAGCGCGCCCTGGAACATGTCGGTCTCGACGGGGCCGGGCGCGACGGCGTTCACCGTGACGTGCCGCTTGGCCATCTCCTGCGCGAGCGCCTTCGTCGCGCCGATGAGCCCCGCCTTCGCGGCCGAGTAGTTCACCTGCCCGCGGTTGCCGATCACGCCGCTCACGCTCGTGAGGTTCACGATGCGGCCCCAGCGCTGGCGGATCATGGGCATCGAGAGCGGCTGGGTGACGTTGTAGAAGCCGTCGAGGCTCGTCGCGATCACCTTGCGCCACATCTCGCGATCCATGGCCGGGAAGGGCGCGTCGGCGGTGACGCCGGCGTTGTTCACGAGCACGCCGATCGGGCGCGGATCGGCCAGCAGCTTCGCGATGGCGGCCTGCGAGGCGTCGTAGTCGGCGACGTCGAACTGGACGAGCTCGGCCGTGCCGCCGGCCGCCTCGATCTCGCCCTTCACCTTCTCGGCCGCGTCTTGCCGCGACTGGAAGTGCACGATCACCGGGTAGCCGCTGGCGGCGAGGCTCTTGGCGATCGCGGCGCCGATGCCGCGGCTCGCGCCCGTCACGAGCGCGCGAGGCTTCTCGGTGGAGGTCTTGCGCACCATCTCGTCATCCCCTCGCTTCCGGCGGCGGCGCGCCACCCATGGCCACGTTGATCGAGCCCGACGCGATCTTCGCGCCGTCGATCGAGGCCGTGCACTCGAACTGCGCCATCGGCGGCATCGCCATCGTGCGGACCGCCTCGATCGTGATCGCGGTGCCGAGCGGGATCGTGCCGATCGAGAGGTCGATGCGGCGCGTGCCGAGCAACGCGCCCGACGCCATCGCGCCGCCCTTCACGAGGCCCGCGTAGCCGAAGTGCGCGGCCGCCGCCTGCGCGAAGAGCTCGACGACGACGAGCGCGCTCACGGCGCCGCCCTCGACGAGCGGATCGCCCTCGCGGAACGTCTTCACGCACGTGCACGCGTCCTCGGAGTGCGCGACGAGCGCGTCGATCATCAGCATCGGCGCGCGGTGCGGCATGAACGCGGTCGGCGGCGGAAACGTCACGCGCCCGAGTTAGCACACCTCGCTCGCGCGCACGGCGCGCGTCGTGAGCAAGATCGGGGATCCGCTCGCCCGCTCCGACCCCTTCCGTCCGTGGGCCGTGCCCGCTCCCGTACGGACTACCAGGCCGAGGCGGGGCCGAGGTCGTGCACCTCGGCGAAGCCGCTCCGCTTGAGGAGCGAGGCGGCGCTCGCCGAGCGCATCCCCGAGGCGCAGTAGACGACGACGGGCTTCTGGCGGTCGAGCTCGCCGAGGCGACGCGAGAGGCTCTGCACCGGGATGTTCTTCGCGCCCGGGATGCCGCCGCCGCGGAACTCGGCCTCCGAGCGCACGTCGACGAGCTGGGCGCCGGCGGCGACCTTCTCCCGCGCGCTCGAGCCGCTGATGCGGCTCCGCGCGGAGAGGATCATCCGGACGACGAAGAACGAGAACAGGGCGGTACCGATCCAGAAGGGCGCATGCTCCATGACCGTCGTGAGAGCCCACCTGGGCGAAAAGGGTTCGGCCCCGAGGTCCGACCACGCACGAACGTGTCACGAGTGCGACCGAGGGCCCGAGGCCAGACGCGTGGGCACCGCGCTCAGAGCCCGTACCTGGCGTGCACCACCAGCTGCGTCGCGCGGCCATCGTGGGTGAAGCGCGCGCTCTCGAAGGAGGGCGCGCCCAGGCCCGGCTGCGCGTCGTTGGAGAAGCCGAAGCCCTCCTGCGGGATGCCGATCCAGTCGCGGTCGAGCTGCCCGTCGTCGTCCTCGTCGTGCAGGAACGCGAAGGCATAGTCGCCGGGAGCGACGTCCTCGATCACGCAGCGCACGACCGTGCTCCGCGCGCGCGCCGTGCACGTGGCGATCTGGTGCCCCTCTTCGGTCCAGCCGTCGCGTGAGGCGAAGAGCGCGCCACGCACGGCGCCGCGATCGGAGCGGAGGCCCTCGATCTCGATCGCGACGGTGCCGCCGTCGGCGCGGGCGAGCCCCGGCGAACAGAGCGAGGAGAGAGACGAGAGAGAGACGACGCAGGACAGCAACACCGATCGACGCATGGCGGCCTCCACGAGAGCCCACGGGGCGGCGCGAGGTCGGGGGCCTTCCCTCGACCGCTCGCCCGGCTCACTCGAGGCGTGTCCGCAGCCGGCCGTCCCGTTCGAGGAAGTCGCGCGATCGGCGAGAGAGCGGCGTCGATCGTCCTCTGTTGCAGCGCGTCATGGTCGCGCTCGCTCACCGTACGAGGGGGTGGCCGCGGCCCGAGCCGTGATATAGGAGCGCCGCGCATGAGCGAGCTCCTCTCGATCTATCGGCACGCCCTCGTCGCGCGGCTCGTCGACGAGCGTCTCGACGTGCTCGCGCGCGGCGAGCGCATCGCTCTCCATCCCGGATCGCAGCGCGCCGAGGTCGCGATCGTGGCCGCCACGCTCGCGCTCGGCGAGAGCGACTGGGTGTTCCCCACCGCCCGCGACCACGCGGCCTCGCTGGCGCGCGGGGTCGAGGTCGGCAGCTACCTCGCGCACGTGATCGGCGGGGCGAGCGATCCGCTGTCCGGGCACGCCACGCCGGGCGCCTACTGCTCGCGCGAGAAGAAGATCGCGCCCCCGACGGGGCAGCTCTCGCAGCACCTCACGCAGGCGATGGGCATCGCGTGGGCGATGAAGCTGCGGAAGGACCCGAGCTGCGTGCTCACGTTCCTGCCGGAGACCGCGGCCGAGGCGGGTGACTTCCACTCTGCCGTGAACTTCGCCGGCGCGACCAAGGCGCCGATCGTGTTCGTCGTGCGGACCGACGGCTCGGAGGCGCCCGCGCCGGCCGTCGAGGTCGCCGACAAGGGCGTCGCGTACGGCGTCGTCGGAGAAGACGTGACCGGCGAGCCGCTCGCCGTGCTCGCCGCCACGCGCGCCGCCGTCGAGCGCGCCCGCCGCGGCGAAGGCCCCACGCTCCTCGAGGTGCGCCTCGGGGGCGAGGGCGCGAAGGACCCTCTCGAGCTGCTGCGCCAGCGCTCGATCGCCGACGGCGCGATCGACGAGAGCAGCGACATGCACTCTCGCCGCGAGCGCATGGGCGAGATCGAGGCGGCGATCGTGGCGGCGATCGACGCCGGCGCGCCCGCGCTCGAGACGATCTTCGATCACGTCACGGCCGAGCTCGGCCCGCATCTGATCCGGCAGCGCGACGAGCTGCGCAGGGTGTACGAGTCATGACCCAACAGGCTGCTTCCTCCCAGAAGAACATGGTCCAGGCGATCAACGAGTCGCTGCGTCTCGAGATGCAGCGCGACGATCGCGTCGTGATCCTCGGCGAGGACGTGGGCAAGGTCGGCGGTGTGTTCCGCGTGACGGCGGGCCTCTGGGACGAGTTCGGCGACGATCGCGTGATCGACACGCCGCTGAACGAAGGCGGCATCATCGGCGCCGCGATCGGCATGGCCGCCTATGGCATGCGCCCGGTGCCGGAGATCCAGTTCGCCGACTTCATCTTCCCGGCCTTCGATCAGATCGTCAGCGAGGCAGCGAAGTTCCGCTATCGCTCGGGCGGCGAGTACAGCTGCCCGATGGTGATCCGCGCGCCCGTCGGCGGCGGCATCCGCGGCGGCGCCTACCACTCGCAGTCGCCCGAGGCGCTCTTCATCCACACGGCCGGCCTCAAGGTCGTCTGTCCGAGCAACCCGCACGACGCCAAGGGCCTGCTCGCGGCCGCCATCCAGGACGAAGACCCGGTCCTCTTCTTCGAGCCCAAGCGCGTCTACCGCGCCGTGAAGATGGACGTGCCCGACGAGGCCTACACGACGCCGCTCGGCGTCGGGAAGATCGTGCGCGAGGGCGAGCACGTCACGATCGTCGCGTGGGGCGCGATGCTCTACGAGGCGCTCAGCGCTGCCGAGACCGTCGCCGAGCAGGGCATCGAGTGCGAGGTCATCGACCCGCGCACGCTCTGGCCGCTCGACCTCGACCTCATCACGCGCTCGGTCGAGAAGACGGGCCGCATCGTGGTCGTCCACGAGGCGCCCAAGGCGTGCGGCTTCGGCGCCGAGGTGCTGCAGCTCGTCACCGAGAAGTCGTTCCTGCACTTCCAGGCGCCGCCGACGCGCGTCACCGGGTGGGACACGCCCTTCCCCTACACGCTCGAGAACGACTACCTGCCGCTCGCGCACCGCATCGTGCCGAAGCTGGTCGAGATCGCGAGGTACTGACCATGGCGCGCTTCGAGTTCAAGCTGCCGGACATCGGCGAAGGGGTGGCCGAGGGCGAGATCGTCGCCTGGCACGTGAAGGGCGGGGACGTCGTCCGAGAAGACCAGCCCATGGTCGAGGTGATGACGGACAAGGCCACCGTCACGATCGGCGCCCCCAAGAAAGGCACGATCCTCGAGACGCACGCGACGGTCGGGCAGATCATGCCGGTCGGCGCGCTGCTCGTCGTGATCGAGACCGACGGCGCGACCGCGGTCGCAGCGGCGCCGGCGAAGGGCGCGGCGCCGGCCAAGCCCGCGCCCGCCGCGGCCAAGCCCGCCGGCAAGACGAGCGAGGGCCCTGCGGCGACGGCGGTCGGCGACATCAAGGACACGCTGCCCGGCGCGACGTTCTTCGGCGCCAAGGACACCGCCAAGCCCGCCACCGCGAACGGCGGCAGCAAGCCGGCGCCGGCCAGCGACTACTACACGGATCGCCCGCTCGCGACGCCGGCGACCCGCAAGCTCGCCCGCGATCTCGACGTGGACCTGCGTCGCGTGCGCCCGACCGGCGACGGCAACCGCGTGACCCTCGACGACGTGCGCGCCTTCGCGGGCGGCGCCTCGACGAAGGCGCACGTGCCCGTCCCCGCCGCGAGCGAGGCCCGCACCGGCGGCGGCGTCCCCGGCGTGACCGGCCGCGCGCCCGTCGCGATCTCGATCCCCGCCGGGACCGCGCCGCGCGAGGGCGAGCTCGAGGTCCGCAAGCCCTTCGTGGGCGTGCGCCGCAAGATCGCCGAGCGCATGCAGACGGCCAAGAACACGGCCGCGCACTTCACGTTCGTCGAGGAGTGCGACGTGGGGCGCCTCAAGGAGCTCCGCGCCCGCATGAAGCCGGCGGCCGAGGCCGCGGGCGTGAAGCTCACGTTCCTTCCGTTCATCGTGAAGGCGGTGGTCGCGGCGCTGAAGAAGCACCCGATCCTCAACTCGGCCCTCGACGAGAGCACGAACGAGCTCGTCACGCGCAAGTACATCCACATCGGCATCGCCGCCTCCACCGACCAAGGCCTCATGGTCCCGGTCGTGAAGGACGCCGATCGCCGCTCGATCCTCGACATCGCGCGCGAGATCGATCGCCTGGGCACGGCGGCGAAGGCCGGCGCGATCGCCTCGGCCGACCTCGCCGGCTCGACCTTCACGATCACCTCGCTCGGAAGCCAGGGCGGTCTGTTCGCGACGCCCGTCCTCAACTTCCCCGAGGTCGGCATCCTCGGCGTACACCAGATCAAGAAGAAGCCCGTGGTGAAGGACGATCAGATCGTCATCGGCGAGGTCATGCTGCTCTCGCTGAGCTTCGACCACCGCATCGTCGACGGGCACGTCGGAGCGGCGTTCGCGTACGAGATCATCGGCTTCCTCGAGAGCCCGGAGGCCCTCTTCCTGGACATGGTCTGACAGCGTCGATCACGTTGGTGGAGGGAACCGAAACCAACGTGAGAACGCGGCTCGGCGGGAGGGGCCCCACATCCGGCGGCATTGCCGGTGTGGGCGAGGGGCTGCGGGCAGCCCCTCGGGGGAAAGGAACAGCAAGTGAGCGACGCGACCGAGCGTCGCGACCGCCGCTGTGAGGGGCCGGAAGGCCGGCCTGCGTGACGAAACGTCCGCGTCGGCGCGCAGGGTGTTGGCGAAACGGGCGAGGTATCGGTAGCCTCTGTCCGATGGCTACCTTCCGCCCCTTCGCGCGCTCGCTCCCCGTGCTCGGAATCGCGGTCCTCGTGGCGCCCCTCGCGGCCGGCTGCGAGCTCTTCGTCCACTTCGACCGATCGAAGATCGACGAGGGTGGCGACAGCGGCACCGACGGCGGCGGCATCGACACGGGCACTCCGCGGGACGGCGGGCCGGACACCGGGACGATCGGCGATGCCGGCATGGACGCCTTCGTGCCCGTCGATGCGAACATCGACGCGAACATCCCGCCCGACGTGGGCGACGACGCGTTCCACTTCGACACCGGCGGCGCGGACGCGGGCTGTCAGGGCCCGACCGACTGCCCGGCGACGGGCAACGAGTGCGTCCAGCGCACCTGCGAGCTCGGCGTGTGCGGCACCATGAACTTCGACATGACGCACATCGTCGCGGCGCAGACCTCCGGCGACTGCCACATCGTCGTGTGCGACGGCGCCGGCGGCACCACGAGCATCAACGACGACGCCGACCCGCCGCCCGCGACGCAGTGCGACTCTTTCGCCTGCAACGCCGGCATCGTCGTTTCCACGCCTGCCAACAGCGGTGATCCGTGCACCACGGGCGGCGGATCCGTGTGCGACGGCGCGGGCAACTGCGTGGAGTGCAACGTCCCCGCCGACTGCGGTCCGACCGGCAACGAGTGCGTCGTGGCGACGTGCATGACCCACGGCTGCGGCACGATGAACCTCGGCGCGAGCCACACCCTCAGCACCGGTCAGTCGCCGGGCGACTGCCAGAAGATCGTCTGCGATGGCGCGGGCGGCACCACGAGCGCCGACGACGCGACCGATCTGCCGACGGCGACGACCCTGTGCGAGATCAATCCGGCCTGCGCCGGTGCGCCGCTCGCGCCGGCCTTCGATCCGGCCGCGACGGGCACCGACTGCACGGCGGACGGCATGCTGCCCCGCCACGTCTGTGGCGACACGACGATGCCGACCTACGCCGGCACCTGCGTCGCGTGCAACGTGGACGGCGACTGCACGACGGGCACCTGCCAGGCCGACCACACCTGCATGTGAGGTGGCGAGATCGCGCGGGCGGCGGCCTGCGCGTCCGCTCCCTCACGGCTCGGGCGGCCGCCGTGGCGCGTGGAGGATCGTCCGTGCAGGCAAGAGCAGCTCGCGCGGCCGCATGACCACCGCGCCGAGCGGGCGCATGGCGGCGATCTCGTGCCCGCCGCTCGGCACGTCCTCGAGCACTCCGCTCTCGAGCGCGTCGACCGCGCCGACGGCGACCCCGTCGACGACGACGACGATCCGGGCCTCGCTCTCGTTCACCAGCACGAGCCCCTGCTCGGGCGGCGGACCGCGGCCGTCGCTCGGGCTCGCCTCGAGGTCTCGGCTCACACGCCGCGGCGCGAGGTGCGCCAGGGCGCTCGGCTCGAGGAACGCGCGCGTCGTCGCCCGCGCGGGCAGCTCCGGCGGATCGACGTGATCGGCGCGGATCTCGCGGCGCGGTGACTGCACCGTCACGTCCGCCATGCGCTCGCCGCGCCAGTAGCCGACGCGGAAGCCGAGAGGCGCTCCGGTGGCGCAGCGCCGCATCACGTTCTCTCGCGCTTCCCCCGACCACTCGGCCAAGAGCGCGCACACCAGCATCCCGGGCCCGGGATCGACCCCGCCGCGCAGCGCCGGATCGCGACGCACCACCAGGATCGGACCGGCGCGCGGAGGCCCGCCCTCGAACCACGCGGCGAGCTCGCCCGGCACCAGCGGCCGGCCGCCGCGCTCGTCGAACACGTAGGCGCCGGGGCTGTCCCCGCGCAGGCGGACCTCGGAGCCGCCCGCCACGGGCCAGCCGGGGCCGGCGAAGCGCGCGCGCACGCGCTCCTCGCTCACGTCCACGTAGAGCTCGGCCGCCGCCGTCTCGACCTCGCCGCCGCGCTCGCCGAGCACCGAAGGCACGTCGAGCGCGACCCGGTAGACGAAGCGCCGCACGTCGACCGGATCGTCCGTGTCGTAGGCGACGTCGACCGCCGCCGCCGGCGCGACGGCCGGAGGGCCCAGCGCCTCGTCGGCGTCCGGAGCGCTGTCGGCGATGGCCGGCGGGAGGTCCTCCTCCGCGACGGCGAGCGGCTCTTGCTCTTCGATCTCGACGTGGGGCGCCACTGCAAGCGCGGGATCGGCCGTCGGAGGCGGCTCGTCGCATCCCGCGAGGAGCAACGAGACGGCGAGCGCCCGGACCGCGTCCCGCACGAGCGCCCGTCAGAAGTGACCGTCGATGCGGGTCCAGCCGTCGGGCACGCCGGGCTGGCTCGTCGCGACGCCGACGCCGACGCCGACGCCGATCCCGACCGCCGCGACGCCGATCACCGTCCAGAACCACCACTCCTCGTAGAGCTCGGGACGCCGCTCGACCGTGTCGTGGAGCGCTTCCTCGGGCGCCGCGACCGCGCCGGAGAGGTCGACGCCTTCGTAGAGATCGACACCGAGCTGCCGGGCGATCTCCATGCCCGCCTCGTCGGCGGTCATGCTGGCCTCGCGCTGCGAGAGCAGGAAGCGCGTGCGCATGTCGTAGAGGTACGCCTGCACGTGCACCCCCTCGGCGCCCTCGGGGGTGACGACTCCGATGATCACCTGCGCCGCCCCGAGCGTGCTGCCCAGGCTCCGGATGTTGGAGCCCGCGCGCTCTTCGCCCAGCTCGCCGCGGATGGCCGCCTGCGCCTCGGGCGAGGCGACGAGGCGCGAGCGCTCGTTCGGCGTGAGCCGGTAGCTGACCGACGAGCCCTGCGCCTCCACGGTCGCCCGGCGGATCGTCTTCACCGACGCGATGTGCTTGAGCGTCACGTAGTGATCGCCGACCAAGAGGTCGGGGATCGTGGCGGGCGAGGGCCGTAGCTGCGGCCATCGACGTACACCTCGGCGCCGGCCGGCTCGCTCGCGACCGTCAGCGGCGCGCGCGCCCCGACGTGATGCGCGTCCGCACGCGCTCGAACACGTCCTGGTACTCGGCCGGATAGCGCGCGGCGTCGTACTCGTGCTGCTCGCGGAAGACCACGACGTGCCCGAACATCTCCTCGCACTCGCGCTGGCGGTGCAGGCGGCAGCGCGCGACCGCCCCGACCATGTACGCGTCGATCAGCTGCTCGCGGCGCACCGCCTCGAGGTTCGCCTCGAAGAGCGCGAGGATGATGTCCACGCTCTCGAGCACGTCGCGCGCATCGCCGTCGCGCACCTGGTCGGCGCGCGAGTCGAGCTCATCCATCGCGAACTGCAGATCCTCGCTGATGGTCGGCGGCGAGAGCACGTCGACCGGGTGCACGAAGTCGATCCCCCGCACCTCGGCCAGGCCTCGACGCAGCCCGATCGAGACGGTCGCGGCCTGGGCGTCGGTGGTGCCGCCCTCGGTGATCATCAGCGCCGTGGTGACGACGGCGTCGGGCGCACCGCCCCCGTCCTGCGCGTCGACCGGGGCGGCGCCGCCGACGGCGACGAGAACGGCAGCGAGCGTGAACGTCCGGGCGGCGAAGGGCGAGAGCGCGGCGTAGTTTCGGGACACTTCCTCAGAACTCCAGGACCACCACGCCACGAGGGTTATCACCGACCGTGGTGCCCTGCGAGCCGACCGCCACGCCGACTGCCACCGCGGTGCCAACGACCACGACGCCGCCGATGATCGTCCAGAACCACCACTCCTCCGCGATCGAGTGCTCGGGCGGGGGCGGCGGCGTGTGGATGATGTCCTCCACCTCTTCCTGGTGGGTCTCTTGCGCGTGCTCCACCTGCGGCCGCGTGGTGAGCGCCGCTTCGAGCGCGCCCGAGACGAGCCGGTGGACGGCGCTCTCGAGCTCGCCGATGCCGGTGGGCGCCGTGCCCGCGCCGCGCACGAGGCGGCGGCCGCTCGCCACGTCGTAGACCAGGAGCTCGATCCCGACCTGACCCTCGACCTCGGCGGACGAGACGCGGATCACGCCGATGCGCTCGATGTCGAGGATCTCGGCGACCTGACGCACGGCCGAGCCGGCGGGCGCCGCGCTCGTGTCGGCGTCGCGAATCGACGCGATCGCCTCGTGCAGGCCCGTCGTGCGCGCATCGTCGACCAGGAACGCGCTCGAGCTCTCGGTCGTCCGCGGGCGGATGGTGACGCTGCTGACGCTCGGCGTGGCGCCGGCACGCGTCACGCGCACGACGTGGTCGCCGCCGATGAGGCCGCTGACGGTGACCGGCGTGACGCCCCGGGCGACGAAGTCGACGTAGGCGACGCCCGGCGGATCACTCTCGATGGCGATCGACGCGCTCGGCGCCGCGGCATCGCGCGGTCGTGCGGCCTCGAAGCGCGAGGTCACGTCGGGCGGGAAGACGTTCGGATCGGGCACGATGTGCGGCATCTGCACGTGCAGGCGCGCGAACACGCGCGTCGCCTCGCGCTGCTGGCCGTTGAAGGCGTAGGAGGCGCCGAGGAAGAGGAGGGCCTGGCCGAGATCTTCCGGATCTTCGAGCGCGGTCGCGGTGGCGTCGAAGTCCTGGACGGCGCCCGAGAGCAGCTCGATCGCCTGCGTGAGGTCGAGGTTCAGGTACGCCTGGCGGCCCTGGTCGAGCCGCACGCGCGCGCGCTCGATGGTCTCGAGGGCCGAGTCGTCGTAGCCGAGGAAGAGCTGATCGGCGGCGCGCCAGTCGACCGTCGTCATGTTGCGCAGCTCGTGACGCGCGGCCGCGCCCGCTCGCTGGGCGTAGGCCTCGAGCGCGTCGTCGGTCGCGACCGAGACCACGTACACGCGCGGCGGCGGGCCACTGGGCGTGCTCGAGGCGGACGAGCTCGACGACGACGTCGAGGACGTGGTGGCGGTGCTCTCGGTGCTCTCGGTGCTGCTCTCCGAGGAGGCGTCGCCGCCGGGCGCGTCGCTGGTGGTCTCGTCCTCGTCGGCGGGCGGATCGATGCGTCGGGGCTGCGCCGTGGCCACGGCGGCCGAGAGCGAGACGAGGGCGAGGGCCAGGAGGGGGAGCGAGTGAGACGCGCGCACGTGTGCCGTCGCGAGCGTACCCGAGATCGCCCGGTCCGCGTCAACCGATCACGCCGCCGAAACGGGAGGGCCGGTCCGGCGCGCTCGCCAGGAGTTTCGAGGTCCTCCGCGAGGCCTGTTAGGCTGCCGTCATGAAACGGCTCGTGCGCTCCGCCCTTTCCCGTCCGCGCGCTCTGCGCGCCTGCTTCCGTGTGCTCCGGACCGAGCACGGCGGCCGGCGATGAAGATCTGCGCCGTGATCCTCGCTGGCGGCGAAGGCACCCGCCTCTCGGTGCTGACCGCCAAGCGCGCCAAGCCGGCCGTCCCGTTCGCGGGCAAGTTCCGCATCATCGACTTCGTCCTGTCGAACTGCGTGAACTCGAACGTCTTCGACGTGATGATCCTCGCGCAGTACCGCCCGCACTCGCTGATCGATCACATCGGCGCCGGAGGTCCCTGGGAGCTCAACCGCGAGCGCGGCGGCGGCGTCCGCATCTACTCGCCCTATCGCTCCCGCGAGCACACGGCCTGGTACGCCGGCACGGCCGACGCCGTGCAGCAGAACTTCCTGTTCATCAAGGATCGGCGCCCGGATCTCGTGATCCTGCTGAGCGGCGATCACATCTACCGGATGAACTACCGCGACATGATCGACTTCCACGTCGCGAACGGCGCCGAGGCGACGCTGGCGACCATCTCGGTGCCCGACGAGGAGAAGTCGCGCTTCGGCATCTGCCAGGTCGGGGACGACGGCCGCATCACGCACTTCGTCGAGAAGCCGCGCGAGCCGGTCCCGGGCCTGGGGTCGATGGGCATCTACGTCTTCAACTACGACGCCCTCGATCGTGTCCTGCTCGAGGACAAGGACCTCACGAGCTCGAGCCACGACTTCGGCAAGGACATCCTGCCGCGCATGATCGGTCGCGGGGAGAAGGTCTACTCGTGGCTCTACAAGGGCTACTGGCGCGACGTCGGCACGCTCGACAGCTACTGGGACGCGCACATGGACCTCGTGAGCGATCCGCCCGCCTACGACCTGAACGACCTCGGCTGGCTCATCCACACGCGCAGCGAGAACCGCTCGCCGGCGCGCTTCGCCAAAGGCGTGAAGCTCGAGGACGCGCTCGTCACGCACGGCTGCACACTGCTCGCGTCGGCGACCGTCGAGCGCAGCGTGCTCTCCCCCGGCGTGCGCGTGATGCCGGGCGCCGTGATCCGGGACTCGATCGTGCTCAACGACGCGGTGATCGATCGCAACTCCGTCCTCGAGCGCGCGATCCTCGACGCGCGCGTGCGCGTCGGCGCTGGCGCGAAGATCGGCCGCAGCGGCGGCGCGCTCACGGTCGTCGGCAAGAGCGCCATCGTGCCCGCCGAGCAGACGATCGGCGCCGGCTGCGTGATCGGCGCCGACGTCGTCGCCGCCGACTATCCGAGCAACACGACCGCCGACGGCGAGGCCGTGTTCACCCGCCGAAGGCCCCACGAGATTCGCTGACCGACCGGACGCCGAGCGCGACGACGCACACCGGAGCGGCCCGAGAGCTCGGAGAGCGCCCGGAGCGCTCGGTGGATCACGGCCGGGATCACGGCTCCGCGAAGACGCAGACAATCCGGTGGCGACGCCAGAATCGGCGACCATGCAACCCCGCGCCGTCAGACCGGCCGTCAGCCGAGGTCGAGCACGCGGCGCAACCGCGGGCTCCGACCGGACGCCGAGCGCGAGGACGCACCGCAGCGGCCTAGGGGCCGTGAGGAGCGCCCACAGCGCTCGGTGGCGGATCACGGCCGGGATCGGATCACGGCTCCGCGGAGAACCACGCGATCCGGTGGCTCCAGCAGAGTCGGCGTCGAAGAGGCAGCGGCGCGCTCGAGCCCCCTCGCTCGCGCCGAGCGGAGCGAACGGAGCGGCGCGAAGGAGCGCAGCGACGAAGCGGAGCGCAGCGAGCGCAGCGACAGCGGCGGAACGAGGAGGGAGGCTCGTCCGGCTCCGCCGGACGAGGGAGGCCGCGTATCGGCCTCCCAGAAAATCAGAAGCGGAAGCGGGCTTCGAGGCGCAGGACGTGCTCCACGTCGGCGACCAGCGCGCCGGGCACGTGCTCGCGCTGCGTTCCGGCGTACACGAGCGAGAAGATGCCGACGTTCCGGTAGAAGAACCAGTGGAGCGCGGCGCGGTACTGCAAGAGCTCCGGCTGGTACTGCACGCCACTCGGCGTGGTGCGACCGCCGGGCACGTTCGCGTAGCCGAGCGGGTGGTAGAAGCCGCCGAGGTCGGCCGCGAGCAGCAGCGTGCGCGGCACGAGGAGCGCGGCGACGCTCACGTTGAACGCCGTCTGCATCGCGCCGTAGTCGAGGATGTAGCGCGAGTAGCTCTCGCCGCGGACCTCGAAGTGCCAGAAGCGCCAGACCGCGAGCGCATGCCAGCCGACCGCCTGCTCGTTGGGCAGCGTGTCGAACTTGCCGCCGAGCAGGAACGCGAGCGTGAGCGGGACCGGCGTGTAGAGGTACGGGTTGTCGCCGATGCGGTCGTAGTGGCCGATCGCGTCGAGCTGGAGCGCGCCGCCGGCCGTCCACGCGAAGTTGCGGTCGTCGGCGCTGAAGAAGCGGCCACCGACCGAGCTCGAGAACTGGTTGGAGCCGGCCGCCGCGAACAAGCGGAAGCGCACCATGCCGTCGTCGTCGATCGGGCCGCCCGTCTCGACCACCACGCCGTTGCCCTGCTCGAACGCGCTCGCCATGTAGTTGGCCGGGTCGAGGAAGAGCTGGCGCGCGGCCGAGATGATGCGGATGGTCGAGAGCGTGCCGGAGCCGCTGTTCATCTGCAGGTAGTGGCCGCGGCTGCTGATCGGGATCTGGAAGGCCACGAACGAGAGGCGGAACGAGTCGTCCAGGCGCGCGCTCAGGAGGAAGAACGACTGCTGGATGCCGGGGATCTGGCCGAGGGCGCGCAGCTGGATGAGCGTGATGCCCGCTTCCGGGCGGTTTCCCTGGTACTCGCCGTCGAGGCCGTAGTTCAGCGTGAGGCGGCCGCCCGCGCCGGCGACGACCGAGAAGCGGATGCCGGCGTGCGAGGTGCACACCGTGACCGAGGGGTCGAAGCGGCAGCCGATGTCGGCACAGTCCATCTGGCCGTCGAGATCGTTGTCGATGCCGTCGGCGCACGTCTCGTCGCTGCGCTCGCCATCGCGATCGGTGCCGCTGCCGATGAGGTCCTCGAGGCTCTGGCCGGGCCCGAGCTCGGGAAGCTCGTCGCCTCCGGTGGGCGTCGTCACCGCCGAGGAGGCGCCGCTCCAGCTGCCGCGGCAGGCGCGGATCTCGGGGATCTGACAGTCCTGATCGTCGCAGTCGGTGAAGCCGTCGCCGTCGTTGTCGAGCCAGTCGCGGCAGGCCTCTTCGGTGTTCTCGTCGCTCCCACCGGCCTCGCAGTTGCCCGAGTCGAAGCAGTCCGCGTCCGCGCAGTCGGCGAGGCCGTCGTGATCGTCGTCCTCGTGGTTCGCGCAGTTCTGCTCGGTCGTCGCGGCCGGCACGACCGACATCACGGGCGGCGGCGGCGTCTGCGCGATCACCTGCGCGTCGGGCGTCGTCGTCCCGTCTTGGGCGGCCGCCGGGGCTGCCACGAGCGCCAGCACGAGGCCGAGGAGCGCAGCGAGACTGCGCGAGGAGATCGAGGGAGCGGAGGTCATGCGTGAGGCTCTCGGGTTCGGAGGCGCAGAAAGGAAAGCTTCGGGTGGATCACATGCCGGCGTCGGCACCGGTCGTGCCCGCGTCGCGGTCGGGATAGAGGACGTAGAGCGGTGTTCCGCAGACGAGGCCCCGCTCGCCGCGCTGGGCGAGGCAGAGCGCCTGCGTCAGCGGGTTGTAGTTGCAGTCCCAGTCGTCGCAGTCGACGAAGCCGTCACGGTCGTTGTCGAAGTGGTCCGAGCAGTCGGCGAGCGAGATGCTCTCCTGGCAGGGCGTCCGCACGCGGCCGGTGTCCGGATCCGAGTCCACGACCGTCCGACAGGAGCGATCGGCGCAGTCCGCGTAGCGGTTGTCGTCGTTGTCGATGCCGTCGGTGCAGGTCGCGAACGTCGACTCGGTGTGCATGCGGCAGTAGGCCGTGATGTCCGGGTCCATCGCGCCGGTGCAGCTGTTGTCTGCGCAGTCGGTGTACCCGTTCGCGTCGTTGTCGCGCCCGTCGGTGCACTTGGCGACGTCGTTCTCGGCGATCTCCGCGCAGTGCGCGATGGCCTCGGGGCTCGCGTCGTTGGTGGAGAGCGTGCAGTTGCGATCGCGGCAGTCGACGTACGTGTTGCCGTCGTTGTCGATCCCGTCGCTGCAGGCCTCGAGGCTGTGCTCCGCGTGGGCGTTGCAGTAGGCGATGGCCTCGGCGCTCGCGCCGTTGCCGGCCCGCGTGCAGCCGAAGTCGGCGCAGTCGACGAAGCCGTTGTGGTCGTCGTCGATCGCGTTGCTGCACTCGGCCTCCGAGTGCTCGGTGCCGGCCGGGCAAGCCGCATTCGTGAAGCAATCCGAGTCGCGGCAGTCGGTCTGGCCGTCTCCTTCGTCGTCGACGCCGTCCGCGCAGCGGGTCTCGACGCACATCGGGCTCGTCGCGCAGTCGCGGTCGAGGCAGTCGGCGAAGTCGTCGCCGTCGTTGTCGACGCCGTCGCGGCACGCGCGCTCGGCGGCGCACACGGTGATGAAGTTCACCGCGGCCTGGCTGCAGCTGTTGTCCTGGCAGTCGAAGAAGCGGTTCTGGTCGTCGTCGATTCCGTTGCTGCAGCTGACGTCGTCGAACTCGAGGTAGCAGCAGAGCTCCTGGATCTGCGCGCAGTCCGAGTCGCCGCAGTCGAAGTTGCCGTCGAGGTCGTTGTCGATCCGATCGCTGCACAGATCGAACGTGTTCTCCGGATGCGGATCGGGATCGAGCGAGGTGCGCTCGCCGCAGAAGCCGCCCATGAGGCAGTCCGGATCGCGGCAGTCGACGAGCCGATCGAAGTCGTTGTCGGTGAAGTCCGAGCAGCTGATGTCGTCGCGCTCGTAGCCACGCGGCGGCCCGTTCGGGCTCGGCGAGAAGCAGCTCGGGACCAGGCAGAGCCCGGCGAGGCCGAGCGCGAGCGAGAGCGAGAGGCGGCGCATCAGTGGTGCCCCCAGCGGCCCTCGAGATCGTCCGGCACCGTGCCGTGCCCGGCGAGGCAGCTCGCGCGGCTACGTCCGTAGCGGCGATCGAAGGGAACGTAGATCGCGCACGAGCCGCGCTGCGTGTGCGATCCGAGCCGGCCGGCGTCGCGCTCGGTCGAGAGGCGGGCGAGGATCGGCGTGCGGATGGCCTCGTCGACGTAGGCCGGCAGCTCTCCGCGGCGCGCGAAGCGCGAGGCCATCTCGGTCACGATGATGTTCGAGAAGTCCCCGACGAGCGCGGCCGTGGTCGGATCGGTGCGCAGGGCCCGGGCCGCTCGGCGCGCCTGCACTTCGTCCGCCACCGTCTCGGTGTTGCAGACCCACTCGCAGCTCGCGTAGGTCTCGCGGTGCTGCATGCTCTCGCTGTGGCCGTCCCGCGTCGAGATGAGGCGGTTGTAGTGCCACTCGCGGTCGCGGTCCTCGTCGAAGCTGTGGACCGAGGTCATGACGAATTCGGGGACGCCGTGCGCCCAGATCCCGCGGCCCTCGCGGATGGCTTCGCGCTGCGCGCGCAGGTACTCGGGGCGCGCCGGGTGGTCGTCGACCTGGTAGGCCATCGCGTAGCCGTGGCGGATCAGGTCGACCGCGAGGTCGGGGCAGTCGAGGGCGGCGCGGCCGTACCCGTCGAAGTTCCCGTCGAAGCTGCAGTGCCAGGTCCCGCGGCGCGCGTGGACCGTGGCCATCTTGGCCAGGATGTAGAGCTCGTAGGGGTGCCAGTCACCCCACTGGTGTGCCGGGCCGAAGCTCTCGAGCGTGTTGTAGTGGATGAGGCGGCACTGCTGTCCGGCGATCTCGCCCTCCTGCGGGCGGAAGCTGTCGCCGTCGTTGAAGCTGACCGGTGTCGGAACGCCGTTGATGAAGACGCGCGTCAGGGCGTCGGCGCCCGCGTCGTGCGGAAAAACGAGCGCGCTGGCGACGGCGAGCACGGCCGCGGCGGCGACCGAGATCCTCGTGCGTGTGTCGGTCGGAATCGTCGTCATCGGCTCGCCTGAGCGTACGCCGGCCCGAAGGCCGTTCGGAAGCGGCCAGGGATGACACGCCGATCCGTCCGCCGTCAATCGAGGCGTGCGGCAGGGGTGTGATCGCGGAAGGGGGTCAGCAGCGACGCGCCGCGATCCCGGCCTTGATGCCGCGTCCGAGCAAGCTCGGACGCTCGCCACCTCACCCTGCGGTCGGTGCTCACGGCCCCAAGGCCGTTCCGCTCCGTCCTCGGGCTCGGCGACGCCTGAAGGCCGGTCTCGCGACGCGACATGCATGAGGCGTCGACCGTTCTGCGCAGCAGTCTCGTCGCAAGACTTCACCCCCTCCGTGGATCACACCCGTGCGGCAGCACGGAAAGGCCTCGGTGACGGCTGGCTCACGCGACGGCCTTTACCGGACGCGCGCCCGCCGGCATCCTGCGCGCCGCGCTCGGCCCTCGCCGGCGCCACCGGAGGAGAACGCATGGGCTTCGTGGGCCTCGACTACTACCAGCTGGACGACGAGCTCACGGAAGAGGAGCTGCTCGTACGGAAGAACGTTCGGAAGTTCGTGGAGGCGCGGCTCGATCCGATCATCGCCAAGCACTACGAGGCCGGCACCTTCCCGATGGATCTCATCCCCGAGATCGCGAGCCTGGGCCTGCTCGGCGCCAACCTCGAGGGCTACGGCTGCGCGGGCATGGGCGCGGTCGCCTACGGCCTCGCGATGCAGGAGCTCGAGCGCTGCGACTCGGGCGTCCGGAGCTTCGCGAGCGTCCAGGGCTCGCTCGCGATGTACCCGATCTGGGCCTACGGCAGCGAAGAGCAGAAGCAGAAGTACCTGCCGAAGATGGCCAAGGGCGAGCTCATCGGCTGCTTCGGCCTCACCGAGCCCGACTTCGGCAGCAATCCCACCGGCATGATCACGAAGGCCGAGCGCGTCCCGGGCGGCTTCAAGATCAACGGCGTCAAGCGCTGGATCACGAACGGCACCATCGCCGACCTCGCCGTGGTGTGGGCCAAGCTCGACGGCGTCGTGCACGGCTTCGTCGTCGACAAGGGCACGAAGGGCTTCAGCGCCGTGAAGATCGAGGACAAGTGGTCGCTCCGCGCGAGCGTCACGGCCGAGCTCTTCTTCGAGGACTGTATCGTTCCCGAGAGCGCCGTCCTGCCGAACGTGAAGGGCATGAAGGGCCCGCTCAGCTGTCTCTCGCAGGCCCGCTTCGGGATCTGCTGGGGCGTGATCGGCGCGGCGATGAGCTGCTACGACACGGCGCTCTCGTACGCGAAGGAGCGCAAGCAGTTCAGCAAGCCCATCGCCGGCTACCAGCTCGTGCAGAAGAAGCTCGCCGACATGGTCACCGAGATCACGAAGGCGCAGTGCCTGACGCTCCGTCTGGGTCGCCTCAAGGAGCAGGACAAGATCAAGCCGGCGCAGATCTCCCTCGCGAAGCGGAACAACGTCGCGATGGCGCTCGACATCGCGCGCACGGCCCGCGACATCCTCGGGGGCAACGGCATCATGTACGCGTATCCTCCGGGACGGCACATGCTGAACCTCGAGACGGTCTACACGTACGAGGGGACCAACGACATCCACACGCTCATCATCGGGCAGGACGTCACGGGGATTGCCGCCTTCGACTGATCGCCGACGAGGGCTCGCGGAGCTGCCACGGCCGAGAGGAGCACGGAGACATGTGGGGTGAGATCGACACGTCCAACGACGCTCGCTGTCGCGAGGTGCGCCGCTGTGCGAAGTGCTCTCAGCCCTCGGTCACCGTCTATCACGTCACGCAGCACTACAACCGCGGCATGCCGACGGGACGCACGTACTCGCACCGCTGCAACAGCTGCCAGGCGACGTTCGACTCGATCAGCACCTGGCGCGCGATGATCACGCTGCTCTCGGGCGCCTTCATCGCGTCGATCGGCTTCTCGTTCGTCTCCATGTTCGTGCTCGAGCTCTTCGAGCGCGGGATGGACACGGTTCGATACGCCGACGGTGGCCGCTGGGGCACGTGGGGCTTCGGCGCGCTCATGCTCTTCGGTGGCGTCGCATGGTCGGGCTACATCACGTGGCTCGTCGCGCGCCTGATGTTCCTGAACCCGGTCGCCGGAACGCGCTGAAGCGCCGCACCCGCTCGCGAAAGACGTGGACGGAGCACGCCGGCGAACCTAAGGTCCGCGCCGCCATGCGTCGTACCTTCGTCGCGCTCGCAGCGATCACGCTCGCAGGATGCGTGGGCCTGCGCCTCACCCCCGTCGACTCGGCCTACCAACGGCCCAGCAACGTGGCCGTGTACTTCACGGTCGACACGGCGGGCGGGGAGCCCGTCGGAGGCCTCACGGCCGAGAGCTTCCGCATCTCGGAGGACGGCTCGCTCGTCTCGCCGACCGAGAGCCAGCAGACGATCGTCAACCCCGAGGTCGCGGCCGAGCACTACACGCTCTTGCTCGTCGACATGAGCGGGTCGGTCACCGAGAGCGACCAGGTGCCGGTGCTCCAGGCCGCGGCGACCGAGCTCGTCTCGCAGGTCGAGGGCAGCTCGCAGCGCGTCGCGGTCTACGCGTTCGACGGCGAGGAGGAGATCCACGAGATCGTCGGCTTCACGACCGAAGGCGGCGCGACCGCGGGTGTGGCGCGCCTCGGTGCTTTCCATCCGCGCGATCCGTCGACCAACCTCCACGGTGCGGTGGTGCGAGGGCTCGCGACGCTCGACGAGGCGCTCGGGCACTCGCAGGTGCCGCTCCGCTTCGGCACGCTGGTCGTCTTCACCGACGGCACCGATCACGCGGCGCGCGTCACGCGGCGCGACATGGGCCACGCGATCGACGAGAGCCCCTACGACGTGTTCGCGATCGGCGTCGGCAGCGAGATCGACGAGGGCACGCTCGGCGACGTCGGTCGCGACGGCTACGTCCTCGTCGAGGACTCGGCGGCGATCTCCGAGGCCTTCCGCCAGGTCGGTGCGCGCATCGTGCAGATGACCCAGCGCTTCTATCTCCTCAGCTACTGCAGCCCTGCGCGCGCCGGCGTGCACCGCGTCACGGTCCAGGCCGTGACCGAGTCGGCGAGCGGAAGCCTGAGCTACGAGTTCGACGCAGCCGGGTTCGGTCCCGACTGCGACCCGAATCGCCCACCGCCGTTCGCGATCGGCACCGAGCGGGCACGCACGCGCCCGCGCGCCGGGCGAGGCTCGCGCATCCAGGTCCAGGCCACCCATTGAGCGCCATCGAGATCGAAGAAGAAGAAGCGGGCGGGGTCGACCTCGGCCCCGAGCACGACCTGCCCGAGCTGCTCGGGCCGGCGCTCACCGAGGCGTTGCTCGGTCGCGGCTACACGTCGCTCACGGCGGTGCAGCGCGCGGTGCTCGACCCGGAGTCGATCGGTCGCGATCTGCGGATCACCTCGCAGACCGGATCGGGCAAGACGATCGCGATCGGTCTCGTGCTGCGCGACCTCGTGATGCTGCCCTCGCCGCGCCCCACCAAGGCTGCCAAGCCGCGGGCGCTGATCGTCGTGCCGACCCGTGAGCTCGGGCGGCAGGTGGAAGAGGAGCTCGGCTGGCTCTACGCGCCGCTCGGCGTGCGCGTCGCGGCGGTCACGGGGGGCACGAGCTATCGGGACGAGCATCGCGCGCTCGCGCTGCTGCCGGCGCTCGTGGTCGGCACGCCCGGGCGCCTCATCGATCACCTCGAGCACGGCTCGCTCGATCCGAGCGAGATCGCGGCCGTGGCCCTCGACGAGGCCGACCGCATGCTCGACATGGGCTTCTCCGAGGCGCTCGACGCGATCTTCGCGCGCGTGCCGGAAGGAAGGCGCACGCACCTCGTCTCGGCGACGTTCCCGCCCGAGGTACGCCACCTCGCCGACCGCGTGCAGAAGAACCCGCTGCACGTCGAGGGCACGCGCCTCGGCGTCGCCAACGCCGACATCGAGCACGTCTTCTATCTCGTCGATCCGAACGAGCGCCTGCACGCGCTCGTGAATCTGCTGCTCGCGCATCCCGATGCGCGCACGCTGGTCTTCGCCAAGACGCGCGCCGGCGTGGCGGAGCTCGCCGAGGCGCTCGGGGACGTGGGGATCCCGGTCGCCGCGCTCTCGGGCGAGATGGCCCAGCGCGAGCGCACGCGGGCCCTCGCGGCGTTCAAGCGCGGGGCGCTGCGGGTGCTCGTCGCCACCGACGTCGCCGCGCGCGGCATCGACGTCTCGGACATCTCGCTCGTGCTCAACATGGAGCCGCCGAACGACTCCGACACCTACACGCACCGGAGCGGACGAACCGGGCGCGCGGGCCGCAAGGGCACGAGCGCGGTGCTCGTCGCGCCGCGCGAGCTGCAGCGGGCTCAGCGCATCGTGCAGCGCGCACGCGTCCAGGCGCGGATCGAGCCGATGCCGACCGCCGCGCAGATCCGCGCGATGGAGGACGAGCGCCTCGTCGCGCTCCTCGCGGGCGAAGAGGGCGGGATCGAGATCGACGAGCGCACGCGGCGCATCGCCGAGAGCGTGGTGGCGAAGGGCTCGCCCGAGCGCGCGCTGGCGCGCCTCTTGATCGAGACGGGCCTTACGCGCGGGCCCGAGCCGCGCGAGCTGCGCGTCATCCAGCCGCCGTCGCGGCAGGGCGATCGTCGCGATGCTCCGCGCGGGGCGCCGCGCACGCAGATGCCGCCGCCGGGCGCGATGACCGCGCACGAGCCCGCGCCGAGCCTCGAGTTCGTGCCCTTCCAGGTGAGCTTCGGCGCCAAGCACGGAGCCGACGCGCGGCGCCTGCTCGCGATCGTGTGTCGCCGTGGCGACGTCGAGAGCCGCGACATCGGCGCGATCCGGATCGGCCCGGCGAGCGCGATCGTCGAGGTGCGCGCGGACCGCGCGACGCACTTCGAGGACGCGAGCGCGCGCCCCGATCCGCGCGACCCGCGGGTGCGCTTCCGCCGCTACGACGCGAGCAAGGGCGCCTCGGCGAGCCCCGCGCGCGGCCCCCAGCGTGGCGGCCCGCCGCGCGGAGGAGATCGACCTCCGCCCCGCCGCCGCCACGGGCCCTGATCCGTCCCCGTCTGCCGTGACGCTTCCCGGCTCGGCGCGCCGTCAGCGCATCAAGAAGATCGGGTTCGCCACGCCGAAGGGGATGCGCCCGCGGTGCACGGGCTCGAGCGTCGCATCGCCGTACACGGCGACGACCACGTAGGAGCCGGTGGCCGCGACGTCGACGTCGACGTCGTGATCGAAGCGCGTCGCGGGATGCGCGGGATCTCGATCGGTCGGCAGGATGTCGATCGTCTGTACCGTGGTTCCGTCCACGACGACGTCGATCGCGTCGACGTCCACCCAGCTCGCCGCCTCGACGTGCACGTGCACGCTCGTGCGCGTGCCCACGCCGGCCGCCGTCTCGCCCGAGGCAGCCTCGCCGACGCGCGTCGTCACGTAGATGCCGCCCGAGATGGTGGCGTGTCCCGCGCTCAGCTCGTCACGCACCACGATCGGGTCGACGTCGATCGGGTCGTCCGAGCCCAGGGAGACGCACGTGCGCGGGTAGCCGACCGGCGAGCCGGTGATCCCGTGCGAGTCGCTCGAGCCGACCGCGAAGACGCGCCGCCCGTGATCCAGCAGCGAGAGCCAGTCGCCCACCGTTCCGTCGCGATTGGCCCGCCACGCGCTGTCGTTGAAGACCTCCACCAGGTCGAAGTCGAGATCCCAGTCGGCGGTGCGGCGCGCCGTGCCCGTGATCGGATCGTATCCGACGTAGCCGAAGTAGTTCGTCGAGCCCCGCGGGTGGTTGATGATGATCGCCGGGTGCTCGGGGCGCACGCGCACCTGCTCGAAGACCTCGTGCGGGCCCATCGTCCGCAGGGCGATCTCCGGGTGCTCGGGCGTCGGGTACTCCTGCCACGCGGGCGCGCCCATGTTGATCGACAGCGGGTCCTCGACGAGGGGGAAGACGCCCATGTGCCCCCAGAGCTCCATCGACGTCATCTCGATCGATCCGATGCCGTGCGCGTAGTGCTGCATCCCGAGCGCCTCGATGATCGACTGGAAGTCGGCGACGTACTCGTGATCGGAGCGCACCGGGATCTCGAGACCGTCGGCGATGGCCGAGCGGAGCTTGAGCGTGGCGTCGTCGCCCGAGTCGGCGCTGCGGCGCGTGTGGATGTGGAAGTCACCGCACATCACGCCGGTGGTGTCGACCGAGTGCTCGAGCGCGAGCGTGGCACTCGCCGTCTCTCCGTGCGCGGTGACCGTGAGCACGTCCTCGCCGAGCTCCCACTCGTAGCCGCGCGAGGCGACGACGCGGAACGTGCCGACGGGGACGCGCACGGTCGCCTGACCGTCGATGGCGTAGGCCACCGCCACGCGGCCGTCGGGGACGTCCTCCTCGCCGTACATCGAGGGAGGCTCCGCGAAGCTCGTGCCCGAGGCCGCGAATACCGAGATGCGCGCAGGAATCGGATCGCCGAGCTCGTCGGTCGCCGACACGTGCAAGAAGCCGCTGGGCGGCATCGTGAGGTCCTGGGTGGTGACGCTCGCGGCGACCGCGACCTGGGGCGCGCGTCCGTTGCTCGTCCGCACCGGCTCGAGCATCACGTCGGCGTCCATCGGGACGTGCAGCGTGTAGGCGCCGTCGGGCCCGGTGAGGTTCGAGCGGGTGATCCACGCGCCGGTGCCGCTGCGGAGGGCGGTCACCCGCACGTTCTCGGCCGGGGCGCCGTCCGGCTCGCGCACGATGCCGGTGATCGCGCGGACGGCGTCGCCGCGCTCGCGCGCGCGGGCGGCGAGCGCCCCGTCGGGGCCCGCCCCCAGCGTGATGCGGGCGTGGGGGAACGTGGTGACGGCGCATCCCGGGATGACGCGTGCCGGCGCGAGGCGACCGTTGAACCCGGACGCCGCGATGTTCGTCGAGAAGTGACCCTCGGGGAGCTCGTAGACGTACGAGGTGTGTCGCTCGTCGGCGAAGCCCATCCAGTCCGTGGTCGCGACGCCTGCCTGATCGAAGCCGGCGGCGTCGACGAAGGGCGGCATCCGATCGGCGTAGAGGAAGCCGTGCAGGACGAGCGGGATCCGGACGTCGACGTTGCGCCGGCTGGCGAACGTCATCGCGATGTCCACGTGGTCGGACCCCGGGGCCAGCGTGTAGTCGATCGCGCCCGTCATGTCGTCGAGCGCGTCGGTGAAGATGTCGTGCACGATCGCATCGAAGAAGGGCAGCGGAGCGACGGGCCCCTCCGCTCGGATCACCGCCGGCTCGCCGTTCGAGCCGTCGTTGATCACCGTCACGCTCCGCGTGACGATCGTCGAGCGCCCGGTGAGCACGAAGAACTCGCCGAAGTCCCCGGGCTCGACGAGGTGGTGATCTTCGACGCGCGCCAAGCCGGTGATGCGGCCGCCCCAGGGGTCGTAGAGATCGGAAGGCCCCACGTCCTCGATCGCCACGGCGATGCGATCGTTGGCGAGGAGGAATTCGCCCGAGCCCCAGATCTGCAGGCCGCTGTCGAAGTCCGGGAGCTCGCTCGCGGCGATCCGCCCGGCGCGCGCTTCGGTGGGCCCCGCGCCGAGCGGCTGCGGGTGGCCGTTCGCGTCTCCGGTCTGGATCGTCAGCGGGACTTCGCAGGGCGCGCGCCACGCGTCGGGTCGCGACCACGCGTCGCTGCTGGCGTCGCTGCTCGCGTCCGGGGCGCCCACGTCGACCGCGGCCGGGGGTGGGTCGCCTCCACAGCCGGCGACCCACAAGCACGTGACGAGCAAGAAGCGAAGACGTGACGTCATCCGCAAATCGTACGCGCTCGCCGTCGCGCGCCACAACCACGTCCGCGTGCGGTCCCACCCTGGGAGAGGGTCCCACGCCGGGGAGAGAGGCGTCGCGCCCCGGCTACGAGCCGCAGGCGAGCTCGCGCAGCCAGCCCTCGATCTCGCTCGCCATGTCGAGGCGGCCGGCGCGGACCTCGCGCAGATCCCAGAAGCGCCCATCCGTCACTTCCGGCAAGGACGACATCGCGCCGAGCGGGCCGCTGAAGCCCCGGCCCACGTCGGGGCTGCGGCCCGCGCCGCAGTCGTCTCCGATGCCGGTCTCCGCGAAGACGCCGACGTGGAAGCCTCGATCGACGAGGGCCGTCGTCGCCTCGAGGTAGTTGAACTGGACGACCACGCCGCCGCCCCACTCGCCCGAGAGCACGGCGGGGCGCTCGACGAAGGTGTCGTCGGTCACGTGCACGAGCACGCGTCGCGAGCCGTCCCGCACCGGGCACATCGTCCCGGCCACGATGGCGTCGAGCGAGTTCTCCGCGCAGTCCTGGTTCGCGAGGTGGCTGACCGGGCTCTGGTTCGACGCGCAGAACGTCTGCCAGGCGGCGAGCTGGGCCCGCAGGTCGTCCACGTTGGTGAAGGCCATGCACCCGCCGTCGGCGGCGAAGGGAGGGGTTCCGTCCACCGGCAGCACGTCGTCCACGAACACGACCAGCGAGATGCGCGGATCGGTCGAGACCTCGTGCGCGACGTCCCAGAGGTGCGTGATGCCGTCCCCGATCGCCGCCAGCTCACCGGTCATCGACGTCGACACGTCGACCGTCAGCACGATGTCGAGCGGCGCGCCGCAGGTGCCGCCGTCGCCGGCGTCGACGTTCGCATCGCCCGCCGTGGAGGCGTCGGTGCCGGCGTCGTGGGGGCTGCAGAACGAGAAGATCCCACACGCCGGGTCGTGGCAGTCGACGAGGCCATCGCCGTCGTCGTCCCGCGCGTTGCTGCAGGTGGCCATGTCCGACTCGGTCGGCGTCGCCCGCCCGCCTCCGCACGAGGCAGCCGCGAGGGCCGCCGCGATCGAGAGCAGACCGGCCGGGAAAGTGGGAGCAAGCGCACGGGCCATCGGGGCCCAGTGTGACCGTTCGCAGCCCGGGCGCACGATCCCTCTTGAAGATCGCAGCCGCGCTTCGGTTACCCTGTCCGTCTTGCTCACGGAGAACGCCCGCATGCCCCGTCTTTCGTCGCTCGCGCTCGCCTCCATCACCTTGGCATCGATTCTCGCTCCCGGCTGCACGGTCGGCAGCGGTCGCCCGGACACCGGCGGTGTCTCGCCGGGCGAGGACGGCGGCATGCAGTCGGGCAACGACGCGCACGTCAGCTCGCCGGGAGATCTCGTGATCGCGCCGCTCGACCACGAGGCGACCATCATGGGCGCGCCGGTCGAGATCGACTACACGGCGATGCAGATCGGGACCGACGGATCGCTCTCCGACGTCACGTCGATGGTCACCTGGACCGCGGCCTCCCTCGGCACGTTCACGGGCTCGCACTTCACGTCCGTCACCGATCGAGGCGGGCACACGTCGATCATCGCCTCGCTCGGCGCCGCCCGCGCCACCACGGGCCTCACGCTCCACCTGAACCGGGACATCCTCGGGCCCGGCGCACCCACCGATGCCCCGACGCGCTTCGAGGGGACCGACGATCCGGCCAACGCTCCGTCGATCGTCTACCCGGACGACGGCGCGATGATCCCGCCGAACCTCGAGCACTTCGAGCTGCACTTCATGCCGAACGGGTCGAGCCTGTTCCGGCTCGAGGTGACGACGAGCGCCGTCGTGCTGCGGGTCTACTTCGACTGCGGTGAAGCGGTGAGCGGCGGATGCATCTTCACGCCGGATCACGACACGTGGGGCGCCATCTCCGATGCCGCGCGCGGCGAGACGGCCACGATCCGCCTGACGGGCACCGACTCGGCGGGCCGCATCGGGAGTGCCGCGGCGCGCCAGCTCGCGGTCGCGCACGAGGACATCACGGGCGGCGTCTACTACTGGAACGCCGCGGGCGGCGCGATCATGCGCTACGAGTTCGGCGTCCCGGGCGCGGTCGAGGAGCGCTTCCTCGGCGTCGCGCAGACGGGCGCCGGCACGATGTGCGTCGGCTGCCACACGCTCTCGCGCGACGGCTCGCGCATCGCGGTGGGCACGGGCATCCCGACCAGCACGCTCCAGATCTTCGACGTCGCCATGCGCACCCGCCTGCTGCGGCGGCCCGCGTCGGGCGGCGGCTTCCCCGCCCAGCCCAACTTCTACTCGTTCAGCCCCGACAACGCGCAGCTCGTCGTGAGCGCGCCGCGCGGCCTCAACATCATGGATCCCGCGACGGGCACCATCACGCAGATGGGCATCACGACGGGCCTGTCCTCGATGCCGGACTGGTCGCCCGACGGAGACCACATCGTCTACGTGAGCGTGGCGAGCGGACCGGCGATCGAGGCCCCGGCCGTCACGAGCGGCTCCATCGCGCGTGTGGATCTCTCGGGCGGCGCGTGGGTGCCGGGCCCCGTGCTGGCGGACGCGGCGGGCGGCAACAACTACCACCCGACGTACTCGCCCGACGGCAACTGGGTCGTCTACAACCGCTCGCCGTCGAACATCGGCTCGATGGGCGCGGGCGACTCGAGCGGCGGCGCCGGTGACTGCGTCACGGACGCCGAGATGTGGTTCGTGTCGTCCGACGGTGGCGGGGTCGCGACGCAGCTCAGCGGCATCGGTCCCTCGGACCGCCCCAACGACGGTGTCTGCGCGTCGTGGCCGAAGTTCGATCCGACCGTCTATCACGACCACGGTCACGACCTCTTCTGGATCGCGTGGGCGACGGCGCGCGGCTACGGCCTGCGCTACGGCGATCAGGCGCGCTACCAGATCTGGATGGCGGCCTTCGATCCGACCCGCGCGGCGATGGGCATGCAGCCGATCCGCCCGGCCATCCGCCTGCCGTTCCAGAACATCGAGAGCGGCAACCACATCGCGCAGTGGGTGACGCACGTCGAGCGCCAGGGCTGCACGGGCAACCAGGACTGCGGCGGCGAGTTCTGTTACATGGGCCGCTGCTACGAGCAGGTGCCCGTCTTCTGATTCTCGAGGGGGCGCTGAGCACGCCCCCTCGCCGGACCGGCGGAGCCGGATCCCGCTCACCCCTCTCCATCCGCCGCAGGCTCACGCGCCTGACGCGGCGCGGCGCGGCGCGACGCCGTGACGAAAACATGACCGAATCGCGGCGGTCGCGTGAGGGTTGTTCCTTGCGCGAGCGCCCTCGGTGGCGTTCTCTTCCCCCGCCGTGACAGCCACTCTCGAGGCCAGCCGTGACGTCGCCCGGGAGCTCTACGAGCTCTTCGCCGAGCTCGATCGTGGTCGCTTGCAGCGCGAGCGTCTCGCCTCGATGCGCACGCGCCTCGACTCGGTGCGCGGGAAGATCGCGACGATCTCCGCCGGCGCGGAGAGCGAGCCGAGCCGGTCCCATTCCGACGCGGCCGATCCGCGGGCCAGCGCGGCCGAGCTCGCGCCGGCGCCGGCGCCGCTCGGCGGCGAGCTGAAGACCCTCGACGCGCTGCTCGATCGGCACGCGCCGACGCGGGATCAGCGCAGTGACTGGATCGCGCTGCGCCAACAGGTCCAGCCCACCTACGAGCGGATCGTGCGGGCGCTCCAGCGCGAGGACATCCACGTCCCGAGCCTGCGGCCGACCAACTACGCGCGGAACGTGCTCCATCTCGCGAGCGCCACCAGCGCGCTCCTCGCGCTCGAGCTGGCGCCGAGCTGGACCGTCGCGATCGGCATCGCGGCGGCGGTCGCTGCGCTCGGCGTCTCGCTCGAGATCGGCCGGCGCCTCGACTCGCGCATCAACGACTTCTGCATGTCGCTCTTCGGGCGCACGGCACATCCGCACGAGGCGCACCGCGTGAACTCGGCCACCTGGTACGCGATCGCGGTGCTGCTGATGGCGATCTGCCAGCAGGCGGTGCCGTCGGCGATCGCGCTGGTGGTGCTCGGTGTCGGAGATCCGATCGCCGCGATCGTCGGGCGGCGCTACGGGCGCGTTCGCCTCGTCAACGGGCGCTCGCTCGAGGGCTCGCTCGCGTTCGTGGCCTCGGGCGGGCTCGCGGCCGCGGGCTACGTGGGGCTCTTCCATCCGGAGGTCGGGCTCGCGGCCGCGCTCGCCTCGGCCTTCGCGGGCGCGCTCGCGGGGGCCGTCGCCGAGCTCGTCTCGCGCCGCATCGACGACAACTTCTCGATCCCGCTGACGGCCTTCGGCGCGGCGTTCCTCGCGCTCGCCGCGCTCTGATCGAGACACTGCCCGCTCGATCTCCGCGCGTCGATCTCCGCGCGTCGATCTCCGCGCAGCCTCAGCGATCGACGTACACGCCGACCGCGTCCACGCAGACGACGGAGCTGCGTGAGGCGTTCTTCACGCGGATGTAGCGGAACTCGTGCACGTCGAACTGATCGACGTCGAGCGGCGTCACGCCCACGATGTCCGATGCGATCGTGGTGTACGTGTCGGTGTGGCGCTCGAGCCCGACCTCGACGCGGTAGGGGGAGGTCGCGTCGCGAACGACGACCTCGAGGTCGGGAGCGGAGGTCCCCGCCGTCGCGTGCGCGACCTCGGGAGGAAGCTCGAAGAGGAGCTTGCCCCCGTAGCGGATGACGGCGCAGCGCCCGTCGGGCGGGCCGAGCGCGAAGGTCTCGGTGTCGGCGCCCGACGAGGCGGTCAGCACCCGCATCCACTCGATGCGGGGGCCCGCGTCGGTCCCCACGTCCTCTGGCGCGCCCGCGTCGAGCGGCGCGGGTCGCAGCGCCGTCGCGTCGGGGGTTCCGCTGCCGCCCATGATCGAGGCCATCGCGGCCGCGCCGAGCGCGGTCATCACCGTCGCGCCGAGCGCGTAGAGCACCAACCGTCCGCGCGAGGGAGCAAGCGCGAGCTCGGCACCGCGGCCGGTCCCGAGCGACGCGCGCGGCGTCCGCGCCGCCACCGTCGGCGCATCCCCGGTGGCCGGCACGTGCTCCCCCGATCGCGTCACGGGCTGGCTGGTGCGCACGGTCCCGGTGAGCTCTTCCACGAAGCGCAGCGCGCTCGGCGTGCGGTCCTCGGGCTCCTTGGCCAGCGCATGGAGGATCGCCGCCTGCTTCTCCGCGGGCAGCACGCGCGTCGAGGGGAACTCGTCGAAGGCCCGCGGCGTCTTGGTGAGGTGCGCCGTCGCCCACTCGAGCGGCGTCGTACAGTTCGTGAACGGGCGCGAGCCGGTGAGCATCTCGTACGTCATCAAGCCGAGCGCGTAGACGTCCGAGCGCTCGTCCACGTCTCGTCCTGAGAGCTGCTCGGGGCTCATGTACGCAGGCGTGCCCACGATGGTCCCGGCAGCGGTGATCTCGGCGTCGCCCGCGCGCGCGTTCTTGGCGATGCCGAAGTCGAGGACCTTGGCGTGGTAGCCCTCGTCGCCGTGCTCTGCGAGCAGGACGTTGTCCGGCTTGAGGTCTCGGTGAACGATGCCGCGCCGATGCGCCTCGGCGAGCGCTCCGCCGATCTGCGTCACCAGCCGGTCGACGACGGCGTAGGGCATCGGTCCCTCCGCGATCGCCTTGGCGAGCGAGCGACCTTCGACGAGCTCCATGGCGATGTAGCGGCGCCCGTCGGGCAGGATGCCGAAGTCGTAGAAGCGGATGGTGTTCGGGTGATGGAGCGAGACCACGGTCGCGCACTCGCGCTGGAAGCGCGCGACACCCTTCTCGTCGTTGGGGCTCGTCGTGAGCACCTTGATGGCGACCGGGCGGCTGGTGGTCCCCATCTGCTGCTCGCCGCGGTAGACGCGGCCCATGCCGCCCTCGCCCAGCACCGAGAGGACGCGGAAGCGCTCGGCGATCGTCGTCCCGAGCAGCGGGTCCTTGTCGCGGGGGACGATCAGCGCCGCGCCGCACTTCGCGCAGAAGCGCGAGCCATCGGCGTTCTCGGTCTTGCACTGATCGCAGCGGAGCCCCATGCGAGCGCGGGCAGGGTAGTACAAAGAGAGAGGACGCGCGTCGATCCGAGCGCAGGATTTTTCGGCCGCGAGGGACGCATCGGCGCGGCGGCGCGCGCGTGGAGGCGCCTCACGCGCGCGGCGGATCGAGCGCGATCTCGGCGGAGAACGTGGGGATGCCCCGTCCGCCGAGCTGCTGGAAGTAGGGATCTCCGTCGACCGGAGCCTGGTCGCCCACGCGCAGCTCGCGACGCCCGAGATCGAAGTCGAGCGTCGGATCGCCGTCGCGACCCGACGTGCTCGAGTCCGTGCCGCGCACGACGTGACCGTCCTCGAGGTCGCACGGAGCGTACCCGGCCTGCTGCGGGCCGTCCGGGTAGAGGATCGTCTCGCCACACGTCACGCGCACGAGGCAGTTGTAGCCGCGACCGCCGACCGGCAGGACCCGCACCCAGCACGCGTCTCCGGCGCGCGCCGCGGAGGCTCCGTCGACCGCGCGGAGCGTGCCGCGCACCCACGTCTCCTGGAACGGCGGGCCGCCGATGCCGGCGTCTCCGTCGCCGAACGAGCGGCGAGAGGCGGCGCGCTGCGGGTCGTCCTCGGCGTCCTCTGGCGGTGCTTCGGGGCCGAGCGCGAAGTGGAGCGAGGGCCGGATCGGCGCGATCGGCCCCGGGCTCGTGCCGGCGTCGCGACCGTGCCCGAGCTCGGCCTCCACCGATCCGCGCTCGGCGATCAGCCGCGCGAAGTGGGCGGGACGGCCGCGCTGCAGCAGATCGGCGAAGAGCAGGCCCAGCGCGACGATGAACGCCAGGATCGCGAGCGCGCCGACGGCGACCGAGGGCCGCACGCGCTCCTCCTTCCCCGGGACCGGGGCGGAGTGGGCAGGAGCGCCCGCAGAATCCGTGGGTTCGATCATCTCCGAGCGTTCCGACGTCCGAGCGTACGACGAGATCTCGACACCCGCCCCCCGCCCTTCGTTCCCCGCGATCGCACCGATTCGGGCCGGGGGCGCGCCCGACCGATTCGGCAGGGCGTCCGCCTCTCGCGGCACGGTCGATCAGCGCGAGAAGAAGCGGAGCGCGAGCACGAAGCTCCACGCGCCCTGGGCGCGCGCGGCGTCGTCGTCGAGCGCGATCCGGGAGGCGAGCGCGATCTCGACGCCCTCCACCCGTGCCTCGGCACCCACGACGAGCGCGAGCGCGGCGCCGTCGCGCTCGACGAAGTGCCCTGCCGATGCGTCGAGCTCGACCCCGAAGGCCAGCCAGCGGGCCGGGGTCAGATCGGCCCCGAGGGCGCCGGCCCAGAGACGCGCGCCCGTCGGCGCCGCGTCGAGGAGCGCGCCTTGTCGCGTGCGGAGCGTGAGCCAGGGGTCGGGCCGCAGGCCCAGCTCCACGCTCGGCGCCAGCCGCACGCGGCCGATGCCCTCCGGCTCCGGGCGCGTCGGCAAGAGCGCGCTCGCGTCGATTGCGACCGAGAGCAGGCCGTCGTCGTGCAGGAGCGCGCCGACGCCGAGCCAGAGGTCGAGGCTCCCGCGGCGGTCGACCGGTTGCTCGGCGTGCAGCGCATCGCCGGCCGTCGCCAGCGAGAAGCGCAGTGGGACCTCCGGCACTTCGGCCGAGGCGCCACCTCCGACACGCACTTGCGGATCTCCGTCCGCCTGCGCGACCGCCCCGACGACCCACGCGCCGAGCCCACCACGCCGCTCGTCGCGGAGCGCGAGCATCGAGGGCCAGGGCAGATCGCCGAGCGCGCTCTGCACCGTGCGCGCCTCGCGGAGCGGCCTCGGCGGCGCGCGCGGCGGGGCGGGCGTGGCCGCGGGCGCTCCGAGCGCGGGTGGATCGACGACGACGAGTGAGAACGTCTCGAGGTCCACGTACGAGCTGCCGACGCTGAGCGAGACGGTCAGCGCTGCGGCGTCGCTCGCGTCCGGCGGCGTCGTGACGAACGCCTCGAGCACGCCGTCGGCGCGCGCGCGGAGCCGTCCGACCTCGAAGCCCGCCGGCGCGCGCAGCACGAGCGTGTGCACCGGGGGCAGCGGGTCGCCCTCGAGCGCGAGCGTCACGGCCGCGCTGCGGTCGCGCACCAACGTTCCGTCGAGCGCGAGGCTCGGCACCGCGACGTCCACCTCGAGCAGGGCCGGCTCTCCGAGCCCGGCCACGTCGGCGCAGGCGATCGAGGCGGTGCCGGGCGCATCGAGCGTCACGATCGACTCGGGCGCGGCGTCTCCCACGCGACAGGCGAGCCCGGGCGGCGCGACCAACCAGGTTCCGGGGAGCACCCGCGGCACGGCCTCCGCGCCGAGCGTGGCGTCGATGCCTCCCGGCGAGACCAGGCGCGCCAGGCGCACCGAGAAGGCACGCCACGGAGAGCGCCGTCCTTCGAGGCCATCCGCGTCGAGCGAGGCGACCGACACGTACACGACGGGGTCGACGATGCCCCGCGCCTCGAACGCGCTCGCGTCGGCGTCCAGCGCCAGCGCCTGGACGAGATCGGCGCCCCGCGCATCGCGGGCGATCTCGACGCGGTAGCCAGCGGCGTGCTCGACGGGCACGAACCCGCCGCGGAGCACCGCGCCCTCGCCGACCAGCCCGACCACCACGCCGCGGCGATCGGCCAGCCAGCGTGGCGCGGCGAGCAGACGCCGCGGGCGTGAGGGGTGCTCGCCACGATGGACCACCACGCCCGAGTCGGGAGGAACCACCACCCGCTCGCCCTCGGCGGTGATCGATGCGTCGCGGCTGCCGTGGTTCGCGACGAGGCTCGTCCCGTCGTCCTCGACCCGGACCACGCCGTCGCCGGGCAGGCTCGCGATCGCCGCCTCGGTCGCCACCTCGACCCGCCCGCCCTCGAGCTCGCCCAGGCGGCTGCGCAGCGCGCCCCGCTCGAGCTCGGCATGCGTGATCGTGCGCTCGACCAGCCGTCGCCGCCCGCCGTAGACGATCACCAGCGTCCGCTCGCGCACCGTGACGTGGGCGCCGTCGCGGAACGCGAGGTCGGCGCTCGACGACTCCGCCGTGCGCACCTGCGTCCCGCGCGACAGCGCATCGCCACGCTGCGCCGGCTCGAACGTGGTGGCGCTCGGCGCGCGTCGCTCGACCACGTGCTCGATCGACGTGATCGAAGCGGGGGCGGGCGCGCGCAGCGTCGTTCCCGGCACCAGGTGGTGCGGTAGCGGGCCGAGCTCGGGGTTCGCGTCGTGGAGCGCGGCGAGGCCCGCCGCGCCTTCACCATAGAGCCGCTCGGCGATGGTCTCGCAGCTGTCGCCCTCCTGCACCGTCACGCTCGAGGCGTCGCTCTGCGCGCGCGCGATGCTCGCGCACGCGAGGGCCGCGAGGACGCCGGCGAGCGCCGCACACGCGCGAGCCGACCCGCCCGAGGCGTCCTTCGTCACCCGATCACGACCTCCGGCGCGCGCGATCCTTGGCGACGCGTCGTAGCTTCCGTGCGAGCTCGGCGGCGACGAAGGGTCGCAAGGCGACGTCGGCCGCGCCCGCGCGCAGGCACGCGGCCAGGCGCGCGGCGTCCGACGCCCCGAGCCCGACGACCACCGGGGAGCCGAGCCGCACGAGGCGGGCGATCTCGTCGTCGTCGGCGTCGGGCACCAGGACGACGGCAGCGTCGAGCTCGGCCTCGTCGATCGGGTGCACGGCGATCCCGTTCGCGGCGAGCGCGACCGCGAGCGATGCGTCGAGCGTGCCCGCCACCGCCACCTCGAGCGGCGCCTCGAGCGCCGCCGGCGCCGCGTCCGACGTCTTCGCGGGCGCGTCGATCATGCGCATCGCGCGCGGGCCGAGGTAGCCGTCGATGCGGGCCCGCGCCCTCGCGCGTGCGGGATCGGGATCGAGCGAGGCGAGCCGATCGCGCACCTCGGCGGCCGGCGGGCGCGCGTGGTCGCGCTTGTCCAGCATCGCGCGCCGCAGGGCATCGAGCTCGATCGGCACGTCGAGCAGGCCCGCCTCGCGGCGAAGCGGCGGTGGCGGCGCGTACATCTGGCGCGTGAGCACGTCGAGCTCGCCGCCGGTGAAGGGAGGCTTGCCGGTGACGAGCTCGTGCAAGACGCACCCGAGCGCGTACACGTCCGTCGCCGGGCCGACGCTCTGCCCGCGGGCCTGCTCGGGCGAGAGGTACTCGGGCGTGCCAAGCACGACGCCTTCCCGCGTCATCCGCGCCGAGACCTCCGGCGCGAGCGCGAACGCGAGCCCGAAGTCGAGCACGCGCACGCGCCCCGATGCCTCGACGAGGACGTTCTCGGGCTTGAGGTCGCGATGCACCAAGCCGACGGCCGACGCCGCGGCGAGCACGTCGGCGAGCTGCGTCACGACGTCGATCGCGAGCGTCACGCCGACCGGCCCGCGCTCGAGGAGCGCCCGGAGGCTCTCGCCGCGGACGAGCTCCATCGCGAGGTAGGCCGCGCCGCCGTGCTCGCCGAAGTCGAACACCGCGACCGCCGAGGGATGCTCGAGCGTGCTCGCCATCTTGGCCTCGCGCTCGAAGCGCGCTCGCGATCGCGGGTCGCGCGCGAGCTCCGGCCGCAAGACCTTGAGCGCGACGGCTCGCCCGATGGGCTCCTGGCTCGCGCGGTACACGACGCCCATGCCGCCGCGCCCGAGCAGGCCCTCGATGCGGAAGCGGCCCGCGACGAGCGTGCCCACCTCGAGCGCCGCGAAGCTCTCGTCGCTCGGCGTCACCACGCCACCTCGTGCAGCTCCACCGGCTCCTTGCGTCCCGCGAGCTCGCGCGGGCCGAGCGGCGTCACGTCGAACTCGCCGGCGATCGCCTGCGCGGTCGCTCGGCTCACGAGGATCTGCTGCGGTCGCGCGATCGTCTCGAGGCGCGCCGCGACGTTCACCACGTCGCCGATCGCGGTGTACTCCATGCGCTCGCGCGAGCCCACGTTGCCGACGACGGCCTCGCCCGAGTGGATGCCGATCGCGAGGCGGACCTCCACGCCGTAGCGCTCCTTCCAGCCGGCGTTGGCGCTCTCGCAGAAGCGCACCATGTCCTGCGCGGCGAGCACGGCACGGCGCGCGTGGTCGACGTGCGCCGTCGGCGCGCCCCAGAGCGCCATCACGCAGTCGCCGATGAGCTTGTCGACCGTGCCGCCGTGGCGGAACACGGCCTCGGTGAGGAGCGTGAAGAGCTCGTTGAGCAGCGAGACGACCTGCTCGGGCGGTAGGCGCTCGCTCAAGGGCGTGAAGGCGACGACGTCGGCGAAGAGCACGGTGAGCGACACGCGCCGTCCGCCGAGCTCCATGCTCTGCTCGCGGCGGACGATCTTCTCCACGATCTCGGCGGGCAGGTAACGACCGAGGTCGGCGCGGATCGCGGCTTCCTCGCGGGCGCGCTTCTCCGACCGATCGAGCTCGGAGGCGGCGTCACCGAGCGCGCGGGCCAAGACGTCGAGCTCGTCGCCGGTCGAGACGGCAGGCCGTCGATCGAAGCGTCGCGCCGCGAGGTCGCGCGTGAACGCGACGAGCGCCGCGATGGGCGCGGCCATCCGCTGCGCGAGCAGCCACGAGGCGACGAACGCCGAAAGGAGCGCGGCGGCGATCGCGACGGCCACGATCGTGCGGGTCTCTCGGAGCGAGGCGAGCGCCACGTCGCGCGGGACGTCGGCGACGACGCGCCAGGGCCAGCGCTCGACGCGTGCGACGGTCCGGAGCCATGCGCGCCCGGCGGCGTCGACGTGCTCGCCGCTCTCCGAGCGCGCGCCCGGGGCTGCCGGCGCGTCGTCGAGGACCTCGAGGCGAAGGGGCGCGCGGCCTCGAACGACGGCACGGGACGCGTCGTCGATGACCACGAGCTCCCCCTCGTCGCCCGCGAGCTGGACGCTGGACAGGCGCGCCACCTCTTCTTCGATCGGCGCGAGGCTGACGGGCGCGGCGGCGTACCCGGTCACCGCCCCGTGCGCGCGGAGCGGGACGACGAGGAGCACGCGGACGTGCTCGCCATCGCGGGTCGCGGGCGCGATCGCCGCTCCTTCGGCGAGCGCACGCGCGCGCAGCGCGGCACCGAGCGGATCGGGCGTCGTCACGGAGGCCGCCTCCGCGGCGCGCATGCGGTCGATCAACACGCCCTCGGCGTCGTAGATCGCCACGACGTCGAGCTCCGGCGTCGCATCGAGCAGACGCAGGGCGAGCGCGAGCCGCGTCGGCCGCTCGAGCGACGCGTCGGTGAGCGCGCTCCCGACGGCGCCGAGCGCGCGCTCCGTCGCCTCGGCACGGCGGTCGACGTCGCCCGCCACCTGCTCGGCCAGCGCGATCGAGAGCGCCTCGGTGGTGCTCTCGAGCTCGCGCTCGTTCACGTCGATCACCAGCCAGCCGACGACCAGGAGCGGGACCGACGCGAAGGTGCTCGCGAGCAGCGCGAGCTTGAGTCGGAACGGAAAGCGCATTCCCGATCCACGAGCATGACACGAGCTAAGCTCGGGCTCGTGGCGCAGTCGACCGAGCCCTCGCGTGACGTCCCTGGCGTTCCGGTGCGGAGCCTGCGCGTCGAGGTGGTGGAAGGGCCCGATCTCGGTCGCGTGTCGGTGAGCCCGGCCGAGACGCTCACGGTGGGGACCGCCGAGGGCAACGATCTGGTCCTCGGCGATCGGACCGTCTCGCGGTTCCACCTCGAGCTCGCGCGCGGTGAGGACGGCATCGAGGTGCGCGATCTCGGCTCGACGAACGGCACCGGCTACGAGCGCGCGCGCCTCTCGCGGGCGTGGGTGCCGCCGGGCGCGGTGCTCTCGCTGGGGCACACGCGCGTCCGCGTCGACGACGGCGCGCGCGTGACCGTCGAGCTCCACGAGGACGGCTCGTTCGCCGGTCTCGTCGGGCGCACCGCGGTGATGCGCCGCCTCATGGCCCGCGTGAAGAGAGCCGCCCACAGCGACGTCGCGGTGCTCGTGGTCGGCGAGTCGGGGTGCGGCAAGGAGCTCGTCGCTCGGGCGCTGCACGAGGAGAGCGCGCGGCGCGCCGGACCGCTCGTGACCGTCGACTGCGGTGCGCTGGCTCCGGCCCTCGTGGCGAGCGAGCTCTTCGGGCACGAGCGCGGCGCCTTCACCGGCGCCGATGCCCAGCACGTCGGCGCGTTCGAGCGCGCGCACCGCGGCACGTTGTTCCTCGACGAGATCGGCGAGCTGCCCGCGGAGCTGCAGCCGGTGCTGCTCGGGGCGCTCGAGCGCGGCCGCTTCCGCCGCGTGGGCGGGCGCAAGGACGTGGAGGTCGACGTGCGCGTCGTGGCCGCGACGCATCGCGATCTGCGCAGCGAGGTCAACGCCGGCTCGTTCCGCCTCGACCTCTACTACCGGCTCGCCGTGGTCACGCTCCAGGTACCTTCTCTGCGCGAGCGCCCGGAGGACGTGCCCGTGCTCGTCGAGCACTTCCTGCGCGAGGCAGGGCACGACGGCCCGGTCGCGGCGGTGTTCCCGCCCGACGCGATGGCGGCGCTCGCGGCACATCGCTGGCCGGGCAACGTGCGCGAGCTGCGCAACGTCGTCGAGGCCACGCTCGCGATGGGCGAGCCGCCGACGCTCGACGGCCGCGCCGGGCCGAAGCCGCCGCTGCCCGGCGGCGCGTCGTACCGAGAAGCCCGTCGCGAGCTGCTCGACGCGTTCGAGCGGGAGTTCGTGCGCGCGCTGCTCGCCCGCACCGGCGGCAACGTGTCGGCGGCGGCACGCGAGGCCCGCATGGACCGCACGTACCTGATCAAGCTCATCGCGCGCCACGCGCTCGAGGCATCGAGCACGTAGGCGCCGCGCGCGCAGATGCGCGCTGCGACGGGCTACACTCCGCCGCGCGAGCTCGACTTCGTGCACACGTCCTACTCTCCGTCTCGTCTCTCTTTCGTCGCCGCGCTCCTCGTGTCGTGCGGCGAAGCCGCGACACCGCCACCCCCGCCGTCCACCGCGGTCGTGGCTCCCGTCCCCACGACGACACCGCCCGCCAGCACGGCAGCGCCGGTGTCCGTGGTGCGCGCGGCGCCGCTCGCATGCACGGCCGAGGGCGAGCCGATCGAGCTGGCCACCATGGACGGGCGACACGACGTCGAGGCTTCGTCGATCACGCTCGGTCCCGCGCTCGCGGCGGTCGTCGCGCACGTCGGAAGCGCGTACTCGCTGTTCCTCGCGGACCCGGGCGGGCACCTCGTCGCCGGTCCGATCGCGCTCGGCGATCCGGGGGAGATGGACGTCGACTTCGACGTGCGCGTCGAAGGCACGGGGTTTCGGGTGGTGTACGTCGATCATCGGGACAGCCGGCCCTCGGGCCCGATCGACCTCGTCGCCCGCGAGGTGTCGGCCTCCGGCGTGCTCGGCCCGAAGGTGGTCCTGGTCCGCTCGCTCCAGTACGGGATCTCCGATGCCCGCGAGCGGCTCTGGGACGGTGACACGCTGGTCGTCGTCGAGGCCGATGCCGACGACCGGGGCACGACGCCGGGCACCATCACGGTGCACCGCGGGCTGCCGACCGCCGAGCTCGCGCAGACGGCGCGCTGGAGCTTCGACTTCCCGGACGAGCCGCCGAGCGACGAAGACCTCGATACGCCGGCGTCGACGTCTCTGTTCGTGCCGAGCACGCCGTCGGGCGTCGTCGTCGGCTGGCGCGCGAGCGCCGGCGGCCACACCCGCGTGATGGAGCAGCGGCTCGACGCCGAAGGCCGCGTCACGGGTGAGGCCGCGGAGATCCCGATCGGGCCGGGCGCCGTCGTCGATCGCTCGGCGAGCGGCTGGTACGTCTCGCGCGTGGTCGACGGTCGCCTCGAGACGGCACCCGCGCCGATCACGGACAGGGCCGTGTGGGTGCCGATCCCGACGCCGTGGCCAGTGCTCGAGCCGGGGCGTGTCGTGGTCGAGCTCGGCCGCGAGTGGGCGCTTCTGCGCGACCCGTCGTGCGGGGTGGCACCGATGCGTTGCTCGTCGTGGTGGCGCGTTCCGCTCGATGCGCAGCACGCGCCGCTCGGTGCCGCATGGACGCTCCCCGTCGCAGCGCTCGCCGTCGCGGACGACGGACGGGCGGCCGGCGTGAGCAGCGCGGGGCACTCGCTGCGCTTGCACGTGCTCCGCTGTCCTTGAAGCGCGCGGCAGGCGGCTGGGTTCCGCGGCGCCTTCGGCTCCTCCACAGCCGAAGCGGCTGCGCCGCTTCGGTGACAGGCGAGGGCTCCGCCCTCGCGCACCCGGTCTGCTCGGCGGCCTCCGTCTCGAGACGAGAGACTCCCTCGCCCGCGTGAGCGGGAGAGGGCTGGGGAGAGGGACTGCGAGCGTAGTGTCGGGATGGGCCGCTGCGATAGGCGGGCGCGCCCGATCGAGCTCCGCCCATCGTTCGCCTTCGCGATCGCGGCGGTCACGGGGGGCGCTCCTCGCTACCGCATCGCGCGCGAACGGCGGCGCGCACGCGGGCGCTCGTCGACCCCCCGTGCCCGCCGCTTCTGGGGGTGGTCCGTGGCTGGTCTGGTTAGCGCGGCGCCTTCGGCACCTCCACAGCCGAAGCGGCTGCGCCGCTTCGGCGAGCGGGCGAGGGCTCCGCCCTCGCCGGTCTGGTCTGCTCGGCGGCCTCCGTCTCGCGACGAGCGGCTCCCTCTCCCGCGGGAGCGGGAGAGGGTTGGGGAGAGGGACTGCGAAGGTGGTGTCGGAACGGGCCGCTGCGATGGACGGACGCGGCTCGATGGAGGAAGGACCGCCGCAGCCGCCAGCTTCGATCGGTGCCAGTGGTTCTCGATACTTAGACGTTCATCTTCGGACCGGGGCTGCTCCGGCGCCGGTCCTCGAGCCCGGGACTGCCGTGTCGCGGCTGCCGCCGCCGCCGAACACGCCCGGCGCACGGGGCGGAGTGAACAAATCCGCCGCGCGCGCGTACGATGGGTCATGCACGCGTCCCCGTTCCTGCGTCGCCTCGCGCTCCTCGGCATTCTCGGCTCGCTCGGCTGCGGCTCGAGCGACACGCCGGTTCCCTCGAGCGCGCCCCCGCCGACCGCGGCCCCGCCGAGCACCACGACTGCGGGCGTCACCGCGACGCGGCCGGCGCCCGGCGCGTCGGGCGACGTGCTCCTCGACACCGACGGAACGCTGGCGGCGACCGACACGCGCATGGGCGCGAGCTACGTCGACCGCTACGACGTGCACGTGGAGGCGGGGCAGCGGCTGCGGGTCACGGTGACCTCGCCGACGGTCGATACCGTCCTGCGCGTCGGGATGCCGGGCGCGGGGACGCTGACGAACGACGACGTCGCGGGCGACCGCACGCGCTCGGAGCTGGAGGTCATCGCCGACGCGACGGGCGATCTCAAGGTCTCGGTGACGACCTTCGCCCCCGGTGCGACCGGCACCTACCACGTGCACGTCGAGCGCGTCACGGCGCCGCCGCCGTCCTCCGTGGTCGCGGCGGCTCCTGCGATCTCGTTCCACCAGCTGCCCACCAACTTCCGCTCGTATCTGGCGGGCACCACGCCCTCGGCCCCGACGGCGGCGCCCACGGCCGTGACGGTGCACGCGGGCGATCGCCTCCAGGCGACGCTCGGCAGCGGCGATGCGACGCTCCCCTCGGGCGAGTTCGCCGACTACTACGCCTTCGCGGCGAGCCCGGGCCACTACACGATCGCCATGCAGTCGACGCGGATCGACTCGTTCCTCGTGGTCACGACGCCCGCCGGCGAGCGCCTGCAGAACGACGACAGCAACGGCACGCGCAACGCCTCGCTCGAGCTCGACGTCACGGCCGCCGGTGACTATCGGATCGCCGCGACGAGCTATCGCGCGGGCGAGACGGGGCCCTACGAGCTCTCCGTCACCGCGGGCACGGCGAGCCCGCCGAGCAGCCCCACGGCGACCGCCCCGTCGGCTCCCCCTCCGACGAGCGGTGCGCCCAGCGGCGCGCGCACCGAGCACGGCGAGCTCGCGAGCGGCGACAGCCAGCTCCGCTCCGGCGAGTGGTTCGACGAGTACGACTACACGTTCGCGAGTGGCACGCCGGTGCACCTCGAGGCGACGTCGAGCGCGTTCGACACCTACCTCATCCTGCGCACGCCGAGCGGTCAGCAGTCGGACAACGACGACCAGCAGCCTGGCAACCTCGACGCGGCGCTCGACTTCGTCGCGAGCGAGTCGGGCCAGTACCGGGTGCTCGTCACCAGCTACGCGCCCGGCATGCGCGGCCCCTACGACCTGACCGTGAACGGCAACGCGAGCGGCGCGCCCAGTACGCCGCCGCCGACCACGTCGGTGCCTCCGACCGTGGCCACCGGCCCGGCCGCGCCGACGGGGGACTCGACGCGGGTGTGGGTCGTCTCGGCCGGCATCACCGACTACCCCAATCCCGCCAACCACCTCCCGGAGTGCGCCAACGACGCGCGCAAGATCGTCGAGGCGCTCCACAACCAGGGCTTGAGCACCACCGACACCGAGTTCTTGCTCACGGATGGCGCGGCGACGCGCGAGGGCATCCACCAGGCGCTCCAGACCGTGGCGAGCCGCATCCAGCCGAACGACACGTTCGTGTTCTTCTGGTCGGGCCACGGCGGCCAGGCGAGCGCGACGACGACCGACGCCGACGAGCTCGACGGTCACGACGAGTACATCTTCGTCTACGACGGCGAGATCATGGACGACCAGATGGCGGAGTGGATGGACCAGATCCACGCGCTCTCGCTCTTCGCGCTCGACTCCTGCTTTTCGGGCGGGTTCTCCAAGGACGTCGTGCACCGCGACGGCATCGTCGGCCTATTCTCGAGCGAGGAGGACGTGACGAGCGCGGTCGCCTCGGAGTTCCAGGCGGGCGGCTACCTGAGCCACTTCCTGCGGCTCGGCATCCAGGGCGGCGCCGACGGTGATCCGCAGGACTCCGTGACGACGGTCGGCGAGCTGACGCACTACGTGTGGCAGCAGTGGGCGCAGCACGCGACCGACGTGCGCATGAGCGGCGGCTACCAGCAGCTCGTCGAAGAGCGAGGCGCGGTCCACACCGACGAGGTGTTCTGGCGTCTCACGGGCGCGGGCTCGAGCGGCCGCGGCGGGCGCCGTCGCGGTCGCTGAAGCGAGGGCCACCCCCGAGCCGTGAAGGCTCCGACACCTCTCGTGTCGGCCCTTCAGCCCTCGTGGCGTCGCCCGAGCTCGGAGCGGAGCGTGGAGACGAGCTGTCCCGCGCCGGTGCCGTCCTTGGGGAGGACGACCTCGGCGCGGCGGGCGAGCTCGCGCACCTCGTAGGGCCCGAGGTCGTGAACGGTCCACACCAGCACGGGGACCTGCGCGAAGCGGGGGTCGGCGCGGAAGCGGTCGAGGAAGCCGAATCCGTCGAGCACCGGCATCTCGAGGTCGAGCACGACGGCGGCCGGAGGAGACGCGTCGGCGCGCGCGAGGCCGACCGCGCCGTTCTCCGCGAGGTCCACCTCGAAGCCCGCCTTGGTGAGCGCGCTGGCGGCCAGGCGCGAGCTGCGCTCGTCGTCGTCGACGACCAGCACCGGCGCGCTCGGTGAGCCCCGCACGCCCGCGCGCGCCAGCGCCTCGACGAGCTCGTGCGGCGCGGCGGGCTTCTCGATGACGTCGGCCACGACGAAGCCGCCGCTCGCGCGCTCGGTGGTGACCGAGACGATCACCACCGGCAGCTTCCGCGTCTTGCGGGCGCGGCGGAGCGCGGCCAGCACCGAGAGACCGTTCGTGTCGGGGAGCAGGAGGTCGAGCGTCACCGCGTCGTAGGCGCGCCGCGCGAGGGCGTCGATGGCCTGGGTGCCGCTCGCGACGCAGTCCACCGCGAGCCCGGCGCGCACGAGCGCCTCGGCGATGCGGCGTTGGTCCCGCGCGTCGTCGTCCACGACGAGCACGCGCGGTGCGCCGGGCGTGCGGCCGGCGAGCTCCCACGGTGAAGGCAGCGGGGTGCGCCCCGAGCGCAAGGGGAGCACGACGAAGAAGCAGCTGCCCTCGCCGAGCGTGCTCGTCACGCCGACGGTTCCGCCCATCGCCTCCGCGAGGCGCTTGGCGAGCGCGAGCCCGAGACCCGCCCGGCCGCGCCGTCGCCCCGGCATTCCGCGCTGGAACAGGCGCTCGCGCAGCTCGCGCTCGATGCCCGGGCTCCGGTCGGAGATCTCGACGCGAAACGCCGATGCGCCCTCGCGCCGCGCTTCGATCTCGACCGCCGAGCCCTCCAGCCCGTGGCGCACGGCGTTCGAGGCGAACGCCTGCACGATCTGCGTGAGGCGCTCGGGGTCGACGTGGACCACGTCGAGGCCCACCTCGACCCGCGTCCGCACGGAGATCTTCCGGGCGCGGATGCCATCGGCGAGCTTCTCGCAGACGCTCGCGAGCACGGCGGCGATCGACGCCGGCGCCGGGCGCAGCTCGAGGCCGCCCGACTCGAGCCGTGCGAGGTCGAGCACGTCGCCGAGCGTCCGGTAGAGCTGCTGACCACTGGCGTGGATGTCCTCGACGAAGTCGCGCTGCTCGGCGTTCAGCGGGCCGGCCTCGTCGCGTCGGAGCATGTCGGTGAAGCCGAGGATCGCGTTCAGCGGTGTCCGCAGGTCGTGCGACATGCGCGCGAGCAGCTCGAGGCGCTCCCGGGCCGCCGTCGTGAGGCGCGCGTTCTCGTCCTCGACGTCTCCGAGCTTGCGCGCGAGCGTCCGCACGCGCTCGCCTTCGCCCCCGCGAGCGAGCGCGCCGGCACGGCGCTGCAGTGCCGCGTGCAGAAACGCGTGCGCCACGCGCCCGGCGTCGGCCGCTCGCTCCGGATCGCCGGCGTGACGCTCGAACAGCGCCGCCCCGAGGCGACCGGACCACGCCGCGGACCGCTCGTAGGCGTCGTCCAGCGCGTCGTCGTCGGGGCTCGGGTCGAGGTGCTCCTGATCGAGATCGCGCGCGTGGGTCTCGAAGTCGCCGCCGAGCGCGGCGAGAAGGCCTCGCCGTGTGAGGGCGCAGGGAAGAAACGGTGCTGGCGCGTCGCCCCGTCCAGCGGCGATCTCGCCCTCGAGCAGCGCGAGGTAGACCTCGCCGAAGTCCCCCGCGTGGGGCTCGCGAAGCAGCCAGGTTCGGGACCGGTCACGCCTCACGTCGTCTCTCCCGACAGTACGAGCAACCCACGTGCCCGGACTCGGTCGACGCGACGGCGTCGTCGACTCGCGGCCCGCCCGCGCGCTCGCGCGGTGACGCGGCGCGGCTTCCGTAGGTCCCCGGGCCACGGCTCCCGGCGGCGCAGGCTACGTGGCCGCGTGTCGTCACCTCTCGGGGTGCGCTCGCCACGAGCGCGATCTTCCCACCCGACACGCACGGACGGAATCCCGTCGCGAGCGCCGGCCCCCGACGGTCGTCGGTCACGGCCTCGGGCCCGCTCCCGCCGGCCTCTTTCCCTCGAAACGCCGCGGCGCCGATCTGAGCACCCACTTTGCGGCTCGCGGTACTAAGCTCGCCTTCATGGCCCGGCCCGCTCTGCTTTCTTCGCGCGCTCGACGCACCTCCCGTCTCGCCCTGCCTCTGATCGTCGCCTTGGCCACCAGCTGCGACGGTGGCGGACGCGCGACCGGCTGGCGTCGGACTCCGGACGGAACCGGTCCGCACATCGCGTGGGACGTCCTCGCGCAACCCCTGCCGACCATTCCTCTGCCCAACGACGTGGCGACCTGGCCCGATCCGACCTCGCCGACGGGCCTTCGCCTGAACGCCAGCCAGATCGTCCCCACGCAGCTGGAACGAACGACGCGCGCGCACTTCGACGAGCTGGACGGGTGGGGCACGTTTGCACCGATCAGCATCCCGTTCGATGCGCCGATCGACCTCGAGGATCTCGTCGCGCGCCAGGGCGGCACCGATCACTTCCACACCGCGAGCTTCCCGGCGCACGCGATCTACCTGGTCGACATGACGACCGGCCTGCCGATGCTCCTCGACGTGGGGACGGGCGACTTCCCCGCCGCGGTCGTGCGGCCCGACGCGTACTTCGACAACGATCCCCGCAACGGTGAGTCGAACCTCCTGCTCGAGACGGTCGAAGAAGACCTCGATCGCAACGGCCGGCTCGATCCGGGCGAGGACACCGACTTCGACGGCGTGCTCGATCATCCGAACACCATCGACGGCCGCATGGGCCGGACGCCGGTCGAGACCTACGACCGGATGACGTGGTTCTACGAGCGCGAGACGAACACGCTGCTCCTGCGGCCCATCCTTCCGCTCGAGCAGCGCCACACCTACGCCGTCGTGGTGACCGATCGCCTCCACGGCGAGGACGGCGCGCCGGTGCGCAGCAGCCTCGAGTACGTGCACCCGATCCAGCAGACGCAGGCGCTCGCCGCGCTTCCGCGTCTGCTCGAAGACCACGCCGATCTCTACGGCGAGCTCGCAACGGACACGTGGTCGCACGTCGCGTTCGCGTGGACGTTCACGACCCAGTCGGTGACGAGCGACCTCGACGCGCTTCGCGACGGCCTCTACGGCCGCGGTCCCTTCCAGCGGCTCGCCGCCGAGTTCCCGCCGAACGTGGCGCCGGCCGTCATGCAGGGCGGGCAGGGCTGCCGCATGGACCCGGTCGGCAGCGTCTACACGGCGCCGGGCGAGCGCCTGCGCGAGGTCCTCCAGACGGCGGGCGGTGCCGTGTTCGGCCTCAGCGAGGAGGGCGTCGCGGCGCTCGTCGAGAGCTACCAGAGCCTCGATCACATCTCGGTCGCGTTCTTCGAGGTGCCCTACTTCTTCACCGATCCCGAGCACGAGAGCCTCGACGACGCGTGGGACCTCGACGCGCAGACCGGGCGCGCGCGGATGACGCGCGAGGTCGTCTCGATGCTGACGTTCGTTCCGCGCGACACGAGCGAGCACCAGCAGCCCTTCGCGCCGCTCGTCTACGTGCACGGCCACGGGAGCAACAGCGCCGAGGTCCTCGTCTACGCCGGCCTCTTCATCCAGCAGGGGCAGGCGGTCGTCGCGGTCAACGCCCACGGCCACGGCCTCTCGGTCGACCGCGCGACGGGCACGATCCTGAACAGCCTGTTCGGGCAGCAGTGCGTCGGCGGCCTCGTCGATGCGCTCCTCGCGGGCCGCGCGCGCGATCTCGACGGTGACGGCGACGTCGACAGCGGCGTGCACTTCTGGACCTCGTACGTCTTCCACACGCGCGACTCGGTGCGGCAGACCGTCGTCGATCAGATGCAGGCGATCCGCATCCTCCGCTCGTTCGACGGCACGCGCCGCGCCACGCCGCTCTCGCTCGTCGACAGCGCCGGCGACACCCTGGACTTCGACGGGGACGTGAACGGCGACGGCCAAGCCGACCTCGCGGGCGACTTCGACGGAAACGGCGTGCCCGATCTCGGCGGCGCACACGAGATCCGCTTCGCCGGGGGATCGCTGGGCGGCATCATCACCGGCGTGATGCAGGGCGTGGAGCCCGCCATCGGCGTCGCGGCGGCGGTCGTGCCGGGAGGCGGCCTCGCCGACGTCGCCCTGCGCACCGAGAACGGCAGCGTCTTGCCGGCGATGATCCTCCGCGTCATCGGCCCGCTCGTCGCCGGTCGCGTGAGCACCGGGCCGGGGAGCGACACGGCGTGCGCGGCGGGAGACGTCTCGCTCTACGCCATCGTCCCTTCGCTCGACCACACGGTCCGCACCGAGATCGCGTGCTTGCCGGGCGCCGAGGCGGCGAACGACGACGTGCTCCTCGTGCGCAACCTCGACAACGGCGAGGTCTCCTGCAGCGGCACCACGGGCGGTGCCGTGGGCGCGTTCCGCGTTCCGGTTCCCTCGGACGCCGGCGACCACTGGTCGATCGAGCTCTATCACCAGGCCCGCGCGCGCATGCACTTCGGCGACTGCCGCTGGCTGGGCGATCCTCCGGCCGCGCCGGATCGCGTCATCGACACGTGGGAGTCGGGCAACGGCTCGGGCGCCGGCAACTGCGCCCACTGCGCGGAGTTCGAGCAGACGGAGTGGCACGTCGGCGATCCGCTCGTCGCGCCCGCCGCGGGGTTCGGCCTTCGCCGCCAGACGCCCGACTTCCGCCGGCTCATGTCGCTGGCGCAGATCGGTCTCGAGCGTGGCGATCCGATCAACTTCCAGCGGCGCCTGTTCCTCGATCCCATCACGGCGGCGGACGTGCCCGATCACGTGCGCTCGTCGATGATGGCGATGACCACCGGCGATCCGAACGTGGTGATCTCGACCGGCTACTCGCTCGCGCGCGCGGCCGGCGTCGAAGCGTTCCTCCCGCCCGACGCGCCGGAGCACCTGGCGGAGTTCCGGGCGCCGGCGAGCTTCGCCACCGAGCATCCCGGCTTCGCCACGCCGAACGACCTCGCGCTCGGCTTCCACGCGATCGAGGCCGTTCCGCGCCTCGAGCGGCACCCCGTCCCGGGCGGCGCGACCTTCCTCGCCGACATCGACGATCTCAGCGACGGCCGCTTGTCCTTCGCCGCCGACGGCGAGACCCAGCTCGCGACCGACATGGGCGGTGCGCAGCCGGTGCGCGCATCTCCGCCGCTCCGCTGGTCGCGCCTCTCGCGCCCGATGTCCGGGCCGGGCGACGACGAGGTGTGGCGCTACCACGCCGGCGAGCGCACGAGCGTGGTCGTCAGCCTCTACGTGATCCCGAACGGCATCCACGGGTTCAACACGTTCTTCGACCCGGCGCTCGGCTTCGACAGCGCGGTCTACTCGTTCAACCTCCTGGCCCGCTACCTCGCGACGTCGGGAGAAGACGTGCCGTACCTGAGCGATCCGAGCGGGCACCACTGCCTCGAGAGCTCGACGTGCCCGTACCTGCACTCGGGCCCGTGAGCTCGCGGCTCGCGCCGTCGCGCTCGAGGCCCGATCCCGTGCGTCCGCTCGGTCCTCACGCGCGCCGCCGCGAGAGCCACGCGTAGGCCGGCAGGCCCGTGAGGACGAGGGCGATGCCGGCCAGCGCCTCGCGGGGGGCGCCGACGAAGATGTACACGATGAAGAAGCCGGCGCCGGCCAGGAAGAGGACCGGCGGCAGCGGATAGAGGGGCACGCGGTAGGGGCGCGGCCTCTCGGGGGCCCGCCGGCGGAGCACGAGCACGGCCGCGACCGTCAGCGCGTTGAACACGAGCGAGGCGAAGGTCACGTAGGTCAGCAGCGCGTCGTAGCTGCCGCTCAGCGCGAGCACGCAGCTCCAGACGGCCTCGATCACCAGCGCTCGCGCCGGCGTGTGGAAGCGCGGGTGGATCGCCCCGGCGCCCTCGAAGAAGAGCCCGTCCTTGGCCATCGCGTAGAAGACCCGCGCCCCGCCGAGGATGAGGCCGTTCACGCATCCGAAGGTCGAGACGAGGATCGCGACGGCCACGGCCGCGCGCCCGGTGGGGCCCAGCGCCAGCGTCGCGACCTCGGCGGCGACGCGGTGCTCTCGGACGGCGGCGAGCGCATCCATCGGCAGCACGTAGACGTAGGCGGCGGTGGCCGCGGTGTAGGCCAGCGTGGTGATCACGGTCCCGAGCACGAGCGCGCGCGGGAGCGTCCGCTCCGGATCCCGCACCTCTTCGGCGGCGAACGTCACGGTGTTCCACGCGTCGTAGGCGAAGAGCGCCTTGCTCATCGCGACCCCGAGCGCGGCGAAGAGCCCGATGCCCGCCGCCTGCGCCACGGGGCCGAGCTCACGCGAGGCGAGCGGCGCGAAGTGGCTCGTCGATCCGGGCGCGAGGGTGAAGGCCGCGAGCACCAGCAGCACGACCGCGACCACCTTCAGCACCGTGAGCACGTCCTGGAGCAGCGCGCCTTCGCGGACGCCGCGCACGTTCACCAGCGTCAGCGCGACGATCACCACGCAGCCCACGACGCCGGCCGACGTGATCGAGAGCGGTCCGAGCGTGACCAGCACGTCGCTCTCGCCGACGGGAAGGCCCAGCACGCCGAGGTACTTCGCGAATGCGATCGCGACGGCGGCGTTGAAGCCGGTCTGGATCACGAGCAGCAGCGTCCAGCCGTACAGAAAGGCCGCCGGTCGCCCGAACGCTTCCCTCAAGAAGACGTACTGCCCGCCGGCGCGGGGCATCATCGCCGCGAGCTCGGCGTACGAGAGCGCGCCGACGAGGGTGAGCGCTCCGCCCCCGATCCAGAGGCCGAGGAGCAGCCCTGGGGACGCGATCTGGCCCGCCATGATCGAGGGCGCGATGAAGATGCCGGACCCGATCATCGAGCCGACGATCAGCGTGGTCGCCGAGAACGTCCCGAGCCGCCGCTCGAGGGAGGGCGGAGCGGCGCGCTCGGGCTCGCTCGGTGCGCTCACGGATCGAGCGAGGGCAGGCGATAGGGCAGGGTGTCCGTGATGCGCATGCGCAGCGTGAAGGAGGGCGTGCCGGTCTCCCGGACCACGAGCGTGCGCGCCCGCGCGTCGAGCGCGAGCAGCGGCGGCAGCGTCGGGTCCGCCACGGCCGTCGCGGTATCGAGCGGGGCCCGGCCGTCGGCCCGCCAGCCACCGGGGCCGGACGTGCACGTCACGGTAGGGGCCGGCTCGAGGAACGGGTAGACGCGCGTCGCGCCGCAGACGACCGTGGCGACGCACGTCGCGAGGCCGATGTCGCGGATCGCCAGCACGCAGTCGTCGTCCGTGCCGACCGGCACGGCGCCCTCGCGGTCGGTCACGTGCGCCGTCACGAGGAGCGCCGCGCCCACCTGGTGCAGCTGCGCGCTCGCGAGCAGCGACTCGAGGCGGCCGACCTCCTGGCGTTCTACCTCGTCGATCCCCGCGAGCTCTTCGCGGGCCGCATCGCGCTCGTGGCGAAGCGGCTCGACCTGGGCCTCGCACTGCTGCACCGCCGAGACGGCGAGCTCCTCGCCGACGCGCGCGCGCTCGAGCTCGGCGCGCGTGTGCGAGTGGACGACGACGCCGACCGCGCCCACGGCGACCAACGCCACCGCGGAGAGCGCGAGCATGCGCCGCTGTCGTGGCTCGAGGCCGCGGCGAAGGGCGGCGTTCTCGTTTCCGAGCGCCTCGAGGCGCTTGCGGAGGTCTTCGCTCTCCGCGGCCCGCAGGCGCGCGCCGTCGAGGGCGGTCTTGGCCGCCGCGAGATCGCGCTCGAGCGCATCGAGGCGCTGCTGGCTCGCTTCGCGATCGTCCCGGAAGCCCACGTCGCTCGTAGCGTAGACCGTTCCACGCGCCCGTTCACGGGTTGCGATCGCGGTGGGGACGCGCCGCTTCAGCCGGGGCGCGCGCGCTCGCCCGCGACCATGGCCCCCGCGCCGACGACCATGAGACCGCCGACGATGGCCAGCGGACCGAGGGGCTCGCCCCAGAGCGCCCAGCCGATGGCGCACGCGACGACGGGCTCGATCAGCGCGATCACGGCGGTGCGGGCCGAGCCCAGCATGCGCAGCCCGTGGGAGAAGGCGAGCCCGGCCACCACGCCCGGCAGCAGCACCGCGCCGGCGAGCGGCACGAGGTCGCTGGCCTCGACATCGGCCAGACCGCGGCCAGCGAAGGGCACGACGATCGCCGCCGCCAAGAGCGAGTGCAGGCTGAGCGTGCGCGCGGCCCCGATGCGGACGACGAGACGACCGAGCATGAACACGCACGCCGCGTACGCGACGGCGCTCGCGAGGCCGAGCGAGGCGCCGAGCGCGACGTCGCCGCGCCAGGCCTCGGGGCGCCAGGGCTCGAGCACCAGCGCGAGGCCTCCCAGCGCGGTCAGCGCCGCCGGGATCGCGCGCGGCGCCCGCGTCCCGTCGACGTGGGGGGCGAGCACCGCGACGAGCACGGGGGCGACCGAGTGCGTGAGGACGGCGACGGCCACGCTCGTCGTGCTCATCGCCGAGAAGAACGTGACCACGTTGGTCGCGTTGCTGGCGGTGTAGACGGCGAGGAGCAGCCCGCTCGTGCGATCCCAGCGCGGCGAGACGGGATCGCGCAGCGCCCATGGAATCGAGAGAACGCCCACCCCCGCGAAGAGCAGCGGCGCCGTGACGGCGCCGGGCAAGCCGGTCGGCCGCAGGAACACGCTCCACGATCCCCACGCGCAGGCGGCGACCAGCACGCCGAGCACGCCGGAGGCGCGGCCTCGTTCCTCGGTCACGTGATCAGCCCGGGCTGCCGGCCGCGTCGAGCGCGGCGACGTCGACCCCGGCGAGCGGGTCGCCCTCCGCGATCACCACCTCGGCGTCGAGCTGCCGGCCGAAGTGCGCGAGCCAGCGCGCGACGACGTCGCTCATCGGCGGCGGCGCGTCGAGCTCGATGGCGAGCGAGGTGACGGCCTTGTCGCGGATACCGCAAGGAACGATGAGCCCGAAGTGCGCGAGGTTCGTCGTCACGTTGAGCGCGATGCCGTGCATGGTGATCCAGCGGCTGATGCGCACGCCGAGAGCGCCGAGCTTGCGGTCGCCTCGCTCGGCCGAGCGGAGCCAGACACCGATGTTCTCCTTGCCTTCGATCCGCTCTGCGACAAGGCCGTAGTCCGCCGCGACGGCGATCATCGTGTCTTCGAGGTCGCGCACGTAGCGGCGCACGTCCTGACGGTCCGGGGCGAGGTCGAGGATCGGGTAACAGACCATCTGCCCGGGGCCGTGGTACGTGACGTCCCCGCCGCGTCCGACCTCGTGCACGTCGATGCCGCGGGCCCGCAGGCCTTCGCGCGGGACGAGCAGGTGGTCCTCGTTCCGGGCGCCTCGCCCCAAGGTGACCACCGGCGGGTGCTCGAGCACGAGCACCGTGTCTCCCACCAGGCCTCGGGCGCGGGCGAGCACGAGCCTCTCCTGGAGCGCGAGCGCCTCCCCGTAGGGAACCGTCCCGAGACGAAACGCACGAACCTCGCGCCGCATGGGCCGACGTACTACTCCAAGCTCGGGAGGCCGGCACGGCCGTTGCTGCGGCCGGACGCGAGGCTCGTCATGGCACACACGCGCTCCTTGGTACTCCTCTCTCTGCTCGGATCGGCTTGGGCGCTCGCGCCCGGCTGCGGAACCGCCCACGGAGCGCTGGGCAACGACGCGGGGACGGGAGGCTCCGACACCGGGGCGCTCGGGGACGGGGGCTCGATCGTGGAGGATGCCGGTCCGGGATCCGACGGTGGCGCGCCGAACGACGCCGGCACGCGCACCGACGGCGGGATCGTCGTCTCGTGCGACGCCCAGGACGCCCACCAGGAGACCTGCGCGCCGGTCTGCGACGGCCCGGACTCGTACGCGTGGGATGGCGAGCGCTGCGTGCAGATCGACTGCGGCAGCTGTACGGGCACCGCGTGCGGCTCGCTCCCGCACTCGATGGCGGAGTGCCAAGCGCTGCATGCGACGTGCGTCCCCGAGCTCTGCCGCGCGAGCGGCGGCGAGTGGCGCTTCTACGACGAGGAGTGCGAGCACTACCGCTGCGGCCAGCCGCAGCTGGCCACGTGCCTCATCGGGATGCCGGTGTGCAACTGCGGATTGGGCCGGAGCTTCGATCCTGCGCAGGGCGGCTGCTTCCTCGATGCGACGTGCCCCGACGTGGACCCGCTCCCGCCGATGCAGCTCTGCGAGGCGACGGGCGGCACCTGGGCGACGGGCATCTGCTGCAGCACGGTCTGCGGGCAGCACTGCGATCTCGACTGTGTGGCGCCCGGCTGCGAGTGCGGGCCACTCGAGGTCTTCGACCTGATCCGTGGCTGCGTCGATGCCGCGCAGTGCCACGAGGTGACGATGCCCGGCGGGGAGTGCAACGATCGCCTGCGCTGCGCGGGCGACATGATCTGTTGCCAGCGCTGCACGGGCGTCGGATGCGAGCTGGTCATGCACTGCCAGGCGCCGCTCTGCGACGCCGATCCCAACATCGACGTCTGCGGGAACAACCTGTTCGCGCCCTGACCGGCTCTCTGCCCCGGAATCCGTCGCCGCACCCGCGGACGCCCAGGGCGGGGCCCCGGGCGCCTCGCGATCCGATAGGATGGCCCGATGAAGGTCGTCGTGCTCCGTGGTGCCGGCGGGCCCGACGTGCTCGCGCTCGAGGAGCGTGCCGCGCCCTCCCTCGGCGATGGTGAGGTCCGCATCGAGGTCGCGGCCGCAGGGCTCAACCGCGCCGACCTCCTGCAGCGGCGGGGTCTCTATCCCGCGCCCCCCGGCGTCACGCCGGACGTCCCGGGGCTCGAGTACGCCGGCACGATCCGCGAGGTCGGCGACGGGGTCCCGAGCGCTCGCGTGGGCGAGCGCGTGATGGGCTTGGTGCGGGGCGGCGCGATGGCGAGCGAGATCGTCGTGGCGGCGAGCGAGACGATCCCCGTTCCCGAGCCGCTCTCGCTCGTCGAGGCGGCCGCCGTGCCGGAGGTGTTCGCGACCGTGTGGGACGCGGTCTGGGTGCAGGCCGGTCTGCGCCGCGGCCAGACGCTCCTCGTGCACGCGATCGGGAGCGGCATCGGGACGGCCGCGATCCAGCTGGCCAAGGCCTACGGCGCCCGCATCGCCGGTACCTCGCGGACCTCGAGCAAGCTCGAGCGCGCGCGTGGGATGGGGCTCGATGCGGGCTGGCTGGTCGAGCGCGAGCCCGCGTTCGCGGCGGGCCTCGCCGAGCTCACGGGCGGCGGCGGGGCCGACGTGATCCTCGACACCGTCGGCGCGAGCTACCTGGAGGAGAACGTCCGCGCGCTCGCCACGCGCGGGACCCTCGTGACGATCGGCCTCGTCGGCGGCATCCAAGGGACGCTCGCCCTCGGCATGCTGCTCGCCAAGCGGGGCCGGATCGTCGGGTCGACGATGCGCGCGCGCGGCGCCTCGGAGCGCACCGCGCTCGCCGAGGGCTTCGCGCGGGAGCTGGTGCCGCTCTTCGACGAGAAGGCCCTCGCCCCGGTGATCGACCACGTGATCCCGATGGGTGAGATCGCACGCGCGCACGCGCTGCTCGAGGCGAACGAGACGTTCGGGAAGGTCGTGATGACCTGGTGAGCGGGGGCGCGATGCGCGGGTCGCTTCCCGCCCATCGCCCGGTCCCGCAGCGTGGTCGATCACCTGATCGGCTCGCACGCTGCGGCCCCTTCCGTCCGCGGGCTTCGCCCGCTTCCGTTCGGGGCCTCCGGAGCGAGCACTCCTTGCGGATCAGCGTCCGTCGGCGCCGACGCCGGCGACGAGGTTCGCGATCAGGCCGGTCCACCCCGTCTGGTGCATCGCGCCGACGCCGCGCCCGGTGTCGCCGTGGAAGTACTCGTGGAAGAGCAGGTGGTCGCGGAAGTGCGGATCGCGTGCGAGCGCGCCGTACTGGCCCATGAACGGCCGCGTGCCGTCGGGCTTGGGCAAGAACAGGCGCGTGAGGCGCCGCGCGATCTCGTCGGCGGCCTCGTCGATCGAGACGAAGCGGCCCGAGCCGGTCGGGCACTCCACGCGGAACTCGTCGCCGTAGTAGCGGTGGAACTCGCGCATTGCGTCGATGAGCAGGAAGTTCACGGGCATCCAGATCGGGCCGCGCCAGTTCGAGTTGCCGCCGAAGAGCGCGCTCTCGCTCTCGCCCGGTTGGTAGCGCACCTCGAGCCGCGTGCTCCCGTACGCGAACACGTAGGGGTGGGCCTCGTGGTACTTGCTGAGCGCGCGGATGCCGTAGTCGGAGAGGAACTCCGTCTCGTCGAGCATGCGCCGCAAGAGGCGCTTCATGCGGCTGCCGCGGAGCAGCGAGAGCAGTCGGCGCTGGCCTTGCCCCGGCGTCGACCAGCGTGAGACGAGCGTCGCGAGGTCGGGGCGGTGGGCGAGGAACCACTCGAGGCGCGCCTTGAACTGCGGCGCCGCGTCGAGCTCGTGGGGCTCGAGCACCTCGACGGCGAAGAGCGGCAAGAGGCCCACCATCGAGCGCACGCGCAGCGGCTGCAGGCGCCCGTCGGGCAGGTGGAGCGCGTCGTAGTAGAAGCCGTCGTCCTCGTCCCAGAGGCCGTGGCCCTTGCCGTTCATGTTCGTCATCGCGAGCGCGATGCCGAGGAAGTGCTCGAAGAACTTGGAGGCGATGTCCTCGTAGACGGAGTTCTCCCGGCTCAGCTCGAGCGCGATGCGCATCAGCTGGAGCGCGTAGGCGGCGACCCACGCCGTGCCGTCCGCCTGATCGAGCATGCCGCCGGTCGGCAGCGGCGCGCTGCGATCGAACACGCCGATGTTGTCGAGCCCGAGGAACCCGCCCTGGAAGATGTTCCGTCCGTAGGCGTCCTTGCGGTTGACCCACCAGGTGAAGTTGAGGAGCAGCTTGTGGAACACCCGCTCGAGGAACGCCCGATCGCCGCGGCCGCGCGTGCGCTCCTCCTGCTTGTAGACCTTCCACGTGGCCCACGCGTGCACGGGCGGGTTCACGTCGCCGAAGGCCCACTCGTAGGCCGGGAGCTGGCCGTTCGGGTGCATGTACCACTCGCGCGTGAGCATCACGAGCTGGTCCTTGGCGAGCTCGATGTCGACGAGGCTGAGTGGCAGGGCGTGGAACGCGAGGTCCCACGCGGCGTACCAGGGGTACTCCCACTTGTCGGGCATCGACACGACCTCGGTGTTGCGCAGGTGCACCCACTCGGAGTTGCGGCCGAGCTTGCGCTCCTCGGGCGGCGGCGGCTGGGCCGAGTCGCCGGCGAGCCACTCGCGCACGTCGTAGCGGTAGGTCTGCTTGGTCCAGATCATCCCCGCCAGCGCCTGTCGGACGATGCGGAAGCGCTCGTCGGGCGTGCCGTCGCACGCCGCGTTCTCGCGCGCGTGCGGCGTGTCGAGGAGCGCGGCGTAGAACGCGTCCGCATCGGCGCGCCGGCGGTCGACCACGTCGGACATCGAGGTGGCGTGGCGCGCGTGGTCCTCGTGGCTGATGCGGAACAGGAGCTCGACCTGCGCGTGCGCCGGGATCTCGCGGCGCAGCCAGAAGCACGCCTTGGTGCCCTGGGCCCGATCGCTCACGGCGCTCTCGCGCCCGTGCACGACCCGCTCGTGGAAGGCGTCCTTCACGGGCCCGGGGTTGGGCACGCCCCAGAGACGCTCGCCGTTCGACTCGTTCTCGGTGAAGAGCGCGACCGCGTCGCGCTCGGCGCTCTCGAGCCGGAAGCGGCCGAGCTCCCAGTGCTCGAGCTCGATCGCGCTCCCGTCGAGGCGCGCGATCGGTCGCGCCGTCCGCTCGGTCGACCAGCTCCACGTGTTGCGGAACCAGGCGTGCGGCAGAACGTGGATCGGGGCCGCCTCGGGCCCGCGGTTGTGCACGGTGATCTTCAGCACGAAGTCCTCGGGGGCCTCCTTCGCCCACTCCACGAAGACGTCGAAGTAGCGGCCCGCCGCGAAGGGCACGAGGTCCTCGATCTCGAGCTCCGGATCGCCCCGTCCGCGCGCGCGGCTCCCCTCGACGAGCGCCTCGTACGGGTAGGGCGACTGCGGGTACTTGTAGAGGTAGCGCAGGTAGGCGTGGGTCGGCGTCGCGTCGAGGTAGTAGTAGAGCTCTTTGACGTCCTCGCCGTGGTTGCCCTCGGCGTTGGTCACACCGAAGAGGCGTTCCTTCAGGAAGGGATCGCGCTCGTTCCACAGCGCGACGGCGAAGCAGAGGTGCTGCTCGCGGTCGGAGAAGCCGGCGATGCCGTCCTCACCCCAGCGGTAGGCGCGCGAGCGCGCGTGGTCGTGCGGGAAGTAGTCCCAGGCCTCGCCCTTGGCCGAGTAGTCCTCGCGGACCGTGCCCCACTGGCGCTCGCTCAGGTAGGGGCCGAAGCGTCGCCAGCGTGCTGCGTCCTGTTCGAGGCGTCGTCGTTCGGCGTCGTGCATTCGTCGCTCCCACCCGTGACGGGAGCGACTCTACACGGTCGGGCGCGGGCCGAGGCGGGTCCCGGCGGAGGAGCGGCGCGGCGCGGGAGGGGCCGGAGCGGGCGAGCCGATCACTCGTAGGCGGGGTCCCAGCGGATCGCCGCGATGCGGCCCTCGATCTCCGTCTCGGTGGAATCGTCGGCGGCGCCGCTCAGGACGGCCGCCCTCGCCACGGCGCGGGCCACGATGGGCGTGACGCTGCGCAGGCGATCGATCGACGGGTAGAGCGCGCCCTGCGCGAGATCCTCGTCCGTGACGGCCTCGGCGACCGCGTGCGCGGCCGCCACGAACATGGGGTCGGTGATCCGCCGCGCCTTCGCGGCGAGCGCGCCGAGGCCGACGCCGGGGAAGATCCACACGTTGTTCCCCTGCGCGACGCGGCGCGTGCGCCCTCCGTGCCGGACGTCGGGGAACGGGCTGCCGGTCGCGACCCACGCGCGCCCGTCGGTCCACGCGGCGAGATCGTCGGGATCGGCCTCGGCCGCGCTGTTCGGGTTCGAGAGCGGGAAGATGGCCGGGCGATCGCACGCCGCGGCCATGGCGCGGATGCTCGCCTCGTCGAACGCGCCCCGCGTGCCGGAGGTGCCGATCAGCATCGTCGGGCGGAACGCTCGGACGACGGCCGCCAGATCGCCGCTCGCCGGGTCGAGCTCGATCGACCGCAGGTGATCGAGCGGCCAGGCCAGCGTGGCCTTGTACGGCTCGTCGAAGCTCCGCCCTTCCACGAGCAAGCCACGGCTGTCGAGCACGCCGATCGCGCGGCGCACGCGCTCGGCGGGCACGCCGCGCGAGGCGAGCTCCAGCCCGATCAGGCGCGCGATGCCGAGCCCGGCCGCGCCCGCCCCGAGGATCACGATGCGCTCGTCCTCGATCGACATCGAACGGGCGCGGCTCGCGGCCAAGATCCCGGCGAGGGCGACGGCGGCCGTGCCCTCGATGTCGTCGTTGAACGAGAGCAGGCGCTCGCGGTAGCGCTCGAGCAAGGCGATGGCGTTGGCCTTCTTGAAGTCCTCCCACTGGAGCAGCGCGTCGGGGAAGACCTCGGTGACGGCGACGACGAGCTCCTCCACGAGCGCCTCGTAGGCGGGGCCGCGCAGGCGTGGCTCGCGCAGCCCGAGGTAGCTCGGATCGGCGAGCAGCCCGGCGTTGTCGGTGCCGACGTCGAGCGAGATCGGGAGCGTGCGCGCCGGGTGGATCCCGGCGGCGACCGTGTAGAGCGCGAGCTTGCCGACCGGAATGCCCATCCCCCCGGCACCGAGGTCGCCCAGACCCAGGATGCGCTCGTTGTCGGTGACGACGACGAGCTGCAGCGGACCGTGCGCGCGCCAGGAAGAGGCCCACTCGCGGAGCACGGCCGCGATGCGACCGCGCTGTGCCGGCCCGATCCACAGCCCGCGCGGCCGCCGGTGCACGAAGGCGAGGTCGCGACACGCCTCGCCCACGGTGGGCGTGTACACGAGCGGCGCCATCTCCTCGAGGTGGTCGGCGAGCAGGCGATAGAAGAGCACGGCGTTGCGCGACTCGAGCTCGCGCAGCGCGACGTAGCGCGAGAGCGCGTCGGGATGCGCGAGCACCTGCGCGCGCGTGTGGGCGACCTGCTCGGCCAGCGTCATGACGCGCGAAGGCAGGAACGACTCGATGCCGAGCGCGCGGCGCTGCTCCACCGTGAACGCGAGGTCCCGGTTGAGGAGCGGATCGGCGAGGACGGCAGCCCCGCGGAGAGGCGATTCGACGGGTGGCATGAGGTGGGTCGTATACGACACACCGGCCATCGGCGCCGCTCGGGGCGCGTGCCGCTCGAGCGGCGCGCGGCGCCTCATGTCAGAGCGGAGCGGGCTGCGTGTCGTGGAAGCGGCGGTAGTCGATCCGCCGCAGGCCGCCTGCCGTCTGCGCCGCGGCGATGATGTCGACGTAGCGCGCGCCCCACTGGATCTCGTCGGCACCGTAGCTGCGGCGCGCGTGCACGGCCTGCGACGTGTGCTCGTCGACCCCGGTGAGGATGACGATCATCTCCATCCCCTTCTTCGCCAAGGACTCGTTGGTCTCGCCGTAGAACGGGCTGGTCTCGTCGATCACGTGCATCGCCGTCCAGCCGACCCAGAAGAGCGGGTTCGTGCGCCGCACGAGCTTGAGGTCGACGACCTTGCGGAACGTCTCGCCTTCGGCGGTCGTGATCGTCATGGCGATCGCGACGTCGAGGGAGGCCGACACGAGGCGGTTGCCGCGCGCGTTGGCCATGCGCATCGAGAGCGTCGGCTTGCCCTCGTGGCGCGCGATGCAGACCGCGTTCGCGAACATCACGTTGGCGGTCGGCGTGGCGAACTTCGCGAACACGAGGCCGGTCAGGACTGCGGTCAGGAACATGCCCAGGTACGCCTCGAGGCTGACGAGCACGTGCGCGTACGTCGTGACCGGGCTCATCGTGCCGTAGCCGATGGTCATCATCGTCTGCACGCTGAAGAAGTACGCGTCCCAGAAGCCCTCGACGTTCGCCACGCACCCCGGCGCGAGCGTGTAGAGGGCGGCGAAGACCAGGTGCAGCGTCGTGTAGACGAACAGACATCCGAGGATGAACGTCGTCCAGCGCGCGATCACGAGGCGGTGGTAGAGGTCGCGAAGGGGCGCCCGCGGCAGGCCCACCGCTTCGAGCGTCGGCTTGCCCTTGTTGTCGAGGAAGCGCTGTCCGCGGATCTCGGGAGGAGGGCTGGCCACGGCCCGGTTGTCGGGCAAGCGCCGCCAAATGTCGAGAGTGCCCGGCCTTTCCCCGACGGAAATGGTAGAGGTCCGACGTGCTCGCGGTCGGTATCGATCCCGGTCAGAAGCGCGTCGGTGTCGCGGTCGCCGACGAGGACGGCGTCATCGCGCTGCCGCGCGCGGCGCTGGTGCTGCGGCAGCCGTCGGAGATCGTGGACGCGGTGGCGCGGCTCGCGCGCGAGCTCGCGGCCGAGCACGTCGTGATGGGCCTGCCGATCGACATGAGCGGTCGCGAGGGGCTCGCGGCCCGCAAGTCGCGCGCGCTCGCGGCCGGGCTCCGCGGCCAGGGGCTCGACGTGGTGCTCTGGGACGAGCGCGCGAGCACCGTCGCGGCGAGCCGCGATCTCTCGCGCATGGGCAAGACGGCCCGCGAGGCGCGGGCGCTCGTCGACTCGACCGCTGCGTGCCTGCTCCTGCAGTCGTGGCTCGATGCGGGCCCGGCCGCGCGGCGGGGGCTCTGAGGTGGCCCGCCGAGCGCGTCTCGACGGGCGAGGCGCCCGTCCGCTGCTCGCGCTGGTGGCCTGCGCGCTCGCGGGGCTCTCTTGGCTGCTCATCTGGTATCCGTCGCGGCGCGGCGGCGGGCGCGGGCACGAGGTGGATCTCGAGATCGCCGAGGGCACCACGCTCGATGCGCTCGCCGTCCAGCTCGCCGACGCCCACGTGATCGAGCATCCGACGGCGTTCGCGATCTACGCGCGCCTCTTGGGCGCCGAGGGGCGTCTGCGCCGCGGGGAGGTGGTCCTCGCCGACGACATGACGCCGCGCACGGTCCTGATGCGCGTCGCCGAGGGAATGGGGCGGCCGCTCGTCGACGTGATGATCCCGGAGGGCCTCACGCGATTCGAGGTCGCGGCGCGCCTCGAGCACTGGGGCATCTGCGAGGCCGACGCGTTCCTCGACGCGAGCTCGTCGGCGGAGCTCGTGCGCCCGCTCGACCTGCCGTCCTCGACCGCCGAGGGCTACCTCTTTCCGGACACCTACGAGCTGCAGGTGGGCCAGGAGCCCGAGGAGATCGTGCGGCGGATGGTGACCCGCTGGCGCGCGACGGCGCTGCCCGAGATCGAGGACGGCCTGGCGTCCCTCTCGGATCTCCGGACCGAGAGCGGATCGCCCTGGGGCATCCGCGAGGTCGTCACGCTCGCGTCGATCGTCGAGGAGGAAGCCGCCGTCTCGGAGGAGCGCCCGCTGATCGCCGGCGTGTTCCTGAACCGCCTGCGCAGCGACACGTTCCTTCCGCGTCACCGCCTGCAGGCCGATCCGACGGTCTCCTACGGCTGTCGCGAGGAGCCCTCGGCGGCGCCCTCGTGCGGCGGCTTCGACGGACGCCACATCACGCGGGCGATGCTCGACGACGCACAGAACCGCTACAACACCTATCGCCACGAGGGCCTGCCACCGGGCGCCGTCTCGAGCCCCGGCATGGCCTCGCTCCGCGCCGTGCTGCACCCGGCGGCCCACGACTACCTCTACTTCGTCGCCCGTGGAGGCCGACGCCACCAGTTCAGCGTCGAGTACGGCACGCACCTCGACGGGGTCGATGCGCTGCGCGAGCGCGAGCGCGAGCGCGCGGCGGCCGCCACGCCCTAGATCAGTGCCCGCGGGCCGGGAGCCGCGCGCGGAGCTCGGTCGCCTCGTCGGCGAGCCCCGATGCTACTGTCGGCGTCGTGAGCACGAACATCCGCTGGCACGCCGGGAACGTCACGCCGGAAGAGCGTGCCCGGCTCTTCGGGCACCGCGCGGCCACGGTGTGGCTCACGGGGCTCTCGGGCTCGGGCAAGAGCACGCTCTGCCGCATCGTCGAGCAGACGCTCGTCGCGCGCCGGGTCGCGGCCTACGTCCTCGATGGCGACAACCTCCGCCACGGGCTCAACGCCGACCTGGGCTTCGACGCCGCGGCGCGCGAGGAGAACGTGCGGCGCGCCGGCCAGGTCGCGCGGCTGATGACCGACGCCGGCCTCGTCGTGCTGACGGCCTTCATCTCGCCCTTCCGGCGCGATCGCGATCGCGTACGGGCGCTCTACGCGGAGGGCCAGTTCCTCGAGGTGCACGTGGCGACGCCGCTCGCGATCTGCGAGGACCGGGATCCCAAGGGGCTCTGGGCCAAGGCACGGCGAGGCGAGATCAAGGACTTCACGGGGCTCGATTCCCCGTACGAGGCCCCCGAGACCCCCGAGCTGCGCGTCTCGGAGCGAGGTGGGGAGAAGGCGGACAATGCTGCTGCGATCGTGCGCATGCTCGAAGAACGTGGGATCATCCCGCCGCCTTGACGCCGCCCACCCCGGGGGCGTCCGAAAGGGGGCCCTCGTGAGTCGATCGTCTTCGTCGCTCCTCCTCGCTTCCGCCACGCTGCTCGGCATCGCCGGCTGCTCCAACCCCGCGCCCGCGAACACCCCGATCGAAGACCTCGGCGCTTCGTACGCCGGCGTCACCTGCCAGCTCATCCACGACTGCTACGGCGACGCGGTGTTCACGCTCCTCACGGGCACCACGAGCATCGCCGAGTGCCAGACGCGGGCCGAGCAGGCGTACACGAACGGCGCGCTCCCCCGCTACGAGGCGGCCATCGCCATGGGGACCATGAGCTACGACGGCACGCAGGCACAGGCCTGCATCGACGCGCTCCGTGCCGAGGGCTGTGACGCCGCTTCGCAGCGCGCGCCGGCGGCGTGCGACGCGCTCTTCGTCGGGACGGTCGCGGCCGGCGGCGCTTGCGCCATCAACGAGGAGTGCAGCGGCGACTCCTACTGCAACACGAGCGCGGGCTGTCCGGGCACGTGCCAGGCGCGTGGCGGATCGGGCACGACGTGCGTCGGCGACGACGCGTGTCAGTCGGGCCTGCGCTGCGGCCACGGCACCTGCCAGGCCCCGGCCGGGGACGGCGCGGCGTGCCAGGGGCCGAACGGCGTCGACTGCGTGGGCGGCTTCATCTGCATCGGCTCGAGCACGACCGCGGCCGGCACTTGCCGCGCCCCGACGACGGTCTTCGCCGGCACGTCGGGCGCGACCTGCAACGTGCAGATGAGCCAGTTCTGCCAGGCTGGTCTCTCGTGCGTCGTCGAGGGCGCCACGATGCAGACCTGCCAGATGGACGGCGTCGCCGACGGACAGCCCTGCCACATCTCGCTGCCGGACCAGTGCGGGAGCGGCTCGTACTGCAGCGACACCAACATCGGGACGGGCGACCTCGCGGGGACCTGCGCGCCGCTCCCGACGTCGGGCGCCTGCGCGACGGTGACGTTCGGCGCGCGCTGCGCGGACGGCTTCACGTGCGATGCGACCAGCACCCAGTGCGTGGAGATCCAGGACAACGGCGGGAGCTGCACGAGCGACGGTGGCTGCGCGAGCGGCAACTGCAGCGGCGGCATCTGCGCGGCCGCCACGTACTGCCCGAGCTGAGCGCGCCGCGGCCTTCGGCCGATCGGCTCGGCCGGCGCCTGCTGACGAGAGCCTCTTCCGCTCGCGCGGAGGGGGCTCTCGTCGTTCGGGCCCCGTGCGCCGCGCGTCAGCCGCCGTCGTGCTCGAAGAGCGCGAGAGGGCTGCGCGCGTCGAAGTCACCAGCGACCACACCCAGCCTCCCGGTGGGGCTTCGCTCGGCGTCGAGGCTCATGCGGGACGTGGTGAGCGGGAAGGGGAGCAGCTCCGCTTCGAGGATCGACGTGCCCGAATAGCCGCCGGTCGGCATCCGCACCGAGATCCCGATCCGGTGGGTCGTGACGCTGTGGGTGACGACGACCGCGTTGCCGTGGCGGTCGACGGCGAGGTCGAGGTCCGAGTAGCCACCGGCCCAGGTCGCGGGCGCCGCGAACGTCTCCGAGATGCTTCCGTCGTCGAGGGCGAGCGTCCCGCTGGTGTAGGTCAGCAGGTGCCCATCGTCGGTCAGCGTGGCGTCCCAGTCGGCGTCGCCGCTGTCGACGATGGGCCCCGACCTCGCGAGCGCCGTCGCGGGCGGTGGCTGTCCGAAGACCACGTTCCAGTAGGACGCGTGGTAGCCGCTCGGGCCGAGGTCGAACGCGCCCACGTAGAGCCCGTCGCTCCGGGCCGAGAGCTGGCTGCGACGGATCGCGAGCGTCGGCAGCACGGGGGCGAGGGCCGACCACAGACCGAGCTGGGCATCGAACGCCGCGACGTAGAGGCCCGCGTAATCGAGGCCGGCGGACTCGGCCACCGCGCAGTAGAGATCGCCGTCGGCGGTGCGGGCCAGGCTGATCGCGGCGACCGGGCCAGGCTGATCGCGGCGACGCCGAGGGCGGCGCGTCGATCCGTGGTCGTCAGCGTCTGCACGGTCCACGTGCTCGCGCCCGCCGCCCGCGTGCGCAGGAGCAGCGCGGGGCCGCCGGGAGCGTCCCCGGGCAAGTACGTCGCGACGAGCAGCGTTCCGTCGGGGGCGACGGCGAGATCGAACGCGTCCTCGCTGACCGTGGAGCCGGGCGAGCTGTGCAGCGTCGTGAGCGTCTCGGTGCGCTGGGCTCCGTCGGGCGCGATCTGCGCGAGCCGGACGTCGAAGTCGCCGCTCCCCCGGGCGTAGGCGACGTACGCGTTGCCGGCGGCGTCGTAGCCCAGGTGTGGGTATCGGCCACCTTCGGAGAGCGTCACGCGGCGAACGCGCTGGACCGGGCAGCAAGCGCCCGCGCAGGCGGCCCATCCTTCGTCGCACACGCAGTGATCCACGACGCAGTGGGCGCCCGCCCCGCACTCGGTGGTGGAGCTGCAGCGATCGGGTAGGCGGCCCGCGTCGGCGCCGGCATCGCGCGGCGAGGCCGCGTCCACGCCGGCGTCCATCGCGAGCGCCGCGTCCACGGCGGCGGCGGCGTCGACCGGGACGAACGCGTCGGCCGCGACGGCGGCGTCTTCGTCGCGGGCCCCATCCACCTCCGCGGCTGCGTCGACGGCGGAGGCAGCGTCGAGCTCGATCGGGACGACCGCGTCGCGCCATCCCGCATCGCGCGGACCACCGTCGTCCGGCGGCGCGGAGCCGTCCGTGCCGGGTCGACATCCCTCGTCCACGACGCGGTCGCAGTCCTGATCGCGCCCGTCACACACCTCCGAAGCGCCCGGATGGCTCGTGCGGTCGCCGTCGTCACAGTCGAGGCCGACGCTGCATCCGACGCCGTAGCCGTCGTCGTCTCCGTCCATGCAGTGCGGTCGAGCGTCGCCGTTCGCGCAGCCGCTCGAGCCAACACCCAGCGCCAGCGTCCAGAGCACGATCGAGCGCAGCCGCATCGCTTCCCCCTTCGTCACGCGTTCGAGCGAGCTTGGCGGAGCGTCGAACCCCGGCCAGCGGAGGAACCGAACGGCGTTCGACGCGCGGGGTGCAGCGCGGAGCCGGCACCGGCCGGATCGCGGGCGGTGCGAACCCGGCGATCACGAGGGCGCGACCGCGCGGATCGCACCTCGCCATCGCGCGCGGCTGCGAGCGCCGTTTCTCTC
>JBGALT010000227.1:0-9970 GCA_044223665.1 Sandaracinaceae bacterium | reverse complement strand
TCGAGATCGGCGGGGTAGTCGGGGATGCGGCTCGACGGAGGCGGCACGTCCTGCTCGACCACCTGCGTCATCACCTGCACGTCGGTGCCGCGGAACAAGCGCATGCCCGTCGTCAGCTCGTAGAGCACGACGCCCAGCGCGAAGACGTCGGCCCGCTTGTCGAGCGGGCGCGCGCGCACCTGCTCGGGCGCCATGTACGCGAGCGTGCCGCGCACGGCGCCGCGGTTCTCTTCTTCGCGACGCGCGGCGGTGAGCGCGACGCCGAAGTCCATCAGCTTCATCACGCCGTCGCGCGTGAGCATCATGTTCTGCGGGGTCACGTCGCGGTGCACGATGCGCAGCGGGCGCCGCGCGCGATCGGCTCGCTCGTGCGCGTGGTGCAAGGCCTCGCAGATCTGCAGCACGACGGCGATCGCCACCGGCAGCGGCATCGGATGCCCGTTGCGCGCCCCGCGATGCCAGAGGTCGGCGAGCGTCGGCCCGTCGACGTGCTCCATCGCGATGTACCAGTAGCCGTCGGAGAACGCGACGTCGTAGACCTGCGGGATGTTCGGATGAGAGAGCTCGCTGAGCAGGCGCCCCTCGTCCTGGAACATGCGCAGCTGCGCCGGGCTCTCGGCGAGGTTCCGGAAGAGGCGCTTGACCACGACGTCCCGGAAGAAGCCGCCGGCGCCCCACTGCCTCGCGAGGAAGATCTCGGCCATCCCGCCCGCAGCGATCTTGCGGACGAGCTCGTAGCGACCGAGGCGGGGCAGGTTCGACATCGACGGGGACGGGGAGCAGCGAGGCGCAGTGGACGAGTCTACCGGCCCTCGGCTCGCAGGAATACGTATACTTGCAGTCACCCCGGATGCCGCGCCGTCACCCGCCGTCTTCCCTCGTGCGCTTCTTCTTCCTCGGGCTCGCTGCGCTCGGCGTGGCGTGTGGGGGAGGGGAGGTCCACGAGCCCCCGCGGCTCGGCGCGTCCTGTGACGCCGATACGCCCTGCACGGGCGGGCTCTCGTGCCTGCCGACGAGCGACGGGCGGGGGTACTGCACGGTCGTCTGCGACGGTACGACCCCGTGTGCGGCCGGCGCGACGTGCAGCGGCGCGTTCGGCGCTTCGGTGTGCTTGGCGGCTTGCACGGCCGACACGGACTGCCTGGAAGGACGCCAGTGCTGGGCGGGCGCCTGTCAGCCGGCGTGCACGGACGCGGCCCAGTGCGGCATGGGCAGCTGCAACGTGGGGCGCTGCGTGGGCCCCGAGTGCACGACCGCGGCGCAGTGCGGCGGCGGGCGGATCTGTACGGCCGGGCACTGCGTCGAGCCGACCGATGGCGGCGGCGCCATGCTCCCGCCGGGCGCGGCCTGCGCGAGCGCCGCGGACTGTGCGAGCGGCATCTGCCTCCCCGCCGATCGCGGCGGCGTCTGCTCGGTCGCGTGCACCTCGCCCGACGCCTGCATCGAGGCGCGCTTCGACTCGCTCTGCGGCCCGGCGACCGTCGGCGGCAGCGTCGGCACGTACTGCATGCCCTACGCGCCGACCGCGCACGCCAACGGCGAGGCCTGCGCGAGCGATGCCGAGTGCACGTCGGCGGCGTGCGTGGGCGGTCAGTGCCGCGACGTCTGCGACTCCGACGCGCGCTGCCTGCGGGGACAGCACTGCACGAGCGTCGCCTGGGGCGGCGGCTCGTTCATGGGCTGCGGCTACGACCCGGCCCCGGCGAGCGGCACCGAGGTGCGCACCATCGATCTCGGTGACTACATGATCCCCGCCAACTCGGGCATCACCGACGTGCTCTTCGCGACGCCTCCCGAGACGCAGAGCGTCACGCTCCGCGCGCGTCAGACCGGCGGCACCGCGCTCGAGCTCGACTGGTACGCGGTGTACGACTCGGCAGCGCAGATCTTCTCGCTCGAGGGCATGTCCACGTTCCAGCCGCAGCGCGTGCGCTGGTATCCGTTCGACAGCACGGGCGCCTCGGCGATGCTGATCCCGAACTCCACGACCGACGTCTACACGTACCGGCCCGGCCGCATGCGCTTCTCGCTCGCGGCGTACCCCGAGACGTCGGGCGGGACGGGCACCGTGAACGTGCACGTCGACGCGCTCCTCGTGGTCGGCGCGCCACCGACGTCGGGCGCGCTCCACGTGCGCCTGCACTTCGTCAACGTCGGCGTGACGAGCGCGACGGCGGGCGGCGACGTTCGCGTGCAGACGATGATCCAGACCTATCGCGACATCCTCGCGCAGGTCGGCATCGCGATCGCCGACGTCGCGTACGTCGACCTGAACGCGCCCGCGCTCACGATCATCGACAGCGCCGACGGGGAGGCGAGCGAGCTCTCGCAGCTCTTCCGCATGAGCGCGGGGACCACCGAGAACGTGCTCAACCTTTTCCTCGTGCAGCAGGTCCGCGCCGGGAGCTCGCGCGAGTTCAACACGCTCGGCATCGCGGGCGGCATCCCTGGTCCGCCCGGCATCCAGGGCTCGAGCCACAGCGGCGTCGTCATCGCGTTCGACCCCGGCGTCATCGGGACCGGTGCGGCCGGCGGGCGGCTGGCGGCGCAGATCGCGGCGCACGAGAGCGGCCACTTCCTCGGCTTGTTCCACAACACCGAGATGGCGCGCCCGTGCGGCGTGGGAGAGCAGCCGACGGCGAGCAATCCCTGCGCGCCCTTCGGGGGCGCCGACACGATCGCCGACACCAACTACGGCGACACCAACAACCTGATGTACTTCTCGGTGAACGGGACGGCGAGCAACGTGCGGCTGAGCGCCGGGCAGGGCTTCGTGACGCTCCGCAACCCGCTGACGCGATGAGCGCGCCCGCTCACGGGCCCCATCGGTGAGGACGCGCCGCGAACATGACCTCGAAACGTCTCTCGTCCTCGCGGGCTCGCACGATGCGTGAGCGACTGCGGTGAGCGGTCCCCTCCTCTCGGGCAAGGCCGTGCTGATCACCGGCGCGGCGCGCGGGATCGGCCGCGCGGTCGCGGAGCTGTGCGCGCGCGAGGGCGCGCGTCTGGTCCTGAGCGACGCGGGGACCGATCGCGAGGGCGTGGGGGCCGATCCGAGCGCGATCGAGGAGGCCGGTGCGGCCGTGCGCGCGCTCGGGGCCGACGTGGTCACCGATGCGAGTGATCTGACGAGCCCGGGCGCGCCCGGCGCGCTGGTGCAGCTCGCGATCGAGAGGCTCGGCCGTCTCGACGGAGTGGTCTCGTGCGCGGGGTTCGCGGCCGATCGCAGCGTGCTCAAGACGGACGATGCGCTCCTCGCGCGGGTGCTCGAGCTGCACTTGCGGGTGCCGTTCGCGCTGACGCGGGCCGCGGCGGCCGCGATGGTGGAGCAGAAGGAAGGCGGCGCGCTCGTGCTCGCTTCGGGGGCCGACGCGTTCTTCGCCGCGCGCGGGCAGGCCGCGCTCGCCAGTGCGCACGCGGGGATCGTCGCGCTCGCGCGCACCGCGTCGCTCGAGCTACGCCGTCACGAGGTCCGCGTGCACGCGCTGGTCCCGACCGCGCGCACGCGCGCGAACGAGGACCTCCCGACCTTCGCCGCGATCCCGGAGGGCGCGATGTCCCCCGCGCACGTGGCGGCGCTCGTCGTGTTCCTGCTCTCCGACGCGGCCCGCGAGGTGAGCGGTGAGATCGTCGGCGTGGCCGGCGCGCGCACGTACGGGTTCAAGACGCGCGAGACGCCGGGCGCGTTCGCGGACGGCCAGGCCGTCGACCCGCGCTGGTACGTGGAGAAGTTCCAGGCCGCGATGCGTTGAAGCCCACGCGCGATCGCCCTCGACGCGCGAGCGCGATCGCCCTCGATGCGCGAGCGCGATCGCCCTCGACGCGCGAGCGCGATCGCCCTCGACGCGCGAGCGCGATCGCCCTCGACGCGCGAGCGCGATCCCCTCGACGCGCGAGCGCGGGCGCCCTCGACGCGCGAGCGCGATCGCGTGGTGCCGCAGGTGGTCGTTCACGAACGTGCTGACGAAGTAGTAGCTGTGGTCGTAGCCAGGGTGCCGCCGCATCACGAGCGGCTGTCCCGCCGCGGCGCAAGCCTCCTCGAAGCGCTCGGGGCGCAGCTCCCGCTCGAGGAACTTGTCGGCCGTCCCTTGATCGATCAGGAACGTGAGGCCCGGCCGCGGCCGCTCCCGCACGAGCGCGCACGCGTCGTGCGCGAGCCAGCGCGTGCGGTCGGCCCCGAGGTAGCCGCCGAACGCCTTCTGTCCCCAGGGCACTTCGCTCGGTGCGACGATCGGCGCGAAGGCGCTGGCGCTCGTGAAGAGCCCCGGGTGTCGCAGTGCGAGGGTCAGCGCGCCGTGACCGCCCATCGAGTGGCCGAAGATCCCCCTCCGATCGGCGGCGATCGGGAAGCACTCCTGGACCCAGGGGACGAGCTCCTCGGTGAGGTGCGTCTCCATCCGGTAGCTCGCGGACCAGGGCGCCTCGGTCGCGTCGAGATAGAAGCCGGCGCCGACGCCGAAGTCCCAGCTCGCGTCGTCGCCCGGGGTACGCACCGTGCGCGGGCTCGTGTCGCACGCGACGAGCGCCAGGCCCAGCTCGGCGGCGAGCCGCTGCGCGCCGCCTTTCGTCGGCAGGTGCTCCTCGTTGCAGGTCAGGCCCGCCAGGTAGAAGACCGCGGGGACCTTCGTGCCCTCGAGCGCTGCCGGCGGGAGGAACACCGAGAAGCGCATCGGCCCGGCGCACGCGGTGCTCGCGCGCTCGTAGAGCCCTTGCCGCCCGCCGAAGCATGCGTGCTCCGAGCGGGTCACGAGCGCTTCGCTCACGCGAAGCTCACCACGGTCCGGATCGACTCGCCCGAGTGCATGAGGTCGAACGACTCGTTGATGCGCTCGAGCGGGAGGCGATGCGTGATCATCGGGTCGATCACGATCTTCCGGTCCATGTACCAGTCGATGATCTTCGGCACGTCGGTGCGACCGCGCGCGCCGCCGAACGCGGTGCCCTTCCAGACGCGGCCGGTGACGAGCTGGAAGGGGCGCGTGGAGATCTCCTGGCCCGCGCCCGCGACGCCGATGATCACGCTCACGCCCCAGCCGCGGTGGCAGCACTCGAGCGCCTGGCGCATCAGCTTCACGTTGCCGACGCACTCGAAGCTGTAGTCGGCGCCGCCGCCCGTGAGCTCGACGAGGTGCGCGACGAGGTCGCCTTTGCTGCCTCCCTGGTCGAGGGCGGTCGGATTCACGAAGTGCGTCATGCCGAGCGAGCGACCGAGCGCCTCGCGCGCGGGGTTGATGTCGACGCCGATGATCTGGCTCGCCCCGACCATCTTCGCGCCCTGGATCACGTTGAGGCCGATGCCGCCGAGGCCGAACACGACGACGTTCGCGCCGGCCTCGACCTTCGCCGTGAAGAGCACGGCGCCGATGCCGGTCGTGACGCCGCAGCCGACGTAGCAGATGGTGTCGAAGGGCGCGTCCTCGCGCACCTTGGCGACGGCGATCTCGGGCAGCACCGTGTAGTTCGAGAAGGTCGAGCAGCCCATGTAGTGATGGATCGTCTTGCCGCCCTTGCTGAAGCGGCTCGTCCCATCGGGCATCAGGCCCTTGCCCTGCGTCGCGCGGATCGCGGTGCAGAGGTTGGTCTTGCGGCTGAGGCAGCTCTTGCACTGCCGGCACTCGGGTGTGTAGAGCAGGACGACGTGATCGCCGGGCGCGACGCTGGTCACGCCGGCGCCGACCTCGCGCACGATCCCGGCGCCCTCGTGGCCGAAGATGGCGGGAAAGAGCCCCTCCGGATCGGCGCCCGAGCGCGTGAACTCGTCGGTGTGGCAGACGCCGGTGGCCTTGATCTCGACGAGCACTTCGCCCGCCTTCGGCCCGTCGAGATCGACCTCTTCGACGACCAGGGGCTCTCCGGCTTCGTAGGCGACCGCGGCGCGTGTCTTCATGCGCGCAGCCTATGTCAGCGCTCGCGATTCGTGATCACGAATCGCCCCGCTCAAGGGCAGGCGGGCGCGATCATCGGATCGGGCGAGGCCCACGACACCGACTGCTGCCAGAACATCGGGATCGGTGGCATCGTGCTCCACTCGCTGTCGAACTCGATCCACTCGTCGCCGAAGATCACGGCGTGGCCTGCGCCGATCGGCCCGTAGGCGCCGACGACGTAGCTGCCGATCGTCGCGAAGGGAAGGAACGTCGACGACATCGAGGGCGGCACCGTGACCTGCAGGCCGCCGTAGAACGAGATCGGCGGCAGTGTCCCGCCCGTGCCGTCGCCCGTGAGCGGGGTCGACAGTAGATTCGCCGGGCCGTTGAGCACGCAGATGCTTCCATCGCAGACCTCGCTCGCCATGCAGGCCGAGCAGTCCCGCCGGTCGTAGCTCGGCCCGAGCTGGGCGAGCAGCGAGATCTGACGATCGGCCGTGGCGCCCGAGTCGTGACCGGTCATCACGAAGAGGCCGCCGCCCTCGTTCACCCACTGCGCCAGCGTCGTCGCCTCCTCGGTCGTGTACGTGCGCTGCAGCCAGTCGACGACGACGAGATCGAAGGTGCGTAGCTCCTCGATGTGCAGCGTCGGCGCGCTGGCGACGGCGTGGAAGCGCATCGCGATCGCGCCCTGCATCTCGAGCCAGGTCTGGAAGTTCGACGACAAGTTCGCGCCCGGCGCGCCCATGATGCCGATGCGGCGGCAGCCGTAGGGCGTGGCGCCGGCGTCGCCGCCGCCCGCGCCCGTGCAGGGGCCCCACTCGCCGAACTCGCTGACGCCGGCGCAGACCATCTCGCCCCACGCGCAGCGAGGCGTCGAGGGGTCGGGGCGCCCCGGCAGGCAGCGCGCGGTCGAGCCAGGCACGCACGAGCAGTGCTCGTCGACGTGGTCGTCGCAGTCGTCGTCGACGCCGTTGAAGCACGCCTCCGTCGCGCCACAGGTGACGGGAATGCAGTTCGCGTCGAAGCGCGCCGCATCGGTCACGAACGCGTCGCGATCACCCGTGTCGGCCGCCGTCGCGTCGGGGCCGCCGTCGCGCGGGCCCGCGTCCATGGCCGGGGCGCAGCGTCGGTCGATGCAGATGGCGCCGCCGGAGCACTGCGCGTTCGACGTGCACGTCCCCGAAGGGGTGGGCGCACCACACTCGCATCCGCCGGCGACGAGCACGAGCGAAGAGAGCACGAAGGCGCAGAGCGCGAGCCGGGTGGAGCTCATCCACACAAAGTAGAGGTCCGCGTGCCCCGAGGGAACTCGAAACGCCTTCGCGCGATCAGCGCCGCTCGCGCTCCGCGCTCTGTCCGGTGGAGAGCACGATGGCGGCGAGGGCGACCGTGCTGGCGAGGACCGCCGAGCGGCGGAGGGTGTCTTCGAGCGACACCGTGGTGCCGGCGAGGTCGGGCGAGGCCTCGGACAGCCCCGGCAGCCCCAGCCAGGCGTGGAGGAGGCCGCCCGCGAGCACGGCGACGCCAGCGCGCTCGCGCGCGGCCGGATAGCGCACCGACACGATCGCGATCGCGATCGCGAGCACGCCGCCCAGCGCGACCCGTAGATCGAAGAGCACCGCGATGGAGACCGACGCGAGGATGGCCGTGGCGTCGGCGACGAGCGTCACGAGCAAGCGTCCCTCGAGCGCATCGACCGGCTCGAGCGTGCGCAGCAGGGGCGCGACGAGGAGCCACGAGCCGACGATCGAGAGCGTGTAGACCGCGACCGCCCCCGAGCCCTCGCCGGCGAGCCAGGCCCAGAGCCCGGCCACGCCCGCGGTCGCGAAGAGCGGGACGGCGCTGCGCCGCGTGCCACGCCTGGCGCCCGCGAGCACGCCGGCGGTCAGCAAGAACAGCGGCGCCAGCGCGCCACCGGTCCGCAGCGCCGACGCGAGCGCTCCCGGGGCGACCAGGAGCGGCCCGAGCCACGCGAGCGAGAGGAGCGCGCTCTCGAGGATGCGGCGCTGCATCGAGTCAGCGCACCGCGGGCGGGCTCTTGCTGTCGCGCGTCTCGGTCAGCGGCCCGAGCTCGATGCGCGTCTCGTCGCATCCGTAGGTCGTCGGCGTCAGCCGGATGACCGTGTGCAGCGGGATGGGAAGGAATGGGCAGTCGCGCGAGGGCTTGTCCATCAGGTACGCGTAGAGCGCGCGCAGCACGGCCTGGTGAGCGACGACGAGCACGGGGCGCTGCTCGCGCTCGATCTCCACCAGCACCGGCTCGAGCCGGCGGATCACGTCGCGGTAGCTCTCGCCGCGCGGGTAGCGGTAGTTGAGCTTGTCGTGCGAGCGCGCCTCGAACGCGCCGGGGTCGTGCTGGCGGATCTCGTCGTAGGTCATCCCGTCGCAGTCGCCGGCGTAGATCTCGTCGAGCGCGCGCCACTCCACCGTGGGCCGGCCGAGCCAGCGCGCGGTGTCGATGGTGCGCACGAGCGTGCTCGTGAACACCACGAGGTCGCTCGCGCGCGGGACCTGCTCGTCCATCCAGCGCGCGAGGCGCGAGGCGAAGGCCTCGCCGCGGGGTGAGAGCCCCGAGTCGCCGCCGATGCGGCCGTCGACGTTGTAGAGGCTCTCGCCGTGCCGCGTCAGATAGATCGGGCGCGGGATGGGGTGGATGTTCATCAAGAAGTAGACGAGGCGCGAGGGCAGATAGCCCTGGATGCGGTGGATCTCGAGCTTGCGGCCGACGTCGATGATGCGGACGAAGCTCCCCTCGCTCTCGCGGACCGGCTCGTAGACCGCCGCGTAGTGCGCGATGCGCTCGCGGAAGTCGGCGACCGCCGTGTCGGGATCCATCCCGGCGTAGTCCGGCATGTGGAGCTTCGTCTGGCGGATGTTGCTCTCGATGATCCGCTCGTCCTCGCAGACGGACTCGACGAAGACCACCTCGAGGCCGGCGGCGCGGCAGCGCTCGGCCACGTGGGCCCGTCGCTCGACCTGCGAGTTCGTGGCGTCGTAGAGCGCGATCTCGCCCTCGCTGCGCATCCACGTGAGGAGGTCGTCGAGGCACTCCATCGCGACGCGCCGACGCGCGCCGCGGGCCTCGACGTTGCCGTGCGCGAAGAAGGAGTGGTCCTTCTGGCTCCCGAGGCGCTCGCGGCGGTAGTTGCCGACGTTGAAGACGCGCGTGCGGTAGCCGAGCCAGGTGAAGTAGCGGGCGACGCGGCGCGAGATGTGCGTCTTGCCGCGCGCGGGCAGGCCCACCATGACGAGCACGAGCTTCACGTGCGCGGGGCGGTCACGGGGAGGGCGCTGCTGCGGCTGCAGATCGATGGGGATGCCCGGCGCGGTGCGGCTCGGCGTCGTCACGAAGGACCTCGGACGAGCGCGTTAGCACGTTTCGGGGTGCCGCTGATCGCGCACGACGAAGACGGGTGATCGACCCGGCCGCGCCGGCGAACGCCACCCTCACGCGAGCGCGGCGAGATCCTCCGCGTCGAGCGTGATCGCGGCGGCGCGCGCGCTCGAGATCGCCGACTCGGGCTTGCTCGCGCCTGGGATCGGGAAGCAGACGCGCGAGAGCTGTGCGCACCACGCGATGGCGATCTCGGGGGCCGTCGCGCCGTGCTTCTTCGCGACCGCACCGAGCGTCGCGTCGGCCGCGATCTTCGTGCGACCGCGGCCGCCGCCGACCGGGCTGTAGGGAAGGAACGCGATGTCGTTCTTCTCGCAGTGGGCGAGCACGCCGTTGTCGATGCTGCGCCGGTCGTGGGGGTTCATGCGATTCTGCACGCTGACGATCGGGACCAGCTTGCGGGCGCGCTCGATCTCGCCGACGTCGACGTTCGAGAGCCCGACGTGCTCGACCTTGCCGGCAGCGCGCAGCTTCGCGAGCTCGCCGACGCTGTCCTCGAGCGGCACGGCGGGGTCGGGCGCGTGCAGCTGGTAGACCCAGATGCGACCCGTGCCGAGCGCGCGCAGGCTCTCGTCGCAAGCCTTGCGGAGCGCCTCGGGGCGCGCCGACGAGCGCCAGGCGCCGCCCGGCCGCGCGAGACCGCCCTTGGTCGCGACGCGCACCGCGCTGCGGTCGCCGCCCCACGACGCGAGGCCTCTGGCGATCA
>JBGALT010000226.1:0-11075 GCA_044223665.1 Sandaracinaceae bacterium | reverse complement strand
CGGGGCGGGCTCCGCGTCGAGGCTCTCACGCTGGCCTACGACGCGCACCGCGAGGCGGGCACGCTCGATGTGCTCGCCGCGCAGCTGCGGACCGAGCGGGCGGCCGAAGGGCTCGCGCTGCTCGCGCGGCTCGAGGACGAGCGCGGTCACGACGAGGACGCGCTCGCGGCCTACGACCGCGCCACGCGCGCCGCGCCACGCGACACGGATCTGCGCGAGCGCCGGGCCCACGTGCTGCTCCGGATGGGCCGCGTGGACGAGGCCGCCGAGGCCCTGGCCTCGCTCTGGCGTTCGTCGCCCGACGACCCTTCGCGCCTGCTCGAGGCCGCGGCGCTCCTGGTCGATCAGGGGCGGGAGGCGGACGCGCGCGCGCTGCTCGCCGCGGCGTCGGCCTCGCGCCGCACCGACGCGGCGCTCCACGCGCGGCTCGCCGAGACCTTCGCCCGCTGGGGGGACGACGAGCGCGCGCTCGCGGAGGCACGGATTCTCGTCCGCCTCGAGCCGCGCGAGCCGCAGCACCGCGCGCTCTTGGGCGATCTGCTGCTCGCGCGTGGCGATCGCACCGGCGCGCTCGCCGCGTTCCGCGAGATGGCCGCCCTCGACCCCTCCGCCGCCGGCCACGATCGGCTCGGGACCACGCTGGCCGACCACGACATGGTCGAGGAAGCGCGCACCGAGCTCGTACGCGCGACCGAGCTCGCGCCCGACGACCGCACCGCGCTCTCCCACCTGATCGAGCTCACGCTTCGCGCCGGCCGCGACGCGGACGCCGAGCCGCTGATGACGCGCCTGCTCGCGCTGTCGACGGGCGATCCGGCCCTCGCGCGAGAGGCGCGCTCCCAGCTCGTCGCGCTCTGGGCCCGACGCGGCACGCTCGCGCGGCACGTCACCGCCCGCGAGGGCGCGTTCGCCGCCGAGCCGCCCGATCGGGTCGCTGGCGCCACGTTGGCCGAGGCACTGCGCCGCAGCGGTGAGCTCGCCCGCGCCGAGCAGGTCCTCACGCGCATCGCCGCGCTCGCTCCCGAGGATCTCGACGCGTGGATCGCGCTCGAGCGCGTGCGCGCGCTGCGGGGCGATCTCGCCGGCGCGATCGAGGCCCTCGAGCACGCCGCGTCGGCCGATCCCGCGCGGGCGGCCAGCTACTACGCGCGCATGTCCGAGCACGCGCTCGGGCTCTACCGGGACGAGGACGCGATCCGATACGCCGAGCGCGCGCTCGCGCTCTCGCCGGACGACGCGCACGGTCACGTGCGCCTCGGCGATCTGCATCGACGGCGCGGTCAGGTGAGCGAAGCGATCGTGCGGTATCGGCGCGCGCTGGTGCTGGACCCCCATCTCTACGAAGTGGCGCTGGAGGTCGCCGAGCTCACGCAGCCGAGCGATCCGGCGGCCGCCGACGCGCTCTACGCGCAGGTCGTAGAGAGCTGTCCCGACGATGATCTCGTCTCGCGCGCGATCGACGCCTCGCTCGAGATCGAGCTCGCCGCCGGCGATGCGGAGCCGCTCCTCGATCGGCTCGTGACGCTCGCGCTGACCCACTACGATCGGCCCTTGCTCGGGCGCGCCGCCCTCGGCGTGGTCGACGTGCTCGCGCGGCCGCTCCTGCCCCGCACCGAGCTGCCCGGCGCCGAGGGCGAGGCCGCGCGGGCCGAGCTGCGGCAGATCGCGTCGCGGAGCCTCGGGATCCTCCTGCGCGCGCTCGCGTCCACGAGCCGCACCGAGCAGCAGAGCGCGCTCGCGGTGCTCGCGCGTGCCGAAGTGCCTTCAGCGGCGCCGGCGCTGCTCGCGCTCGGGGAGCAGCACGGCGACGGCGCGCTCGAGATGGACGCGCTCCTCGCCTCGGCCCGCGTGGCGGGCCCCGGCCTCGTCCCACGGCTCGCCGCGCTCGCGCGTGGCGCCGACCCCGCGCGCGCCCGCATCGCGATCTGGGCGCTGGGCCGCATCGGCGACTCCGCCTCCTCGCCGCCCTCACCTCGCTGCTGACGCGCGAGGCGGACGGGCGCCATGGGCGGCGCTGGCCCTCGCCCACGCGCACGCGACCTCGGCCCGCGATGCTATCGCGCACGCCGGCGACGTCAGCGGAGCGGCCCGTCGCGCTGCGCTGCTGATCGCGGGCGCGGCGCTCGGACGCGAGCCCGCCGAGGCCGACTGCACGCTGCTGTCGGACGCGGGCGGACGGCCGCTGCGGTGGCGCTCGCCACCTGCCATCGCGACGCCGCCACGGCCGCCGCGCTCCTCTTGCCCGGCTCCGATGCGCGCCACGGCGTTCGCGCCCGCCATCCATCAGCCGAGCGATCTGGCTCTCGCATGGCCAGAGCCGCGCCCGGTCGAGCTCCCCGCGGCCTACGCCTTACGCGTCATGGACGCCGCGCCGCCGCACGCACCGCCGCCGGGCCTGGGCGCGGCGCTCGCGCAGGCCCTGCGCGCGGGCCTGGGGAGCGCGACCCCCGCGCCCACGCTGCAAGCCATCGACGTCGATCCCGACGGTCGCCTGGTCCTCGCGGCGTTCGAGGACGGAACGCCGGAAGGTCTCTTCGAAGCCACCCTGCCCGAGATCGTGCAGGCGCTCCCTATCCTCGCCGGCGAGGTGGGGGCTCGCGCCCGTGCGGCACGGCTGCTGGCGCGCCTGGCCTTCGCGATCGGCGGCTCGATGCGCTGCTCCTCGATCCGGAGCCTGCCGTCGCGCGCGCCGCGCTCGAGGGGCTGGCGAGCCGTCGGTCCGGCCCGACGGCCACGGGTCCGCCCTCACGGCCGTGCTCGCGTCGTCGCCCGACTGGGTCGCGCGGCTGGCTGCGGCGCGGCTGCTCGGCGACGAGGACGAGGGCGGCGAGGCCGCGCTGCTCGAGGCCGCCACCGAAGATGCCGTGGCGTTCGTCCGGCAGCCGCGTCGCCGCCGCGGCGGCCCGCTGCCTACCCGGTCTGGCGGCGGTCGCCGAGCGCGCGCGGCGGCGGACCCGGAGGAGCAGGTCCGCGCCGCGGCGGCGCGGCCCCTGGCTGCGGGGTGATCCAACGCGTGAAGTCTTGCGACGAGACTGCTGCGCAGAACGGTCGAGGCCTCATGCATGTCGCGTCGCGAGACCGGCCTTCAGGCGTCGCCTGGCGGCAGGGCCTATAGCCAATTGGCTATAGGCCTCGCCTTCCCGAGGCCGGAGCGGAGCGGCCTTGGGGCCGTGAGCACCGACCGCAGGGTGAGGTGGCGAGCGTCCGAGCTTGCTCGGACGCGGCATCAAGGCCGGGATCGCGGCGCGTCGCCGCTGAGCACCGCCAGCGATCACACCCCTGGCTGCGGGGTTCGTTGACGCGACCATGCGATGTCGCCTACAAAGGTGGACGAAGGGCCCGGCGCCCTTCGCAGCGTCGACGCCATGGAAGAGCTCATCGGAATCGCGTGTGGCCAGTGCGACACGTTCTGCCCGATGAGCGCTCCGCGGTGCCCGATCTGCGGCAACTACCTCTCGTCTTTCTCGGGGCAGCCCCCCGCGCAGGTACCGACCGCTACTCACAGCCAGCTCGCCGAGCAAGCCGCGTCCGCCACGGTGGCTGCGGTGGCTTCCCCAGAGGAGGATCCGATGGAGCAGAACCGATACTACGTGTGCCGTGAGTGCAGCTCGCCGGTCCCCCCGGGCCACAAGTTCTGCGGCGCCTGCGGCACCACGGTACCGGACGCGATCCTCGAGCGGCAGGTCGAGTTCTTCGGCACGATGCAGGCGCCCGGCAAGGCCCGCCTGATCTTGATCCGCGGCACGGACGGCGCCGACGGCCTCTCGTACCTGCTCCAGGGCACCGAGCACATGACGGGGCGCACCAACGCCCAGATCCCGTTCCCCAACGACACCTGGATCAGCGACCGCCACGCGAACTTCATCTATCGCGGCGAGAAGCTCGTCGTCCGCGACGAAGGCTCGCTCAACGGCGTGTTCGTGCGCGTTCGACAGCCCGTGACCGTCGCGCCGGGAGACTTCTTCCTCTGTGGCGAGCAGGTCTTCCGCCTCGAGGGGACGCCGAAGGACACGTCCGGGCCCGACTCGGATCAGACGTACTTCTACTCCTCGCCGAAGCGCCCGAGCCCGTTCCGCATCGTCCAGCTGCTCCGCGGCGGCGCCGAGGGAATGGTGTACTGCGCGCGCGACACGACCGTGCAGATCGGCCGCGAGGACAGCGAGATGAACTTCCCGGACGACATCTACATGAGCGGCCGGCACGCACGGATCGACCTCGGGAGCGACGGCGGCTTCCAGCTGCACGACCTCGGCTCGCGCAACGGGACGTACGTCCGCATCCGCGGGGAGCGCGAGCTCGCGCACGGTGACTATCTCTTCATCGGACAGCAGCTGCTCCGCGTCGAGCAGACGACCTGAGCCCGACCGAATCCTCGTCGACCCTTTCGCTCGGCCCTCGGAGAAGGACGCACGCATGACCTCGTCCACGTCGCTTCGCCTCGCCCTCGCCTTCTGTCTCGGCATCCTCGCGATCGCGCCGTCGAGCGCCTCCGCGCAAGGGCCCACCGCCGAGCAGCGCACCCGCGCGCGTCAGCTCTACACCGAGGGCCAGGCGCACTTCACCGCGCACGAGTACCAGCAGGCGCTCGACGCGTTCCAGGGCGCGTTCCGCGAGGTCCCGAACCCGGTCGTGCTCCTCGGCGTCGCCTCGGCCCAGGAGCAGCTGGGGCAGCGGGAGCAGGCCCGCGCGACGCTCGAGCAGTACCTGGTCTTGCGCCCCGACGCGCCCGATCGCACGAGCATCGAGCAGCGCATCGCGGCCCTCCCCGCGGCGAGCACGGGGACCGTGCACGTGGCGTGCACGCCGGCCGGCGCCAGCATCGAGCTCGACGGGCACACCGTCGGGACGGGCGAGGCGGAGACCACGGCGACGCCGGGCACGCACGAGATCCGCGTCTCGCTCGCCGGCCACGCGCCCATCACGCGCAGCATCGAGGTCCAGGCCGGGCACCGCATCGACCTCGAGCTCACGCTCGTGGCGGACGCCCAGGTCGCCACGACCGACTCCTCGACGACGGTCGCGAGCTCCGAGGGCGGCGGCGACGAGATGAGCGAAGAGGACGTCTTCGGGACCACCGGCGGCGACGAGACGACGACCGACGAGACGACGGACGAGACGACCGAGGCTCCGGCCAGCCACGATCCCTCGGCCGGCGTGTGGGTCACGACCGCGATCGCCGGCGTGGCGCTCGTCACGGGCACGATCTTCGGCTTCCTGGCCCTCTCCAAGCAGAGCGACTTCGACGCGATGCCGACCGTCGCCGCGGCCAACGACGGCGAGGCCTTCGCGCTCGTCGCCGACATCTCGTTCGCGGCCGCCGCTGCGGCCGGCATCACGGCGATCGTGCTCTACGCGACCGAGCAGCCCGCGCAGTCGTCGTCGAGCGACGCCACGAGCGCCAGCCTGACCATCGTCCCCGTCGCGAGCCCGACCAGCGCCGGTGTCGCCGTGGGCGGCCGCTTCTGAGCGAGCCCCTCGGACGCGCGACGGCCCCGTTGGACTTCCGCGCGCGTACGCAATAGGACCGGCGGATGTTCCAGCGTCTCTTCGTCGCCAACCGGGGCGAAGTCGCCGTGCGCGTCGCGCGCGCCTGCGACGAGCTCGGCATCACTCCCGTCCTCGCGGCCTCCGAGGCCGACGCGAGCGCAGGCTACCTGCGGGGCCGGGAGGTCGTGGTGCTCGGCCCTGGACGGGCGGCGCAGAGCTACCTGGACATGGAGCGTGTCGTTCAGGCGGCCAAGCAGGCCCGCTGCACGGCGCTGCACCCCGGCTGGGGCTTTCTGTCGGAGAACGCCGCGTTCGCGATGCTCTGCGAGCAGCACGGCCTGACGTTCGTCGGCCCGCCCGCCGACGCCATGGCCCTCATGGGCAAGAAGACCCCGGCCAAGCGGACGGCCGCCTCGGCCGGCCTCTCGCTCATCCCGGGGAGCGACGGCCCGCTGGCGGACGCCGACGCGGCGCTCGCCTGTGCCGAGAAGACGGGCTACCCGGTGCTCTTCAAGGCCGAGAGCGGCGGCGGCGGGCGCGGGATGCGCATCGCTCGCAGCGGCAGCGAGGTGCGCGCCGCCTTCGACGACGCGCGCGCCGAGGCGACGGCCGCGTTCGGCGACTCGCGCGTGTACATGGAGAAGCTCGTCGAGGGCGGCCGCCACGTCGAGGTGCAGCTGATGGCCGACCGCTACGGCCACGCCGTGCACATCGGCGAGCGCGACTGCAGTGTGCAGCGCAACCACCAGAAGCTGATCGAGGAGTCGCCCTGCCCCGTGCTCGGCGAGGCCGAGCGCGAGCGCACCTTCGAGGCCGCCGTCCGGCTCGCCCAGAAGATCGGCTACGTGGGCGCGGGGACCATGGAGCTCCTGATGGACGCGGAGGGAACGCTCCGCTTCATGGAGATGAACACACGCCTGCAGGTCGAGCACCCCGTGAGCGAGATGCGCAGTGGCCTCGATCTGATGAAGGAGATGATCCGCGTCTCGGCGGGCCGGCCGCTCTCGGTCACGCAGAACGACGTCGTGATGAAGGGCGCCGCCATCGAGTGCCGCATCAACGCCGAGGATCCCACCGAGGGCTTCCGGCCCTCGCCCGGCACGATCACCAAGCTCGTCCGGCCCGCCGACGAGGGCGGAAAGGTCCGCATCGACACCCACGTGGACGACGGCTACGTGGTCCCGCCCTTCTACGACTCGCTGATCTGCAAGGTCATCGTGCACGGAGCCACGCGCGCCGAGGCGATCGACCGGATGATCCGCGCGCTCTCCTCGATGAAGGTCGAGGGTGTGAAGACCACGATCCCGATGCACCTGAAGGTGCTCGACAGCCCCGACTTCCGCGCGAGCCGCCACGACACGCGCAAGATCCCCGGCTGGCCCTGAGCGCGAGGCCCGCGAGTTGTTCTCGAGCTCCGAGACCGCATGGAGCCTTGGTGCTCTGCTCGGGCTCCTCGAGGATGCCCGCGTGCTCGGCGTGCCGGGAGGCCGAGGCCTTCCCGGTGGCCTCCAGCCCAGACCTTCGGTAAACCGCCAGCCGGAACATGACGCACGTCCCCCTGGCTCCGATCGGGCGCGCTCGCGCAGAGGTCCTCGACGACCGCGCGTTCGCCACGCACCGCAGCGAGCTCGCCGCCAAAGAGGACGCGCTCCGGGCGCGCCGGGCCGAGGTCGAGGCCGGCTGGGGCGACAAGTACATCGAGCGCGTGCACAAGAAGGGCAAGCTGACGGCCCGCGAGCGCGTCGCGAAGCTCGCCGATCCCGGCACGCGCACCTTCGAGCTCGGCACCTTCGTCAACGAGGGCGAGGAGTTCGGCCCCGAGAAGCTCAAGTCGCCGGCGGCCGGTGTCGTGACGTGCCTCGCGCGCATCGAAGATCGCTGGTGCATCGTCATCGCCAACGACAACACCGTCGCCTCCGGCTCGTGGTGGCCGCGCACGCCCGAGAAGATCCAGCGCGCGCAGCAGGTCGCCCTCCGGCTCCGCCTGCCGACCGTCTACCTCGTCGACTGCTCGGGGCTCTTCTTGCCCGAGCAGAGCCGGAGCTTCCCCGGGCCGATCGGGGCGGGCCACATCTTCAAGATGAACGCCCTGCTCTCCGACGCCGGCGTCCCTCAGATCGCGGGCGTGTTCGGCGACTGCATCGCGGGCGGCGGCTACATGCCCATCATCAGCGACCGCGTCTACATGACCGAGCAGGCCTACATGGTCATCGCCGGCGCCGCGCTGATCAAGGGCGCCAAGAGCCAGAAGCTCACCTCGCTCGACATCGGTGGCCCCGAAGTGCACGTGCACCAGAGCGGCTGCGCCGACGTGCGCGTTCCCGACGACGACGCGCTCTTGACCTGCGTCCGCCGCGAGATCCGTGGCCTGCCCACCAGCGGCGCGCAGTTCTATCGGCACGGTATGGGCGCGATGGAGCCCCGTCACCCGACGCAGGAGCTCACCGGCCTCTTGCCCGTCGATCACCGCGAGAGCTACGACGCGACCGAGGTGATCGCGCGCCTCGTCGATCAGTCCCTCTTCTGGGAGTGCATGCCCGAGGTCGGCGAGGAGATCCTCTGCGGCGTCGGGCGCGTCGGCGGGCTCTACGCGGGGTTCGTCATCAATCGCCAGGGTCTCGTCGGCGATCCCGAGCAGCCGGGCACCGATCGCCCGGCTGCGATCCTCTATCGCGGAGGCATCGCCAAGGTCGCGGCGTTCAGCCGCGCCTGCAACGCCGACGGCATCCCCCTCGTCTGGCTGCAGGACATCTCGGGCTTCGACATCGGCACCGAGGCCGAGCGCCAGGGCCTGCTCGCGTACGGATCGAGCCTCATCTACACGAACAGCACGAACACGACGCCGATGTTCACCGTGCTGCTCCGCAAGGCGAGCGGCGCCGGCTACTACGCGATGGCCGGCATGCCCTACGATCCCGTGCTGCAGCTCTCGACGACGCTGTCGCGCCTCTCGGTGATGGAGGGCCGCACGCTCGCGATCGCCACCTACAACACGAAGCTCGACGACGACTTCGAGATCGTCGCCAAGGATCCCGCCGAGCGGCAGGCCATCGCCGACGGGATGAAGCAGGTGGAGCAGCGCATCGAGCGCGACATGGACCCCTTCGTCGCCGCCCGGCACATGGACACCGACGAGATCGTCGAGGTCGCCGCGCTGCGCGACTGGCTCGCGACGTTGATCGAGGCGAGCTACCAGTCGGTAGGCTATCGCCGCGTGAAGAACCCGCGCATCTGGTCGCTGCACGACCTCGCGGTCATCGGCTCGATGGTGAGGTAGCAATGACGACCGCGAAGATCGGAGTGCTGAGCGACGCCGAGAAGCGCTGGATGGCCGGCCACCAGATGCGCGCGCTGATGCTCGGCCGCGCCCACGGAGATCCCGCGACCGCGACCCAGCCCTCGTTCGAAGCGCTCGATCGTGCGTGGGTCGCCGAGGGCGCCCTGCTCCGCGAGAGCGGGGGCGATCCGAACCCGCTCATCCAAGCCCTCGGCCTGGCGCTCGGACAGCACCTGGTGGATCACCACAAGCTGAGCTGGTGCGTGGCGACCGATCCGATCGGCACCGAGGTCGCGTGCTACGGCAAGACGGGCGACGTGCTCGTCTACCCACTGAACCTCGTCGCCAAGCGCTGGCAGCGCAGCGAAGGCGCCTTCCTCGTCGCCCTCGTGCGCTCGATGGACGACGACATCGAGCTCATCCAGGGGCTCTCGCGATGACGCGCCAGAACGGGCGTCGCTTCGAGCACGACGTCTACCCGATGGTGAAGGACGTCGAGGGCAAGCTCGCGCTGCTCTGCCCACAGCCGGGCCTGTTCCGCGAAGGCCCGCCGCTCGGAGTGCGCCTGGTGCCGGGCGCCACCCTCGGCGAGCTCGAGGTGCTCGATCGCTTGTACCGGCTCGTGGTGCCGGACGACGCCGAGGGGGTCGTGATCCAGCAGCCGGCGGGCACGCCGAAGGCGCGGATCCCGCTCGCTTACGGCACGCCCATCGTGGTCCTCGACCCGGACGCGGGCGCGCCGGCCAGCTCGCGCGCGGCGCGTGCGGCCGCGGGCGCCAGGGGCACGCACGGTCTCGTGTTCAAGGCCCCGCTCGGCGGGCGCTACTACGCGCGCCCCGCGCCGAACGCCGAGCCCTTCGTGAAGGTGGGCGACGAGATCGGCCCCGGCACCACGATCGCGATCGTCGAGGTCATGAAGACCTTCAACCGCGTGCAGTACGGCGGCGGCCAGCTCCCGCCCCGCGCGAGAGTCGTCCGCCTCGTCCGCAAGGACGGCGACGACGTCGCGAGCGGCGATCCCTTGCTCGAGCTCGAAGCCCTCTGATCCAGGCGGGCGTGGACCGCGCGGCGGCGGCGGGGCGCCTCGCGCCGCTTGAGCTGGGGTATCCTGCCGCACCCGGATGAACGCGATTCGACTCCTCTTCGCGCTGGCGTGCGTGACCATGGCGGCCTGCAGCCCGGCCCGGCCGAACCCTGGCGGACGGGAGAGCTGCGGTGGCGCGCTGCTCGGCTGCTTCTGTGTCGCGGGCACCTGCACGTGCTCGGGAACGGGCCGCTGCGACGCGACCTGCGGCGACGATTGCGTCACGACGTGCAACGGCACCGGCGGCTGTGACGCGGCCTGCGGCGCTGGCTGTCAGGCGACGTGCAACGGCACCGCGTCGTGCACGTTCACCGTGGGCCAGGCCGCGCAGATCGTGTGCAACGGCACGGCGGGCTGCGACGTCGACTGCGCTGGCGGCGACTGCCGCGCGACGTGCGGAGGAACAGGCGGGTGCACGATGCGTTGTCCGCTCGGGGGCTGCGGCATCGTCTGCGGCGTCGGGGCGACCACGACGTGCGCGGACGGCACGACGATGGTCTGTGGCCGCGAGTGCCCCGTCACGCGCTGACCATCCGCGAGCACGGCTCCTGCGCGCCCGCGCGGCGCCGTGCTACGACCGTGCCGCCGTGGAGCTGCTCCCCGCGATCGATCTCCTCGACCAGCGCGTCGTCCGGCTCACGCAAGGGCGCTACGACCAGGTCACCGTCTACGCCGAGGATGCGGTGCGCGAAGCGCGAAGATTCGCCGAGGCCGGGGCGGCGCGGATCCACGTGGTCGACCTCGAAGGCGCGCGCGCGGGCAAAGCGGCGCACGCGGACCTCGTGCGACGGATCGTGAGTGAGACACCGGCCAAGGTGCAGATCGGCGGCGGCGTGCGTGACCGCGCGACGGCCGACGCGTGGATCGAGGCAGGCGCCGACCGCGTGGTGGTGGGCACCGCCGCGATCACCTCGCCCGACTGGGTGCGGGCGCTCGCCCGCGAGGACGGCGACCGCGTCGTGATCGCGCTCGATGCTCGCAAGGGCGAGGTGAAGACGTCCGGCTGGCTCGAGGGGAGTGGTGTCCGCGCCGTGGACGTCGCGCGGGAGGTCGACGGCTGGGGCGTGGCCGCGATCCTCTACACGGACATCGACCGCGACGGCACCGGCACGGGCGCGAACGTGGAGGCGACCGCGCATCTGCAGTCGATCGTCCGCGCCACCGTCATCGCGTCGGGCGGCGTCGGCTCGCTCGAGGATCTGCGCGCGCTGCGCGCGGCGGGCGTGC
>JBGALT010000225.1:0-9977 GCA_044223665.1 Sandaracinaceae bacterium | reverse complement strand
GGCGATCCGCGCGACGAGCGCCGGTGGGGCGCCGTGGACGTCGGCGAGAAGCGGCGCGAGCGCGTCGCCTTCGGCGGACCAAACGCTGGCGAACACCTCACCCTTCCGGCCGTCGATCGCGACGACGCGGCGTGCGCCGGCGACCGGCGCGGCGAGCGCCTCGCTCGTGCGCACGCCGACGAGTGGCCGACCGAGACCGAGCGCGAGCCCCTTCGCGGTCGCCAGGCCGATGCGCACCCCCGTGAACGAGCCGGGCCCGAGCCCCACCGCGATCAGATCGACGCTCGACTTGGCGATGCCCGCGTCCGCGAGCACGCGTGCGACGTGCGAGAGCAGCGTCTCGCCGTGCTGGGCCGAGACGCGTGTCCGTTGCTCGGCGCGGGCGACTCCGTCGGCGACGAGGCCCACGCACGCGGTCTCCGAGCTCGTGTCGATCGCCAGGATGCGCACGCCGGGAACCTGTCCGGTGGTGCGCGGCAGAGCAAGCGCGCCCCTGCGACGAGCATCCGGCCCGCCTCGGCGACGCTCGCGACTACGAGGAGCGAGCTTCGGTCGCGATGCGCGCGACGGCGCTCGCGTAGTCGCGCCGATGCCCGCGCTCGCCGCGCGCCTCGGGCAGGCCGCGCGCGATGGTCGCGAGGAGCAGCCGGTCGAGGCCGTGCATGCGATCGAGGGCGAGGCCGAGGGCCGGCCCCTCGTCGCCGTCGCGCAGACCGCGCTCGATGCGCTCGATGCGGCCGCCGGCCCGGATCCAGAGCTTGGTGCTCGGGATCTGGAAGCTGACCTCGACGCGCTCGCCGACGCGTGCGCCGTCGGTCGCGCCGATGCGCATCCCCGAGTACGAGATGTCGAGGGTCCGATCGCCGAGGAGCCGTCCGTCGGTCGCCGAGCGAGCGATGCAGGACGCTCGGAACGTGTGCCGACGGTGCCGGCGCGAGAGATCCGTGCTCATGGATCGAATCGTCGCCAGCCCGGGGCGCGCTCGTCCAGAAACCGCGCGCAGCGGCGTTCACGCGCCCGTGCGCAGCGCGCAGCACGTGCACGCACCGTCGCCGTGTCTTCGCCCGCGAAAGCGCGGTACGCCGCCTGCTCCCACGGGAGGCGGAGGTCGTCATGGCTCGCACGCAATCGATCGGGAACGAGGGGGCGGACGTCGGCGTCGACGCCGTCACCGGGCTGGTCGATCCCACGCCGAGCGATCTCGTCGTCGAGGCGGCTCGCATGTACCTCGTGGCGAACGGCCCGCTCTTCGTAGCGGGCGAGAGCGGCGCGTGGTCGCGCACGGCCGAGGGCATCGCCGACGTGCGCGTGCTGGACGACGGTCGCGTGCTCGCGATCGAGGCGGCGGACAGGAGGGCGAGGGCGCGCTGCACTTCTTCGATGCGGCGGGCGTCGAGCGCATCGCCCCTGCCTCCGTCTCGCCGCCAGCCGGTGCCGGCGACGCCGACCACGACGAAGCGATCCGTGATCAGCCCGCGAGCGCGTGCAGCCTCAGGATCGAGCGGGCGAGCAGCTCCGGGACCTCTTCTTGTAGGAAGTGCCCCGCCTGCGTCGCCTCCACGAACGCGGGGGAGAGGGCCTTCTGGTGGCGCCCGAGCGAGCGCCCGAGGATCGGATCGCGCGTGCCCCACACCAGGCCGATCGGCCCGCGGAAGCCGAGCACCCACTTCCCGATCGCGTCGATCGCGGCCACGGATGGGTGACTCCGGGAGGTCGGCACCATGCGCGCGAGCCCGAGCGGCGCCGCGCGATCGCGGAAGCGGCGCAGTGGCCACACGTACGCGCGCTTCTCGCGCCGGCCGAGGGTGGACGGGTCGCCCTGCACCCGGTGCATCACCGGGATCGGGAACAGGCCGGCGCGGAAGGCGAGGTCGCTCAAGACCGGCGTGCGCGCGAAGCGATGGAAGGGCGTCGAGCGCATCGACTCGGAGATGGGCAGCACCGACGTGTTGGCGAGCAGCATCGCCCGTACCTTCCCGCCGCGCGCCTGCCAGCGCGAGACCGCGCCGGCACCGATCGGCCCGCCCCAGTCCTGTCCGGCGAAGATCACGCTCGCGGGCGCGAGCGCCTCGAGCACCTCGGCGATGGCCGTCACGTGCATCTCGACGCGATGCTCGCGCGCGCTCGCCGGCTTGTCCGACAGCCCGAGCCCGAGGAGGTCGGGCGCGATGATGCGCAGGGCGCGTCCTTCGGGCGCCGCGCGCAGCGCACGGATCACCGCGCGCCACAGAAAGCACCACATCGGATTGCCGTGCACGAGGAGCACGGCGGGCGCGTCCTTCGGGCCGTCGTCGATCGTGTGCACGAGGCCGACCGACGTGCGCACGCCGATGCGGGCGAAGGGGAGCTCGCGCTGGAGCCAGTCGGGGAGCGCGGGCGCGGGAACCAGCACGTCGGGCATGGCGCAGGCTAGCAGAGCAAGTTAGAGGAAGGCCTCGCATGCCTCTGCGCCGCGTCGCCTCGAACGTCCTCTCGCGGATGGCGTTCGCGCTCGAGATCCTCGAGGGGCCCTCGCCGCGTGCGCGGACCTACGGCCAGGCCTCGCGCACGGTGTTCCAGCTCGAGGGCGATCTCGCCGAGCTGCGCGCGTCGGGCGCGCTCGACCGCGTGCGGGGCCTGGGGCCGGCGTGCCTCGCGGTCGTCGACGACGTCATCGCCGGGCGCGAGCCGGCCGAGCTCGCGGCGCTCGAGGCGAAGATCCCCGAGGGGCTCTTCGCGATCCGTCGGATCAAAGGCCTCGGCCCGGCGAAGATCCGTGCGCTCTACCTCCCTCCCGAGAAGGGCGGGCTGGGCATCACCACGCTCGGCGAGCTCGAGCACGCGTGCAAGGAGAACCGGCTCGTCACGCTGCCGGGGTTCGGCGAGAAGACGCAGGCGAACGTGCTCGCCGGCGTGCAGGCCGAGCGGCGCCACGACGGCATGCACCTGCGTGACGCGGCGCTCGAGATGGCGCGCGAGCTCGCGCTGATCGGCTCGCCCGCTCCGGCCTCTCCCGTCCGCGGGCTGCACCCGCTCCCGTCCGAGCCCTCCGGGGCGAGCACTCCTTCCCGAACGCTCCGCGGCGAGGGCCGGCGGACGGCGCTGCTCGGCGATCTCGCGACCGGGGCCGAGCTCGTCGCCTCGATCGCGGTTCTCGTGGAAGGGGAGGGCGCGCCGCACGAAGAGGTCGTGCTCGGAGAGGGCGTGAAGGCCTCGCTGTTCCGCGCCCGCGCCGACTCCTTCGGCGTCGTCTCGGTGCGCGAGACGAGCGATGCCGAGCACCTCTCGTCGCTCCGGGCCCGCGCGCTCGAGCGCGGCTTGCTGCTCGAAGAAGCGCGGCTATCGCGGGACGGCGACACGGTCCCGGTGCCCGACGACGCGGCGCTCTACGCGGCGCTCGATCTCGTGCCCGTTCCAGCCGAAGCGCGTCGCGGCCCCGCGCTCGCGCGCACCGGCAAGGCCCCGAAGGAGCTCGTGCAGCGAGGGGATCTGCGCGGCGCGCTCCACAACCACACACTCGCCTCCGATGGCGTCGCGACGCTCTCCCAGATGCGGCAGGCCGCGATCGCGTGGGGCCTGTCGTACCTCGGCATCTCGGAGCACAGCCAGAGCGCCGACTACGCGCGCGGGCTCAGCCCCGAGCGCATCGACGCCCAGCGCGCCGAGATCGCGGCAATGAACGGCGAGGGCTCCACGTGCACGCTCCTCACCGGCATCGAGAGCGACATCCTCGGCGACGGCGCGCTCGACTATCCTGATGCGGTGCTCGCCCCCCTGGACGTCGTGATCGCATCGTCGCATCGGCGCTTCGCGCTCGATCGCGAGAAGAGCACTGCGCGCATGGTGAGGGCCGCGAGCGCGAAGATGACCGACATCGTCGGCCATCCCACCGGACGGCTGCTCCTCGGCCGTCCGCCCCTCGACTTCGACATCGAGGCCTTCCTCGATGCCTGCTTGGTGAGCGGCTGCGCGGTCGAGCTGAACGGCAGCGCGCATCGCCTGGACTTCGGCGCGCGCGAGCTCGCCATGGCCAAGGAGCGCGGCATCCTCGTCTCGATCGCCGCCGACGCGCACGCGACGGGAGAGATCGCCGACCACCTCGCGCACGGGCTCGCGGTCGCGCGGCGCGCCGGCCTCACTCCCGACGACGTGCTCAACACCAAGCCGCTGCCCGCGTTGCGCGCCTGGCTCGAGGCGCGACGGCCGCGACAGGGTGCCGCCTCGTGAGCGCGCCGGCCGCCGATGGGCTCGCCCGCGTCCTACCGTGCGCGGCGCTCGCGCTCGCGCTCGCCGGCTGCCCGCACCAGGTGGCGCAGCCCGACGCGGCGATCCTCGCGGCGGACACGGGCCCCGCCGATCCGCGCTACCTCGGCGCGATCGCGCTCGACGACACCGCCGTCTCCGCGATCGATCCGAGCACGCTGCCGGCCAGCCCCCGGGCCTGCCGTGCGCCGCTGCTCGCGCGTGTCACCTACGTCACCGACGGCGACACGATCCACGTCGAGGGCGTCTCGGAGACCACCGGCGACGTCACGATCCGCATGATCGGCGTCGACGCGCCCGAGATCATGCACGGCGCGGGGACGGTGGCGGACTGCTACGGCGACGAGGCGGCGGCGTTCTCGCTCCAGCTCGACGGGCACCTGCTCTGGCTGACCTTCGATGCGCAGTGCCTCGATCCCTACGGCCGCACGCTCGCGTACCTCACCTACGGCCCTGCCGAGCACCAGAGCTGGGAGCGCCAGCTGCTCCGGCGCGGCTTCGCGCGGACGCTCTCGATCGCGCCGAACACCACGAACGCGATCCTCTACGCGGAGGACGCGCAGCTCGCCGAAGGCGAAGGCGTCGGCCTGTGGAGCGCGTGCCCGTGAAGGGCGCGGCCGCTCTCGCGCTCGTGCTCGCGGGCTGCACGTGCGAGGGGCCGGGCTCGGTCCCCCCGACCACCGAGGCGCTGCCCCCTTCGGAGCCGGCGCCGCCGAGCGCGGTTCTTCCGGCGGCGGGCAGCACGGAGCTGCCCCTCGCGACGCCCATGCCGACGATCACGGTGTCGGCCGATCGCTTCGAGGTCTCCAACCGCGTGCTCGTGGCGAGCTGGCCGCCGGCCGAGCGCGAGGCGGTCGGGCGCACGCGCCCGCTCGGAGATGCCGCCTACCCCGTCGTGGAGCGCCGCGTGGACGACGACACGACCGCCTTGTTGGTGCCGGAGCTACAGGCCGCGCTCTCGGCGATCGTCGAGGTGGACCGGGTGCGCGCGAGCATCACGCACGGAGGCGGGACCCCCACCGTGTTCGCCATCCGCGCCGCGCCCGAGGTGCCCTTCGCGCGCGTGCTCTCCGCCGTCTATGCGGCGGGGATGGTCGGGCTGCGAGAGCCGCGCATGGTGCTCGCGAGCCCCGACGGGGAGCGCATGCTCGCGCTCCACACGCCGAGCGCGGAAGAGGAGGCGGCCGATCCCGAGCTCGAGGCCGCGCTCGCGGCGGCGCTCGCGCCCTTCCGTGTCGGCGCGCCCCCGGAGAGCGGCGTCGACGCCGGCCTTCCGCCGCGCGCGCTGCGCACGCACGTGGAGCTCGACGAAGCGGGCGTCACGTTCCGTCGCGGCGCGGTCCGGTACGGGCACGGCTGCCGAGAGCCCGCGCCCGCCGGCGAGGCCGCGCCTTCGGTCCCGATCGCCGAGCTCGCACCGAGCGCCCTCCGGGCCTGCCTCGACGCGCTCGACGCGGGCCCCACGATCTTCCGGGCCCGCCGCGAGACGAGCTACGCCGACGCCGTCTCGGTTCTCGAGCCGCTCGCGGCGCACGGGCCGGTCACGCTCGCCGCTGCACCGCCGTGAGGCCGCCGCGCGCCATGCGGCGCACGCTTCCGGTCAGCTGCCGCTGACGAGGCGGATCGTGACGTTCACCGTGATGGTGTCCGAGATCTTGAGCCGCACGAGCGGGCCGACGCTGACGTCGTAGTCCGGGAGCATGACGGTGAACTGCGCCTGCGCGCGCACGAGGTCGCCCGTGATGCCCTGCCCGCGGAGCTCGTCGCTCGCCGGGATGTAGCGGACCTGCGCCGGGATCGCGACGTCGTGGGTGTGGCCGTGGATCGAGAAGGTGCCGTGCAGCGTGACGCGGACGACCTGGTTCGGCGTGAGCGAGGTCGCGCCGTCGACGCTGGTGATCTCCAGCACCGCGTCGGGGTGCGCCGGCGCGTCGAGCCAGGTGCTCGAGTGCAGGTGCTCGTCGCGGAGGTCCGAGCCGGTGTGCAGGCTCGTGACCGGGACGGTGATCCGGCCGGTCGCGGTCGCGAGGTTGGTCGGGTCGAGCGAGATCGAGCCGTTCACCGTCGTGCTCGTCCCGGTCGTGCGCTCGAGCGGCGCGTCGGAGACGAACTGCACACGGCTGCCCGAGGTCGTCGTGAACGTCCGGGCCTGCGCGCTCGCCGAGCCCGTCGAGAGCGAGAGGACCGAGGTCAGCGCGAGCGCCGAGAGAAGAACGACATCGAGGCGGAGGTGGCGAAGCATCGGGTCTCCTGGGCTCGCTCGACGACGAGCGAGAGGTGGGCGCGTCTCGAGCGACGCGTGCGATCGTCTCGCGAGCATAGCCAACGATCGAGCGAATGGAACGAAGAACGCCTCTCGGCGGGCAGCCAACGTGTGCAGGGAGTTGCGCATCCGGCCGGTCGTACGAGCTACTCGGTCGTGCCGCCGACCGGCGAGTCGCAATGCGTCGGGTTCGACGGTGGGGGCGGCGAGTCATTCATCAGAGCCGCCCGTGTCTGCGCGCCGGGGGCGTCGTCGAGCAGGGCGACCTGTCCGTCCTGGCGGTGTACGCCGAGCCAGGCGAGCGCGGCGTCGACGTCGGGAAACGCGGTGCTCGCGAGACCGTCACGCGCCACGCGGGCGAACGGGCCATCCTCGGACCCGTCGAGCCACGCGAGGAGCTGCGCCGCGGACGCGCGCTCGGTCCGGTGCGGCCAGGCGCGGCCGACGGCCTCGTCGAGGGAGCTGCCGGCGCGCCGGTAGGCGAGGTCGGCGAGCAGCACCAGCGCAGCCCCTTCCCAGTACACGCGGGTGTAGTTGCCGGAGCGATGCACCACCCGGCACGCCTCGGAGAGAGGCGCTCCGTCGTCGTGGGCTGCGCGCCCGCGATCGAAGCCGTCGAGGAGCGCGGCCCAGGCCTGCGCCTCGGTGCGCATCCCCTCGCGCGCGCGCAGCACCTCTTCGTAGTAGGTCGCCAGACCCTCCGAGAGCCAGAGGTCCTCGTTCTCCACGTGGGCCGTGAGGAAGTGCGAGAGCTCGTGCACCAGGGTCCAGTCGGTGACGAGCGCCTCCTCGCTCGCGTCGGGGACGACGAGCAGCGTGACGGTCGGCCGCTGTCCTCGTCCCGCCACGCCGAAGAGGACGGGCATCGAAGGCACGCCTGGCGCCGGCACGATCAGCGCGGTCAGGCGATCGAAGGGCGGGGCGCCGGTCACGCGCGCGCTCGCCGACGTCGCGGTGCGCAGCCAGCGCGCCTGGCTCGCCGCCGAGGCGCCGAGGCGCTCGTCTCCGAGCGTGACGAGGTCGATGCACGCGCCGGGCGCAGCGATGGTGCGGGGCGCCGTGTGCACGAACGCGACGTAGGTCACGAACGCGAAGTTGCGCTCGTCGAGCACCACGGCGCTCTCGCTCACGCTCTCGTGCTCGGCGATCGGAGTCGCGCGCACGCCCGGCGGGAGCTCGAAGCGCACGTCGTAGTGGGCGGTCGTCGAGCGCAGCGCGGGCGCGAGCAGCCAGTGGGCGGTGGGCGCGAGCAGGTCCCGTCCGACCCGGGCGCAGTCGGTGGGAGAGCCCGGGACGCCAGAGGCGCCGAGGTCGACCTCGTATCGGAGACACGCATCGGGCGGCGCGCCGCGGAGATCGAGCGGCAGGGGTGGTGCGAGCCGGGCCTCGTCTCGCCCCCGGACCACCAGCGCCGCGCTCCGCACGTGCTGGCGCGCTTCGTCGCGGGTGGCGTCCAGCGCCGGCGGCAGCACGCCCCCGGCGGGCGGACAGACGGTGACGCTCATCTCGCGGAGCGCGTCGTCGAGCGTGACGACGTAGGAGAGCCGCTCGGGAGGAGCGTCGTGCTCGGGAGGATGGGGCGCGCCACCGCAGCCGAGCGCCGGTGCCCCCGCGAGCGCCAGCCCGGCCGCGAGCGCCAGTCGCCCCGCGAGCGCCAGTCGCCCCGCGAGCGCGCGCACCGAGCAGGCCACGGGCTATTCCGCGGCCGGCACGCTGCCGAGGAGCGCGCCGTTGTCGACGAGGAGGGCGAGGAACGTCGTCAGCTCGTCCACGAACGCACCGTCCGCGGCGCGGCCCTCGGCCGCCAGCACCACGCGCACCGAGTCGATCGCAGGGCGCTCGGCGCGCGCCATGTCCGCGAGGAGCGAGGCCCAGATCGGCTCCATCCATCGCGTCTCGACCCGATGATCGGGGCGCCGATAGACGGCGAGCCGGAAGGTGCCGCGCGTGGGCTCTTCGTCACCGGACCGATGGACGTTCCACTCCGTCTCGAGCAGCCGCAGCGTCGGGCTCGGGATGGGCACGAGCTCGAGGTCGAACGCGACGCAGCGCTCGGGGCGCGGGGCCGGCCGATAGTTGGTCGGCCACTGGGCTGCCTCGAGGCGAAGCAGGTCGCGCGACCAGGGCGGCCCGATCGGCGCCCGGGCGAGCGCGTCCGCGGCCCACGCGCCGAACGACTCCGCGTGCTCGCGGAAGAACCGCGAGGCGAGCGGAGCCTCGCTCACGTGCCGCTCGGCCAGCCGATCCATCGCCTCGCGCCCGAGCGCGCGCGTCGTGCGGGGGTACGCGGTCGCGACCAGATCTCGCAGCCGCGAGCGCACGAGCTCTCGGTAGAGGCCGAAGCGGCCTGCCGGCCCGCTTCCTTCGCCCCGCTCGAGCAAGGCGACGTCGGCCGGGTCGGGATGCTCGGCGACGCAGACGCGCTGGAAGGCCTCGAGGAGACGATCGACGTCGGTCATCGCGCCGCCTCCACGATCGCCGCCAGGTCCGACACCTCGGCCGTGAGCTCCTCGAACGGAGGGTAGTTGCCGTCGCGCTCGAGCAGCACGGGCACCTCGGGCATCCGCGCGAGCGTGTGCGCGAGCAGCGCGCGCACCTCGGCCCGCACCGGCTCGGCGTGGGTGTCGATGATGAGGCCGTCGGGACGCACGAAGTGCCCCGCCACGTGGATCTGCACGACCCGCTCGGGCGGGATGCGGTCGACGTAGGCCCGCGCGTCGATGCCGTGGTTGTTCTGGTTTACCCACACGTTGTTCACGTCGAGGAGCATCTTTCCGTTCGAGCGATCGAGCACCTCGAGGACGAAGTCGATCTCTTCCATCTCGCGGGGACCGGGATGCCCGTAGGTGCTCGCGTTCTCGAGCGCGAGGTCGATCTCGAGCGCGTCACGCAGCTCCGCCAAGCGCGCGGCGGCGCGCTTGGCCGACGCCATCGTCTGCGGCATCGGCAAGAGGTCGTGCAGGAACGCGCCCGCTCCGCCCCAGCAGAGGTGCTCGCTGTGCCAGGTGCAGCCGAGCGTCCGCAAGAGCTTGCGCACGTCGCGCACGTAGCCGGGATCGGGCCGCTCGGGCGTGCCGAGACACATCGTGAGCCCGTGGGTGACGATCGGATAGAGGGCGCGCGCCTGCTCGAGCTGCGCCTCGTAGAAGCCGGCGCGACCGACGTAGTTCTCCGGATGGATCTCGAGCCACTTCACGGCGGCCGGCGGATCGCGGAAGAGCGCTTCGGCGAGCTCCCATCGAAGGCCGATCCCGACACCCTGGACGCGCGATTCGTTCACGCGCCGGAGTGTAGCGCGAGCGCCGCGGCAGGAATCCGGAAGTGCGCGAGCTCGAGCCGCACTTCGGGGCCCGGGCTCGGGCCGAACGTGCGCTCGGCGAGCGTCGCGGTTCCGTCCGTGAGCTCGACGAGGGCGGTGGAGCAGCGCGTGCCGTAGGTGGGCAGCACGATCCGGATGGGCGAGAGCGCGCGC
>JBGALT010000224.1:0-9921 GCA_044223665.1 Sandaracinaceae bacterium | reverse complement strand
CGGCAGCCATAGTGCTGTTCGCATCGATCAGACGCGCTGGCTGGCCACGGACGACATTTTCTCGCCCCCAGCCACCCCGACGTTTCCGTGCAGCGGCACGCTTCCCGGGGGCATCCATCCTACGTGCGCGCCATTCGATACTTCGCTCTTTTGCACGAGTGGTGATGCGTGCTCGCTTCTGACCTCTCGCGTACATATCAATCATAGGCTTGGTCGCGCGGTATTGGCTCTCGCAATTCTGTCGGGCGTCGGACCGCTGTGGATGGATCTGCCCATAGTGTATCCTGACTCCAACACGAACGTACCGAGCCCGAGCGCACTCACCGACCGGAACGGGTTCACGTGGGAAGCTGCAGATCGGCTGACCCTCTTCTCAGACACGCCTCGATCCGCGGGACCAGCGACGGGTCGTGTTTACCGCGGGGGCCTGCTCTGGGCGAGCGAGCTCAACTCCGGCGGTCCGGGCCACTTGTTCTACGACGGCTGGGTCGGCTTCGTGAACTTCGGCGCCATGGCTCCAAGCGACAGTCCGGAGAGGCTTCCGTCCATCGTCGATGCGCTGTGGTCCGGTATGTCAAATCTTCGACCGGTGCAGACGGAGTCCTACGGCTTCGGCGCGATGGTAGCGTACGCGATCGAGCATTCCGCATTCCCAAACCGGATCGTGGTCGATGGCACGGGATGGCGCCGGGATGCGTCGTGCGCCTGGAATTGCGATCCGAACATCGAGAATCTCACGACATATTGGAGCGGCCCCGATACGCTCGTGAACATCGGCGCCAACCCCGACGACCACATTCTTTCTTACAACCAAGCGCGAATCGACGCAGTCGACGGAGACTCGAGTGGTCTTGTCGTTGAGAACGTCCTAGACGCCCTGGAGCTCATGTGCGAAGCCGCTCATTCCGTACACGAGGGCGCGGCCGGCGGCTGTGACACGGCACATGTTCCGGATGTGTCGACGCGCGCCGACATGCCGCGATTGCGCCAATTCTTGGAGTGCTCTGCGAACGAGATCGAGGCACAAGGTGAGCGTGTGGTTCTGCAGAACCTTCCTCGTCAGCTCGTGGAGGGATGGACGAGCCCCGTAGGGCCTGGGCAGGCTTCATCGGACACCGGAGATTTGGGGAGCGCAACGCACGATATTCAGCAGGCGTTGACCGAGCTGAGTGGAGTTCATCGGGCGATCGCCTCCGAGATCAGGGCGGTCAATCGGCTGATCGAGGCGCTTGAGCTGGCACTCGCTACTCTCGATGCGCAGCGGGAGATTGCTGATCTGCATACTTTGTCGGCCGCTCTGACGCAGGTCGCCGGTTGCGCGTCCTCAGGCTCGGTTCAGAGCGCGGTCGTTACGTGTGCGAACGCGGTCGAGAAGAACAGGATCGAGTGAGTGAGACGTTGCTTGCGCTGCAGGATCGGTCTGACCACATCAACGATATAGCTGATCATATTTCGCTCCTGGTGACTCAGTTGAACGGCGGGCTCACGCGCTACGAGGCGGCAAGGTCTAGTGCGAATCGGGCGCTGTCGGATGCGCTTTTTCTTTCCTCAGACGCGTCTGGCCGCTCGATTCCGGCGAACGCCGCGCTGATGGGCAGGTATCAGATCGCGCGAACGCGTTACGCCTCGGCGCGGCGTGATGCAGTCGACCTCGCCGATCTCGCGCGGCGCGCCCTCGAGCAACGTCTCGGCACGCGACTAGAGGACCTGACGAATCTGACCCTCGTGGACGATCCAGCATCCTGGGTGAACGAGCTCTGCAGCTCCAGTGGGATCGACTATGCGCGTCTGCGCGATGAGACGGACCTTCCCTATCAGACGCAGAACTTTATGTTCGTCGGTGACTATGTCCGGAGGCTAGAGCAAGTGCACGAGTCCTATCGGGTAGACTATCCTTTTGAGTCGTCGACCAGCACGACCGTGATCTCGCTTCGAGACCAGATCCTGAGGGTTCGGGCCGAGTGTGACGCTCCTAGCTACAATCTGCTGGCATCCTCCGGTGATCTGCGTGGCTCGGGGTGGGTCGTGGATCCGGCCGGGTGCACTCCGGTCCTCGACGAGTCCGACGAATCGAGCGTGCGCAGCTGCGTCGGAGTGTTCACCACGGACGGGGGAGCGGGGCCTCTTGGCTTCTCAGACGACCCATCCCTGTTCGGCGCAGCGGCACCTTTCCGCGTGGTGTTCGCGGCCGGTGCCACCGGCGCCCCAGCCGATCCCCCGGTCTCATTCACGGGGCAGACGCGCGTTCAGCAGCTGGTGGCGCTGCGGGCGCCGGCCACGTACATCCTCTCCTGGTTCGGTCGCGACGTGGGCGCGTCCGTGGCGAGCGAGGCGGTGGAGCTTGTAGCGGCGGATGGTTCCCCCCTGGTCTCGTCGCCAGTCCGAACCGTCCCTGCAGCCGCGGGCGGGCCCGAGGGCTGGTTGCGCTATTTCCGGTTGTACGACGTGCCTTCGGCGCAGGTAGTGGCGGTGCGTATACGGCCCCAGGGCGTCCTGGTGCCCGCGATCGAGCAGTCCGTCGAGCTTGCGGGGCTACAGCTCGAGCGCGCCGCCGACAGGATCGATGTCCTCGACGCCGACGCGGGCGCGCCCTATCTGCCCCGGTCCTTCGTCGCGACCTCCGACAGTGCGACCGTACGACAAGCTGTTTGCGAAGACACGAACGGGCTGCAGTTTCGCCCGGAATGGCGGCTCGCGTGCGAACGCGTCTGTCGGCAGGGGTTCGGTCGTGGATGTGCTGCGTCGGATACAGTGCAGCAGTGCTACCATGAAATTGAGTTCACGATTGCTGAGGACGCGCTCGAGCGCGGCGACGTGTTTGGTAGCACCAGCATTGCGCGCGGCAACTTCAACTATCGCCTCGAGCACATCGCGGCGAACGTCGTGGGAACTGCTGCGCGCGACTGTTCTGACGAGTCGTTGCCGAGTACCTGCTACTCTGCAGGGTTCGTCCCCTACAGTTTGTACCATCTGGGAGGATCCGGCGGCTACGAGGTGCGGAACCATTCGGGCGATATCTATCTCGCTCCGCTCTTCGATGGCCGAATCGAGCATGCTGCCGCGCTCGCCGCGGAGCGATACTTGACGAATCCAGTATCGAGCGCGGACCACGCACTGATTGACGGCTACATGCGACCTGAGCTCATGGGCCGGCCGATGGCAGGTAGGTATGTGCTTCGTGTGTGGGAAGGCGCTGGCGTTCGCTTTGAAGGCGTCGAGGATGTGCAGCTCGTCATCCGGTATCGGTACTGGACGCGCATCGATTGAGGTGGAGCGCTTTGGTCACGGTCGGATATATGACGTCACTCGTGCACGCACGTGAGCGCCTGTCTGTGGGCGGGGCGGCGGTCCTATCGTTGGCTTGGCCGAGGGGGGCTGGCCGACCCCGCTGCGGCGGGTCGCGTCTGATCCGGAGGATGAGCATGAGTATTCGTGAGTCGTCCACATCGGCCACCTTCGTCGCTCGGAGTCGGATTCGCTGATGCCTACTCGCGCCGCCACGTTTGCATCTCGCTTCCTCGCTGCCACGGTGGCCACGCTGCTCGCGTGGTCACCGGTGACGCCCTATCTCGCTCGGGCGCAGGACCATGGGCGGCCTTCGGTGCAGGCTCGGGAGCTTGCCGAGCCTGCCGTCGACGTGGCCGTGCGGGAGGAGCTCGCGGCGACCGCCGGTGCGGAGGGGGCGGCGCTCGAGGCGAACGTCGATCCGGAGGCGATCGAGGCGGAGGCGGCGGAGCGGTTCGAGGAGCATGCGGACGGGGAGGGCGGGCAGACGGACATCCCGCGGGACTCCACGCCGATCTCGCTCCCGGGTGCGGAGACGCCGAGCGCGGTGTCGCCGCAGTCGATCTCGTTGCCGACGGCGGAGGGCTCGATTCAGGGCATGGGGGAGTCGTTCTCGCCCGTGCTCTCGTCGGGCACCGCCACGTTCTCCGTGCCGATCGCGGTGGCGCCGGGGCGGGCGGGGGTGCAGCCCTCGCTCTCGCTCGCGTACTCCACTTCCGGCGGCAACGGGCCGGTCGGGTTCGGGTGGGGGCTCGGGGTGCCGTTCATCTCGCGGCAGACCGATCGCGGGCTACCGCGCTACCTCGATCGGGCGGCGTGGCATCCCGAGGAGGACCGCTTCATCTACAACGGCGGGCAGGAGCTGGTCCCGGTCGACACGGCGGCGATGGGGGAGATCGACGACAGCGCCGCCGGGGCGGGCGACGCCACGCAGGTGCCGAGCGACGTCGTGGGCTGGCAGCAATACCGCGCGCGCGTCGAGGGCGGGTTCATGCGCTTCTTCCGCGCGCCGCCCGATGCGCGCGGGCAGGTGCCGCGCTGGATCGTGCAGAGCAAGGACGGGACGCGCTTCGACTTCGGGCTGCTCCCGACGGGCGAGGGCGCGAGCGATGCCGTGGGCTTCTCGCCCAACGCGCTCGAGTCGGACCCCGAGAGCGGCACGCGGGTGTTTCGCTGGATGCTCACGCGCATGAGCGATGCCCACGGCTCGACGGTGTACTACCGGTACGACCGCGACCGCGGGCAGATCTACCTCGCCGACGTCTACTACGTGTCGCCGGCGAGCTGTGCGAGCGGCGATCCCGATGAGGCGCGCGACTGCGCCGCGCCGACGTCCGGATACGGGGCGCACGTGCACCTCGTGTACGAGGCTCGCGACGACGCGTTCACGTCCTATGTCTCGGGATATCCGATCACGACGGGGCGGCGCCTCCATCGCGTGGAGGTGACTGCCTATCACGAGGGGACGGGCACGCGCACGCTCGTGCGGCGCTATCATCTCGCGTACGAGGACGGCTATCACTCCCTGCTCCACTCGGTGCAGGTGGAGGGGCGCCCGCAGCACATGGTCGAGGCGGTGGGCGTGCTCGTGGGCGACCCGACCGTCGCCGAGTCGTCGCTCGGCGAGACCGTCGTCGGCGCGCTGCTCCCGCCGATGACCTTCGGCTACTCGTCTCTTCCTGATACCAGCGGTGCCATCGCCGGCTTCGGCGGGCTCTCGGGCACCGTGCGCGCCGTGGCCTCGTCGCCGCCGCACTCGATCGACGACGCGCTCACCGACTTCTTCGACGTGAACAGCGACGGTCTGCCCGACCTCATCGTCACCGACCCCGCGCGCTACCGCACGGAGGACGGGCGCCCCGCGGTGGGCGTGTTCTTCAACGGCTTCTCGGGCGCCGACGCGCGCCCCGGCACGCCGGGCAGCTTCTCGGGCGCGGTGCCGATGCCGATGCGCTCGGACCTCTCGGGCGTCCTCTCGCTCACGAACCTGAACATCGTGCCGATGGACATCGACGGCGACGGCCGCTCGGACCTCCTGCACATGCCGCGCGTGCGCAGCTACGGCTGGTTCGCCCCGACACGCGAGAGCGACCCCGCCGGCGCCGCGCAGGTCTCGCCCGCCGATCAGGGCTGGCGCTGGACCTACGCCACCATCGATCTGCCCACGACCGACCTCGACCCGCGCATCGACTTCGGGCGCGACTCGTCGCACTTCGAGATCCTCGACGTGAACCAGGACCACCTGGTGGACGTGATCCGCTCCACGGGCACGTCGATCCAGACGTGGCTGAACCTCGGGTGGATTCCGGAGCGCGACGCGCAGGGGCGCGGTGTCGGCGATGGGCGCTTCGGTACCGCGACGTACAGCGGCGGGCACTGGTCGCTCTCGACGCAGCCCACCACGTCGTGCTTGCTCACGGCGGGCACGCCGCTCGACTTCGCCGATGGCGAGACGCGTTTGGCCGACATGAACGGCGACGGTCTCGTCGACCTCGTGCGCCTGCGGCAGGGCAGGGTGATCTGGTGGCCGAGCCGCGGCGTCGGCAGCTACGGCGTGGGCAACCACGACTGTCCCTCCGGGTTCGCGGATGGGCGCTACTTGGAGATGCAGCACGCGCCGACCGAGATCAACGCCGAGCTCGCGGGCGTGCAGCTCGCCGACGTGGACGGCGACGGCGCGACGGACCTCGTGCAGGTGCGCTTCGATGCGATCGACGTGTGGTTCAGCCGCGCGGGCACGGGCTTCACCGACCGCTTCATCGTGCGCGGCACGCCGCCCGCGCCCGACTACTTGCCGCGCGTGCGCCTGATGGACATCGACGGCTCGGGCACGCTCGACGCCGTGTATGCGAGCGCGGGCCACTACCAGTACGTGGACCTGCTCGAGCACACGCAGCCGCGCATGCTCACCACGGTCGACAACGGCCTCGGCGCGCTCACGACGATCGGCTACGACACGAGCGTCACCGACTATCTCGGCGATCTGACGGCCGCGAGCACGACGTGCACGAGCGAGAGCGCCGGCTGCGATCGCTTCACGTGGTCGCGCATCGAGGGCGGCTACAGCCAGCGCTTGCAGCGCAGGGCGCCGGGCGAGCCGACGGCGAGCATGTTCCACGCGGCGGGCACGCCGGTGATCTCGACGGTGGTGCGCAGCATCCGCACGAGCGATCGCTTCGGCACGTACGTGGGGAGCGACCAGGTGAGCGAGACGCGCTTCGGCTACCACGAGGGCTACTACGAGGGCATCGAGCAGGAGTTCCGCGGCTTCGGCGCGGCAGACTCGATCACCGTCGGCGACGAGACGAGCCCGAGCGTGCTCACGCGCACGTGGTTCCATCAGGGAAGGCGCCCGCAGGACATCGCCGACGACCGGCTCGCGTTCAATCCCGACGAGGCGCTGAAGGGGCGCGAGTACCTCACGGAGGTGCTCGACGAGGGCGGCCGCTATCTATCCACGGCGCACGCGACGCTCACGAGCCGCACGCTCGCCTCCGGCCTCGACGGCCGGCCCATCCAGTACGCGTTCGTCTCGCAGTCGGACGAGATCCGGTACGACACGACGGGGTACGTGCCCGCGAGCTACACGGCGACGCTGCCCGAGGTCGTGCGCGAGAGCGTGAATGCGTCGGGCGCCGTGACGGCGCGGACGACCGATCGCAGCCGCGACGTGCGCGTGCGCGGCGAGCGCGCCGTGAGGATCGAGACGACCTACGACGAGGTCGACAACCTCGGCCAGGTGCGCCGGCAGACGGCACACGGGCGCGTGGACGTACCGGGCACGATCCTGCCGACCGACGACCCGCCGATCACGAGCGTGACGGTCCCCGTGCTCGTGAACGGCGCCGCGTGGATCTGGCGGACGCAAGAGAGCTACGTGCTCGACGCGGACGGCACGACGCCCCTGCGCGACACGACGAACGAGTACTCGCCCTCGGGCGATCTGCTCTCGAGCAGCCAGGCCGTCACGTCCACGCGCACGTACGACTTCAGCAACCCCACCGAGGAAGACGCCCAAGGCGGTGCCGACGAGCTGACGCAGACGAACGAAGGCCTCACGGCCTCCACCGCCGTGGACTATTGGGGCCAGCCGGTGGCGAGCTGTGTGGGCAGCCTCGTCGCGGGTGGCGTCGTCGCGCCCGTGACCGCGGCGCCGGCCACGGCGCCGCCCACGGGGTGCCTGCGCTACTCGGTGGTCGCGCGCGATGCGCAGTTCCATCAGCTCGCGCTAGCGGAGTTCCCGTTCGTCGCGCGCGCGTCGCTCGGTTACCTCGACACGCACGGCGAGTGGGACCGCGGGCTCGGCGTGCTCGTCTCCGCCACCGACCCGAACCACCTCGAGACGCACGTCACCTACGACGGCCTCGGGCGCCTCACCGCGGTCACGCCCCCCGCCTCCACGGCCGCCGGCTGCGCCACGACCCCGACGCCGACGACGCGCATCCGCTACGAGCTCACCCCGTCTCCCGCATCGCAGCCCGCCTCGCGCGTCGTCACCACGACCGAGCTCGACTGCGACGGCACGCTCGGCGAGGCGACCACCGAGGGAGACCCTGGCTCGCTCACCTCGATCGGCTACGTCGACGGCCTCGGCCGCGTCCGCGCCACGCTCGCGACGGGCGGCACCGACGCGGCCTGGGTCCGCTCGGGCCTCACGCGCCTGAACGCGAAGGGCGCCGCCATCGAGGCCTGGCAGAGCGACTACTACGGCGGCTCGGATACCGCTTACGCCTCCGTGCTCCAGACGCCGGGCGAGAGCTTCCCGCACACGCGCTCGATCTACGACGCCTTCGGCCGCGTCCGCGTCTCCTACGCCGAGGACGGCTCGCTCACGAGCACGAGCTACCACACGCTCTCGACCGACGTCTGCGACCCGCTCGACAACGACCCGAGCTCGATGCACTTCGGCACGTGCACCACCGCGCGCACGGACGGGCACGGGCGCCTCATCGATCAGATCTTGCGCAACCGCCAGCCCGGCGTGGGCGGCACGGAGTACCATCGCCTCTGGACCTGGTACCGGAACGACGGGGCGGTGACGGACCTCGTGCGCATGCAGACGGCAGACGGCTCGCAGACGCGCACGGCCACCCCGGCCGGTGCCACGGCCAAGGCGCTCGTGGACCACGGCCGGGCGCAGATCGTCCATCGCGCGTTCTTCTACGACTCCGTCGGGCGCCGCATCGGCTCGGACGATCCCGACACCGACGACCGCTCGAATCCCACCGTCACCTCGCGCACCTGGCGCTACCTCTTCAACCGCGCGGGTGACCTCGCGGCCGTGCGCGACCCGCGCGGCTGCGGCCAGAACTTCTTCTACGATCTCGGTGGGCGCCTCGTCGGCGAGCAGTACGTCGCGTGCACCGAGTCGCAGAGCTCGCGGCGCGAGCTGCCGATCGAGGCCGTGTCCGATCCGATCGGCATGACGGCGATCACCGGCACGCGCACGGTCGACGTGCACTACTACTACGACGAGCTGCCCATCTGGCTCGCGGATGCCGACCTCGACGTCGAGCCGCCCGACGACCTCAACCTCGCGGGCCGGGCGACCGGCGTCGCGGACCGAGCCCAGCGCGCGGCGGTCGCGTACGACGATCGCGGGAACGCCGTGTGGACCGCGCGTCAGGTCGCGGTGATCAGCGCGCCGCTCGCGTCGGGCGGAGCGAGCACGCTCTCCGGCGCGTCGCTGCCGAGCTTCGACGAGCAGCTGCCCGCGTCGAACGGCACCGTCGTCTACGACGAAGACCACACGTACATCCGCACGGCGGTGTTCGACCACGCGGGCCGGCCCACGACGATGGCGCTCCCGCGCGACCCGGACTGGGACGGGACGACGGGCATCACGTCGGCGCCGCTCGTCACGGGGCGCCTCTTCTACAACGCGCGCGGCCTCCCATCGCGTGCCGACCTGCGCTTCTACGACGGTGCGGACCGCGCGAGCTACACGACGTCCTCGGCGACGCAGATCGTGCAGGTCGTGCGTGCGATCCACTACCTGCGCGACGGCCTCGTGGACTCGATCGCGTACGGCGACCTCGGCACCGACCACCACGCAGTCGTCACGAGCGGCACCGAGTACGACGAGCGCCGACGGCCCATCCACATGACCGCGGCGCGCCAGGCGACCGACACCACGGGCCTGGGCGCGGTCAGGGCGATCGCCGACCAGCACCTCGTGTGGGACGCCGCCTCGAACCTCACCGCGATCATGGACGGCCGCGACCCCGCGCAGTGGCCGGAGATGTTCCGTCCGCAGTCGGTGACGATCGAGCACGACTCGCTCTACCGCGTCGTCGGCGCGCTCTTCGACTACTCGCTCCCCGGCGACGCGCCGGGCTCGACGAACCTCGGCGTCGACACCTCGAGCGACTGGCGCGACGAGGCCGCAGCGTCGAACGCCGTCGACCCGATGCACCCCGCGCCCGCGCCGATGGCCACGCAGAGGCCGGAGACGCGCGTCCAGTGGCTTGGCTGGGAGTGGGACTGGCTCGGGAACATGACCGAGTGGACCGACGACCAGCAGCAGTTCTACGAGCGGTCGATCGGCGAGATCACGAACGGGTTCGACGTGGACGAGCGCCCGAGCGCGCTCTCGCTCGCGGCTCACATCGATCCGGCGCATCCCGCGCAGAGCGG
>JBGALT010000223.1:0-10096 GCA_044223665.1 Sandaracinaceae bacterium | reverse complement strand
AGATGTCGAAGGGGTTGCCCATCGAGACGGTCACCGCGAGCGGACCGACCGTGAGATCGCCTTCGCGCAGCGGGAAGGCGGCGAAGCGCCGCATCTCGTACGCCCAGAACGTCACGCCCTGGATCTGCATCGCGATCGGCTGCGGCGTACGGGCGGGCGGGAGCAGGTCGCGCGTCCAGAACCCGTCGGTGGTCGGCTCCTGCGTCGTGCCCGGCCAGTTCGAGAGCTGGCGGCGGACACAGAGCCAGATGCTGACGGTGACCTGCTGGCCGACGTAGGGGCTGGGCGTGTCGACGACGGTGCGCACGAACGCCGTGTCGTCGTACGTGTAGGCCTCGGCGCCGCTCGGGCCGACGTTCACGATCCCCGTGCTCGGAGGCGCGGGAGCCGCCCCGGTCGAGGGCGGCAGCGTGGGATCGACGGGCAGGCCGCCGGTCGAGGGAGGCGCCGCGCCACCGCCGCTCACCGTGAGGGTGAGCGGGTTCGAGCGGAAGGTGTGGCCCTGCACGGTGATGGTCGCCGGCTCGAGGCGGAACGTTCCTTCGTGCGTCGGCTGCAGAACGAACGTGTAGACCGAGCTCGCGGTGACGACCGGCGCCTGCCCGCCCCAGGTCATCTGAACCTGCATCGGGCGCGAGACGCCGCGGGACAGGATCTGGAACGCCGAGAGGTCCGGCAGCGTGGGCTCGGGCACGTCCGTGCTCGAGGTGCTCGAGCGGATCTGCAGGCGGATCGCCTCGCCCATCCCGACGCTCGTGCGATCCGCGGTCATCGAGATCGTGGCCGACTGCGCCGACGCGAGCGCGCACGGAGCCATCGCCACCCACAGGGCGAGCACGGCTCCGAGACGGTGCTGCCTGGCGCGCGCCATCACCAATCCTGCGTCACGCGGCGATGCTCGCGCTCGCCGCGGGCACGGGCACGGGCGCTCTGGAGGTTCTGCTCGCCGTCCTCGAGCGCGTCGAGGACCTGGCGCTGATCGGGCGGCAGGCTGTCCTGGGTGCCGGTCGTGCCGGGCTCCTCCTGCTGCTGGTCCTGCGAGTCGGACGTGCCCTCTTGCCCCTGTCCCTGCGGGTCCTGCGGGTCCTGCTGATCTTGTTGCTGCGGGTCCTGCTGATCCTGCTGGTCCTGTTGATCCTGTTGATCCTGCTGGTCCTGTTGATCCTGCTGGTCCTGTTGATCCTGCTGATCCTGCTGGTCCTGTTGATCCTGCTGGTCCTGTTGATCCTGCTGATCCTGCTGGTCCTGCTGATCCTGCTGGTCCTGTTGATCCTGCTGGTCCTGCTGGTCCTGCTGGTCCTGCTGGTCCTGCTGCTCCTGTTGTTCTTGCTGCTCCTGCTGCTCCTGCTGCTCCTGCGCCTGCTCCTCTTCCTGGATGCGGCGCATCGCGAGCTCGAGGTTCCACGCGGCGTCCCGGTTTCCGGGGACCTGGCGCAGCGACGCACGGAAGGCGTCGGCTGCCTCGCGGAAGCTGCGCTGCGCTGCCTCGTGATCGCCGCCCGTCGCGGCGGTGTCCCCCTCTTGATAGAAGGAGAGCCCGATGTCGTAGTGCGCGGCCGCCCGGACCTCGCGCGACGCCGGGGGATCGGTCGCGAGCTGGAGCGACTCGCGTGCGCGCGGATGCTCGCCCTGCGCCAGCAGTGCCAGCCCTCGATCGAGGTGTACGCCGGGCTCGCTCGGCAGCTCGCGCGCCGCGAGATCGTAGTCCGACACGGCGCCGGCCGCGTCACCCGACGCCAGCGCCTCGTTCCCGTCACGCACGTGGCGGTTCTCGCTGCGGAACAGCGCTTCCCACAGCCGATCGCTCCACGAGCCCTCGGCGGCCGGTGTTGCTTGCGCCATCACGGGCGCGCTCGCCAGAGCCACACAGATGCCCAGCGAGGGCCCGATGAGTCGTCGCTTCATGCTCTCGCGCTCCCGCTCTCGCCCGCCTTCTTGTCTCCGCGCGGCGCGCGCCGCTTCTCTTCTTTCGTCGCCCGCCGCCGGAGCATGCGCCCGATCCACGCGTCGGGCAGCAGCGCCTCGAGGACCAGCAAGAGAAACGCCGGTAGCAGCACGAGCGCGTAGCGGTCCTCGTGCACCGTCACCCGACGCGCGCGCTGCTCGTCCTGGTGCATGCGGCGCATCTCGGCGCGGATCTGATCGACGCCGACGCCGCCGCGTCCGGCCGCGTAGTAGTGGCCGCCCGTCGTCTCGGCGATCTGCTGCAGCTGCTGCTCGTTCTCTTCCGTGAGCGCCGTCGTGATGACGTTGCCCTGCTCGTCGCGCATGTAGCCGGTCCAGGTGCCGTCCGGCGCGTAGGTCGGGATCGGCTCGCCGGTGCGCGTGCCGATGCCGATCGTGTAGACGCGGATGTTGTCGTCGGCGAGCTGGTGGGCGACCTCGACCGGGTCGCCTTCGTGGTCCTCGCCGTCCGTCATGAGGATGACGATGCGCGAGCGCGTGCTCGGCTCGTCGGTCTCGCCGCCGGGGCGCCTGGACGCGCGGTTCAAGAGGCGCCGCGAGGCCTCGAGCGCGCGCGCGATGGCCGTGCCACCGACGGGCATGTCGTTCGGGTCGAGATCGCGGAAGAAGAGCGCCAGCGCGGCGTAGTCGACCGTCATCGGGAACTCCATCGTCTCGCCGGCGAACGCGACGATGCCGACGCGATCCCCGTCGAGCTCTTCGATGAAGCGCACGACCTCGGCCTTGGCACGCTCGATGCGGCTCGGGCGCACGTCGCGGGCGAGCATGCTCTTGCTGAAGTCGAGGGCGATCACGACGTCCACGCCGCGCCGCCGCAGGATGCGCGTCCGCGAGCCGTACTGCGGCGCCGCCATCGCGAAGAGCGCAAGACCGATCGCCACGACGAACATCGCGCCGCGCGCGGCGCGCCATGCGCCCGAGCGCCCCGCGACGAGCGAGTCGACCTGATCGGGATCGCCGAAGCGGGCCTTCGCACGCTGCCGCAGCCACGAGGCGAGGATCGGCAGCCCGCCGAGGAGCGGCACGAGGAAGAGCCACCAGAGCATGGACGGATGCCCGAACGTCATCGGCGCACGCCTCCGGTCTCGGTCGTGCAGGCTCGCGCCGTCACGGGAACCTCCGCAGCCAGAGGGAGCCGACGAGCAGCTCGAGCATCAACAGGAAGAGCGCCGGCCAGACGAACGCCGGGAACAGCTCGCCGTACACGCGGCCCTGGTCCTCGATGACGCTGCGCTCGAGCGAGTCGAGGATGCTGTGGAAGCTGCGCTCGAGGCTCTGTCGGTCGCCCACCACGAACGACTGGCCGCCCGTCTCCTCGGCGATGTGCTGCATGAGCTCGGGGTTGATCGGGAACTCGCCGCGACCCATCAGCGGGCGGCCGAAGATGTCGGTGCCCTGCTGCACGGACGCCGAGTCGTCCTGTCCCATCAGCACCGTGTAGACGCGCACGTGCATGTTGTGGGCGAACTCGGCGGCCTGCTCGGGCGAGACGTTGCCGCTGTTCGAGTCGCCGTCGGTCAAGAGGATGATGACGCGCGACTCCGCGGTGCTGTGGCGCAGGCGGTTGAGCGCCACGCCGAGCGCGTTGCCGATGGCCGTGCCGCGGCCATCGATCATGTCGAGCGTGAGCTCGGCGATCATGCCGCGCAGCGCCTCCTTGTCGGTCGTCAGCGGCAGGAGCGTGTAGGCGTCGCGGCCGAAGACGACGGCGCCGATCCGGTCGTTGGGGCGGCGCTGCACGAAGTCGTCGACGACCGACTTCATGGCCTCGAAGCGGTTCGGCAGGATGTCCGAGGCCTGCATCGAGAGCGAGACGTCGAGCGCGAGGACGATGTCGATGCCCTGGACCTCGCTGTCGTCGCGGGCGTGGATGCTCTGCGGCCCCATCAACGCGAGCGCGAGCAAGAGGACGGCCACGACGCGCGCGGCGGTCGTGAAGGGCGCGAGCCACTGGCGCAGCGACGGGCGCGCGACCTTCGCGAGATCGGCTCCGCGCGACACCCGCAGGCGCGGCAGGGCATCGCGCAGCACCCACGAGCGTGCGGCCCAGACGACCAGGCCCGCCGGCAAGAGGAGCGCAGCCCAGGGCCGCTCGAAGCGGAAGCTGCCCCACTCGAAGGGCGTCTCGTAGACGCGCTCGATCCACCACCAGACGACGTAGAAGGAGATCGTCAGGAGCAGCAGCGTCCAGACGACGGAGACGAGGACTTCGACCCAGCGTTTCACCGGTCACCGTCCTCGTCGTTCGGATCGCGCGTCCCGTCCGCGATCGTCGGTGGCGACTCGCGCCAGGGCGAGGAGGCGTCCGACGCCGTCGGGGTGGACGACGCTCCCGCATCGGCTCCCTCTCCCACGCCAGTGGGAGAGGGTTGGGGTGAGGGCCCGGCAGGAGGCACGACGTCCGCGCCGCCCTGGATCAGCGTCTTGGGCGCCGCCGGCGGGTTGGTGTCCGGCACCTCGCGGCGGCCGTCCTCGCGCACGCCTGCCGCCGGCGTCGCGCCCGAGGGCGGCACCACGGCCGAGGGCGGCCGCACCACCGGCGGCGCCGGCGCGGCGACCGCGGCCTCCGCGGCGGCATGGCTCTCGGCGGCTTTCGCGAGCATCCGCTCGTCGACGCCGGTCTTGGCCTTCTTCTTCGGCGCGCGGCTCGTCCGCTCGCCGTCCGTATCCACGCCGGCAGGTCGCGCAGGGGTTGCGATCGCCGGCGTCGGGACGGTCATCGTGCCGCGCACGATGCGCACCGAGCCCTCGATCATCCGCGAGCAGGTCTCCTCGTCGGGCACGGCCTTGGCGAACTTCACGAGATCGGCGTCACCGAGGAGCGCCACGATCTCTTCGAGCGCGATCGGGCCCAGGCGCTGGTGCCGCACGCGCGCGATGACCTCGTCGGTCGTGGACTCGAGGCCGTTGAAGTCGAAGCGCGCGCCGAGGTACTCGCGGAGCGCGTCGCTCACGCCATCGACTACCTCGACCTGCTTGCCCTCGGCGAGCGCGGCCGGGAGGCGCTTCTTGAGCCCCTCGATCTTCTCGAGCGCGAGCTCCCAGGCGGGCCGCGGCGGAGGCGGCGGCGGGAGCGCCTTCGGCTGCCGCTGCCACCAGCGGATCAGCAGCCATGCGATCAGCGCGCCGAGCGCGAGCAGGCCGAGCGCGCCGAAGACGTAGGCGAGCGTGTAGTCGTCCTGCATCACGGGGACCGGCGGCGTCGCCGCGCGAGGCTGCGCGTCCGGCTCGTTGGCGATGAGCGAGCCCACGTGGATCGTGCGGGCCTCCGTGTGCGCGGTGCCGACGACGCCATCGGCGGTCACGATGCGCAGCCGAATCGGGGGCAGCTCGTGGTCGCCCGGCTCGAGCATCAGGAAATCCAGCTCGAACACGTACGTGCGGCGGTCTCCGTCGAGAGAGTCGGTGTGGCGCTGATCGTGGATCTCGAGATCGCCGAGCTCCTGGTGCGGCACCCCGACGTCGTCGCCTTCGGGCAAGGTGACGGTGACCACCGCCGTCACGAGGTCGCCCGTCATCACGTCGCTCTCGGGACGCAGCGCGAGCGTGACGGACGCCTCGTGCCCCTCGGGCAGCGGGATGTCGAGCTCGGGCTGCTCGTCCGCCGGCACCGTCGCCGCGTCCACGTCGAGCGGGACGCCCGAGTCCGGGATGATCTCCCCGGAGTCGGTCGGCTCGAGCACCCCCGCGTCCACGTCCTGCGCGCGCACCGCGCACGGCACCGCGAGCCACGCCGCGAGCAAGCCCCCGCAAGCGAGGCTCCCTCTCCCGCGGATGCGGGAGAGGGCTGGGGTGAGGGACTGCGAAGCGAAAGCCGGATTCCCGCCGCTGCGATCGGGCCCACGTCCCACCGCGCCCACTCCCCCACCAGATGAGGCCCGCCCGAGCATCATCCGTACCCCTTCATCCGCTTCTCGCGCCGCCGGAACAGATCCCCCAGCGGCCGCACGTAGTCCTGATCGGTCCGCACGTAGACCGAGTCCACGCCCATCCGTCCGAAGAACTGCTCGCGGCTCGCGCGCTCCTTGGCGACGCGCGTCGCGTACGCCTTCCGGATCACCGGATCACTGGTGTCCACCTCGATCAGCGCGCCCGTCTCGAGATCCTCGAGCAGCGCGAGCCCGACGTCGGGCAGCTCTTCTTCGCGCGGATCGATGACCTGCACCGGGATCAGGTCGTGCCTCGCGGCCGCGATGCGCAGCGAGCGCTCCCACCCTTGCGGGCCCTGCGCGGGCGCGATCATGTCGGAGACGAGGAACGCCACGCTGCGGCGGCGCTGCAGGCTCCCGAGCATGTCGAGCGCCTGTCGCACGTCGGTGCCGGTCCCCTTCGGTCGCGCCGAGAGGATCTCGGTGATGACGCGCATCACGTGCCCCTTGCCCTTCTTGGGCGGCACGTACTTCTCGATACGGTCCGTGAAGAGGATGAGCCCCACGCGGTCGTTGTTCTTCACCGCGGAGAACGCGAGCAGCGCCGCCAGCTCGGCGACCGTCTCCACCTTCGGCCGCGCCACCGCTCCGAAGCGCTCGCTCGCCGAGAGATCGACGAGGAGCATCACGGTCATCTCGCGCTCCTCCGTGAAGACCTTCACGTAGGTGTCGCTCATGCGCGCCGACACGTTCCAGTCGATGAAGCGCACGTCGTCGCCCGGCTGGTACTGACGAACTTCGCTGAAGGCCATCCCGCGGCCCTTGAAGACGGAGTGATAGCCGCCCGCGAGCTGCTCGTTGGCGAGCTTCGCGGTGCGGATCTCGATCTTCCGCAGCTTCTTGACCAGTTCGCGCGGGATCACGACGGGCTCACGGGACTTCGACGGTCTCGAAGATGCGCTTCACGACGTCGGCGCTGGTGATCTCCTCGGCCTCGGCCTCGTAGGTGAGGATGATGCGGTGACGCAGCACGTCGGGGCCGACGGCCTTCACGTCCTCCGGCGTCACGTATCCGCGGTGCTTCACGAACGCGTGGGCGCGCGCCGCGAGGTTCAGCGCGATGCTCGCGCGCGGCGAGCCGCCGTGGGCCACCATGCCGGCGAGGTCCTTCATGCCGGCCTTCTTCGGATCGCGCGTCGCGATCACCACGTCGACGATGTAGTCGTTGATCTTCTCGTCCACGATGATGTGGCCGATCGTCTCGCGCGCCTTGAGGATGGCCTCGGGCGTCGTGACGTGGTTGACGCGAAGTGCGTCGGGCTTGCGGCCGCTCGGGTCGGCACCGGCCGTCGCCGAAGGCGACCCGTCGGCCGGAGACGGAGGGGACAGCGCGGCCTTCGCCATGCGCTCCATGATCTTCCGCTCTTCGTCGCGCGTGGGGTAGCCGACCTTCACGTGGAGCATGAAGCGATCGACCTGCGCCTCGGGCAGGGGGTAGGTGCCCTCCTGCTCGACCGGGTTCTGCGTCGCCATGACCATGAAGGGCGACTCGAGCACGCTCGTGGTGTCGCCGATCGTGACCTGCCGCTCCTGCATCGCCTCGAGGAGCGCGCTCTGCACCTTGGCGGGCGCACGGTTGATCTCGTCGGCGAGGACGAGGTTCGCGAAGATCGGGCCCTTCTTGTTGGTGAACTCGCCCTTCTGCTGGTTGTAGATGACGGTGCCGATCACGTCGGCGGGCAGCATGTCGGGCGTGAACTGGATGCGGCTGAAGCGGGCCGAGATGGTCTCGCACACGGTCTTGACCGTGAGCGTCTTGGCCAGGCCCGGGACGCCCTCGAGCAGGACGTGACCGCCGGTGAGCAGGCCGATCAGGATGCGCTCGATCATCGCCTCTTGGCCGACGATGACCTTCTGCACCTCGTGCTGGATGCCGTCGATGAAGGCGCTCTCGCGCTGGACGAGGTCGTTGATGGCGCGGACGTCGTTGTACATGCGTGGGGATCCCTGGAAGAGAGGCGGCGGCGGGGTTTACACCGGGCCTCGGCAGACCGGCAACCACGCGGGACGGCTAGATGTTCCGGGGGTCTCCGGGGTGGGGGCACCGTCGCGGCGGGCAGGGAGCCTCGGAGGACCCGGACGGGAGCGTCGCCGCCTGGTGACCGACGGCCGAGATCGGTGCCGAGTGTTCTCGACACCCCGATCCCGATGCCGATCCGTTCAGTGTCCGCGACGCGGCGCCGGCGCGAGCTCGTGGAGGGTCACGCTGACGCTGGCGGCCTTGGTGCCCTCGGGGGTGTCCTGCCAGTCGCTCGGGCCGACCATGGTGCGCTCGACCTCGTAGCCCTCCGCGTACACGAGGAGCTCCACCGGCTCGTCCGTGCGGATGTTCTCGTAGCGCACGTCGGGCGTGAACCCGATCAGCATGTACACGCGCGCGCCCGGCGGGCTCGTCACCACGCGTACGGTGCCGAGCGTACCGCTCGGGGTGCCCAGCGCGTCGCGCGGAAGGCGCGTCTCGCCCAGCGCCAGGTGCGCGAGGTCCACCTCTTCGTCGCTCGTCTGCAGCGCGAGCTCGTAGCGGGTGCCCTCGTCGGTCGTCTCCCACTGCGCGTCCGCCGGCACGATCGCCCTCGAGGCGCCGTGGCCGTCCGCGAACGCGACCAGCTCGTAGGCGGCTCCCGTGGGCAGATCCCGCGCGATCGCCGGGCCGCGCCCCACGAACAGCAAGACCTGCGCGCCGGCGGGCTCGCTCGTCACCGTCAGCGTCCCGAAGTGCGCGCGATGCTCGGCGAGGATCCGCTCCTGCTCGGCGGCGCGCTCCTCGGGCGTCGGGCCGCTCGGCGGCGGAGGGCGGCCGAGCGCCTCGTCCACCAGATCCGGTCGCAGCCACGCGATCACCGCCCCGAACGCCAGCACGACCACCAGGAACGCGAGGACGAACCCGAGCGCGCCCGAGCCCCCCGAAGGACGATCCGGCTCGGCACCGGCGCGCTCGAAGTCGTCGAGCTCCACCTTGCGTGGCTTGGCGGTGGGCGCGGGCGCAGGCCTGGCGGTGACCGGCTCGGGCGCGGGCGCGGCCGGGCGCGCTGCAGGCCGCAGCGTGGGCGTCGGCGGCACCGGCGCCTGCTTCTCGACCTTCCCGGTCGGCGCCTCGTCGTGCTGGGTGTCGTCGTGCGAGGGCTCCTCCGCCGGCGGCTCCTCGGCAATCGTCTCCACGTCGTCGCTCACCGGCGGCGCCATCGCCTCGGGCGGGATCGACGGCGCCTTGAGCGCCTCGCGCAGCACGTGCTTGGGCGGCATGTCGAGCGGCGGGCCGAGCGACATCCCCTGGGTGCTCGGCGGGTTGAGCAGGTCGTCGAGCGCGTCGTCGAGCGCGCCCGGCCCGCTGGGCGGCGCCTCGGTGCGCGGGCGCTTGGCATCGCGGGTCATCCGCGAGAGCACGCGGCGCGCGGCCGCGCGGTTGAGCGGAACGAGCGACGACTCGAGCTCGCTCGTGAGCATCGCCAGGCAGCCGGGACCGCTCGGCGGCGTCTCTTCCACGAGCTGGATCAGCACCGAGGGCACCCCGGTGCCGGCCGCGACCAGCGTGCTCGCGAGGATCTCGACGACCGACTGCGCGGCGGCGTCCTCGTCGGCGGTGTTCGGCGTGACGTACACGCTGACCAGGCCGTCGTCGCCGATCTTGATGTCCGCTGGCGTCACCCGCGCCGGGCCGCGCATGAGGTGCTCGGCCACTTCGAGCGCGACGTACGCGCCGATCTCCGCGGGAATGCGGGTTCGGCGTGCCTTCAGGCCCGAGATCATCTGTTCGAGGGTGATGCCGAGGAGATCGCTCATGCGCCGTTCGGAGATCCGGGGACCGGGCGTACCACGACGCCGTGGGCGCGAAGGTACTCCTTCACCTGCCCGATCGTGAACACTCCATCGTGGAATACGCTCGCGGCGAGGACGGCGTCCGCGCGCGCGGCCGAGAGGCCCTCGGCGAAGTGGGCGAGCGTTCCGACGCCGCCCGAAGCGATCACGGGCACCGGAACCGCGTCGGCCACGGCGCGGGTGAGCGGCACGTCGTAGCCGTTCTTGGTGCCGTCGCGATCCATGCTGGTCAGCAGGATCTCGCCCGCGCCGAGCGCCGCGACGCGCTCGCACCACGCGATCGCATCGAGCCCGGTGCCCTGGCGCCCGCCGTGGGTGAAGACCTCCCACGCGTGCGTGCCGGCGCGTGCGCGCGCGTCGACGGCGACGACGATCGCCTGCGCGCC
>JBGALT010000019.1:1199-73858 GCA_044223665.1 Sandaracinaceae bacterium | reverse complement strand
CGGTGGCACGCTGATGGCCAGCCGCGTGGGCGCCTCGATCACGCCGCTCTCGTCCACCGCGTTCCTCGTGTGGGGTGGCGATGCGACCGACGCGATGGGCAACTCGCTGGTGCTCGCCGACGCCATCACGCACGCAGGTGAGGTGGTCACCACCGGCACGCCGGCGACCGACACGCTCGTCACCGGGCACGATCTCGACGCCGCCGCCCGACATGGATGCGCTGCATGTACGCGACGTCGCACCACACGGCGACGCGCATCGCCGGGCCGGCGGGATCGACGGCCATCCTCTTCGCCGGTGGGCTGACGCTGGCGGGCGGCAATGCGCCGCTCGGTGGACTGAGCCCCGCGGCGCCGGCCCTCACGGTCGCGCGCTTCTCGGCCGACGGCACCCTCCTCGGCGGAGCGCGCGTCGCGGGCCCGACGTCGACCATCTTCCACACGGTGACGCCCATCGGCCGCTTCCTCGGCGGCGCGAGCGTGCAGCCTGCTGCTCGTCGCGTCACCTACCAGGCCGCGACCGGCTATGCGTGGGAGGCCGAGCCCTCGCTCGTCACCGCGCGCTGGGGGCACACCACGACGATCATCTGCTCGCCAGGCCAACGATCTGAACGCGGCGACGGTCGGTCGCGTCACTGCCACGATGGGCTGCGGCAGACGCGCCGCATGACCGGCTATGCGTGGAACGCGGCGGCGCCCTCGGACGGCCGTGACGCCGGCGACCGCGCGACTGGCTGAACGGCCTCACGCGACCTGCTTGACCGGAGCGCCGGTCGGCATCATCCCCGACTACGGCGTGAAGTGTTCTCGTGGTCGCGCGCACGCCGGTCGGCCTGTTCCAGGGCGCGCGCCAAGGTCGCGGCCCTCAAGCTCGCCATCGCCATCAAGGGCGCGCTCGATCTAGTCCAGGCGACGCATGGGCACGACGCGGGCGTGGGCAAGCCCCGGCGCGCCAGGCGGCGCGTGGCGCCGGCATCCTGTGGGAGAGCCTGCAGGCCTCGGCACAGATCCTGCCCACGCCGACGTCACGATGGGCTGCATCATGCCTTCGGCCCGCGCGCCTGCGCATGGGGCCGACGGACGATGATCCGACGGCATGCCGCGCCGGCACATGAACGCCGGCGAGCTCTGCGCGACCACGCGGACTCAGGACCGCGTCGACGCGCGCGCGGCGGCGCAGCCGAACGAGATCGTGCCGGGTGATCGGCCGACCGACGCTCGACGACGACGCCGGGCGACGACAAGATGCCGACGCTGAGGCCTCACGCGACCTGCTTGACCGATTACCGCGGCGAACGGAAGGTGAACCTCCCGCACGGGGCGCGCCTCGATCCCGCGAGCGGCGAGACGAAGAAGAAGTGTTCATCGTCTCGGCCGCGCGCACGCCGGTCGGCTCGTTCCACCACGCGCTCGCCGAGGTCGCGGCCACCAAGCAGCGCCATCGGCATCACGGCGGCGCTCGATCGCGCGGGGATGACGGCCGAGGACGTCCAGCTCTACATGGGCAACGTGCTCGTCGCGATGGTGAGCGAGAAAGAGCCCGGCGCGCCAGGCGCGCGCGTGGCGGCGGCGCGATCGCGATCCGGCCACGACGGTGATCGGCGCGAGCGGCTCGCGCATCGACGACGGTCGTCCTCGGCATGAAGTCGATCCTGCTCTCCGACGCCGACGACGCTCGCGGGCATCGGAGGCGGTGAGGTCGCCGTACATCATCGTCGGCCCGCGCGGAGCCTGCGAGGGCGTTCCCGGTGCTCGACGCGATGATCGTCGACGGCGTGCAGTCCGACAAGGACGCAGCCGAGCCGCGCGGCTTGACCCGCGACACGGGCGCTTGGCGCACGCGAAGCGCAAGGACGCGTTCGCGATCGAAGAAGCGCGCGCTCGCGGCGCAAGGACGCCCGTTTCGTTCCCCACCCGTGGTGATCGACGAGGTCGCCTCCACGAGGTCGCGCTCGACGAGGAGCCCAAGCAGGCGACGGGATGCCGACGCTGAAGCCCGCGTTCGACAAGTCGGGCACGATTACCGCGGCGAACGCCTCGAAGGTGAACGACGGCGCGGCCGCGCCGATCCTGGCGAGCGGCGAGACCGTGAAGAAGAAGGGCCTGACGCCGCTCGCGAAGGTGGTCGGCTGGGGCCACCACGCAGGCCGAGCACCACGGCGCCCGTCGGCGCGCGATCACGGATGCAACCGCGCGGGGATCTCGCCGAAGGACATCGACCTCTACGAGATCAACGAGGCCTTCGCGGTCGTCGCGGTGGTGAGCGAGAAGAACGGCCTGACACGCGCGTGAACGTGCGTGGCGGCGCGATCGTCAGTAGCGGCGCATCTGCACGCTGCTCTTCTCCATGAAGGGGCAAGCGTGAAGCGCGGTCTCGCGATGCATATCGGCGCGGCGAGGCCGTTCGTCGACCTTCCCGACGCGCTCGCCACGAGTCCGCCTGACCCGCGACACGGGCGCTTGGCGCAGTTTCCCTCGAAGATTCGACGCCCGTTTCACCTTCGAGCTTCGTGTGGCCCGACTCTTCGATCCCGCCGTGACCAAGCCCGAAGTGGATGCTCGGCCTGACGCTCGCCGCTGCACTTCCGTGATGGTCGTCGCTACGCACCCCCACGACGACCAAGAAAGACCTGCTCGCGCTGCTCGTTGGTCCCCCCGACGACATCCGACCACTTACTCCTACCTCACCCCTGCGGGGCTCATCCGGCAGTGTGCGTACTGTCGACGTACTCGCCGCGCGGTCACGGACACCTGGGACGTCGTGCCGGCCCACATCGCCCGCTCCCCCGCGAACGCGAGCCATGGGATCTGCCCGCCTTGCGGCGCCCACTACTATCCATCGACGCGGCGTTGAGCTCACGCTCTATGATGCGAAGCGCCACGGTCGCCGCTAGGCTCTTCGTATGGGGTGGGAGCACGTACCGGCGGATCGGCTCGACGCGCGGTTCGGCAACCATCTGCGCCATCACGACGCCGAGCACCTCGAAGGGCTCCCCTGGCCCGCGTACGGAATGTGGCCCGATGCGCGCTTGGCTTACCTGAACCCCGCGTATGCGAAGCGCGCTCCCGCGGGATGGGGCCTCGGTGCCGACGTGCTGGCCGCCGCGGGGCCCTTGCGGCAGTCCGTCGCACGCTTGCACCGAGCCGCGTTGTCGAGCGGGAGGCCCACCGCGTTTCGATACGCGTGCCCCACGCCGTGGGCGGCGCGGACCTTCGAGCTCCTCGTCGTGCCGCTCGATGGGTCGCGGGCGCCGTTGGCGCTGCACTCTCTCGTGAACGAGCACGCACACCGTGCCGTGCGCCCGGCGAACGAGCCGCTCTATCGCACGGTGGATGGCCTCGTCGTGCAGTGTGCCCACTGCCGGCGAACGCGTCGCGGGCGCGAGGCGGTCTGGGACGTCGTCCCCGACTTCATCGCGCGCCTCCCGCTGCGGACGACGCACGGCATCTGCCCGACGTGCGAGGCCCACTACTTCCGGACGAGCGAGGAGGAGGGCGATTCGCCGCGCTGATCACGGCGTGTAGTCGAGCAGCTGCTGGAGCTTGTAGTAGATGCGCGGCCAGCCGGCGCGCCCGATCGAGTTCGTCTCCTCGTAGTGGTGCCCGGGCGCCTCCGACAGGTACGTCATCGCCGTGTCGGTCTCGAAGTCGAAGGGCGGCACCATGTAGCCGAGGAAGTCGTTGGTGAGGCCGAGGAGCCAGACCTGGTCGGCGTCGCGCGCGTCCGCACGCGCGAGCGCGAGGATCGGCGGGTCCATCGGGAGGGTGATGTCGGGCGGGTTCTCCTGCGTCGTGTCCACGACGGGGACGCCCGGCGGGGTGTAGGCGCGATCGCCGTCGATGCCGGTGAACAGGATCGGGTCGAGCTCGCCGGGGATCGTGAACATCTGCGCTGGCCCGACGTCGATGACGGCGATCTCCGTGAAGACGTCGGGGACGTTGATCATCCGCCGCGTGTCGATGATCCGCGAGTCGTCGTAGTGGAAGACGTCGCGGTGGAACACGCCGCTCCGGAACATCAGGTGGTAGCCGTGGTTCTGGATCGGGAGATAGAAGCGCGCGGTGCGGAACCCGAGGGGCACGAGCGAGCCGTCGAGCATCGTCATCTCGCCGCCGCGTAGCGCGCCGAGCACGTGGTAGCCGAGCTGCTCGCCGACGGTCCGAGGCGCGAGGAGATTGTCGTCACTCACCGGCGTCCCGTCCCACGTCTGGATGTGCACGTGGTTCGGGCCGATCTGGACGCCGACCGCGCCGTTGATGAACACGGCGATGCCGCCGACGCCCTCGCGGTGCTGGAGCGTGCCGCCCACGGTGGGCCCGTCCACGCCGTCCTCGACGGCGAGGCGTAGCCAGTGGGGGAAGTCGCTCGAGAGCGCGGTGTTCCGCGACCCGGCGTACTCGGGGTGGCCGGCATAGTTGATCAGCGTCGCGATCGTGTCGGAGCCGGTCGTCGTGCCCTCGCCGTCGACGGCGACCAGGCGCATCAGACGGATCTGGTCGTCCATCACGAAGGGGTCGCGGTTGTCGCCGACGTAGCGGAGCACGTCGTTGACGCCGCTCCCGTCGCCCACCGTGTCGACGTCGCGCAGGAAGACGCCGCCGTAGCTGAGGTTCGCCTCCTCGAGGCCGGCGACCGCGTCCACGACCGACTGGACGGCGGCGTCGCGGATGCGCTGCATGTAGGCCTCGTCGTAGCCGGACGAGAGCAGCTCGCGGCCCCACATGCCGACCGTGTCCTGGGCCTCGTGCACGTGGGTGGCCGAGACGTTCACGAGATCGACGCCGGCGGACGCGGGGATCGCCGCGCGGATCATGTCGATCTCGTCGATGAAGTAGCCGACGCAGTCGATCGCGACCCAGGCGATGGTCGTGTTGCCGTAGCGGAGCACGAGGGTGCGCACCCACTGCGGGTCGTCGACGCTCGTGGCCGCGCGCCCGTTGCCGAAGCCGGCCATCCAGATGCCGTCGAAGACGCCGTTGGCGTTCTCGTCGACGAAGGTGTCGCCGTTGGCGGGGTCGTACTCGCTGTTGCCGTTCACGTCGGTGAACGTCTCGTAGTCGGCGGGGTCGGGCGTGATCTCGATGCGCGCCGCGCCGGCGAAGAGGTGCATGTCGCCGCCCGGGGCGCAGTCCGGATCGCCCGGGCAGATCTGATCGGGCATCACCGGGGGATCGCCTCCGTCCACGCCGACGTCGCGGCCGCCGTCGACCGGCGGCGTGAAGGCGTCGGGCGTCTCGCCCGCGTCCGTCTCGACGGTGGTGGCCGGCGGCGTCGAGCACGACGCGAGGGCGAAGAGGAGAGCGGCGAAGGGAAGCGTCCGACGTAGAGCCATGGCGACCTCGATCGGGTCATCCTGCCGGAGGCCCGTGGCGAAGGGTGTGCGGGACCTCAGCCGAGGTCGCCGCGCCCATCAGACTGCCACAGCGGCGATCGGCATGGGCGAGCCGTGGTCGCTCGCGACGGCGGAAGCGAACGAGCGTGGAGCACCGCCGGCAAGATCGACGCGGCGGGGTTGACCGGACGGCGCGCGCTGGGTAATCGCGTCGCCTCGACATCGGAGGAAGCCGTGGGCGCACGCGTGTTCGGAGTCATCGGAGCGGGTCAGATGGGCCAGGGAATCGCGCAGGTCGCGGCCCAGGCCGGCTACGAGGTGAAGCTCCTCGACGCGAGCCAGGCGCTGGCCGACAAGGGCCGCGCCACCATCGAGAAGCAGCTCGGTAAGCAGGTCGAGAAGGGCAAGCTCGACGCCGAGAGCGCGAAGGCGACCGTCGGTCGCATCACGGCCGTGTCCGATTACGCGGCGCTCGCCGACGCGAGCATCGTCGTCGAGGCGGCGACCGAGAATCCCGAGGTGAAGGCGAAGATCTTCGCGGCCGCCGAGGCGGCGATCCCCGAGACGGCGATCCTCGCGACGAACACCTCGAGCATCGCCATCACGCGCCTGGCCGGGAAGGTGAAGCGCCCCGAGCGTGTCATCGGGATGCACTTCATGAACCCCGTGCCGGTGATGAAGCTCGTCGAGATCATCCGCGCGCTGCAGACCAGCGACGAGACCTACGCGCGCACGCGCTCGATGGCCGAGGAGCTCGGCAAGGTCGTGATCACGTCGAAGGACTCGCCCGGATTCATCGTGAACCGGATGCTCATTCCCTTCCTCAACGAGGCCTGCTTCGCGCTGCAGGAGGGCCTCGGCACGCCGGAGGACATCGACCAGGGCGCCAAGCTCGGGCTGAACCATCCGCTCGGGCCACTCGCGCTCGCCGATCTGATCGGCCTCGACACGTGCCTGTTCATCGCCGAGGTGCTCCACCGCGATCTCGGTGACGACAAGTACCGGCCGGCGCACATCCTGCGGCAGCACGTCGAGGCCGGCTGGCTGGGCCGCAAGACCGGCCGCGGCTTCTATCGCTACGACGCCAAGTGAGGACGACCGAGACAGCGCCATGACCGACACGAACCGCACCGTCACCCAGCTCGCCCACGAGGGCGCGCTCTCGATCCTCACGATCGCTCGACCCGAGAAGCTCAACGCGCTCGACGCCCAGGTGCTCGCCGAGATCCGCTCGGCCATCGACGAGATCCGTACGCGCCGCGAGACGCGCGTCGTCGCCATCACGGGCGCAGGCGAGAAGGCGTTCGTCGCCGGCGCCGACATCTCCGAGATGCAGGCGATGCGCCTCGAGGAGGCGCGGGCCTTCGCGCGCATGGGCCACGTGACGCTCGATGCGATCGAGGCGCTGCCGGTGCCGGTGATCGCGGCGGTGAACGGCTTCGCGCTCGGTGGCGGCTGCGAGCTCGCGCTCGCGTGCGACTTCATCTACGCGAGCGAGAACGCCAAGCTCGGCCAGCCGGAAGTGAAGCTCGGCGTGATCCCCGGCTTCGGCGGCACCCAGCGCCTGCTGCGTCGCGTGGGCGTGGGGCACGCGAGAGAGCTCGTCTACACGGGCAAGACGATCGGCGCCGCCGAGGCGCTCGCGATCGGGCTGGTGAACAAGGTGGTCCCGCTCGCCGAGCTGATGCCGACCGTGCGCGCGACCGCGGCGATGATCGCCGAGATGGGCCCGCTCGCCGTCGCGGAGGCCAAGAAGGTCATTCGCGAAGGGGAAGGGCGCCCGCTGCGCGACGCCAACACGCTCGAGATCGAGGGCTTCGCCGGCCTCTTCGAGACCGCGGACCAGAAGGAAGGCATGGCCGCGTTCGTCGGCAAGCGGAAGGCCGCGTTCAAGGCCGAGTAGCGGGCCGCTGCCTCGTTCCGCGGCGCGTTCGCTTCGTGCACGAGTCAGGATCCCGTCGCGCAGCGCGCTTCGGCATCGGCGCGGAGCGCGGCCTGACGGGCCTCGAAGGTCTCCGGTGCCAGCTCCATGCGGCGCGCGGTGCGGTGCGCGGGAGCATCGCCGCGGGCCTCGTACCAAGCCGAGAGGTCGCCCTCGACGTCCCAGAGCTCCTCACCGTGGGCGAGCGCGACGCAGTTCCGCGCGTCGATCTCGTCGAGGATCCCGGGCACGGCATCGACGATCCAGCGATGGGTGTCGTGCAGGATCAGGATGCCGCCCTGTCCGTGGCGCATGCGCTCCTGGCGATCGAGCGCCGCTCGGAAGTCCGCGACCACGCGCTCGGGCGTGCGCGCGGAGCCGTCGCCGGCCGTGATGTTCCAGAGCACCTCGGTGTAGCCGCGCTCGGCGAGCACGGCGTCGACGGCGTCGTCGTGGCGGCCGTAGGGCGGGCGGTAGAGCGAAGGCCGAGTGCCGAAGGCGTCGACGAACACGGCCTCGGCCTGGTCGAGATCCGCACCGAGCGCCTCGGCGCTCATCTGGGTGACGTCGTCGTGCGCATACGAGTGCAGACCGACCGAGTGGCCGCGGCGGAGGATCTCCCGCGCGACGGCGCGGCCGTGGGCGTGCTCGAGCTGGCGTGCGACCAGGAAGAACGTCGCGTGCACGTGGTGCGCGTCGAGCGTGTCGAGCAAGCGCAGCGTCTGGGGGCCGGGGCCATCGTCGAAGGTCAGCGCGAGCGCGCGATGCGCCGTGAGCCCGGTGATCACCCGGCCGTCGCCGAGGATGCCGTGCGAGAGGCTCTCGGGCAGGAGCGAGCCGGTTCCCTCGTCGGTCGCGCGGGCGACGAGCGAGGGCGAGAGGACCATGGCCAGGCAGACGAGGGCGGCGGCGAGGGAGGCGAAGCGGCGCATGCCCACCGCTCTCGCAGGCCCGGTTCCAGCCCCGTTTCAGCGGGATTCCGGCCCGATTCGCCGCGGCCCGTGGCTAGGGGCACACATCCCGCGTACACGCCCGCGCCGAGGAAGATCCCCGCGCGGGCGTCCGTAGCGGCGCCTACCGGCACTTTTCGACGTCGCCGAACGGGCGTCAGAACGAGACGCCGGCCGCTTCGGCATCCCGGCGCAGGGCTCCGAGCGCCGTGACCAGCGAGCCCGGCGCGGGCACGTGCGCTTCGGCTGCGGCGAGCTCCTGTCGGAGCATCGCCTCGGCTTGCTCGGCGTTGCCGGCGAGCCGAATCGGCACCGGGCTGCGCGAGAGCATCGTGAGGCTCGAGAGCACGCTCCGGATCGTCGCGGCGACGAAGCCGTCGCCACCGAAGACGGTCGCGGACGCGACGATGCCGAGCTCGCGATCCCGGATCAGGCCGACGATGATCCTGCGTGCGCCGTCGTCGAACGTCGTGGGACGCGCGTTCTTCGCGACGAGGTTCAGGTGCGCGATGCGGCCGCCGCCGCGGGCGCGCGCGAGGGTGCGGCTCGCCGTCTCGAGCGCGCGCGCACACTCGACGTCGGGCGCGCCCAGCCACCCGACGAGCAGAACGTTCTCGTGCGCGGCGATGGCCATCTCCGGCGTGCGATGCAGGTACTCCACGACGTCCCCGCCGGGAGGTTACGTGGAACCGACCGGCTCCGCGAGGACCCGCTCGCGCGTCAGCGCGCCGCGTGCGGGACGTGGACGCCGCGCTCGCGAGCCGCCTTCTGCGCGAGCTCGTAGCCGGCGTCGGCGTGCCGGATCACGCCCATGCCGGGATCGCTGACGAGCACGCGCGCGAGCTGCGCGTCCGCGCGCTCGGTGCCGTCGGCCACGATCACCATGCCGGCGTGGAGCGAGTAGCCGATGCCGACCCCGCCGCCGTGGTGGAAGCTGACCCAGCTCGCGCCGCCCGCGACGTTGATCATCGCGTTGAGGAGCGCCCAGTCGGCGATCGCGTCGCTCCCGTCCTTCATCGCTTCCGTCTCGCGGTTCGGCGACGCGACGGATCCGCAGTCGAGGTGATCGCGGCCGATGACGATCGGCGCCTTCACCTTGCCCTCGCGCACGAGCTCGTTGAAGCGCAGGCCGACGCGGTGGCGATCGCCGTAGCCGAGCCAGCAGATGCGCGCCGGAAGGCCCTGGAAGGCCACGCGCTCCTGGGCCATGTCGATCCAGCGGTGCAGGTGCGGATCGTTCGGCACGACCTCCTTCACGGCGGCGTCGGTCACCCGGATGTCCTCGGGATCGCCGCTCAGCGCGACCCAGCGGAACGGGCCTTTCCCTTCGCAGAAGAGCGGGCGCACGTAGGCCGGCACGAAGCCAGGGATGTCGAACGCGCGCTCGACGCCCACGGCCCTGGCGTGCTCGCGGATGTTGTTGCCGTAGTCGCACGCGAACGCGCCGCGCTCGACCATCGTGAGCATCGCGCGCACCTCGGCCGCCATGCCTTCCTTCGCGCGGGCCACGTACGCGGCCGGGTCGCTCGCGCGCAGCGCCGCCGCCTCGGCGAGCGAGAGGCCCGACGGCACGTAGCCTACGAGCGGATCGTGCGCGGCCGTCTGCTCGGTGACGAAGTCCGGCGTGAGGCCCCGCCGGACGAGCTCCGGATACACGTCCGCAGCGTTCGCGACGAGGGCGACCGAGAGCGCCTTCTTTCCCGCGCGGGCCTCGTCGATCCATCGCAGCGCCTCGTCGAGCGATCGCGTGAGTCGGTCGACGTAGCGCGTCTCGACGCGTCGCTGCGCGCGCGCCTCGTCGACCTCGATGGCCAGGCACGAGGCGCCCGCCATCGTCGCGGCGAGCGGCTGCGCGCCGCCCATGCCTCCGAGGCCTGCGGTGAGAATCCAGCGCCCCGCCCACGATCCGCCGAAGTGCGTCTGCGCCGCGGCGACGAAGGTCTCGTAGGTGCCCTGCAGGATCCCCTGCGTACCGATGTAGATCCACGAGCCGGCCGTCATCTGGCCGTACATCGTCAGGCCCATGGCCTCGAGCCTGCGGAACTCGTCCCATGTCGCCCACTTCGGCACCAGGTTCGAGTTGGCGAGCAGCACGCGCGGCGCCTGGGCATGCGTGCGGAACTTCCCGACCGCCTTGCCGGACTGGATCAGCAGCGTCTCGTCGCCTTCGAGCTGCTCGAGCTCGCGCACGATGACGTCGAACGCGTCCCAGCTGCGCGCGGCCTTGCCGGTGCCGCCGTAGACGACGAGGTCGTTCGGGCGCTCGGCCACCGCCGGATCGAGGTTGTTCATCAGCATGCGCAGGGCCGCTTCCTGCACCCAGCCCTTGCAGCGCAGGGTGGTGCCGCGGGGCGCGCGGACTTCGCGGGGGCCGGAGATCGAGGGGCTCGTCATGGCGGGCGAAAGGTAGCCGATGATCGCCCCGGTGACGCTGGCCGAAGCGCGCCGGGCGTGGATCGCGGCGCGGCGCGAGGGCTCCCGCGAGTCGTCACGGTGCGCGGCGGGTGATATGGAGCAGCGACTCGATGGGACGGCGCTTCACTCTCGGCTGCGTGCGTGACCGGGGTCGGCTCGCGCTCGCGCTCCTCTTGGCGCTCTCGGCGCAGCGCGCGAGCGCCCAGGACGACCCGGCCGTCGTGCTCGAGGGCGCCGGCTGCGTCGCATGCCACACGCTCGACGGTCGCGACGGCGTCGGCCCGAGCTTCGCGCGCGCGCCGCAGGACGAGGAGGCGCTCACCGCCTCGATCCTCGAGCCCGACGTCATCGTCACGCCGGGCTTCCCCGCCGGCGTGATGCCTCGCGCCGTCACGACCCGAGACGAGGCGCGACGGCTGGCGCGGGCGGTCCTGGCCATCGCGCGCGCGCCCCGCACGCCCGAAGGCGAGCGAGCGCGCCACTGGATGGTGCTCGCGGCGCTCGCCTTCGCCGGCCTGCACTTCACGCTCTCGTCGCGCGCCGTGCGAGGGCGCGGAGTCGCGGCGCTGGGCGAGAACCGCTACCTCGGCCTCTACTCGCTGGCGATCCTCGCCTCGTTCGCGTGGCTCGTCCTCGAGTGGCGGAGCGCGCCCTTCGTCGCGCTCTACACGCCGCCCGCCTGGACGCGCTGGGTGCCGAACGTGGTGATGCCGGTCGCCTACACGCTGCTCGTGATGGGCTACACGATCGCCAGCCCCGCCGTCGCCGGGATGGCGAGCCGCGAGCTGCCCGTGACGGGCATCCTGCGCATCACGCGCCATCCGGCGCTCTGGGGCTTCGGCCTGTGGGGGCTCTCGCACCTGGCCGCGAACGGTGATCTGCGCAGCGTCGCCCTCTTCGGGAGCGTCGCGGTGCTCGCGCTCGGCGGCATGCTGCACATCGACGCGCGCCGGCGGGCCAGCGGGGGCGAGACGTGGGCCCGATTCGCCGCGCGGACGAGCCTGCTCCCGTTCGCAGCGATCGCCTCTGGCCGCCAGTCGTGGCCCACGCTCGGCGAGCTGGGATGGTGGCGGGTCGCCCTCGGCATCGCCGGCTGGGCGCTCATGCTGGCGATCCACACCTGGCTGATCGGCGCCGCGCCCTGGCCCTGATCCGCGGCGCGACTTCGGGCTCGCGGCGACCCCGATCCTCGGTAGAGTCGCGCGCCATGAGCGAGCGCAGCACGGAAGCCCAGCGGATCCTCGAGCTGGCGGCAGGCGACCGCCTCGGGGCGTTCCGGCTCGTGGAGGCGCAGCTCAGCGTCCTCGTCACGCGCGCCCAGGTGATGCTGAGCCTGAGCGGCATCGTGATCACGGTCACCGGCTTTTCGGGGCGCGCGATCGCGGCGACCAGCCTGCTCGCCCGGCTCAGCGTGGTCAGCGGCTTGCTCGTCGTGCTCGGGGCGGCGGCGGTCGCCGTGGGCGGCGTGCTCCAGCTCCGCTGGCTCACCCAGGAGCTCGGCGGCGAGCCGCTCGAGATGCTCGAGCGAATGCTGGCGCTGCGCGATCGAAAGTCGCGCTTCCTCTCGGTCGCGATGGCTCTCTTCGTGGTCGGGTTCTCGCTCTACGTGCTCGGCGTGGCGCAGCTGCTGATGCTCGCCGGGACCCACTGACACGGATAGCTCGTCCGCATCGTCGGGCGACGATCTCCCGCCGGGGGGGGGGTCAGGGCGTCTTCGCCTCGGGGAGCGCCGCGGGCAGGCTCACGACGCGAACGTCTTGCTGCGGGAAGGGGATCTCGATCTTCGCCGCGGCGAGCGCCTCGAGGATACGAAGGCCCACCTCGCTCTTCACGCGGGCCGACTGGTCCTGATCGGTCCAGAAGCGGACGACGAAGTCGAGCGAGCTCGCACCGAACCCGGTGAACAGGACGGCCGGGTCGCCCGCGCCGTGGGCCGCCGTGAGCACCTCGGCGTGGGCCCGCACCGTGCTCGTCAGGATCTCGAGCACCTTGGTCGTGTCGCTCCCGTAGCCGACGCCCACCGGGATCTGCACGCGGTTGCGCCGGTCGGAGAAGGTCCAGTTGACGACCTCGCTGTTCATGAGCTTCTCGTTGGGGACGATCACCTCGGATCCGTCGTCTCCGCGCACCGTGCTCGAGCGCAGCCCGATGCGCTGCACCTTCCCGACGAGGGTGCCGATCTCGATGCGGTCGCCGAGCCGCACGGGCCGCTCGAGCATGAGCACGAGCCCGGCGATGAAGTTCGCGACGATCCCCTGGAGGCCGAAGCCCACGCCGACGCCGAGGGCGCCCGCGACCAGGGCGATCTGATCGGCGTCGATGCCGAGGGTGGCCAGCGTGAGCAGGATGCCGGTGCCGAAGAGCACGTAGCGCGTCAGGCCCGAGATCGCGCCACCCACGCCGGCCTCGAGGGCCAGGCGCGGGAGCACGTCGAGCTCGAGGACGAAGAGCACGAAGCGCGTGAGCACCCAGCTGATCGCCAGCACGATCGCCGCGGCCGAGATGTCGCCCAGGGTGAGATCGAGCGTGCCGAAGGTGCGGTGCGCGTGAAGGACGTCCTCGAGCCAGCCGAAGAAGGGCGACGCGAGCCCATAGGCCCCGAGCACGAGACCGACCCAGGCGAGCGCGAAGGTCGCGATGATGCCGCGCTCGAGCCGCGACTCGATGAGCGGACGGTGCAGGCGCACGCCGTGCGACCCGGAGAGCAGCTCGCTGTGCAGCGCCAGCCGCGCGAGCGCGTCGATGCTGGCCCCGACGACGGTGAGCGAGAGGGTGCCCTCGAGGGCGATCGCGGTCCCCCGCACGAGGACCGTGGCGAGGAACGCGTAGCCGGCGACGTTCAGGATCAGCGCCGCCAGATCGACGAGCGCCGCGGCGAGCGCCAGGCGCCGGAGCCATCGCATCACGCCGGCGTCCGACGGCGCGCGCCAGGCCCACGCGCCGAGCAGCGCCGAGACGGCGAGCGACTCGACCAAGATCGAGGCGCGCCGCGCCGCCAAGCCGTCGGCGAGCGTTCCTTCGAACCGATCGACGAGCACGTAGACGGCCACGATCGCGACGGCGGGCCGGGTCGACGCGGGCAGCACCAGGTCCATCGAGAGGACCAGCGGCACGAGGATCAGCACGCCCACGACGTCGCCGAAGACGACCGGCGCGTGCGGGACGAACACGCCCGATGCGAAGAGCACGAGCAGGAGCGCGGCGACGACGGGCTGCTGCACCGCGCGCTTCCAGCGACCGAGGTCGCCCGCGCCTTCCGAGGCGCGGACGCGGCGACGAGCCCAGGCGAAGACCAGCGCGAGCACGGCCCAGACGAGGACGAGTCGGAGCGCGCCCGGCGTCTGCTCGGCGAGCAGCCGCCCCTGCGCCGCGAGGTGCTCGCCCCAGGCCGGGTCGTCGCCGATCTCGTCCTCTCCGAGGCCGTGCCAGAGCGGCGGCCGATCGCGGATCAGGAGGCGCTCGCGGTACGCGTCGAGCGCGGCGCGGAGGTCCTCGTTGACGTCGTCCGCGGTGAGCTGGAGCACCGAGACGCGGTCTTCGAGCCCCTGGACGATCTCGCGCTCGCGATCGAGGTCGCGCACGAGCGAGCGCACTTCGTCGAGCGACGCGCTGATGCGCGGGATGCGCGGATCGGAAGCATCACCGGTGGCCTCGACCGCGTCGCGCAGCGCTCGCCACGTGCGGCGCAGCTCGACCAGGTGGCTGTGGGCCCCCTCGACCTCGGTCGACCGCTCCGAGAGCTGCTCTTGCCACTCCGCGAGCTGCTCGCGAATGGCCCGCCACTCGGCGCGCAGGTCCGCGAGCTCGCGCTGCGACATGCGCGCGATCTGCTCCCTGCGCGCGGCGCTCGTGAGGCGGGCGAGCTCGGCCTCCCGGCCGGGAAGGGCCCGCGCGATCCGGAGCTCGTCCGAGTCGCCGCGCAAGAGGGGGCGCGCGGCGCGGACGTCGACGCGTGTCTGCTGGGCGAGCTCGGCGACGTGGGTGCTCTCGAGCAGCGCAGCCTGCTCGGGCGTCGGGCCGGCCGTGACGCCGTCCTCGGCATCGGGCTCGGGGGCGGGCGGCGTGGCGACGGGCTGCGCCGAGCTCACCACGTCGGGCGCTGCCGACACGCCCGCATCGGCGTCCTGCGCGACGGCGAGCGCCCCGGTCAGCCAGGCGGCGGAAAGAGCGAGGAACGCCGAGAGGAGGCGCGCGCGCATCGGAGCGCACGATACACGAGGTGGGTCACTCGGTGGGCGTGGCGACGCTGCTGCAGTCGACGGTCACGGAGCGGACGGTCCCGATGGGATGATCGGGGCTCGCGCGCGAGCCGAAGACGACCATGAAGCGGTCGCCCAGGCAGAGCGCGTCCGCCCACTCGAAGGTCGCGGCGTGCTCGTAGATCTGCTGCTCGGGCCCGAGCCCCGCGAGGTCTTGCCCATGCCGCCGTACGCTCACGAGACGCTCGGTGCGCGAGTGGGTTCGCGGCGCGACCACCATCACGGCGCCCTGGCAGGGCACGGCGATCCCGCCGCCGGCCGCGTTGGCGGGCGCTCCCGAGGAGACGAGCAGCTCCCGCGTATCGGCAGCGATCCGGGCGAGCTGCAGCGCAGGGCGGGTCCGGGCGGGCCGACGATCGCGGAACGCGAGGATGGCGCCGGTCCCGTCCTCCACCAGGACGGGGCGGGGCAGCTCGTAGGCGAGGGTGCCGACGGCGATCGGGCCTCGATGCGCGACCTGGAGCACCATTCGCCCCTCGGCGTCGCCGTGCTCGTCGTTCCAGAGCTCGCCCCACGCGACCAAGCGGTGGCCCTCGGCGTCGTATGCGAGCGCCGGCGCGCTGGCGCGGAAGCCCCCGCGCGAGAGACGGATCGGCTCGGCGGGGCTGGCGACCTCCACGAGCCATGCGCTCGAGCTCGCGCCCGTCGCGTCCTGCCAGCCGACGATCACCTCGTCGCCGTGGCCCGCGAGCGCGACCCCGTGCCCCTCGCCGACGCCCGATCGGCGATCGAGGACACGCACGGTGCCGGCGGCAGCGCGCTCGTAGACGACGACGGCGCCGCGCTCGTCACGCTCGACGTCTCCGGCGATGCCGCACGCGATCAGCGTGCTCTCGCCATGGGCGAGGACGTCGAGCCCGCCCGCGCAGGCGGGCCCGAGCCGCTGCCGCTCTTCCGTGGCCGTTCCGTCCGGGCCCAGCGCGACGCCGAAGAGGCCGCTTCGCTCCGACCACGCCAGGTAGGCTCCGGTGCCGAGCGGTGCGGCGGCGAGATCGTCGAGCACGGGGCCGTCGAGATCGACGAGGTGGTTCTCGGCGCCGAAGGGGCACGCGCCCGCCAAGATGTGGACCTCGCCCGTCGACCCGCAGGCGCCGAGGACGAAGGCGAGGGCGAGCGAGAGCGAGGTCCGCACCGAGATGCGGACCTCGCCGGACGGCGTCGGTTCCCGAGCGGCCATCAGTCGAGGACGCCGCGGGCCCGCAGGAGCGCTTCGATCTCGGGCGCGCGGCGCGCCAGCTCTTCCGGATCCTTGGCGGGCTGGAAGCGGCCATCGGGACCGCCGCGCTCGACCTCGACGAAGGCGCTCGGCAGGAACGCGGTGAGCTCGCCGACCAGGCGCTCGAACTGCACGACCTTCTGCCCCTCGACGCTCTTCTCGACGACGAACCACGTCAGATCGAAGTCGCGATCGACCGCCGCCGCGCTCAGGACGAACGTGTTGGTGTTGAAGACGGGGATGCCGTCCTGATCGAACCCCGGGGGAAAGCGGAACGACTCCACGATCTGCGCGACACCGTCGACGCGCGCGGGCGCGCCGCCCTTGTCGCCCTTCTCCTTGCGGACGACCTCCGCGGTCACCGCGACGTCGCGCTCGAGGTGCAGCGCGACGATCGCGGGATCGAGCGTGGCGCCGAGGTTGTCCACGTTGCTCATCACGAGGATCTCGCCTCCCGCTTCGCGGAAGCGCTTCATGACGCCGCGCTCCCGCAGCGCGAACGTGAGATCGCCGTGCCCGGGCGCGTAGGGCGAGCAGCAGCCGTCGGCCTCGCGGAACGGCGTGCCGTCGCGCGTGACGCGCAGGGAGATGCCCTGGGCGAAGGTCTCGATCGGCACGCGCGCGCTCCCCATCCCCCGAGCGAGCGCGCGGACGGTGTCGTCGGTCGCGAAGCTCGTCATCAGAAAGCACGGCACGCGGCCGCCGGTACGCTCCGCGACGCGCACGAGATCGGCGATCTTGAGGTCGAGGAAGCTGCGGCCCCGAACCGCCGGGACACCGGCCTTCACGACGCCGCCGAAGCGAGTCGCCATGCCTCCGGCCAGGATCACTGCGCCGACCTTGCCCGCGGCGATCGCGCGCTCGCCGGCCGCGGCCAGTCGCGCGCGCTCGGGCGTGCCGAGGGCGGGGAGCCGGACGACGTCGCTCGCGTGCGGCGCCTCGACGCGACCTCGGATCGCGTTGCTCTCGTCGGGCGCGCCCAGGCGCGCGACCAGGCGCGCGAGGACCTCGGGGCGGTGACCGAAGCGCTCGAGGAGCGCCTGGGTCGCAGGATCGATGTCGGCCGTCGCCATGCGGCGCATCATGCCTGGCGCCCGACGTGATGGGCAGCCATCCTTCGTGGGTGCGTGCCTCGATCGCGCTCGGGCTCCTCCTCGCAGCAGCCAGCAGCTGCGCGAGCGCGCGCCTGCCTCGCCCGATCGGCCCGGCCAACCTCGCCGCGCCGGCGGCGCCCGACAGCGGGACCTTGGTCGTGGAGGCGATGACCGTGGAGGCGCCGCCCGCGCCGGCGACGCCGATCCGCCTCCCGAGCGCCGTGGCCGATGCGGTGACGCTCGCCGGAACGAGCGAGGTCGCGGTGCCGGACGCGCCGGTGCCGGCGTGGGATCCACTCCCGAGCTACGTCGACCAGTTCACCGGGACGGGATGGGTGTCGCGCCCGCTCTTCACGGGTGCCCGCTCCGCCACGGCCCGCGCCCGCGGCGCCTGGGCTCCCCGCCTGGTCGCGCCCTACGGCTACGGGTACTCCGTCGCTCCGCCCGCGCGCGCGAGCTCGCCGCACTTCTCGTCTCCGCCCTCCTACTCCGGTTATTGAGAGGGCCCGCCGGACGAAGGGAAACGCTCCGTGGCGCAACGGGCGAGCGCCGGGGCCGATAGCCGCGCGTGTCGCCCCGACCGGCCTCGACCCTCTCGGCGCTCGGCCTCGTGCTCGCGCTGGTCTCGCTGGCGGCGCTCGCACACCGGGTTCCGTCGCGCCCCGCGGCGCCTTTGCCCTCGCACGGGGGCCGTGTCGGCGCGCCGCCGGGGCCGGTGGACGTGAATCGCGCGAGCGCCGAGGAGCTGGCGACGCTACCGCGCGTCGGGCCGACGTTGGCGCAGCGCATCGTCGCCGACCGGGAGGCCCACGGGCCCTACGCCACGCTCGGAGAGCTCGATCGCGTTCCCGGGCTCGGCCCGGCGACGATCCGCGAGATCGCGCCGCACGCCACCGCCGGTGATCAGAACGGCACGAGCCCCTGAAGGCGCACGCCGGCCTCCAGCCACACCGGCGAGGTGTCGAGCGCCGTGAGCACGACGTTGGGGCGGACCACGACGCCGAGCGTGATCTCGCGCGAGAGGAGCACGTCGAGACCGAAGACGCCGTCGACGGCGAAGTCGGCGCTCAGGGCGGGGTCCACGAGCGTGGTCACGCCCAGCACTCCCACGCCCAGGAACGGCACGACCTCGAGGATGTCGACGAGGTAGACGATCTCGGCGCCGTACACCCAGCGGTGCATGGGCTCCGGGTGGTAGGCGTAGCCGGCCCGGACGCGGAGCTCCCACACGTCGGAGAGACCGACCGAGGCGCCCAGCTCGGCGTACGCACCGTGCGGGGGCAGTGGGCCGCTCGGCAGCACGGCGTACCCGAGCTCCAGCGTGAGGCCGATCTGGCGCTCGTAGGCGCGCGCGGGAGATGGCGCCAGCGTCGCCAGAGCGAGCCCGAGGCCGAGGGCGTAGGGAAGCGCGCGCCGCACGGGCTGGCTATGACACATCGCGCGGGCGTGCGTTGACGGAAAGAGGTGCGCGGGTATAGTCCGCGCCTTCTTTTCGGCGGCTCGCGCGACTGCGGTCGGGATCGAGCCCTAGAGCGAGCTGGAGATCGAGCGTGAGCGACGAAGACGAGCGCGACGAGGACCGCGAGGACGAGGGCGAGACGGCCGGCAGCGAGAACGGCGACGGCGAGAGCGCCGCCTCGAGCGAAGCCGCCTCCGACGCGGGCTCGGATGACGACGGCGGTGACGACGACGCGGGCGGCGCTTCCGACACCGGCGCTTCCGACGCAGTGCGGGCCCCGGCGACGCCGCCGGCCGCCTCGGCCAAGACCAAGGCGAAGAGCAGCACCTCGGCCGGCGCGCGCCTCGCCGCCGCGAAGGCAGCCAAGGCCGCGGCCAAGGCCGCCAAGAAGCAGGCGCGCAAGGACGAGGCCGGTGCGGCGACGCCGACGGCCGCCGAGCGCGAGCAGGAAGACATCGAGCGCAACCAGAACGCCGAGGCCGTGCTGCGCGAGTCGCCGCTCGGTCGCGCCGCGACGACCGCGGCCGACTGGGCCGCCCAGAACCGCCAGATCGCGACCGGCCTCGCGGCCCTCGTGATCGTCGTGGTGGCCGGCTGGCTCGGCTGGTCGTGGTGGACTGCGTCGCAGGCGGCGTCGGCGGGCGAGCTCCTCTCCGAGGCGCTCGAGATCTCGAGCGCGGAGATCGTCTCGCCGGACGCCGAGGCGGCCGACGACGAGGGCGACGACGAAGGCGACGGCGAGGACGACTCGGCCGCCGACGACGAGCAGGACGCGCCGACCTTCGAGTCCGTCGCCGACCGCAACGAAGCGGCGCTGGTGGCCTACCGCCGCGTCTCGAGCGAGTACCCGAGCGCGGCGGCCGCCGCGTGGGCGCGCCTCGGGGAAGGGCGCATCTTGCTCGCGCAGGGCGAGAACGAGGACGCGCGCACGGCGTACCAGGCGGCCTTCGATGCGAGCAACGAGGAGCCGGTGGTGGCCTGGCAGGCCCTCGAAGGCCTCGGCGCCTCGTACGAGGCCGAGAGCGACTGGGAGCACGCCACCGCGGCGTACGAGCGGCTCGCGTCGCTCCACGACCACGCCTACGAGAACGTGGCCAACTACCACCTCGCGCGCATGCGCGTGGCGCGCGGCGAGACGTCGGAGGCGCTCTCGGCGTTCCGCGAGCTCGTGGACGCGCTGCAGGACGCGAACGAGGAGGGCGGCGAGCCCGAGTTCCCGTACGTGCTCGCCCAGGCCGACGAGCGCCTGCGCGAGCTCGATCCCTCGGCGGCCGGCGCGGGCCCGCACCTGGGCGGAGGCGGCGGCGGTACGGGCGCGGACGGCGCGTCGGGGCTCGAGGATCTCTCGCCCGAGCAGCTGCAGGAGCTCATCCGGCGCCTCCAGGCCCAGAGCGCAGGCGGCGGCGGCGACGCCCCGGCGCCGGAATGAGGCCAGGCCGCGCGCGGCGGGCGATCGCGACGCTCTCGGTCGCGCTCGCCCTCGGCTGCGCGGGCATGCCGCCGGTCCTCGGCTACGAGGCGTTCATGGACCGGCCGGTGGGCTCGCGGCCGTCCGGGCGCCTGATCGTGCGCTGGACGCGCAGCCTGCAGCCCGCGGTCGAGGGCATCGACGGCCGCTTTCTGCCGATCGAGCGCGCGATGGCGGCGCTCGATCCGATCCACGACCGGATCTACATCGGCTCCTCGCGCGGCTACTTCTGGTCGTTCACCGGCGCCGGCGCGCCCGTCTACATGTACCAAGCGGGCGGCGCGATCGGCTGTCAGCCGTACCTCGACACCGAGCGCGACGAGGTCTTCTTCGCCAGCGACGACGGCGTCGTCCACTCGCTGGTGGCCTCGACGGGCCAGGTCCGGTGGCGCGCGGAGATCGACGGCGCAGTCGGGCGGCGGCCGATCGCGACCGAGGACACGCTCTACGTCGCGACCGACGCCGACGTCGTGGTCGCTTTCACGCGCGATACGGGCGAAGCGCTCTGGCGCTACCGGCGGGATGCGCCGCAGGGCTTCTACATCGCCGAGCACGCGGGGCTGACGATCGAGGGCCGCCGGCTGATCACGGGCTTCACCGACGGTGCGGTGGTGTCGCTCGACCCGCGGGACGGCCACGTGCAGTGGACGCGCGAGACGCTCGGCGACCTGCCTGCGGCGGCCGCGACCGACGTGATGCGCTTCACGGACGTCGACACCACGCCGGTGATCGACAACGGCACGCTCTACGTGGCCTCGTTCGCCGGAGGCCTCTACGCGCTCGACCTCGGAAGCGGCTCGGTCCGCTGGATCCGACAGGAGCTGACCGGCATCACCGGGCTGGCGGCGGCGCCCGACGACATGCTCGTCGCGTCCTCGGGTGACCTCGGCGTCGTGGGGATCGATCGTGGGACCGGCGACACGCTCTGGCGTCACCGGATCACGCGTGGCGCGCCGACCGCGCCGCGGGTCATCGGAGACCTGGTCGTGCTCGGCGAGACCGAAGGCGGTCTGGTGTCGCTCCTGGCCGCCAACGGGCACGAGGTCGGACGCATCGAGAACGGGCACGGGTTCGCGGCGCCGGTCGAGGTCTCCGAGGGGCTCGGGGTCGCCATCTCGAACGCCGGCGGGCTCTTCGTCTTCAGTGTCCTCTGACTCGTCGCGCGGCTGCGGGCCGAGCGATCGGCCCCTTCTTTCTCGGATCCATCGCTTCGCAGAAGATGGATTATGACAAGTCTCGAGTCGGGGAGAGCCCGGCGCGGCGGCACGCGGACCACGCGCGCCTTCGCTACTTCTTCGGCTCGCCGAGGAACAGGCGCTTGGCCAGGTCCGACAGGTCGACCTGACCCGCGCCCACGATGGCCTCCACCACGGCTCGCCCCAGGCGCGAGAGCTCGAGGAGCGAGCTGATGCGCTCGCGCTTGACGGCATCCTCCGGCGGCACCGTCGCGAGCGCCTGCTCGAAGGCGCCGATGGCCTCGACGATCTCGGCCAGCTCGCGCTCGCGGAAGACGCGCGAGACCATCTTCCACACGTTGTTCTCGGCGACGAAGTGCTCCTGACGCTGACCGTCCAGGAACACCCGACGCACGACGCCCCAGCGCTGCAGCTCCGTGAGCGTCATCGAGACGCTGCCGACCGAGAGGCTCAGCTTGGTCCGCAGCGTCCGCGCGCTCACCGGGTCGTTGGCGAGATACAGGACCGCCCAGACGCGCCCCATGTTGCGCTTGAAGCCCCAGAACTCCATCAGCCGCCCGAGGGCGTCACTGACGATACGCTCGGCAGGGTCCAGCGCGCTCGGGTCCGGCTGGGACATCCCCCCGTTCAGTCGCGCGCGCGCTCGACGTAGAACCCGTCGAACCCGTCGCCGTAGTCGCCCTCGCCCGCCGCGAACACGACGATGCGCACGTTGCGCAGCTGCCAGGCATAGAGGCCGACCGGGAGCACGAGCGTTGCACCCGAGTCTTCGGGGGCGACTTCGACCGGCGTCTGCTCCGGCGTCCCGGTGTCCCCGCCGCCCGCGGCGGCCGCGAGCAGCGCCTCGAGGCTGTCGTCGCCACCTTCCTGGGGCGGCGCGCCCTCCTCTTGCGCGGGCGCGACCTGGGCGACCGCGGCCTCTTCTTGCTCGACCTCGGTATCGGCCTCTTCGGCCGTCTGGCTGGCGGCGCTCTCCGAGGCGGTGATCGACTCGATCGGCTCCGGGATCACGTCGATCGCATGGCCGCCAGCGCCGGCCTCGGTGATCGTCGGCATCAGGCGCCCGAGCGCCCACTCGATGGCCTGCTGGCGCTGCGTCGGGTCCTCGTCCGTGACGAGCGTGCGGTTCTCGAGCTCGTACCAGCGCGAGAAGCCCATGTTCGGCAGGAGCACCTCGACGCGCTCGACGCGCCCACTCTCCAGGCGGATGCGCAGGAACATCTGCATCTCGCGCTCGAGGCGCGTCGCCCCGGGCACGGGGATCGCGTAGTGCGCGTGGTAGTGCTTGAGGCAGTGCGTCGGCGTGCACATCGGCGGCGGCGCCGAGCCGAACGCGGCGGAGAACTCGGGGTTGGAGCGGGCCACGGCCGAGATCGGCTGCCCGTAGTTGCGGATCCCGAGGAGCGTGCGGCCCCAGAACGTGGTCGCCTGCGTCACCCACTGCCGGCGCTGCTCGGCCTGGGCCGCTGCATCGACACGCTGGACCTCCTCGACGTGCTCCTGCTCGACCTCGCGGTGCTCTTCGACGTGCGAGACGGCAGCCAAGCGCGCGTGGGCCTGCTCGGCGTAGGTGCCGTCGGGATAGGCGGTGAGGTAGCGCTGCAGGCCTTCCTGCGTGGCGTTCCCCGAGAGCCAGACGCCCTGCTCGCGGGCCTCGCGCTCGCGACGGATGTCGGCCGCCCAGAACCCGTTCGGATAGTGCGTCGCGTAGTCGGCCATCGCGACCATGCGCTCGTCGTCGTTCGAGGCCAGGCGGACTGCGCGGTACGCCGTGTACTCCTCGTGGGTGGCGACGATGGAGCAGCCGCCGCCGTAGACGCCGGCCGTGACGAGGAGCGCGAGAGACCAGAGCAGGCGCCGCATGGAAGACCTCTTCGGGTGAGACGCGCGGGCGACGGTTCCGGCTTGGGACACCGTTCCGGCTCGGGAGGGCGCGCCCATGGTCAGATGCCCTCCGGATCGCTCACGAGCGACGCCGCGCCACAGAGCGCGTCGCTCTGGCAGCTCGGCATCGCGTCGCTCGGCGTGCTCAGGAGATCGGTCCGGCTCAGATCGTCGATGCACTGGGCCGCGAGCTCGCGCGACGGGCTGCATCCGGGCGGGAAGTTGAAGCCCCGGCAGGTCGTCTCGACGCTGGCCTGGCACGCCGAGTACATCGACATGTTGATGCGCATCGCGGCGAGATCGCGGGCGCACTCCACGCTCTCGCGCTCGTTGCACCACGCCTCGGGATCGACCGCCGGCCGCGAGCCGCCCGGATCACAGGTGCCGACGTAGCCGGGCGTGGGACCGCCGAGCGCCGTCGCCACGACGGCCAGCGCGCCTGCGCGCAGGAGCCAGCGGAAGATCGTGCGAGACGAGATCGTGCGGGACGGCGTCACGGCAGCACCTCGTAGTCGATCGCGATGCCGATCTCGAAGCTCATCAGCGGATGGATGTCGTCGGCGAAGTACATCGAGAGGTCGACCTCGCCGTAGATCGCGAAGCCGGCGAGGGGACGGACCATCGCGCCGATGCCGACCTCCCAGCCCCAGCTGAAGAACTCGCCCAGCGCGAGCGGGATCCCCACGCGGCCCGTCGCCTGGAACCAGTCGCCGAGGTCGCCCTCGGGGATCAGCCGCAGCATGTACGACGGCGTCAGCGTCCACTGCCCCAGCGGATCGACGCCGTAGGGAAAGCCCCCGTCGCCCATGAGGTTGGTGGCGACGCCCAGCACGGCGCCGTGCTGCACCATGCCTTCGCCCTCGAAGAAGTAGCCGCCGCGCAGCTGCATGTACGCCGGCGCTTGCCGATCTTGGTTGAGCGTCTCGTACTGGATGATCCGCACCGTCGGGCCGAACCCGAGGCTCACCCACGCGCGGCCGAAGCGATGCGCGGCGGGCCCGGACGCAGATTCTTCGTGATGCTCTTCTCCCCAGGCGTAGCCACCACGCGAGTGGCCAGCGGCCTCTTCGTCCTGGGCGAGCACGCTCGGCGTAGCGAGCAAGGTCGGCGCGACGAGCGCGCACACGGCGATCCAGCAGGGAGAGAGGCGAAACACGGCCGCGGACGGTAGAAGGTGGGGCCTTCGTGGTCAAGGTTGGCCGCGTGCGTTTGGAGCGAGCGTAGTCGCACGCTCGCCGCTCGCGCGGTATAAGCGCGCGCGTGACGCGGTTCGCCCTCGGCTTTGCGCTCGCATCGCTGCTCTGGGGCGGTCTGGGCGCCTACCTCGTGATCGAGGGTGGGTACGGGCCGCCGGCCGAGGAGCCGGCGGTCGAGGTGGCGGCCGCCGATCCCGAGGCTCCCCCCGAGGCAGGTGAAGCGCCGGCGCGCGGCCGACGCGGCCGCCGTCGCGGCGGCGGCGCGAGCGGAGGGGCGAGCGGCGAGCCGCGCGAGAGCGGATCGAGCGGCTCCTCGATCGCCGGCCCGATGGGCGATCGGGTCACGGGCGACGACCTCGGCGAGGACGAGATCCGCATGATCGACGGCGCCGGCAGTGGCGGCGAAGAGCAGCTCACGGGCGCCGAGATCGAGCATGCCTTCGACGGCGTCATGCCCCGCGTCCGCCGCTGTTTCATGCTGGCGGCGTCGGACCGCGACATCACGGGCACGCTCACCTTCGGCCTGCGCATCGCCGGCACCGGCCACGTCAGCGCCGTCAACCTTTCCGGCCCCGGCGAGCTGACCACGGGCGAGGCCGGCGACTGCCTGCGCACGGCCGCGCGGGGCGCGCAGTTCCCGACCTTCGACGGGCCGGAGATGGTCGTCCGCTACCCGATCACGCTCGAGTGACGCGTACGAGCCGCGAGCCGAGCCGTGCCTGCTGCCAAGAAGAAACGAGCCAAGCGCGCCAGCCCGGCGCCCACCGAGGCGTCGACTCCCGCGACCGCAACGGGCGCCCAGACCGCCCGCGAGCCGAGCCCCACGCTCGCGCCGCTCTCGCCCCGTGACGCGTGGATCGATCGCGCGCTGGTGCTCGCGGCGATGTTCGTCACCTTCGGGCGCTCGCTGCCCTATCCGCTCGTCCCGTCCTGGGACGACCGGCGCTTCTTGATCGACGACCCCCTCGTGACGCACCCGAGCTGGGAGGCCTTCGTCTCGATCTGGACCGAGCCGCACTTCGAGGCCTACCACCCGCTTCACCTGCTCTCGTACTGGATCGACGTGCCGTGGCTGGGCGCCGAGGGCACGCCGATCCGCGTCACGAGCCTGCTCCTCTTCGCGTGTGCCGGGATGTCGATGCTGGCCTGGCTGCGGGCCCTGGGCATCGGCCGCCTCGCCGCCGTGGTCGCGACGCTGGCCTTCGTGCTCCATCCGGTGCAGGTCGAGCTCGTCGTCTGGGGCACCGGGCGAAAAGACGTGCTCGCCGCGCTCTTCGCGATGCTCGCGTGGACCGCGCACCTGCGATCGAACGGCGCCTGGGATCGATCGGCGTGGCTCTCGCGCGCCGCCTTCCTCGCCGCGTGTCTCTCGAAGACCAGCGCCATCACTCTGCCGGTCGCGATGTTCGCGACCGACGTCTGGCTCGCGCGCATGCCCATGCGCGAGGCCGCGCGGCGCCAGATCCCGAGCGTGATGCTCGCGGCGGTGCTCGGCGCGATCACGATCGTGATCTGGCGAGAGAACGAGATGATCCGCCCCTTCGACGGGTCCGGCAGCTCGGCGACGCTCGCGCTCGCGTCTCTCTCGCACGCCGCGCTGACGCTCGGCTTCCCGGCGCGCGTCTCGCCGCTCTACGCGATGGTGCAGGACGAGGCGCCGAGCCTGCCCTTCCTCGCCGTCGGCGTCTCCACGGTGGCGGCGCTGCTCTACTACGCGTGGCGGCAGCGAGAGACGCCGACGGGGCGCGTCGTCGGGATCGGCGTGACGACGTTCCTCGTGCTCTATGCGCCGGTCTCGAACCTCATCCCCACGTACTACGAGTTCCAGGACCGCCACCTGAGCCTGCCGCTCGCGGGGCTCGTCGTGGCTCTCGCCGCGCTCCTCGACCGCGCGCGCGTGACCGGGAGCGACGGAGTGAGACCCGGCGTCGCGATCCTCGGCCTCGCCTGCCTCTTGCCGCTCGCCGTGCGCACGATGCAGTACGAGCAGGTGTGGTCGAGCGACGCGCGCCTCTGGGCCCACGCCACCTCGACCCATCGCCACGCCTACTACGCGTGGATCAAGCTGGGCGAGGTGCGCCGCGACGAAGGGCGCTACGACGGCGCGATCGAGGCCTACTCGCGGGCGATCGAGCTGCGCCCGCGGCAACGGCTCGCGCACGGGGCCCTCTTGATGACGCTCGCGCTCCGCGACGAGCGAGACCTCGCGCTCCCGCCCCCGTCGCGGGCGATGGAGCTCGCCGAGACGTACCTGCGCGACGTCGACGACGCCGATGCGCTCAGCCGTGACGCAGGTGACGCGGCGCTCGACGGCTATCGCTGGGCGGCGCTGTTTTTCCTCTCGCGCCAGCTCGATCTGCAGCCGGCCACCGACGAGCGGCTCGAGCACGCCGCCGACGTGCAGCTGCGTGCCGGCCACGAGTGGCTCGCGCGCTTCTACGTCGGGCGCATGCATCGCCCGCCGCTGATGCCTCGGATGCGACGCTTCTGGGCGGAAGAGCGCGCGCGCCTCGGCCTGCCGCCGCTCGAGCCGAGCACCGCCGACGATGGAGGGAGTGGAAGCGAATGACGCTCGTGCGCGACGACTTCGACTGCGAGACCGACGATGGCTGGCGCCTGCACGTGGTCCGCACGCGCCGCGCCGGTGGGAGCGATCCGTCGCGGCGGCCGCTGCTGATCGTGCCCGGCTACGGCATGAACGGGTTCATCTTCGGCTTCCATCCGCGAGGCACCTCGCTCGAGGCGCACCTGGCCGGCAGTGGTCTCGAGGTGTGGACCGCCAACCTGCGCGCCCAAGGGCGCTCGCGCCCGATCGACCGAAGCGCGGCCGAGCCGACGCTCGAGCGCTACGCGGCGCGTGACCTGCCGGCGCTCGTCGATCTCGTGCTGCGGCACACGACCGCGCGGGCGGCCACCCGCGTCGACGTGCTCGGCGCGAGCCTCGGCGGCTCGATCACGTTCGCGCACCTCGCGCTCACTCCTGCGCACCGAATCGGCAGCGTGGTCGCGGTCGGCTCGCCCCTCGTGTGGGGCGAGGTGCCGCTCGTGCTCCGTGTCCCGTTCGCGTCGCGGCGCGTCGCGGGCGCGCTCCGCATCCGGGGCACGCGCGCCATCGCGTCGCTCGTCTTGCCCGTCGTGCGCCACGCGCCAGGGCTTCTCGGGATGTACATGAACGCCAGCCACGTGGATCTGGACGCCGCGAGCGAGCTCGTGCGCACGGTCGAGGATCCGGTGCCGGCCGTGAACCGCGACATCGCCGCCTGGATGAAGAGCGGGCATCTGGTGGTGGGAGGCGTGGACGTGACGCGCGCGCTCGGCCGCGAGCGCGGCCCGCTGCTCGCGGTCCTCTCCAACCGCGACGGGATCGTCCCCGAGCGGGTGGCGCTGTCGGCCCTCGACGCGTGGGGAAGCCGCGACGCCACCACGCTGAGGATCGGGGACGACCGGGACTGGTACGCCCACGCCGACCTCTTCGTCGGCAACGAGGCCCCCGAGCGCGTCTTCGAGCCGATCGCGCGCTGGCTGGCCGACCGGGGCTCCTAATCGCTGGAATTGCGACCGATAGGTCGCACCTGGTCACATGGCAGGCGCGTAAGCGCGCGGCGTAGTTCACACGGAGCGAGCTGGTCCCCACCCTCCGGGCTCGACTTCGGCGAACCTTTCCGTACCCTCGTTGTCTAGAAGCTCGTGGCAGGCATGAACCCCAGTCGTTCCGGCACTCCCGACACCCCCCTCTTGGGCGGGGACGAGGTCGACCCCGAGCTCTTGGCCCTGCCGGCCCCGCCGCCCGGGCGGCGCCTGGCGACGATGACGCTGATGGCGCTGGTCGTGGTGGTCGCCTTCGCCCTCGTGGCCTCGCTCCGCAGCGATCTCGCGTTCTTCTTCGCACGCGGCGAGGTGCGCGATCTCGGAGCCGCGACCTCGGTCGCCGCAGCCACGCTGGAGCCGAACACGCTCGTCACCGTGAGCGGCACGCCGCTGACCGCGGGGACCGTGCGCTACCGCCGCGTCGTGACCGGCGAGCAGTACGTCGTCTTTCCGCTGGCGGGCCAGCGGACGGTCCTCGTCCACATGACGGAGGCCGAGGCGCGCGCGCCGCGGACCACGTACAGCGGGCGCCTCGTGCGCTTCGCCGACCTCGGCGGTCGCCTCTCGGCGGTGCGAGACTACATGGCGGGCCCGATGGACCTGCCGGTGACGCCCGAGACGTACGTCCTGCTGGTCGACGAGACCCCGGGCTCGTCGTGGTGGGCCGTCGCGCTCGCGATCCTCGCCGTCGTGTTCGTGCTCGTCGACCTGATGCTGATCGTTCGGTGGTTCCGCCCGGTCGACGCCCGCGGGCTCGACGGCGCGCGCGCGCCGTTTTGATCGTACGGCGCTTCGATCGTACGGCGATTTGATCGTACGGCGATGTCCGGGCACGAGTATGATTCGACGCCGTGAGGCGGTCGATCCCGTCGCTCGATCAAGTCGCCCGGGCGTTGCTCGTCCACGGCGCGCGCGAGGCCGCCATCGATCTGATGGAAGCCGTCGTGCAGCGCGGCGGCGACGAGAAGCCGCGCTGTGAGGCCCTCCTCGCCGCCGTCCGCGCCCGACCCAACGATCGCGTCGTCGGTGCGCCGGTCGCCCTCGATGCCGGGCTCGTCGAGGCGCTCGCGGCGCAGGGCCGCCTGATCGAGGCGTGGGCCGTCACGCGCGGCGCCAAGGTGGGGAGCACCGTCGCGGGCGTCGAGATCGCCCAGGCCCTCTCGCTGGTGATGGAGCCCTCCGGGCTCGAGGGTGCGTGGCTCGAGCGATGGACGAGCATCGTCGCTTCCGGATCGCTCGCCGAGATCGCGGCCATCGAGCGCGAGGTCGTGCGCGGCGAGAGCGTGCCGGCGGCACTGCTCGATCGCATGCGCGTGGCGTGGCGCCTGCTCCGGGGCTTCTGGTCGTCGACGGCGGCCGAGGGGGCCAGCGGCATCGAGCCCGAGCTGCGCGCGTCGGTCGCGAAGTCCCTCGCCGCGCACGATCTCCCTGGCGCGCTCACGCAGCTGCGCGGGGCCGCCGAGAAGTCGCCCGGCGTGCTTCCGATCGCGATGGCGCTCGCGCGCCTGCTCTCTGCCGCCGAGCGCGTGCTCGCCGAAGAAGCTCCGACGCACGCGGGCACGGTGCCCCTCGGCGGTCCGGCGATGGCGCTCTTCCAGCTGCGCATGGGCAACTTCGAGGACGCGGAGAAGCAGCTGCGCCGCATCGTGGTCGAGCAGCCGAACGATCACGTCGCGCGCGATCGCCTCGCCGACGTCCTCGTGCTCCGGCGCGCGATCGAAGAGGCGCCCGCGGGCGATCCCGAGCCGCTCGAGCTCGCCAAGACGCCGGCGCCCGATTGGCTCAACAAGAAAGGCCCACGCGTGAGCGTCGAGGGCTGGGCCGCTCCGCCGAAGCCGACGGCGCCGAAGGCCTCCGGGACGTGGGACGAAGAAGAGGGCTCGACGTCGGTGATCCGTCCCGACGAAGAGGCCGAGCTCCACGTGAAGTCGGGAAACCCCGAGCGCGCGATCCCCATCTACGAGCTGCTCGTGCAGCGCTATCCCGGCAAGCCTCGGTTCGCGACGCGCCTGAACGAGCTGCGCGTGATCGTCGCCGCAGCCGCGGCGATGGCGCCGACCCCAGCAGCGCCGCTCCTGCGCTCGCATCTGCACCCCGCGTTCGAGGACGACGGCGCACACACGTCGGTCGAGCGGTTCCGACAGGCTCCGCCGATCCGCGCGGAAAAGGCGGCGCCCGCGCCAGTCGCGGCGCCGGTTCCACCCGCCCCCGTCGCTGCGTCGCCACCACCACCTGCGCCGGTGGCGGCCGAGCGCCCGGCGCCCTCGACGCCGAGCTTGGCGTCGGTCGCCGCGGTCGCGCCCGGCGTCGGCCTCGCGGCCGTCGCGCGATCCACACCCGGGCCCTCGCCCGCTCCTCCCCTCGTGCGCGACGGCGCGGCCGTCGTTCACGTCCGACCCATCGTGCGGGTGCGTTGATCCATGGCCGACTCGACCGAGAAGAAGACCGCCGCTGCGCGCGGCACCCCGCCCAAGGACTCGACGCTCGAGGTCTCCCTCGACGAGGTCGTGGAGGTGCCGAAGATCGCCAGCCCGATCAGCGCCGACTCGAGCCTCGAGACGATGCTCAGCGACCTCGAGGGAGAGGTCGTTCCACCGCCGGCGAAGGCGCCGGCTCGGCGCGAGCCGTCGCTCCCGCGCGTGCCCACGGGCTCGGTGCGCCTCGAGAAGCGCTCCGTGCCGCCACCACCGCCTCCCGCCGGTTCGAGCTCGCCGGGCACCAGCTCGCCGGGTACGACGCGGGCCGCGTCCGTTCGTCCGCCGCCCAAGGTCGCCGCCGCGGCCCCTCCGCGCGCCGCGCCGCCTCCGCGGGCCGCACCGGCTCCTCCGCGTGCCGCCCCTCCGCCACGCGCGGCGCCCCCGCCTCCCGCGCCTCCTCCTCCGCCTCCGGCCGGTCTGGGCTCTCCGCCGGCCGCACCCGGCGCCCCACCACCGGCGGCCGCCGCTCGCCCGGGCGGCACACCCGCCGCTCCGTCGGCGCCGACCCCGTCGAGCAGCGGGAGCGCCGCTGCACCGAGCGGTCCGCAAGCGCCTCCGCCCGCCCCCGCCCCGCGCCCCGTGGAGACGGGCGTCGACGCCTGGGAGCGCGAGCTGCTCGAGCTGACCGACCCGCTCCGCCGCGCGCGCCTGCACTTCGAGATCGCCCGCGTCCACGAGCTCGCGAGCGGCGACCTGCGCAAGGCCAGCCACCACTACCTCGAGGCCCTGGCCAAGCTCCCCGAGCACCTGCCCACGATCCAGGGCGCGCGCCGCACGCTCATCGCGCTCAAGTCGTACAAGGACGCGCTGCCGCTCTTCGATGCCGAGGCGCGCATCACGCGCGATCCCAAGCGCCGCGCGGCGCTCCACGTCGCCAAGGGGCGCCTGCTCGAGGACGTCCTCGGCCAGCGCGTCGAGGCGCGCGCGCAGTACGCGGTCGCGCTCGATCTCGATCGCGCCGATCGATCGGCGCTGAGGGCCATCGAGCAGTCGGACCTCGACGCCGCACAGTGGCAGGAGCTCGCGCGCACGTACGAGAAGGCCGCGAACGCCGCATCGGGCGATCCTCGGCATCGCGCCGCGCTCGTGGTCGCGCGGGCCCGCATCGCGGAGATCCGCCAGAAGGATCTCGAGACGGCCATCGAGCTCTACCAGACGGCGCTGCGTCTCGATCCGGACGTGGCCTTCGCGCTCGAGGCCCTCGAGCGCCTGCTGCACGGCCAGAAGCGATGGCGTGATCTCGCGACGCTCCTCGAGCGCAAGGTGGCGCGCGCGTCCGAGCCGATGATCAAGGCGATGACGCTCCACCGCATCGCGCAGATCTCGGCCGACCGGCTCGGCAACCGCGACGAGGCCATCGCGGCGCTCGAGCGCGCCCTCGCCGAGGCGCCGACCGAGCCGATGGTCCTCGAGGATCTCGCGCGGCTCTACGACACGGCCGAGCGCGCGGATGCGCTGGCCCGCGTCCTCACGACGCTGGCGGGCCTGCCCTCGGCCTCGCGCTTCGAGAAGGTCGCGCTGCTGCACCGCATCGGCACGCTCCGCGAGGACCAGCTCGACGACGAGGACGGCGCCGTCGCGGCTTACGAAGAAGTGCTGTCGGTCGACCCGCTGCACCTGCCGACGCTCCAGGCCCTGACCCGGATCTACGAGGCCCTCGGCGACGAGCCCGCGCTGCTCCGCATCCTGGGCGCCGAGGCGGAGGCGAGCCCCGAGGCGCGCCGGCGTGCTGCGGCGCACGCGAAGATGGCATCGATCCTCGAGCGTCGCGGCTCGGTCGAGACCGCGATCGAGCACCACGCGCGCGCGATCACGCTGGTGCCGGGCTACGCGCCCTCGTTCAAGGCGCTCACGCGGCTCTACGCGACGGCGCACAAGTGGCGCGAGCTCACGCTGCTCTACGGGCGGGCCGCCGACGGTGCGAGCGGCGAAGCGGCCATCACGTACCTGATGAAGCTCGGCGGCGTGTACGAGGACGCGCTCGACGAGCCCGCGCAGGCGCTGGCCGCCTACCAGCGCGTGGTCGCCATCGACGCCAAGCACATGGGCGCCATCCACGCGATGCAGCGGGCGGCCGAGCGCGCCAAGCGGCCGACCGAGCTGGTCGACGCGCTCGAGCGCGAGGCGGGTCTCATCCGCGATCCGAAGGCGACGCTCGGCATCGTCCATCGCGCCGGGGAGGTGCTCGAGGAGATGGCCGGGGATCGCGAGGGCGCCATCGCTCGTTATCGTCGGGCGCTGACGATCGAGCCGACCTACGCGCCGGCCCTGGGGAGCCTCGGGCGCCTGCTCGCGCGCGCCGGACGCTGGGAGGAGCTGCTCGATCTCTACAAGCGCGAGCTCGAGCTCGCAAAGGGCTCGGACGAGATCGCGCTGCTCCGCACCAAGATGGGCGAGATCTGCGAGCAGCGCATCGGGCGCGACGACGAGGCGCTCCAGCACTACCGCGCCGCGGCCGACGCCGATCCGAAGAACGTGCGCGCGCTCCGCACGCTGGCCCGCAAGCTCCAGTCGCGTAACAGCTGGGAAGAGCTCGCGCGGACGATCGAGCGCGAGCTCGCGCTCTACGAATCGCCCAAGGCTCCCAAGTCGGACGCGGCCAAGTCGGACGCGGCCAAGTCGGACGCGGCCAAGTCGGACGCCGCGGTGCCGGCCACGGCGGCGAGCCCGATCGCGCGCGCGCGGACCGCCCATCGCGCCGCCGAGGTGCGCGAGGAGCGCCTCTCGGATGCCGCACGCGCCCTGGTGCTCTACGAGAGCGCGCGGGACGCCGATCCGACGTATCCCCCGGCGATCGACGCGATCGCGCGCCTGCGCTCGCAGGACGGCTCGTACAAGAAGCTGATCGACGAGCTCGACCGCGAGGCCGGTGCCGCCGAGGGTGACGACGTCGCCGTCGCGCTCTACCTGCGGGCGGCCGAGGTCTCGAGCGAGCACGTCGCCGATCCCAAGCGCGCGCTCGCGCTGGTCGAGAAGGCGCTCGCACGGAGCCCCGCCGATCTGGCCTGCCTGCTGGTCGCCGAGCCGCTGATGCGGCGCGCGGGAGCATGGGAGTCGCTCGCGGGCGTGCTCGCCTCCCTCGCCCGCGTTCACGTCGAGACGGACGCTCGGATCGCGGCGCTGCGCGACCTCGCGCGCATCCAGGAGCTGAAGCTGGGCGCCAAGCCCGCGGATGTGCGCGGGACCTACGAGGCGATGCTGGCCCTCTCGCCGCAGGACGCGGGAGCGCTCGCGAGCCTCGAGCGGATCGCGCTCGAGACGAGCGATCGCGCGCTCCTGGCCTCCATCGACGCGAAGATCGCCGATGGCTCGGCCGATCCCGCGGTCACCGCTGCCCACCGCGCGCGTCTCGCGGAGGCCCTGCTCGAGTCGGGGGATCGGCGCGCGCTCGAGGCGTTCTCGACCGCGGTCGCGGCCGATCCGGAGAGCCTCGCCGCCGTTCGCGGCCTCTCGCGCGCGGCCGAGGCGGCGCAGGACTGGAAGACGCTCGCCGAAGCGCTCCGCCGCGAGGCCCGGCTCGTCGAGAGCCCGCGTCGCGCCGCCGCCCTGCTGGTGCGTGCCGGTGTGATCACGGCCGAGACCCTGGTCGACGCCGCGGCCGCCTACCCCGACTTCGAGCGCGCGCTCGAGCTCGATCCCGATCACGTCGAGGCGCCGACGCGGCTGCTCGACATCCTGACCACGCAGGGGCAGGCCGGGCGCGCCGCCGATCGCCTCGGCCGCGCGGCGCTCGCCGCGAAGTCGCCGGAGCGCGTGGGGGCGCTCTCGCTCGAGGTCGCGCGACTGCAGGCCGAGGTCCTCGGTGACACGGCCGGCGGCATCGCCTCGCTCAACCGCGCGCTGAAGGTGGCCCCGACCGATCTGGGCCTCTTGCGCGCGGTCGCCAAGCTCTACACGAGCGCCGAGCAGTGGGCCGAGGCGGCCGAGAAGCTGCGCGCGATCACGGCCCTCTCGCCGCCCAAGGGCGTCCTCCGCGAGACGCTGATCGACCTGGCTACGCTCGAGATCGATCGGCTGCACGACGGCGAGAAGGCGCGCGCGAGCGTCGACGCGATCCTCGCGATCGAGCGCGAGAGCCCGGGCGCCATCGCGATCCTCGCGCGCATCGAGCGCAAGGCCGGACGCCTCGATCGCGCCGCGGACGCCTACCGCCGTCTGGGAGCGGCCTCGGCCGGGCGCGCCGACAAGGCGGCCGCGTACGTGGAGCTGGCCAAGCTCGAGCGCGAGCGCGAGGACGACGGGCGCGCGCTCGACGCGCTCGCAGAGGCGGTCGCGATCGACGGCCCCTACGGCCTGGCCGGCGACGCGTTCCGCCGCTCGATCGCGACGGGCGACACGAACGCCTGGTCGCGCTACGCGCAGGCGCTCTACGACCACGTGCGGCGCAACCGCTCCGATCCCCGTACGGCGCCGCCCGCGAGCCTCTACGTCGACCTCGCCGACGTGCTCTCCGACACGCTCGGACGACACGAGGCCGCGCTCGAGGTGCTGCGCGAGGCGATGCGCAGCTACTCGGACGACGCCGAGCTCGCCCGCCGCTTCGCGCGCCAGACGCTGCGGGCCGGCCGCCCGATGGAGGGCCTCGAGACGCTGCGCCGCCTCACCGAGCTGCATCCGGCCCACGCCGAGCTCGCACGCGAGCTGGCGGCGCAGCTCTGCGCCATCGCACCCGACGCGAAGGGCGTGGCGTACGGGCCCTTGGTCTTGCTCGGGGCGGCGACCGCGGAAGAAGAAGCGCGCACCAAGGGACGCCCACCCCCGCTCGCGCGCGTCTTGCCGAGCAGCTTCGGGAGCGAGACGCTCGCGCTCCTCTATCGCCTCGACTTCCACTCGCCGGCGTTCGCGATGCTGGCCGCCCTCCCCGAGGCGGTGCTCAAGCTCTATCCGCCCGACCTCGACGGTCTGGGTGTCGGGCGCGGCGACCGGATCGCGCCCCGGTCCGGGCATCCGCTCCGGGTCATGCTCGATCGGCTGTCGACGATCCTCTCGAGCGGCGACATCGAGCTCTACACGCACCGCGTCCGCGGTCGCGGCGTCGCGATCGAGCTGTCCGATCCGGTCTCGATCCTCGTCCCGGCCTCGTTCACCGAGCTACCGGAGGCCGCGCAGATCTTCCTGCTCGCCCGCGGCGTCGCGAACGTCGCGCTGGGCCTGCCGGTCTTCGACAAGCTCACCCCGCGCGAGCTCGAGGTCCTGCTCGCCGCGGCGGCGCGCGTGGCCGCGCCGACCTTCGGTCAGGGTCTGACGAGCGAGGACGTGCTCGAGGATCAGTCGCGCCGGATCCAGCGCGCGCTCTCTCGCAAGGCGCGGCGCGCGCTCGACGACATCGCGCCCCGCTACGTCGCGCTCGCCACCTCCGACCTGCCCGCGCTCGCACGCAGCGTCGCGTTCGGTGCTGCGCGGACCGCCGTGCTCCTGGCCGACGATCTCGCCGCGAGCGTCGAGGGCCTGCGTCGCACCGAGCGGGACTACGGCAGCGCGAGCGTCCCCGAGCTCGTGAGCGGCGCGCCGCTCGTGACCGAGCTCGTGCGCTTCTCCACCAGCGACCTCGCGCTCGACGTCCGCCGGCGCGCCGGCCTGCTGCCCTGATCGTTCGTTCCGTCCGTCGCTCCCTTCGAGAGGTACCGATGCCCCGCATTCGCACGTTGATCGACGAAGCCACCATCCGCGCCAAGGTCCAGGAGCTCGGCGCCCGCATCACCAAGGCCCATCAGGGCCGCGATCTCGTCATCGTTCCGGTGCTCAAGGGCAGCCTCGTCTTCGGCGCCGACCTGATCCGCGCCATCGACCTGCCGCTCTCGGTCGACTTCCTCGGGTGTCGCAGCTACGGCGACGGAAGCGAGACGAGCGGCGTGGTCCAGATCACCTACGACCTGACCAAGCCCATCGAGGGCAAGGACGTCATCATCGTCGAGGACATCGTCGACACCGGCCTCACGATGTCCTACCTGCTGAAGAACCTCGCGACCCGGAAGCCCCGCACGCTCGAGCTCTGCTCGCTCCTGCACAAGCCCGCGCGCACCCGGGTCGAGGTCCCGATCGATCACCTGGGGTTCACGATCGAGGACGTGTTCGTGATCGGCTACGGCCTCGACTACGGCGAGAAGTACCGCAACCTCCCGTACCTCGGCGTGCTCGAACAGGACTGAGGCGCGATGAACGAGCGCCGATCGTCCAAGCGCCTGGAGGTCATCGAGGCGATGATCGCGAAGGGCTCGCGCGATCCCTTCCACTTCTATGCGCGCGGCATGGAGCTGCGCTCGCTCGGGCGCCGCGAGGAGGCGCTCGAAGCGCTCGGCCTCGTCACGCGCGAGCACGCGAGCTACGTCCCGTCGTACCTGATGGCCGCGCAGCTCGCCCAGGAGCTGGGCCAGAACGACGAGGCGCGACGCTTCGCCGACGAGGGCATCGCCCGCGCGCGCGCAGCCGGTGACGATCACGCTCTGTCGGAGCTCTCCACGCTACGAGGCACCCTGTGACGCGACCGCGAACGCGAGGATGGCTCGCCCTGCCCCTGCTGCTCGTGCTCGCCGGCTGTCCGGGCCCGACGAGCCCGCCTCCGACGGACGGCGGCGGCGACACGGGCGCGGACGGCGGCGCTCCCGAGGACACCGGCCCCACCCCGCGCGACGCAGGGCTGGACGCCTACGAGCCGAGGGACGGCGGACCGACCGATCCGATCGTGTTCGGTGCGATGGGCTCGCTCTCCGAGCCCTCCGGGGCGGGCTCGTTCCGCTTCGGCGTCGCGACCGCGGCCACCCAGATCGAGGACCAGAACGATCGCACCGACTGGTGGCGCTGGACGGCCCCGGCCTCGATGGGCGGCCTCGCCCACGGCACGTTCGTCGGCGACGCGGTGCAGGGGTATGCCCAGGCCACCCAGGACGTGCAGCTCGCCGCGGATCTCCACGTCGACTCCTCGCGCTTCAGCATGGAGTGGGCGCGGCTCGAGCCGATGCGCGACGTACAGGACGCGAGCGCGGTCGCGCACTACGACGCCGTCGTCGACGCGCTGGTCGACGCCGGGATCCGGCCGCACGTCACGCTCTTCCACTTCAGCAACCCCATCTGGGTCGACGATCCGGCGCTCGACCCGGCGACCTGCGACGCGAGCGATCCCGACGCGGCCCAGCTCTGCGGCTGGACGAGCGCCCACGCCGACGCGATCATCGACGAGATCGCCGAGCACGCGTGCTTCCTCGGCACGCACTTCGGCGACCGCGTCGACGAGTGGGGCACGATCAACGAGCCCGTGAACTACCTCTTCGCCGCCTACGGCGTGGGGATCTTCCCGCCGGGGCGATCCCTCTATCTCGGGCGCACCGAGGAGTTCCTCGACATCGTGCGCGCCTTCATCCGCGCCCACGTCGCGATGTACGAGGCGCTGCACCGCTGCGACGTGGTCGACGCGGACGGAGACGGCGTCACCGCGTCGGTGGGCATCCCGCTCTCGGTCGCGAACTGGGTACCGGCGCGCGCGGGACGCCCGAGCACCAACCCCGAGGACGTCGCGGCGACGGACGCGATGACGTACGTCTACCACTACCTCCTGGTCGACTCGCTCCGTGACGGCACGTTCGACGCAGACCTCGACGGAACGCCGGACGAGACGCACCCGGAGTGGCGCACGGCGAGCGGCGCACCGGCGATCGACTGGCTCGGGCTCCAGTACTACTTCCGCACCGGCGTGACGGGCCGCTCGGGGTTCTTGCCGCTCTTGCACGCGACGCCTTGCATCAACGGCCTCGACGGCGGCGCGTGCCTGCGGCCGGGCGATCCGACCTGGTACGTCCCGGCGATGGGCTACGAGTTCTACGCCGAGGGCCTTCACGACGTCCTGATGGCGTTCCACGCGCGCTACCAGACGGGGACCGGGTTCGCGCACGGCTCGCTGCCGCTGGTGATCACCGAGTCCGGGATCGCGACGCTCGCCGGGGCGCGCCGGGCCGAGAGCGTGGTCCGCGTCCTCGAGCAGATCGATCGCGCGCGGGCCGAGGGCGCCGACGTGCGCGGCTACTACCACTGGTCGCTGATGGACAACTTCGAGTGGGCCGAGGGCTACGACCCGCACTTCGGCCTCTACCGCGTCGATCGCACGGGCACGACCTACGCTCGGATCGTCACCGAGGGCGGCACCGTCTTCGGCGAGATCGCGGGCGCGCGCACGCTCACGCAGGCGCAACGGATGCAGTCCGGCGGCATCGGGCCGATGACGCCCGAGCCCTAGAGCACCAGCACGCTTCGTCCGGGCGTCGGAGGCTGGCACGCGCACTGCTCCGTGCTCGGGCATGACGCACGACACACTCTCGGGCGCGCCTGGCCCGCGCGAGATCCTCGGCCTCTTCGTGGGCGCCTCGTGGGCGGCGCCCGTGGCGCTGGTGAGCGCGCTGAGGCACGCGCGCACGTTCGACCCGCGCGGGGCGCTCTTCACCGGTCGCATCGAGCCTCATCCGGAGGCGCCGCCGTCGCTCGCCGCGACGCTCGAGGGTCACGTCCTGGCGCGCTTCTCCGGCGCGCTCTCCAAGCAAGAGCACGAGAGGGGCGAGGTGCTCGGGCTCGCGCTGCGCATCTCCGCGCATCCGATCGAGGACGTGGTTGCCCGCGACGGCGATCCGGATCTGCTCTTCGCCACGATCGTCAGCCCGCTCACGATGCCCATCGCGCCGCTCTCCACGCGCTCGGACGACTTCCTCGGGGGCTCGTACTGGGGCGTCGCGCCCTTCGCGGCGGGCGAGCTCGGTCGCGTGAAGCTCCGCGTGTTCCCGTCGGTGCAGACCCACTCGCGCGAGCCGGGCCGGTACCGGAAGCTCGCGCGCGCGGTCGAGGAGCGGCGTGCCGAGCTCACGCTCGCTGCGCGCCCGACGATGACCTTCGGCTGGCGCCCCATCGCTCGGATCGTCCTCGAGGCCCCGAGCGAGCTCGACCAGGAAGCGCTCCGCTTCGATCCCTTCCGCACCGGGCGCGGGATCGAGCCCGTCGGCTTCGTGCACTGGATCCGCAAGCTCGTCTACGCCGCGAGCCAGCGCGCGCGGCCGACCCACGGCTGATCGAGCGCGTCGCCCTCCCGCGCGGCCCTGGCGCCCACCGTCTACTCGTCGCCGAGCCCGAATCCGTCGTGCAGCGCCCGCACCGCGAGCTCGCCGTACTTGCTCGCGATGAGGCAGCTGACCTTGATCTCGCTGGTGCTGACGGCGTCGATCGAGATGCCCTCGTCGGCCAGCAGTCGGAACATCTTGGCCGCCACGCCGGCGTGCGAGCGCATGCCCAGCCCGACGATGGAGACCTTCACCACGTCCTCTCGGGCGTTGATCTCGCCGTGCCCGCCGAGCTCGGCGAGCTTGGCCTTGGCGATCGCCTGCGCCTTCTCGAGCTCGCCCTTGGGCACCGTGAACGTCAGGTCGGTCGCGCCGTCGACCGACGGGTTCTGGATGATCATGTCCACCGTGACGCGGCTCTCGGCCAGGGCCGAGAAGAGGCCCGCCACGCTGCGCGTGCCCTGCGGGATCCGCCGCACGGTGACCTGCGCCTCGTTCTTGTCGCTGGTGACGCCCGCGACCACCACGCTCTCGAGGGATTCGTCTTCGCCCACGACCCACGTCCCTTCCATATCCGAGAAGCTCGAGCGCACGTGCACGGGCACGGCGTACTTCATCGCGAGCTCGACGGAACGAATCTGCAGCACCTTCGCGCCCAGCGAGGCCAGCTCGAGCATCTCCTCGTAGCTGATGCGCGAGACCTTGCGGGCGTTCTTCACGATGTTCGGATCGGCGGTGTAGACGCCGTCCACGTCGGTGTAGATCTCGCAGACGACGCCCTGTCCGAGGGCCGCTGCGATCGCGACCGCGCTCGTGTCCGAGCCGCCGCGGCCGAGCGTCGTGACGTTGCCTTCGTCGTCGACGCCCTGGAAGCCGGCGACGATGGCCACCTTCCCGTCGCGCGTCGCCTCGATCAGCTTCTCGCCGTCGATGCCGCGGATGCGCGCCTTGGTGAAGGCGCTGTCGGTGCGGAGCTGGACCTGGTGCGCGAGGAACGAGCGCGCCGGGACACCGATCGCATGGAGCGCGATGGCGAGCAGCGCGACCGAGACCTGCTCTCCGGTCGCGACCAGCGCGTCGAGCTCGCGGGGGTCGGGAGAGCGCGTGAGCTCGGCGCCGAGCGCGAGCAGGCGGTTCGTCTCGCCGGCCATCGCGCTCGCGACGACGACGACGTCGTGCCCCTGGGCCCGCGCGCGCGCGACGCGCTTGGCGACGTTCTGGATGCGCTCGATGGACCCGACGCTGGTGCCGCCGAACTTCTGGACGAGGAGAGCCAAGGCGCCGGAGGATGAACGCGCCTCCCTCGGCGCGTCAATCGGCGAGCGTGGGCTCCGCGTCGAGCGAGGGACCGGGACCGACGTCCGAGCCGAGCTGCGCGCAGTGCTGCAGCACGATCGCGCGCGCGGGCGAGGGAGCCGCTCGCCCCTCCGCGATCCACCACTGCGCCGCGCCGAGCAGCGGGGTGTCGAAGCACCGACCGCCGATGTTGCCGCCATCGGCGCAGGAGGACACGACGGCCGCGGCCGCGTCGTCGGCCTCGCGGTCGGCGCCGAGCAGCCTGGCTGCGGCGAGCAGTGTGCGCGCCTCGCTCGCGTGGCCCAGGTACGACTCGGCGGCCGCGAGGCGGCGGAGGTGATGGGCCGCCAAGCGCGGAGCGAGGCCGCGGACGACCAGGTACTCGGCGCGGAACCACTCCTCCTCCTCGTTCAGGCGCGTCGGCTCGATCCGCTCGAGCTCCGGCTCGAGCGCGCGGGCCCGATCGACCGACACGAGCAGGTCGGCCGTGGCCGCCGCGCGCGCGAACTGGCGCGGGTCGTCGTAGACGCGCTGGCTCAAGAGCGCACGTCCGACGGCGGCGTCGCAGGAGTCGCGTAGGTCGGCACGGTAGCCCCGGAAGACGAGCGCGAGCTGCACTTCGCGATCGCAGTCGGGTCGGAGCACGCGTAGGACGGCGGCGATCTGCCGCCAGTGAGACCGCGCCTCCGGTGACGCCTGGGGAGCGCGGTCGAGCGTGCTCCGCAGCCAGCGATCGCTCGCGCCGAGCGCCCGCGTGCGCCAGAACGGCGAGACGAGCCCGAGCACGAGCGGCGCCGGGAGCTCGACCTGATCGGCCGCTTCTGGAGCGGGAGCGCCCTGCGCCACGGCGCCGACGAGGCTCACGACGAGGGCGAACGACAGGGCCGGGAGAAGCGCCGCGAGGACGAGCCGCCCACGGCGCCTGCGGGCTGCGCGCACGCCCAGTGCGACCACGGGATCGGCCTCGCTGCCGAGCTCGAGCGACGCCGTGGCATCCCGATAGGTCGTCTCGTCACCGGCAGGCGCGCCGCGCACGAGGCGCGTCGCGACCCGCACCTCCTCGCCGATGGCCAGCGACGCCACGCGCACGCGGCGCACGCCCACCCGCCGATCGTCGTCGGCGCCGGCGATGTCGATCGGCCCCGCGATGCGCAGCCGCGCGCCCCCCGGGATGCGGAGGTAGAGCCCCGTTCCTCGGGCGAGGGTCGCGCGCTCGCCGGTCTCCGCCGTCGAGACGGCGCACGTGGCGGTGTCGTCGTCGAAGCGCCGCGCGGGCGCGCCGTCCAGCTCGATGCGCCCGCGCGCGATCACGCGATCGCCAGCGCGGGCCTGGGCGAGCGGGCGAGCGCCCCGGGCCGCGCGCCCGTAGCGAGCGTGCGGGCTCTTGCCGCGCAGCAGGGCGATCCCGATCGCGAGCACGGCGGTGAGCAGCCCGCTCGCGCTGCCGACCGGAACGAGCAGCCAGCCCCACTCGAGCGCCCAGAGGTCCATCGCGCGCATCCAGCGTGCCACGAAACCCCGTCGGCGGGTCTGCGCCCGCGCTATCGTCGCCCGATGCGGGCGCGGCGCGTGTGGGTCTCGTTGTCGGCGATCGTGCTGCTCGGCGCCTGTCATGCGGCGAACGGCCCCGGCTGCGAGGCGAGCGAGTGCGCCTGCATCTCCGGCCTCTGCGCGTGCCCCGACGGTCGCTCTTGCGGCTGGTCCGCGGTCGGCGGCTGCGACGAGCGATCGGCCGGCTGCCATCTCAGCTGCCTGACCCAGGCCTGCAACGCCAGCTGCGGCGATGCGTGCGAAGCGACGTGCTTGGGCGGCGCGACGTGCGCGGTCGTCGCGCACGGGCCCAGCACCAGCTACGTGTGCCGCGAGTCGAGCTGTCAGCTCCAGATGGAGACGGGCGTGGTGCAGTGCGCGCTCAGCGCCGTCTGCAACGTCCGCTGCGCCGGCGCGTGCTCCGTGTCCTGCGACGAGACCTCGACCTGCGAGCTATCGTGCGCGGGCGGGCCTCCGACGACGGTGCGAGGCGGCTTCGGTAGCTGCCCCTGATCTACTACGTCCCAGAATCGTCGCATGACGCGACGATTGGGACGATGGTGGTGGGCGACCCGCGCCTCGTGCGCGTGCAGAGCTGCGGCAGCCTTCGATCGCCACCGCGTGCTTCCGAGACAGCGCGCCGCGCTGCGGCGCCGATGTCGTTGGGCGGCGGGCTTCGCCCGCGCTGAGAGGCTGTTGCTGAATCGGCCCGGCAGCGAGAAGAGCCCGCTGAGGAATGCAGGAATGCATGAACGGGATTCGGCCTGTCTTGGGTCCGTTCCTACACTCCTGCCTTCCTCAGCGAAGACGCTCGGCTCGGCCGCGTCGCCGATTCGGAAGGCTCCTTGAGCGCGCTTCGCGTCAGAGCAAGAGGACGACGACCACGCCGGCGAGCGCGATGGCAGCGCCCGCCCAGCGGCGCATCGGGATCACCTCGCCCGCCAAGCGCGAGAGCACGAGCACCCAGATGGCGCCGCTCTGGTTGAGCAGCGCCGCGCGCGATGCGGTGCCGTACTTCATGCCGCCGAGCCAGAAGATCATCGCCACGTAGGTGCCGAAGAACGTGGCGGGCAGCGCGAAGCGCCAGGCGGGCTGCGGGCGAAAGAGCGAGAGCGCACGCTTGCCGCGGCCCGCGAGGGCCTCGAAGGTGAAGAGCGAGATCGAGCCGGCGGCGAGGCGTATCGTGGTCGCCTCGAGCAGTTCGCTGCGCCCGAGCGCGGGCCGAGCGAGCACGACGCCGATCGCGGTCGTGACGACACCGGCGACGGCGAGCAGCACGCCGCGGACGTCGACCGACTTGGCCGCGGTGGGCGGGGCGGCCTCGCGCGGCTTCCATGCGACGATCACGAGGCCGAGCACGACGAGCGGCGCGCCCACGAAGAGCCCGAGGCGCATCGGCTCGCCGAGCACGGTGATCGAGAGCAGGAGCACCGTCGGCGCGTAGGCGCAGTCCGCCAGCGCCGCGACCGACGCGTCGATGCGGCGCAGTCCCGCGAGGAAGAGGGTGTCGGCGATGGCGAGGCCGAGCACGCCCGAGAGCGCGAGCAGGCCCCAGTCCCCGGCATCGCGCGCGAGATCGAAGCGGACGCCGGCGATCCACATCGTCGGCAGGAGCATCAGCGTCGCGAGCGTGTTCTTGAACAGGTTGAGCGCGACGGGCTCGACGTCGTGCGCGCGGCGGAAGGTCAGGACGGCGATCGCCCACGCGAGCCCGCACCCGACCGCCATCGCATCGCCGATCCAAGCCATCGCGCGCCGCGTTGTAGAGGGTGCGCGTGTCGGCCGCCACGCGACGGAATGTGTCGCTCGCGCGCGCGGGATCGCGGCGCGTCGCCTCTGACCCCTTCCGCGACCCGACCCCGCAGTTGACGTCGGACGCTCGCATCCCCGAAACTCGTCGGAGGATGCGAGGATCGGTTCGTGGGTCGAGCTTCGTCGAGCGACCGAGCTCCGACGCGGCGACCGATCGGTTCCACTACATCTGCGACATCGCGGCAGGCGGCATCGGACGGGTCGAGCTTGCGGCCAAGGTCGACGGCCGCTTTCGTCGGCTCTTCGCGATCAAGCGCCTGAAAGACGGCTACGCGGAGGACCGGGAGCTGCTCGACATGTTCCTCGAGGAGGCGCGCATCGCCGGGTTGGTGCGGCATCCCAACGTGGTGTCGGTGCTCGACGTGGGCGTCGACGCGCGAGGGCCGTTTCTCGCGATGGACTACGTCGAAGGAGTTTCCGCGGACGCGCTGCTCCGCCGAGCGCAGCGGCGCGAGGAGCCGCTGCCGGTCCAGCTCTGCCTGGCCGTCGCGATCGACGCGGCGAACGGCCTGCATGCCGCGCACGAGACCCGGGACGAGCGCGGCGCGCCGCTGATGCTCGTCCATCGCGACGTCTCGCCGCAGAACATCCTCGTCGGGTACGACGGCGTCAGCCGGGTCACCGACTTCGGCATCGCGAAGGCGCTCGGCCGCTCGACGCACACCGACACCGGCGTGCTGAAGGGCAAGCTTGGCTACATGTCGCCCGAGCAGCTGCGCTTCGAAGCGCTCGACCGGCGGAGCGACGTGTTCGCGCTCGGGGTGGTGCTCTACGAGCTGCTCGCGGGCAAGCGGCTCTACCGGAGCGTGGACGGCGCCGAGGGCCCTCACCGCATCCTGCATGAGCCTCCGCCCGACGTCGGCGACGTGCGCCCGGAGCTGCCGCCCGAGCTGGTCGAGTGCGTGTTCTCGATGCTCGCGAAGGAGCGGGATGCCCGGCCGAGCACCGCGCGCGAGGTCGCCCACACGCTCGAGCGCGTCCGTGCGGAGCTCGTGGAGGTCGAAGGGCGGCTCGACGTCGCCGAGCTCATCGAGGGCCTGTTCGGCGATCGACGGCGCGACGACTCGGCGCGCGTCGCCGAGGCGATCGAGCGAACCGACTTCGGAAAGCCGACCGGCTCTCCGGGCCAACCCGCGACGGGGAGGGCGGCGACGGACGTGGAGCCTGGCCTCGCGGCGCCGTCGCGCCGTCGTGGGCGCTGGCTCGCCGGCGTCGCCGTGTCCGCCGGCATCGCGCTCGCCGCCTGGTGGTCGGCTCCCGGCGCGCACCTCGCCGCGCCACGCCCCGCGGCTGGCGATGGGCAGAGCGCAATCGCCGACGAGGCGCCGAGCGGGACCGCGCCTCGCCCACGGACGGAAGGCGCGGGCGAGCGCATCGGGGATGGCCAGGGAGCGCTCGCTCGGGAAGCGTCGGACGGGAGCGGAAGCAGCCCACCGACGCAAGCCGTCGCCGCGAGCGAGCCGCTCCCGACCGTCGCGGCGATCGGGGCCGGCACGGCCTCCGGCGTCGCGACGCCGAACGAGCCCGTCGCGCCGGGTGTCGGCTCGGCGGCCTCCGTGTCGGCGGATCCGCCGCAGGCCGCGCCCGATCGAGCCGCGGAGGCACGTCGTCGCGAGCGAGCGCGCCCGCACCCCAGGGCTACGACCGAGACGACCCCGACGGCCTCCGAAGCGCCGCCCGCACCCGACGGTCCCCGCATCTGGGGCTGGCGCGGGAACTGACGCGCGAATGCGGCGACCCCATGCGGCTTCCCCGGCCCGAGACCGCGAGCATGAGCGCTGAGGGCGAGCGCGCGAGTGACCCGGCGACGAGCGCGCACCTGCGCGCCCGCCGGGCGCTCTTGGCGCTCGATCGCGACGCGCTCGACGCCAGCCTGCGCGCGCTCGCGGCCGCGCCCGACGACGCGAGCACGCGCCATCTGCGCGGCTGGGCCGCGGCGGTCGAGGGCTTGCTCGCTCGGCGAAGCGACGTCGCCGAAGTGCAGCGCGCCGAGCGCGACGCCGCGCGTGCGAGAGACCCGCTCGTGACCGTCGAGCTGGCCGCGCTCGGGGCGCTCGCTGCGCTGGCCGGTGACGATCTCGCCACCGCCCGTGGGCTCGCCCGGCGCGCGTGCCGGATGGCGCGCGTCGAGTCCCTGGGTGAAGGGGAAGTGCTCGCGCACCTCGCGCTCTCTCGGGTGCGTCGGGCGATGGGCCATCCGCACCTGGCGTCACGCATCTGCCACGGCGTGGCTCCACTCGCGCGAACGTCGGCTTGGCTCGACTGGGAGCGAGCGATGTCGGCCGACGCCGTCGTCGGGAGCCCGATCTCCGCCATGGTCGCCGCGGCGTCGGCGGGTGATCGCGCGGCCTTCGAGCGTGCCGCAGCTGCGGCGCCGCGACTGCCGTGGGTCGAGGACGATCACGCGGCCGTCGCCGCCGCGCTGGATCCGTCGCGTCCAGCCCCCGACGCCATCGCGGACTGGCTACGCGGGGAGGGCGACCGCCCTCCGAGCGCGCTGGCGGGCGTGCGGCTGGCGGGTCGGGTCGACGAGCATGCGACCGTGTACGTGGTCTGTCGGCCGACCTCGCGCAGGCGGGTGCTCGCCTGCGCGCTTCGCGCTCGCCGCGCGCGAGGTGCGACTCTCCAAGGGCGCGCGGAAGCAGGGCGCGTCGATTCGCTCGTCGCCGCGCTCGCGCTCGTTCCGCCGGACGGCGCCGACCAGGCCGACGTCTTCCGGGGTATGCAGCAGCGTACCAGCCCCGATCCACCGCGGCGCGTTCGACGTCGCGCCGCACCGCGCGCAAGCAGCTCGAGGACGTGGCGCGCGGTCGACGACGGAGCAGTGCTCCGCCTCTCGACGTGACGGAGCCCTTCTTGGTGCCCGATCCGCGCTGCGGCGTCGTCGACGAACGGGCGCTCGTGCTGCTCGCCGAGCGCGGTGGCGCCACCGCGCCCGAGCCGCCGAGGCCCTCGATCTCTCCGTGCGCGTGGTGCAACGCCTGCTCGCCGACCTCGCGCGAGACGGCGCGTGCACCGCCGTGCGTCAGGGGCGAAGGTCGTCTACACGTCGAGGACACGACGTTCACCGAGCCGACCGACGCCGGCTGAGGGCTGACGGCGCACGACCCGCGGTCGGGACGGCGAGCGCGAGGCGCCCGGGTGAGCCGTGCCTTCGCGACCTCGGCAGCCCGCCTGACAGCGCCGATCACGTTGGTTGAGGGAACCGAAACCAACGTGATCACGCGGCTCGGCGGGAGGGGCCCCGCATCCGGGGGTGTAGGCGAGGGGCCCTCGGGGGAAAGGAACAGCAAGTGAGCGACGCGATCAAGCGTCGCGACCGCCGCGGTGAATCGTTGTAGCGTCGGCCCATGGCTCGTCGTGACGAAGGCGACGGTGAGGCCGGAGATCCGGCGGCCGCGCTCACGTCTCGCGCCTGGGCTCTCCTGCTGTGCTGCGCGCTCGTCTGGCTCGCCATGGCGCGCCTCGCTCAGGCGCAGAGCGGCGCGCGCGAGCTCTTCGATGCGGCCGTGGAAGCGCTGCGGCGCGGCGAGTACGCGCAGGCGCGCGACCTGTTCGCCGAGTCGCTCGACGCGTCGCCGACGCCGTCGGCGGCGTACGACCTGGCCGTCGCGTGCCGCGGGACCGGCGAGACGACGCGCGCCGAGGGAGTGCTGCAAGCGCTGCTCGCCGATGCATACGGCGCGCTCGACGACACCGAGCGGGCGGACGCGACGGCGCTGCTCGAGGCGGTGCGGGCCGAGCAGGCCGTCGTGGTCGTCGTCGTGAGCGCGCCCGACGCGACCGTCCGAGTGGACGGGGTGCGCGTCGAGGCTGGCGCCACGGTGCATCTGGACGCGGGGGAGCACGTGGTCGTCCTCGCGGCCGACGGCTACGTCGAGGAGGAGCGCCGAGCTCGCCTCGAGCGAGGGGAGACGCGGAGGCTCGAGGTCGTTCTCACCCCGAGGGCCGTCGGTACCCTCGCGCTGGAGGCTCCGGCCGATGACCTCGTCGTCGAGATCGTCGGCGTCGCCCGCGGGAGCGGCAGGATCGAGCGCGAGCTCCCGACGGGCGAGTACGTCGTCCGCGTCTCGCGCGACGCCGCGCGGCGCGAGTCGACGGTGCGCGTCGACGGCGGGCGTACCACGCGCTTTCGGTTCGACGATCCGAGCGCCGGGATCGACCTGTTGCGAGAGCCGGCGTTCTGGATCGTCGGTGCGGTCCTGCTCGTGGGTGCGGGCGTCGGGACGGCGCTCGGGGTCGTCTACGGACAGCCGGTGGCCCCGCCCGTGAGCGATCCCGAGTACGGCGTGATCCAAGCACTCTCGGTGCCCTTCTGAAGGCACCAGCGCCGTGCGAACGAACTGTAAGAGGATGCAGAAGCGGGCGAGGGCACCTTCGGAGGGGATGCACGAGCCGTGGGGAGGGTGGCGCGCGGAGCTGGCCCGCGCGCTCGTGCTCGCGCTGCTGTCGGGCGCACTCGCGTCGTCTTGCGTCGCGGTGCCTGCGACGCAAGTGAGGGTGGAGTTCTACGTCGCGGCCGACGTGCCGCTGGAGGGCGCGACGCTCGACGTCTCGCTCACGAACGACGACGGTGAGACGTCGGTCCTCGCGGTGGCGCGCTCGGTCGAGGGCCGGCACGGTCGCATCGCGAGCTTGCCGATCGTCCCGCTCGGTGACGACTGGACCCGCCGCGCGACGGTCCGCGTCTCGCTCACGCACGCGCGCGGCGTGATCGCGTCGGAGGTCCGCATCGGGTTTCGGCAGCACGTGCTCGGCATCGTTCGCGTCGAGCTCGCGGACGCATGCACGGGCGTCGACTGCGAGCCGGGCCGCACGTGCCACCAAGGCAGCTGCGTGGGCTCGTGCTTCACTCCCGAAGAGGCCCCGACGCAGATGTCGGTCCCCGACTGCGGTCTCTGCGAGCGCTGCGGCGTCTCGTGCGAGCCCGTCGAGGACGGTGCGTCGTGCGGCTGCCCGGGTGACGCGTGCGCGGCGGGGGAGTGCGCGCCGGCGGTCCCCGCGACGCAGGTCGTCGTCGGTGGCGCGGAGAGCCTCGCCTACACGTGCGCGCTGTTCCTCCAGGATCCGAGCGCGACGAGCCCCCGCTCGCACGTGTTCTGCTGGGGCTCGTCGCAGGCCGAGATCACCAGCGCGCCGCCGGGGCAGAGCGTCGGACACCCGTTCGATAGCGCTGCCTCCGGACTGACGGCCGCCGATCTCGTGGGCGGCGCGCAGACCACGTGCGTGGTCCTCCGCGGGCGCGACACCCGCATCTGTTGGGGAGGGGGCTTCACGAGCGCCTTCGGCGACGGTCCGCCCGAGCATGGCCCGATGGGCCCCACGCCCATCGACAACGTCGACGTGGCGGGCGAGATCCTCGAGCTCATCTCGGTCGGCACCCACGGCTGCGGCGTCGGCGTGGGGACCCCCGTGTCGTGCTGGGGGCTCAACCACGACGGAGCGGCCGATCCGACGCTGCCGATCGGACCCCGCGTTCCCGACGTCGTCTCACCGACGCCGGTCATGCCGTCGCGCACCGACTGGCAGCGCGTGGAGGCGGAGGGCCTTCACTCGTGCGCGCTGAGCACGGGTGGCGAGCTCTGGTGTTGGGGGCTGAACGGGGCGGGTCAGCTCGGTGGCCGCCTCGCGGACGGTACGCTCGATCGCACGTCCGTCGGGCCGGTCCGCGCCGGATGTCTCGACGACGCGTGCACCGAACGATGGCACGACGTCGCGCACGGCGACTTCCACACGTGCGCGCTCCTCGACGATGGCGCCGACGACTACCCGCTCTACTGCTGGGGCGGCAACCTGTCGGGGCAGGTGCTGGGCACTCCGTCGTCGACGGGCTCCGTGGACGGTGTCCCGCCGACGGAGCCGATCCCGGGCTCACGCTTCCGTCTCGTGGAAGGCGGAGGGCGACAGACGTGCGCCGTGCGGGTCGACGGCGACGGCGAGGTCCTCGCGTGCTGGGGCAGCTCGGCCCCGGCGGTCGCCGAAGTGCCCGCGCCGCCGATGGGCGCCCGCTGGCGCACGCTCGACGTCGCCACGGACCACGCGTGCGGCATCCGCGACGACCGCTCGCTGTGGTGCTGGGGCGACAACGTGCTCGGTCAGCTCGGCGTGCCTGCCACCACCGTCGGGCGCGCCGCCGTGCCGCGTCGCGTGTGCCCACCGCTCCAGTGAGCCACGCGCGCGCGGCTCAGGCGTTGTTGCCGTTCGCGTCGAAGCGACCCGTGTATCCGCCCCAGAAGTGATCGCCGTGGTCGAAGTCGGCGATGAAGAGGGGCGCGACCGGCCAGCCGATGCGGCTCAACACGACCTCGGGATCGCCAGCGAGCAGCTTGGCCCACAAGTCGAAGGGGCCGACGCGTGACGCCGCTGGCGTGTAGTCCGGGTGGTAGGCGGAGCCGGCGACGGGGCGGATGTCCCAGAGGTCCGTGGTGTCCGTCGGCACCGACGTCATGTACGGCAGGAGCAACGAGTGGTCGGGGGTGCCGCCCAGGTGGATGTCGAGCCCGCCGTTGCCGGCGCCGTTGGTGTAGCCGGCGTTCGGCGAGGTCACGAAGTTCCGCTCGACGGCGTCGGCGCCGAGGATGCGCGGGAAGCGCGCGTTGGCGATCTGCGTCGCGTCGACGTCGCTGTCGACCGCCGCGCAGTACCGCACGGTGAGCGTTCCGGTGCCGGGAATGCGGTCGATGGCGCGCTGCTGACCGTTCATGAAGATGCAGTGCTCCGCGAGCCACGGGCCGGTGGACGTCGTCGCCGCGCCCGACGTGAAGATGAGCTGCCAGCCGTTCGAGGTCGTCTCGCCCGTTCCCGTCCACGTGCCGCGGTAGCCGACGTTGTAGCGGAGCGTGTAGCGGTTGTTCACCGACCCGCCGTTCTGTTGCCAGCCGTCGTTGTGGACGCCCGCGGCCTTCGCGTGGTGGCGATCGAAGTAGTTGGCGAGGACGAGCGCGTCGTTCAGCACGCAGCCACTCGCGACGGTGTAGTCGTCGCCGCCCGAGTAGAGACCCATGTTGCCTTCGAGGCGGAGGTTGTTCGTGGTCCCACGCCATTTGGCGAAACCATCGCCGAAGTAGCGGTACACGTTGTGTCGCACCGTGAGGTTGGTCGGACCGTTGGGCGAGATCGCGTAGGCCGTCGTTCCGGTCGCTCCGGGCGTGAGAGCGAAGGGCCAGCCGCTGAACGAGCAGCGATCGACGCCGCAGTCGGTGGTCGCGTCGAGGTTCACGAGCCCGGCGGCGAACAGGCCGTTGTCGGGAGCGCGGACCTCCATCAAGCAGAGCCAGAGGTTCGTGCTCGACGCCATGTTGATCGTGCCCTGCACGTAGGTCGAGCACGTGTAGTCGTCGTGGAACGTGCCGACCGCGCGCACGCACACGCGGGCCGGGAAGCTCAAGCGGCTGAGATCGACGTTGCCGACGACGGCCGTGTCGAGGCCGATCGTGCGCTCGTCGGTCGCGCTCTTGCCCGCCGGCACGGTGCCCGCCCAGTCGGCGGCCCAGGCGCGCAGCGTGGTGGTCAGCGCCGAGGCGCTCGAGACGATCGCATCGAGCGTCGGTGGCGGCGTCGCCGCGTCATCCGCCGCCGCGTCGTTCGCGCTCGCGTCGCTCGAGGTCGCGTCCACGGTGGACGCGTCGGCGAGCGCGGCCGCGTCTTCGGTGCTCGCGGCGTCGACACCGGGCCCGGCCTCGCCGGGGAGCCCCGCGTCCCGCGCTCGCGCGGCGTCCGCCGGGATCTCGGGGCTCGCGCAGGCGACGAGAACGGCACCGGAGCCGATGAGGATCTGCCTGCGCGTGAGGCGATGCGACGGGCGGTGTTGCGATGGCATGGGTCTCCTCGAGTGTGGAGCCACCGTGGCATGCGCCCGCGCGATCGGGCTCTTACAGATCGGTCGCGCGCCGCGGCGAAGCACGGCGTCGCAATCGTAAGATCTCGTCGGCGCGACTGCCCCCAAGCTGGCGGCGATGCGTCTCTTCTCCATCGTCGGCTCGGCGCTGCTCGTCGCGTCCTGCACGAGCCAGGCGAGCGTCCAGGTGCAGATGGTCTCCGACATGGCGCCGGGGCGCGAGATCGACGTGGCGGTCGTCACCGTCGACGACGGGCGCACCGTCTCGAGCGCTCTCTCGAGCGGCGCCTCGCTCGGTCGTCCCGTCCGCGTCGCATCGTTCGACGGCGTCACGCCCGGCGATCACCGAGTGACGGTGACGCTCCGCTCGGAGGGGCGCGAGGTGATGACGCGCGCGAAGACGCAGCGAGTCGGAGGCGTCACCATCGTGTACCTGCGCATGATGCGCGACTGCGCCGGCGTCGTGTGCCCCGGCAGCGGGAGCCCGACGGCCATCGCATGCCTCGGTGGTGGCTGTGTCGAGGCCGGCTGCGACGAAGAGCATCCCGAGCTCTGTCCACCTCCGGAGTGCACGGTCGCTGCCGACTGCGCGGCGATGGGCTCGACCGTCGCATGTGCGCCGTTCGACTGCGTGGCGCCGGGTGTCTGCGCGACGCTTCCGCGCGACGACCTCTGCGGTGGCGACCAGCTCTGCGACACGAGGCTCGGGTGCATCTCGGCGGGCGCGGACGCGGGACCGGTGCCGGACGACGCGCAGGCGCCGGACGACGCCGCGCTCGCGGACGATGCAGCCTCCATCGACGCCGGCGCGGACGCCGCGATGCCGGTCGACGGCGGGCGTGACGCGGGCTCGGACACCGGTACGGACGTCGGCACCGACGCCGCCGCGCCGGCCTGCCCGCCGGGTCGGCACCTCGTCGAGAGCACGTGCGTTCCGTTCTTCGACGTGAACGGCGATGGCTACGCCGATCTCGTCGTCGGCGCTCCCACCGAGAATTCTCTGCAAGGGCAGGCGTTCCTCTACCTCGGCGGCCCGGCGGGGCTCTCCGAAGCGGGCCGCTTCGACAACGGCCTCGCGGGCGAGCGCGTAGGCGCCGCAGTCGCCGCGGTCGGAGACACGAACGGAGATGGTCGGGACGACTTCCTGATCAGCGGGCACGGTGCGGGGCCCGGGCACGCGTACGCGTTCCTCGGTCGCAGCGCGTATCCCGGCGGACCGCTGGCGTACGACACCGTGCTCACCGCGGACACGGCGGAGTTCAGCCTGTACATGACCGCGGTCGGGGACATGAACGGCGACCGTCGCGGCGACGCAGTCCTCGGGCGCGACAGCATGCCGGCCGCGTATCTCTTCGCGGGCCGCCCCGGAACCGGGCTACCCGCAGCCCACGACGCGATGATCCGCCCGGCCAACCTCACCGAGCTCTTCGGTGGCGATCTCGACGGGGACGGCGCGGGGGACTTCATGGCGATGGGGCCGCTCACGACGAACGAGCGCCTGCTCGTCTTCCTCGCGCGGGCGGGCGCGTATCCGATGGGCACGCCGGATGCGATCCTCACCTGTCCCGACGGGCCCGGCTCGAACTTCGGGCCCTCCGCGATCCTCGACGTGACGGGCGACGGAGTGCCCGACGTGGTGGTCGGCGCGAGCGCGGCGAGCGCGGTGTACGTCTTCCCTGGCCGCGCCGGCACGACACCCTCGCCGATCGCGACGCGGCTGATGGCGCCGGCGGGACACGCTGGCTACGGGCACGCGGTGGCGGCGCTCGGGAGCGTCGACGGTGACGCGCACGGCGATGTTGCGATCGTCAGCGATCTGGAAGGTGCGGCCGCCGTGATGTTCGCGCACGGGACGCCCACCGGCCTCGATCGCGTCACCACCACGTTCTTGCTGCCGTCGACCGCCGGCGGCCGCGCGCGCGTACGGCTCGGCGCGGCCGACTTCGACGGTGACGGCGTCGTCGACCTCGCCGTCGGGGACACCGCGCGCAACAGCGTCTACGTGATCCGCGGCCCCCTGATCGGTCCGACCACGCTCACCGCCACGTGGACGCTCGCGCCCGGCGCCGGCGGCTTCGGATGGGCCCTGGCAGCGCGCTGACGGACACCGGTCCGGGCCGGGCAAAGCGCCCTCCGCGCGTCGCATCGGGTGGCACGGCCGTCCGCGGGCGAGCCGGGCCGCGATCAGCTCAGGCCGAAGCCCTTGAGCTTCTTGTGCAGGCCTTCACGCGTGATCCCGAGCGTGCGCGCGGTCTGGCTCTTGTTGTTGCCGTGGTCCTTCAGCGCCTCGATCAGGATCCACTTCTCGACCTGCTCCATCATCTCGCGCAGCGTGCCCTTCGTCGGGTGCACGCGGTCGAGGATGTTCTCGACCTGGCGGATCTTCGGGCTCAGGTGCTCGGGCTGCACGAAGCTCTGGTCGTCGATCTGGATCACGAGGCGCTGCACCTCGTTCTCCAGCTCGCGCACGTTGCCGGGCCACTTGTAGCTGCGCAGCATCTCCATCGCCTGCTGCGAGAAGCCGCCCACGCTGCGGCCGAACTCCTGGCTGTACTTCTTGAGGAAGTGCGCCGCGAGGAGCGGGACGTCCTCGCTGCGCTCGCGCAGCGCCGGGACGCGGATCGGGAAGACCTTGAGGCGATAGAACAGGTCCTCGCGGAAGCGGCCCTCGGCCACCTCCTTCTCGAGGTCGCGGTTGGTCGCCGCCACGATGCGGGTGTCGACGCGGATCGTCTTGGCGCCGCCGACCGGGCGCACCTCGCCCTCCTGGAGCGCGCGCAGGAGCTTGGCCTGGAGCGCGAGCGGCGTCGCCGACCTCGTCGAGGAAGAGCGTTCCGCCGTCGGCGAGCTCGAAGAGGCCCTTCTTGTCCTCGGTCGCGCCGGTGAAGCTGCCCTTCTTGTGCCCGAAGAGCTCGCTCTCGAGCAGGTTCTCCGGCATCGCGGCGCAGTTCTGCGCGACGAAGAGCTTCTCGCGGCGGTCCGACCAGTAGTGCACGGCGCTCGCGATGAGCTCCTTGCCCGTGCCGGTCTCGCCCTCGATGAGCACCGTGACGCGCGTGTTCACGACCTTGCGCAGCTGGTCGAAGAGCCGCTTCATCGTCGGCGCATCGCCGATGATCGCTCCCTCGCGCCGGCTCTGCTCGCGCCGCTTGAGGTAGACGTTCTCCTTGCGCTGGTTCTCTTCCGCCACGCGCAGGCGCGCGTAGAGCCGTGCGTGCGAGAGCGCGGCGCTCGCCGACTGCGCGAGCAGCGCGAGGACGTCGAGGTCGCGGTCGCGGAACACGCCCGAGCCCTCGCGGTTGTCGACCTGCAGGACGCCGTTGATCTCGTCGCCCTGCCAGAGGGGAACGCCGATGGTGCTGGTGATCTGCGCCGCCATCATCGACGCGCTCTCGCCGACCTCGCGGCGGGCGTCGGCGGCAAGGACGGCGGCCCGCTCGGCCACGACCTTCTTGAAGACGCTGCGCGTGATCGGCACGGCGTCGCGCCCGGCGCCCCCGCGGACGCGCGTTCCCACCGGCACGTAGCGGGCGGCGCGCCGTGGCCCGTCCTCGTCCTCGCGGAGCGCGATGGTCACGTGCGTCGCGCGCGAGAGGAAGCGGAAGACCTCGGCGGCGATCTGGTCGACGAGCGACTCGAGCTCGAGCGTGCCGCTCAGGTTCTTCTGCGCCTCGTAGAGCGCGCGCAGCACGGCCTGGTCGCTGCCGAGATCCGCCTCGAGGCGATCGATCTCCGCGACGCGGCGCACCGAGACGATGCGCGCGTCGTCCTCTTCGTCCTCGATGCGCACGGTGACCTGTGCCGCGCGCTCCGCGTCGCCGAGCAGGAGCACGTCGCCGCTCTCGAGGGCGACCTCGCGATTCTCGCTCGCGCCGACGTCGATGGTCTGTGCCTCGGCGCCCTCGGCGCCGCGGCGGATGCGCGTCCCGTTCGTGGCTTGCAGATCGCGCACGACGTAGCGGTCACCCACGAAGAGCACGACCGCGTGCTCCTGCGAGACGTGCCACTCGGAGACGACGAAGTCGTTGACCTCGCTGCGGCCGATCTTGACCAGGTCGGAGCGGGACTCGAGGACCCGGCCCTTGTCCTGACCGACCGCGATCTCGAGCCGGATCATCGATCCTGCCGATTTCCGCGAGGCTTCATCACGCGGGCGGTCAATGCGCCGCGCCGCGCGCGGCCAGGCGCGCCTGGACGGCGAGGAAGAGCGACTCGGTGTGCGTCCAGATCGCGCGTCCCTGCTCCTGCTGGTGCAGCTCGTCGATCCGGGCGACCGCCGCCGGGCTCCCCTGGGAGGCCACGAAGTCGAGCGCGTAGAGCACCTCGCCGCGCACTTCCTCGCTCGAGTTGCCGAGCTGGCCGACCAGCGCCGTGATGGCCGCGTCGTTGCCGCGGCCGTAGCGCGCCAGCATGTAGCAGGCCTTGCGCACGACCCACGAGTTGCTGTCGGTCAGCTTGGTGGCCCAGCAGCTCACGTCGGCGTTGCACTCGTGCGCGGCGGCGAAGACCGGCCGCGAGGCATCGTCGGTCGACCCGCTCGCCAGATCGCCGACGACGTCGAGGAAGCCGTCGCGGCTGTCGCCCTCGGGCTCGCTGGCGAGGATCCGCTGGAGGTTGGCCATCTCGGCGTCGTTCGCCATCAGCGCGTAGGCGCGGAAGGCCAGGATGCGGACGTTCGGGTCGTCCTCCTGGCCGCGTGCGGCCGGCTGCGCCCTCTGCAGAAGGAAGGGAAGCAGCCCGGCGTCGTTGAGGTGCTGGAAGGCGACCAGCATCTGCGCGCGGCTCGCGTGGCCGGGGCGCGCCTCCGGGTTGAGGCGGTTGTAGACGTTGACGAGCGCGTCGCGGATGCGCTGCGAGTCGGCCTCCTCGCGGTTGATCGAGACCAGCGCGAGCGCGGCCGAGGCCATGTGCCCCTCGTCTGCCGCGTCCTCTTCGATGGAGGTGGGCGCTTCGCCCTGGTCGAGCTGCTGCGTCTGCGCGACGAGCGGCTCGATCGCCTCGCGGAAGCCGAGCTGGCCGAGCGCGTACGAGGCTTCGCCTGCCACGATCGAGCCGACCGACATCTGTGCGGCGGCGTCCGCGTCGCGCTGGCGGACGGCGGCGATGTACTGCGTCGCGATCTGGTTGGCCTCGGTGTTGTTGCCGGCGAGCGTGTCGAGCAGCGGCTGCATGGCCGGGCGCCCGATGCGGACCAGGGCCATCGACGCCATGTCGTTCATGCGCATCGCCGGGTTGTTCGGCCCGAACAGGTAGAGCGCCTGGATCAGCGCCGGCACGCTGGCCGGATCGGCGACGCGCCCGAGCTGCTCGCACGCGAGGCGGTTGATCAGGAAGTCCTGGTTCTCCGACTGCAGGAGCATCGTCCGCGAGAGCGCGGGGGTGCCGCGGGTGTCGCCCAGGGTGCCCAGCGCGCGCAGGAACTCGATGCGCATGCGGTTGTCGACGCCGCGCGCCTGGCGGACCTGGCCGAGCGCGTGATCGAGGGCGGTGATGACCTGGCCCTTCTGCGCGTCGTCCAGCTCGAGCGTCGCGATCGTGCGGGCGGCCGCGATGGCGTCCTCTTCGTTGATCTCCGGCTGCCAGTTCAGCGCCTCGATGAGCGCCGGCAGCGAGCGCGGATCCCGCATCTCGGCGAGCAACGCGATGATGTCGCGGCGGCCGTTGTGGTCCTCGGAGTGCTGCAGGAAGGTGTCGGTCAGCGGGCCGACCGTGACGTCGGCCACGTGGTGCGGCTCGTCGGCGGCGCGGTTGCCGTCCGCGTGGGCCAGGGCCGTCGTGTAGATGCGCGAGATGTTCGCGATCGCGTTGGCGCGCCGCACTCCGTCGCCGAGCTCGCCTGCCTGACCGGCCGGATCGTTCTCGTCCGCGTGGCAGCCCACCGCTCCCGCCAGCGCCAGCACCAGGAGCGCCCCCCGGAGCAGGTGCGACCATCGTCCCATCGTCGTGTTTCGCATGTGTCTTCTCCCACCGCGTCGCCGCCCGTAGGCGGACCCTTGTTTCCCGGCTCCCTGCCGCCGCGGGCCCCACAGGCGCCGTCCGGCGCCACGCCCGCCTCGACCGGCCCTCGGCGAACGGCGGGGGCGTGATCGAGCCCGGGGAGACTAGGAGCCGGTCCGGCGGACTGTCAACGGCGTTTCACGGTGGCCCCTCCCGCGCCGCGTGTATGCTCACGCGCATGCGCGCTGCGTGCTCTCGGCTGGGGGTTCTGCCGGCGATCGCGTCGGTCGTGCTCGCGGGGTGCGGCAGCGGCGCGACGGATCGGCAGGACCCGCCTGCCCGCCAGGAGGATCCGGTCGCGCCACCCACCACGGAGGCGAGCTGGTCCTCGCTCTTCGTCGCGGGCCCGATCGAGCTCGCCGCACGCGACCACGTCGCCGATCACGCCGGGATCGGCTCGATGCTGATCCGGCTCACCAACCGCGGCGACCGGCCGCTCCTGCTCGATCTGCGGAGCGTCGAGCGGGTCGTCGCCCCCCATGCGCCGGCGGGGGTGCGCCTGCCGCTGAGCGAGGCCCAGCGCGTCGCGCTCGGGCGCATCTCGGCGCTCACGCAGATCGAGGCGGGCGGCGTCCTCGTGTACGGCGTCGCGCTCGGGCAGGCGTGCGACGACGGGGCCGAGATCGAGCTCGGCGGCGCGATGGTCGCGCTCGACGAGGAGCGGACGCTCGAGATCGATGGCGATGGGGCGCGCACCACGCTCCGTTGCGCGGCGCTGCCGGCGCCGGCCGGGGTCCTGTGGGTGGAGGGCCATGCCGCGCTCGTGGGCGAGCCGACGGCGCCCACGGCGTTCCGAGAGGGGCTTCCGGAGCTCCTTCGCGCGGCGACGGTCTCGTCGGAGGGCGAGGTCCAGCTTCGCGCACACTCCTACGACGCGCGGCCGATCGAGCGCTGGCGCTACGACGCCTGCGTCGCCACGGGCGAGTGCCCGGCGCGCCAGACGGAGCAGCCCCCCGGAACCCTCCGGGCGCCGGCGGTCGGGATGACGGCCGCCGGGGTCCTCGCCTTCTGTGCCGCGCGCTCGCTCCGGCCGATGACCGCCGAGGAGGTGGCCGCCAGCGTGGAGCCGGGCCGGCCGCTGCTGATCGACGCCCCGGAGGGCGTGACCGCCGCCGGCTTCCGCTGTGCGCGCGACGAGGCCGATGCGCCGCTCGCTCCTTGAGCCCTTCGGGGGCCTGCGCTATGTGGGGCCCTTCGCGCGCGCCCCGGGGGCGATCCGCGCGGGGATCATGGAGAGAGCGATGAAGAATGCTTGGAGGCTTTCCTTCGCGGCGCTTGCGCTCGCGGCGTGCAACGGCGGCACGACGACGCCGGGCAACGATGCGGCGGTCGCGGACACCGGCGGCGGCGGTCCGGTCGACACGGGCACGCGCGACACGGGCGGTGGCGGTGGCAACGACGCGAACGTGCCTCCCTACGATGGCGGGCCGGCCTTCAGCTGCACCGGCATCGCACCGCTGATGCCCTCGGGCTATTGCGCGGCGTACGCCGATGCCGTCGTGGCCCAGCGAATGCGCTGCGGCCTGATCGGCGCGACGGGCGCGACCGAGCTGCGCGCGGCGGTGCTCGACGGCTGCGACATCTCGGCGCTCGAGGCGCTCGTGACTTCCGGCGCGGTGCAGTGGAACGCGGCGAACGCGGCCTGCTGTCTCGGCCACTCCGCCAACGACTCGAGCTGCTTCCTCGACGTCGGCAGCGGCGACGAGAGCTGCGACTTCATCACCGGCACCGTCGCCGTGGGCGGCGCGTGCACGAGCAACGCGCAGTGCGTCGACAGCTACTGCCACGTCGAGGACAGCTGCCCCGGCACCTGCACCGCGTACGCGGGACCGGGGACCGCCTGCAACTTCGGCGACGTCGTCTGCGACGCCGAGAGCACCTGCGACACCGGCTACAACGGCGCGACCGACGTCTGCGTGCGGCAGACCGGCACCGTCGGGATGCAGTGCCGCCCGGCGATGGGCGAGGGCTGCGAGGCCGATCTCGACTGCTACGACCCGACCGGCAGCGGGACCGGCACTTGCCGCCGCCGTCCGACGCGCGGGCAGTCCTGCGACACGGACTCGATCGTCTGCGACTTCAACAGCTCGATCTGCGACTACGACTTCGCCAGCGACACCGGCGTCTGCGTCCCGGCCTTCTCCATCGGCACGGCGCGCTGCCTGATCGACGCGCAGTGCGTGGGCGATGCGTACTGCGACGGCGAGGACTACGCCGCGATGGTCTACGGCACCTGCCGCGAGCGGCCGCACCGCACCGAGAGCTGCGCGAATGCGCCGTGCGTCGCCGGTACCGTCTGCAACCCGGGCAGCGTCTGCGGCGATGCGCCCACGCTCGGCGATCCGTGCCTGCCGGCGATCGGCTGCGACGGCGCGCTCTGCAACGGCAGCGGCATGTGCGTGGCGCTCCTCGGAGCGGGCGAGCCGTGCAACGAGAACGACCGCTGCGCGTCGGGCAACTGCCGCGCGAACGGTCACGTCTGCGCGCCCGACTGCACGCCCTGAGCGGTCCGACCGACGGTGAGCGAGAGCGCCCTCGCCGGCATGCCGGCGGGGGCGTCTTCGCGTGAGGAGTGGCCGAAGCCGCGAGGTCGTGTCCTGCATTGGAGGACGCAGTTCCGCTCCTGCGTTCCTCGATTCCTCCGCGGCGTCGTCTCGGTGCCGAGCCGATTCGGCGGACTTCAGTCCGCGAGCAGCGCCTTCGCTCGCTCGGCCGCGGTGCCTCCGCGCGCGGCGATGGTGTCGAGCGCCTTCCTCAGCTCCGGGTGGCGGGGGAGCAGCTTCGCGATCGCCTCGACGAGGACGCCCACGTCGACGCCGCGCGGGCTCTCTGCCATCGCCGCGAGCTCGGGGGCGAGCTCGTCCAGGCACAGCATCCCGATCGTCTCCGCGACGTAGGTGCGGCCGCTGCCGCGGAACGCACGCGCCACGTCGCGGAGCGAGGCGACCCCGCGCGGGTCGCCCATGCGTGCGAGCGCCGCCGCCGCGGCGGCGCTACGAGGAGGGCGAGGAACGGCGCGCCACGCGCGCCAGATCGTCGGCTCGCTCGGTGGCGCCGAGCGCGGCGATGGCCTCGATGGCGTCGAACGCGCGCGCGTCGTCGAGGTGGCGTCCGAGCTCGGCGGCGGCGCGGCGGTCTGCCGCCTTCGCGAGCGCGAGCGCAGCCTCGAGGCGGACCTCCGCGCTCGGGTCGCCGAGGAGCTTGGCCACGCGGTCGGCGGTCGCCGGGTCGGGGGAGAGCGTCGCGAGCGCGACGGCGGCGTTGGCGCGGACGTGAGCGTCGTCGTCGCCGAGCGCGGGGAACAAGGCCACGCGCGCGTCCTCCCCCTCGAGCTCGGCCAGCGAGACGACCGCCTGGAAGCGTACCGACGGGTGCGCATCGCCCAGCGCCCGGCGGATGCGCGGGATCGCGCGCGCGTCTCCGATTTCGGCGGCGACGATGACGGCGATCTCCCGCACGAACGGCGTCTCGTCGTCCAGGCGAGCGAGCACCGCGTCGAGCGACGACGCGTCGCCGACCTTGCCGAGCCCCGCGAGCGCCGCGAAGCGCACCTCCGGCTCGCGGTCGCTCGCCAGCTGGGCGAGCGCGCCTCGGGCCTCGGCGTGCTGCGCCGGCTTCGCCTCGCCGAGAGACTCCGCTGCGGCGGCGCGGGCGCGGGCGCTCTCCGCGCGAACGTCGCGGAGCGCCGCCTCGAAGTGGGGCCGTCGCTGCGGAAGGAACAAGGACATCGCTGCGCAGTGTGCGCGGACGGCGCCCCGACGCCAGGGTCGCGGTGCGTGGGATCCGCGGCGCCCGCGTGAGTCATCCGAAACGTGGTAAGTGGCCTCGCGATGCCGGCGCCGGAAACGTTCCCCTCGCTCCTCACCGACGAAGACGTCCGCGCGCTCGAAGACGGCACGCACGCACGCCTGCACCACAAGCTCGGTGCCCACCCGGGCGTCGTGGATGGCGCGTGGGGCACGCACTTCGCGGTCTGGGCGCCCAACGCGACGGCCGTCTCGCTCGTGGGGGACTTCAACCAGTGGTCCGAGAGCGCGCACCCGATGCGCCGCCGCCCCGCGAGCGGCGTCTGGGAGACGTTCGCGCCGGGGCTCGGCAAGGGCGCGCTCTACAAGTACCGCGTGCGCCGTCACGGGCACGTCATGGACAAGGCCGATCCCTTCGGCTCGCTCTGCGAGGTGCCGCCGGGGACGGCGTCCATCGTCCACGTGCCGGCCCATCGCTGGGGCGATGCGCGCTGGATGGCCACGCGCGGCGCGGCGAACGCGCTCTCGGCGCCGATGTCCATCTACGAGGTGCACCTCGGCAGCTTCCGGCGCGTCCCCGAGGAGGGCGGTCGATCGCTGGGCTACCGCGAGATCGCGCCGCGGCTCGCCGAGTACGTGACCGCGCGCGGCTACACGCACGTGGAGCTCTTGCCCGTGATGGAGCATCCGTTCTTCGGGAGCTGGGGCTACCAGATCACCGGCTTCTTCGCGCCGACGCACCGCTACGGCACACCCGAGGACTTCATGTACCTCGTCGATCACCTGCACCAGCGGGGCATCGGCGTGATCCTCGACTGGGTGCCCTCGCACTTCCCGGACGACGGGCACGGCCTCTCCTACTTCGACGGCTCGCACCTCTTCGAGCACGAGGACCCGCGCCTGGGCTACCACCCCGACTGGCACAGCCTGATCTTCGACTACGGGCGCCCCGAGGTGCGGGCGTTCCTGATCTCGAGCGCCGTCAGCTGGCTCGAGCGCTTCCACGTCGACGGCCTGCGTGTCGATGCGGTCGCCTCGATGCTCTATCTCGACTACTCCCGCAAGGAGGGCGAGTGGCTGCCCAACCAGCACGGCGGCCGCGAGAACCTCGACGCCGTCCGCTTCGTCCGGCAGCTCAACGAGACCGTCTACCGCGAGCTGCCCGACGTGCAGGTCATCGCCGAGGAGTCGACGAGCTGGCCCCTGGTGTCGCGCCCCAACTACATGGGCGGTCTCGGCTTCGGCCTGAAGTGGGACATGGGGTGGATGCACGATGCGCTGCGCTACCTCGAGCGCGATCCCATCCACCGCCGCTGGCACCACAGCGAGGTCACGTTCCGCTCGCTCTACGCGTTCAGCGAGAACTTCGTGCTGCCGCTGAGCCACGACGAGGTGGTCCACGGCAAGGGCTCGCTCCTCAACAAGATGCCGGGTGACCGCTGGCAGAAGTTCGCCAACCTGCGCCTCCTGTTCGGATGGCAGTTCGCGCAGCCCGGCAAGAAGCTCACGTTCATGGGCGGCGAGATCGCCCAGTGGCGCGAGTGGAACCACGACGGCTCGCTCGACTGGGATCTCGTCGAGGGCGATCCCGAGGTGGAGTCGACGACGAACGAGCACTTCGGTATCGCGCGCCTCGTCACCGACCTGAACGCGCTCTACCGGCGCGAGCCCGCCATGCACGCCTTCGACTGCGACGCACGCGGGTTCCGCTGGGTGAGCGGCGCCGACGCCGAGCACAGCGTGCTCACGTTCCTGCGGCAGGGGCCGGAAGGGACGGCCCCGGTGCTCTGCGTGATCAACTTCACGCCCGTCGTCCGCTACGAGTACGGCGTCGCGCTGCCGATCGCCGGGCGCTGGATCGAGGTGCTCAACACCGACGCCCCCGACTACGGCGGCAGTGGTGTCGGCAACCTCGGCGGCATCGAGGCGGTGGAAGAGCCGCTCCTCGACTTCCCTTGCTCGGCCAAGATCACGCTGCCGCCGCTCGCAGCGGTGTTCTTCCGCGCGCCCGAGGGCGTCGCACCGTCGCTCTGATCGGCGCGGCAAGGATTGCTCGCGCTGCGGTACTCTGCGGCGCGATGGGCCTGCGCCACGTCGTCGTCCACGGTCACTTCTACCAGCCGCCGCGCGAGTCTCCCTGGCTCGAGGTCGTCGAAGCGCAGCCGAGCGCCGCGCCCTTTCACGACTGGAACGCCCGGGTCTCGGCCGAGTGCTACGCGCCGAACGCCGGGGCGCGGATCCTCGACGCGAAGCCGCGTCGACCGGCTGGTGAACAACTTCGCTTCCATCTCGTTCGACGCCGGGCCGACGTTGATGACCTGGCTCGAGCGCGAGGATCCGGCGACGCACGCGGCGATGGTCGAGGCCGACCGCGCCTCGGTCGCGGCCCGCGGTCACGGCGTCGCGATGGCGCAGGTGCACGGGCACCTCATCTTGCCGCTCTGCAACGAGCGTGATCGACGGACGCAGGTCCGCTGGGGCGCGCGGGACTTCGAGTGGCGCTACGGCCGCAAGCCGCGCGGGATGTGGCTGGCCGAGACGGCCGCGGACGTCGAGAGCCTCGAGGCGCTCGCCGCCGAGGGCATCGCGCTCACGGTGCTGGCGCCGAATCAGTGCGCGCGCGTCCGACCCATCGGGCACCCGGCCTGGGTCGACGTCGGCGGCGCTCGCGTCGACCCTCGGCGCGTCTACGACGTCGCGCTCCCGTCCGGCCGGCACATCGCGGTCTTCTTCTACGACGGCCCGCTCTCGCGGGCGGTCGCGTTCGAGCACGTGCTGAACGACGGCAAGGCGTTCGCCGATCGCATCCTCGGGACCTTCCACCCGAGCGCGCGCGAGCCCCAGATCGTGCACCTGGCGACCGACGGCGAGAGCTACGGGCACCACCACCACTTCGGCGAGATGGCGCTCGCCTTCGCGCTCGAGAACATCGGCGCGAGGGAAGGGCGCGAGGCGCTCTCCGGCTACGAGGAGTTCCTCGCGACCCATCCGCCGACGTGGGAGGCCGAGATCGTCCCGCGCACGAGCTGGAGCTGTGCCCACGGCGTGGAGCGCTGGCGCAGCGACTGTGGCTGCTCGACCGGCGCGCCCCACGGCTGGAACCAGGCCTGGCGCGCGCCCCTCCGGCAGGCGCTCGACGAGCTGCGCGACGCGATCGCGCCGGAGTACGAGCGCGCCTGTCGCGAGCTGTTCCGCGATGGATGGGCCGCCCGCGACGCGTACGTCGATCTCTTGCTCGATGCGTCCCGCGAGCGCCGCGACGTGTTCCTGCGCGAGCACGGGATCCACCCCGCGCTCGCGGTGGCCGGGAGCCCGGAGCGCGTGCGCGCGCTCTCGCTGCTCGAGATGCAGCGCTACGCGATGAGCATGTTCACTTCGTGCGGCTGGTTCTTCAACGACATCAGCGGCCTCGAGGGGCAGCAGTGCCTGGCCTACGCGGCGCGTGCGATGGAGATCGCCACCGAGCTGTTCGGGGATCGCTTTCGCGCGCCGTTCCTCGCGCGGCTCGCCGAGGCCAAGAGCAACGTCCCGGAGTGGCGCGACGGACGCTACGTGTTCGAGCAGCTCGTCGCCCCGCGCGCGGTGTCCTTGATGGGCGCGGCGGCGCACTTCGCCATCACCTCGCTCTTCACGAGCTACGGCGCCCACGAAGAACGCTACGGCTTCGACGTCGACTTCGACGAGGCCGAGCAGCGACGCGCCGCCAAGGCCCGGCTCGGCGTCGGGCGCCTCACCGTCCGCCACGAGCGCACCGAGGCCAGCCTCTCGGTCGAGTACGCGGTGGTGCACCTCGGCGACCACAACCTCGGCGGCGGCGTCCGCGTGTACGCCGGCCAGGAGGCGCATCGCGCCATGCGCGAGGAGATCACGACCGTGTTCGGCCGCCTCGATCTGCCGGAGGTGCTGCGCGCGTTGGAGCGGCGCTTCCCCGGCGGCGTGTACTCGCTCCGGAGCATCTTCCGCGACGAGCAGACGCGCATCCTGGGCGGGCTGCTCGAGGAGACGCTCGACGACGTGGCCGGCGAGTACCAGGACATCTACGCGCAGCAGGTGCCGCTGATGCGCTACCTCGCGAGCATCGGACAGCAGCTCCCGCGCGAGTTCGTGGTCGCGGCCGAGATGTCCATCGGTCGCTCGCTCGAGAAGGAGCTCGGCCACGGCCGCGCGATCGACCTCGTCGCGGTCGACGCCCTGCTCGCCGAGGCCAAGGACGGCGGCGTCGTGCTCCAGATGCCGCAGCTCGGCCGCGCGCTCGCCGGCACGCTGCGCGCGCTGCTCGACGAGCTGGCCGAGTCGGACGAGGAGGAGCTCGAGCTCTTGACGGTGCGCGTCGCGCGCCTGGGCGTGGTCGGCACGTTCCCGTTCGACCGTCACGACGCGCAGAACCAGCTGGTGCGCCTCCGCGATCTTCGCGCCAGCCGGAGCGAGACCTTCGGCGAGCTCTGCGACGTGCTCGGCGTCGCGCGGCGGTAGGCAGCGGCCCAGGCGGATCCAATCGCGATCAGCGGCCGCGCGTCGTGATCGGCGAGAGCGTGCTCAGAGGGTGCGGATGCGCGTTTGGTCGATGCAGATGGCGCCGCTCGTTCCGGTGCAGGACGTGGTGTTGTCGTAGATCACGCGCGGGCCGACGAAGGCACAGCCGGTCTGCACCTGGAAATTGAGGATGAACGTCCGCGCAACGTCGTCGCCCGGGAACGTGAAGCGCATGCCGTTCGTGACGAGCGTGCCGGTGGCGCCCGGAGGCGGCGTCCCGCCCATGAACAACACGACGCCTCCCGATCCGGGCTGGAGGTCGAACGTGATCGTGAAGCTTCCGCCACCGCGCGCGTGCACGCTCACGGAGGCTTCGTAGTTCCCGACCGGGTACTGCGTGGCTGCCCAGCCGGAGCCGTACTCCATCGTGCAGCCCGCTTCGGAACACCACGCACAGTACCCGGTCGCCGCGGCGCCGCAGCACGGGAACCCGCACGCCGTGTGGAGGTGCTGCGACTGCGTGAACGTGCGGTCGACCTGGGAGGTGCATGCTCCCGATGGCTGACAGCTGTCCGAGCACGCCTGGCGTCCGCTGAAGTTGCCGCAGCTGTCGGTGCAGGTCATCGCCCCGGAGCGCGGGGTGCACGGGGAGCCGTCGTCCACCGCGCCATCGCAGTCGTTGTCGCGGCCGTCGCAGCTCTCGAGGGGCGGCACGCAGGCCCCCAGGGTGCAGTTCGGCTGACACGTCTGGGAGCCGGTCGTGGCGCCACCGGGATCGCAGGACGTGTGACACGGCGCGACACTGCCCTGCACGCAGCCGAATCCCTCGTCGACGCTCGAGTCGCAGTCGTTGGTCACGCCGTCGCACACCTCGGTGCCTCGCTCGTCGAGCGTGGCGTCGATGCAGTCGTCGTTGCGGCCGTTGCACTGCAGCTCCGCCAGCCCCGGGTGCGCGAGCGCATCGTTGTCGGCGCAGTCGGTGCTGGCCGCGTCCACCGGGACGCGCGACGTCTCACCCGCCATGCACGCGCACATCCGCATCGTGCTCGCCGCGCCGGCGGCCGCATATCCGTCGTCGTCGCCGTCCACGGAGCAGGTGACCATCACTGCGCCCTCGTCGGTCTGGAGGTCGCAGTCGTCGTCGATGCCGTTGCACGGGTTCTCCGGCACCCCGGGATTCGCGCCGCCGGCCCCGTCGTCGCAGTCGCCGGACTGGATCGCGTAGCCGGCCGGCAGCGAGCAGGCCTCGACGACGGTCGCGTCGACGCCGAACCCGTCGCCATCGGCGTCGAGGTAGTAGGTCGTCACGACGCCTTCGTCGGTCGCGTCGTCGCAGTCGTTGTCCCGCAGGTCGCACGTCTCGGCCAATCCCGGGTGCGCGCCGCTCGAGGTGTCGTCGCAGTCCGGCCCGCAGCGCGTTCCGTTGCAGCACGTCGCGTCCGCGTACGTGTCGCCGTCCGCGTCGCGGATGCCGAACGTGCTCGGATCGCAGTCCTCGTCGAGGCCGGCGACGTCGCAGACCTCGGTGAGCCCGGGTGCGCGATGGGAATCGGCGTCGTCGCAGTCGTCGCCTCCGCAGGTGACCGAGTCGTGTCGATCCCCGTCGGCATCGGGGGTCGCGCATCCGCTTCCACAGCGGTCCATCGTCTCGTCACACGTGCTCGCCGCGGTGCACGGGCTCGCACCGGCCACGCAGCCACGCGCGTCCGCTCCGCCCGTGTCGGGCGCGCAGCGCTCGGGGCCGTTGCAGAACGCGTGATCGTCACAGTCGGCGTCGACCCTGCAGCGGGTCGCGGCGTCGATCCCGCCAGAAGCGTCCGTCGGGACCTCGGGGGCCGAACAACCCGCCGCCCCCGTCAGCGCGAGAAGCACGAAAAGATGTCGCACGGCGCCCCCTCCGAGCGCTCACGCTATCGCGATGCGCGCGGGTGTGCCATGCCGCTCGCTGGAGCGCGTCGGCCGCTCGCCGCTTCGACCGCCACCAGAGCGCGGGCCGAGGAAGCCGCGACGCGTGCCCGCGCGGCTCCGTCTCCGCACCCCGCCGATCGATCGCCCCGCCCGCGCCCGTCGATGTCAGAAGTAGACGCGCGCCGGCACGCCTTCCACGCTCAGGTCCGCGCGCCCGTGCACCTGCTCGGGTTGCGAGAAGTCGAGCGTGGTGACGACGACGTTGCCGGTGACCTCCAGCGGTCGACTCGTCGTCAGCCGGCAATCACGCCGCGAGGCTGGCATCTCCTGCTCCTGCCGCACGAACGTGCGTGCGTGCCACGACCCGTCGTCGAGCTGCACCAGCTCGATGTAGAGCGCCTCGACGTCGAAACGAATGCCATCGACGACGCGGAGCGCCAGCATCCCGTGTGCCCCGCGCCGCAGCGAGAAGCCGGTCGCGGTGCAGAAGTCGTGCGCCGCGAGGTCCACGTCACACCACACTTGGCTCGGCGTCAGAACTTGGACGTCTGGCTCGACCGTGACCGTCAGCGAGAGCCCGGAGGTGCGCGTGACGATGGCGCTGCCGATGGCCGCGACATCCTCTCGGATCAGCCCCACGCTCGTCGGCTCGTACGACTCGGCTCCATCGGAGTACAACCAAGGTCCGGTCACGGTGGCGTGACAGCACGCATCGCTCGGCGGGCAATCCGTTCGGAGATAGCCGCGCGGCACGCATCCCGTGGCGAACCAACGACAGCCGGCGCTCCAACACGCGAAGGAGGGATCACCGGTACCTCCGCAGTCCGCCCAGAACAGGTCGGCGAATTCACAGTCGTCGAGTGTGGGTGCAGCACCGCCGCAGTCGTCTCGCGCGCCGGGTGAACATCCGCCTGCGGACAGCCCGACCGCTCCGAGCACGCAGCTCGCCGCCAGTGTGCGCAGCCCAAAGCCAGCGCTCTTCATGGTGTCCGCGTGCCTTGGAAGTCGAGAACCTCCACGTATCCATGGTATGAGCCGACGCCCAGAGCCCAAGGCGGATGCGATCCTGATCACGCCGCACACCTCGATTCCATCCGATGCGTGGCGGCGTAGGTGGGCCACGCCGCATCCCATCGCTCGGACAGCACGAGACCGCGCGTCGTCAGGACGCCGTTCAGACCGGGAGTGCGCGTGACGCTCTCGGGACGGACCTCGGAGCCCCACGACTGCGCCGCCCGCTTCACACGCGCCTGCATCTGCCAGCAGGTGCTCTCGGTGGCGCCGCTGCCGATGGGCAGGTTGGCCGCGTAGTGCGACGCGTAGCGCATCTTGTCCTTGCGGTCGCGGATGTAGGTCATCGCCGAGTCGACGGCCTTGCGCGCGTCGGACTCCTCGGGGAGCTCGCTCGCCTTGTCGCGCAGCTTCCTCCAGATGCGATCGATCGCATCGTCGTGGCGCAAGAGCTCGCTGCGGTACCAGCCCTTCATGTCATACGGGTCGCCCTCGGGCTCGCACGCGTCGACGACCACGTCGAGGTAGTCGCGGCAGAGGTGCTCGATGTCGACCAGGTCGACGAACGACTTGTCGGCGGGCAGCGTGCGCGCGAGCGCCTCGGGCAGAGCGCGCCGCTCCGGTGCCGCGTCCTGCACGCAGTGCACGTGCACGTCGGGACGGGCGTGCACGACGGCGGCTATGTCGGCGGCGACGCGATCGGCGAGCGCATCCGGGTCCGTCGTCGGCTCGGCCCCGTACATCCACGTGCAGAGCACGTTGCCCTCGCCATCGTAGAACGACATCGAGCCCGCCCACGCCTTGCGCCAGTGCGCTTCTTGCCGCGGCGGCGGCGGCCTCACGTACGGCTCGGTGCGCCGAGGCTTGGGAGCGTTCGGGTCACTCGACGGCTCGTTCACGCGCGCCGACATCCGGTCGAGACCGCCGCTGACCGACGCCACGTTCGCGGGGATCTCCTCGCTCTCGCGCGCAGCAGCCTCCAGATCCACGACCTTCGTCGCGATGTCCTGCGCGAGCCGGCTCCCGCGCTTCTCGAGGAACGCGCGGCTCGGCGACACGATGCCCACGCGCCAGAACGTCCGCTCCAGCTCGCGGCTGCTCTGGTCCGCGCCGAGCGCACCCACCATGCACGCCATGTCCGGCGTCATGTTCTCGATGATCCCGGCGCGCCGCTCGATCGGCTTGATCGTCGGACCGTTGCGCACGCCGACCTTCCGGTACAGCGGCTCCGCGATCTCGTGCGGGCGCCATCGGCCGAAGTACGTCGTCCCCCGTCGTCATTCGCTGCAGGTCTTCGCCTTCGCCCCGGAAGGAAGCTTCCTTGATGATCTCGGCGCGCATGTTGTTCCGCTGCTCGAACGTCGACTTCGGACCCAGGCGGCGCTGAACCTCACGCTCGATCATCGCCGACAGCTTCTGCACCGATCGTTCGCGCGCTCGCGCACTCTGCACCGGCGCCTTCCTCCCCTTCGACATGCGGACCTCCACCGGCAGGCTGATCCTCATGCACACGAACCTCAAGCCCTTGTTTCAGGCCGCGAAACCGCCGCGCTCAGGATCGGATCCGCCTTGGTTCGCGCCAGCGCACGCGACCGACGGAATCGACATCGATCGTACCCCGGTGTCGAAGATGCTCGAGAACTGTGTGGACCGATGAATTCTGCGCCCGCACACGGCGGCGCGCGCACGGGCGCGATCCTGATCCTTCCCGCCGTTCGAGAACGCCGCGTTCCCACGGCGGCGTCGAAGGGGCTGGTGCGCGCGCCGCGCGCTCGTATCCTGCGCGCCCCATGGCTCGCCCTCGCATCCTCGTCGTCGGCGCCGGTCCTGCAGGATCGGCGTTCGTGCTGGCGGCGCTGCGCGCGGGGATCGCGCCCGAGGACCTCGTGGTCGTGGACAAGGCGCGGTTTCCGCGCCCGAAGCTCTGCGGGGGCGGCGTCACCTTTCGCGGGACCGCGCTCCTCACCGAGCTGTTCGGCGAGCGGCCGCCGGGCGCCGTCGTGACCTCGGCCCTCGAGTTCCGCTCTCGCGTGGGCCGCCTGGACGTGCGCGAGCAGGGCCCCCAGTGGGTCTACGACCGCGCCACGCTCGATGCGTGGTTGCTCCAGCGCGTGCGCGCGAGCGGCGTCGTGGTGCGGGAGGAGACGACGGTGAGCGCGATCGCGCCGGGCGTGGATCGCTGGCGCGCCACGATCGACGGCGTGTCGGAGTCGTACGCGTGGATCGTCGGCGCCGACGGAGCGAACGGCCTCTGCCGGCGGGCCTCGGGCCTGCGTGGCGGCATCACCGGGCGGCTCGTCGAGGCGACGTTCGAGCGCGGGAGCGCCGAGATGCCGCGCGATCGCCTCGACTTCGACTTCGATCCCATCCTCGACGGCATCCCAGGCTACGCGTGGGTCTTCCCGAGCGCGCACGGGGACGACCTCTTCCAGATCGGCGTGATGGACGGCCGCGGTCGCGTGAGTGGCGCCGAGCTGCGCAGCTACACCGAGCGCTACGCCGCCCGCCTCGGCTTCCGACCGACGGCCGAGAAGATCGGCGGCTGGCCCGAGCGCTACTGGGACTGGAGCACGCGGGCGCACCGACCGGGGCTCGTGCTCGTCGGGGAGGCGTACGGTATCGACGCGCTCCTCGGTGAAGGCATCGCGCCCGCGATGTTCTCCGCGGTGTTCGCCGCCGAGCGCGTGCGCGAAGCGCTCGATCGCACCGAGGACTGGATTCCCTTCTTCGAGGCGCGGTTCGCGGCGTCGGCCGAGGGACGCAATCTCTGGTTCCAGGCGCGCTTGGCCGACCGCCTCTACGGCCGTCACCCGTTCCGTTGGCTGCGCGTGCTCTTCGAGATGGAGCACCTGCGCGAGCTCGCGGGCGCCGGACACGACGCGTACGGACGTCTCTTCGGTCACATGCCCGTCCTGGTCGCGCGCTACGCCACCCAGGTGATGCGGAGCGGGCTCCCTCCCGCGACCCCGATCGCGCCCGAGCTGCCCACGGCGCCGGAGTAGACATCGGCTCGGAAGCCCCGCCGGGCCCCCGTCGTGCGCTGCGGTCGCCGGATCAGACGGCGGCGAGGAACGCGTCGAGGCGTGCGCGCTCCTCGGGCCCGAGGCCCTCCCCGAGGAATGCGCGCGCGGCGGGCGCGTCGGTGAAGACCCGGCGCGACGCGAAGCCGGCCTCGCGAACGATGCGCTGCAGCTGCAGGTGGAGCGTGTGGTTCGTCGGCGCGACGAGGATGGCGACCCGCGCGAGGCGCGAGTTCATCTGCGCGAAGAGCTCGGCGAGACGATCCGAGACCGGCTGCGAGTAGACGACCACGCGGCGGTGGTCGGCGCAGAGCACGGGGCGAAGATCGGCAGCGGCGAGCGCCAGCCGTCCGAGCGCGGCGCTGTAGGCGTCGGCATCGGCGCGCGTCCCGAGGGCATCGATGCGTGCCTCGATCACCCGGCCCACCTTGCGCTCGACGGTGAACACGGATCAGACCGCCTCTCGGTCCTCGGACGCGCTCGGCGCCGGGCGCGCGTGGTCGGTGCCGGAATGCTGCACGGCTTGCTCGCGATCCTC